>NZ_JBASAD010000042.1:0-57350 GCF_049650445.1 Castellaniella sp. | reverse complement strand
ATGCGGCAACCATTCTGGTAAAACCGTTCAATCTAGGGGTTAACCCGAGTGCCTGGCGGCGAAGAAACGAGACTATAGCACAGCTTTTTTATGCAATGCAAATCCTGTCTTCAAAACGTCAAAAAACCTGGCCGCAGGGGGAGTCCCAGGGGGTGTTTCCTCTATAGGGAATGATCCTTTCTCTATAGTTGCCTCCTGTGCTCGGACCTCGGCCGGCATGCCCCCTTGCCGGAACAGACTGCGAACAGTCCCGACAAGGGGCGCACGCCGTCCCGCCGAAAAAAAAGGGACGATGGCTTGCTAGGAGGCGCATCGTGCAAGATGATAAATTCATGCTCAGCCCTATTGATTGATGCGCCGGTCTTGCACTGGTCTTTATATAGAAAGAAGAACAACACACCATGTCCAGCAGCGAAGATATCCTCATCAACGTCACGCCTTTTGAAACCCGCGTGGCCCTGACCACCCAGGGCGTCGTGCAGGAACTGCACATCGAGCGCAGCATCCAGCGCGGCCACGTCGGCAATCTGTATCTGGGCCGCGTCGCCCGGGTACTGCCCGGCATGCAAAGCGCTTTCGTGGACATCGGCCAGGAGCGGGCGGCCTTCATCCACGTGGCCGACCTGCGGCAAAACCGTCATGCCCGCATCGGCAACGGCGACCATGCGCCGCAAACCCCGATCGAAAAGCTGCTGTTCGAAGGCCAGCCCCTGCTGGTCCAGGTGATCAAGGACCCGTTGGGGACCAAAGGTGCTCGCCTGTCCACCCATATCAGTATTGCGGGACGAATGCTGGTCTATCTGCCGCACGAACCGCATATCGGCATTTCTCAGCGCATCGGCAACGAGGCAGAGCGCAATGCCCTGCGCGAGCGGCTGGTGGGGCTCAAACCTCAGGACGAACCCGGCGGTTTCATTGTCCGCACTCAGGCCGAGGATGCCAGCGACGAAGACCTGACGGCCGACATCACCTACCTGCGAACCTTGTGGGCCAATATCCAGACCCGTGTCCGCCAGGTGCCGGTGCCCTCTCCCGTCTATATCGAGCCGACTCTGACACAGCGTGTGCTGCGAGACATGGTGACACCCGAAACAGCCTCGATCACGGTCGATTCGCGCACGGTGACCCAGGAACTGGTGGAATGGGCACAGCGCTACACGCCGTCCGTGGCAGACCGCATTCATCATTACAGCGGCAACCGGCCCTTGTTCGACACGGCGAACGTGGACGAGGAAATCGCTCGCGCCCTGTCTCGCCGCGTGGATCTGAAGTCCGGCGGCTACCTGATCATCGATCAGACCGAAGCGCTGACGACGGTGGACGTGAACACAGGCGGTTTTGTGGGCGGACGCAATTTCGACGACACGATCTTCAAGACCAATCTGGAGGCGGCGGTCGCCATCGCCCGCCAGTTGCGGCTGCGCAATCTGGGCGGCATCATCGTGCTGGACTTCATCGACATGGATGACGCCGGGCATCAGGCCTCGGTCTTGTCCGAGTTGAACAAGGCCCTGTCGCGCGACCGCACCCGCACGACGGTAAGCGGGTTCAGCCAATTGGGGCTGGTGGAGATGACCCGCAAGCGCACCCGGGACTCGCTGGCGCATCAGTTGTGTGAACCCTGCCCCACTTGCGAATCGCGCGGCACGGTGCGCACGCCACGCACGCTGTGCTATGAAATCCTGCGGGAAATCCTGCGGGAAGCGCGCCAGTTCAACCCCAAGGAATTTCGCATCGTCGCCGCACAGCCCGTGATCGACCTGTTCCTGGAAGAAGAAAGCCAGCACATGGCGATGCTGGGCGACTTCATCGGCAAGCCGATTTCGCTGGAGGTCGAGGCCGGCTACAGCCAGGAGCACTACGACATCGTGCTGCTGTGAAACAGGAGCGTCCCGCCCCGATCCAGTGACCACGCAGACTATGTCGCGCAATTTCTGGTTATTGTATCCAGTTGACTGGTTTACAATACTGCCTTCTTGATCGCATCAGAAAGGATCTCTGGCGTGGAACAGGCATCGAGTCAACGCAAACCCCTCAAGCGCCAGAATCTGGCCGCCATGCTGGTCGACGACCTGCGCAAGCGCCTGCTCAGCGGCGAATTCAGCGGCGGCACCCTGCTGCGTCAGGAACAGCTCGCCCAGGAGTACGGGGTATCGCGAATGCCCGTTCGCGAAGCCCTGCGCCAGCTGGATTCGGAAGGCCTGGTCATCATGCAGGCCAACCGCGGCGCCACGGTATCGGAGCTTTCGATGGCCGAAATCGACGAGATCTTCGACTTGCGCGCGGTCCTGGAGCTGGATCTGCTCAAACGCGCCATTCCGAACATGACCCGGGCGTCGATCGACAAATCCCGCCGGATACTCGACGAACTGGACGAGGCCTACACCACCCGGGACATCGCCCAGTGGGGCGCGCTCAACGGGAAATTCCACATGAGCCTGTATGAGCCCTCCGGGCGCTCGATCTCGCTCTCGCTGGTCAACCGCATCAGCCTGCAGGTCGACCGCTACCTGCGCCTGCAGATCTCGAGGACCGACGCCATGATCGACGGTTCCGTCGAGCACAAGGCCATGCTGGACCTGTGCGGCCAGGGCAAGACCACCGAGGCGCTGGAACTGCTCGCCACCCATATCCGCCGCACCAAAGCCCAGTTGATCAGTATTCTCTCCGCCCGCCACGGCGACTAAGTCCACCGGCATCACGGCGCGCACCCGGGATCCGAGCCCGACGCGCGCACATCCCCCACTGCCGAATTCCGGGCCCGCGCGGGCCCGGAGCGGGCACGGCCTCCGGCACATGCCCGGCTCATGCCAGGGTTTCCCCTGATCCAAATCGCGTTGACACGCCAATTCCCGGCCACTACCATAGACTTTCATTTTGGATACAGGATACTTTCGGCAGGATCCTATGAATACATTCTTGGTGCCTCTGATCGACCGGCTCAACTTCCTCGTCCGCATCCTGGTCGGCTTCGGCCTGCTGTGCATGGTCGTACTGATCTCGCTGCAGGTGGCGGTGCGTTTCATTCTGCCCAAACTGGGCATGCCTGCGGGCCTGCCCTGGACTGAAGAGGCCGCGCGCTACCTGATGGTCTGGGTGATCTTTCTGGGCGGCGCCATCGCCGCGCGTCACGGCCTGCTGATCGCCGTCACCGCGCTCACCGAGGCGCTGCCGACGGTGCCCTCGCGGCTGCTGCGACGCGCAGCCCTGGCCCTGCTGGCGGGGATCTTCCTTGCCATGGCCTGGTACGGCTGGCAATGGACTCAGTTCGGGGCCGATGAAATCTCTCCCGCCCTGACACTGTCCAAGTTCTGGCTCTATCTGGCCATGCCCGTGGGCTGCACGCTGGCCGCAGTGAACACGCTGGTGCTGATGTGCCAGAACGGCGCGGCGCAGGAAGCGCTGACCGCCTGAGGCGCGCACCCTCACACGCACAATAAAACAGAGACAAATCACCATGCTCCTCATGTTCGGCACCCTGCTGTTCTGCCTGGCGATCGGCGTTCCCGTCTTCGCCTGCCTGGGCATCGCCGCCGGTCTGGCCATGCTGCAATTCGGCCTGGACCTGCTCAGCGCTCCCCAGACCATCTTCGAATCGCTCGACTCCTTCACCCTGATGGCCGTCCCCTTCTACATCCTGGCGGGCAACCTGATGCAGACCGGCGGCATCTCGCGACGCCTGATCCATCTGGCCAATTCGATCGTGGGCTGGTTGCGCGGCGGCCTGGGCGCCTCCTCGATCCTGACCTGCATGTTCTTCGCCACCATGTCGGGCTCGTCCTCGGCCACCACGGCCGCGATCGGATCGAGCATGATCCCCGCCATGGAAAAGAAGGGCTATCCCAAGAACTTCGCCGCCGCCTGCGTGGCCGTGGGCGGCGAACTGGGCGCCATCATCCCGCCCTCGCTGACCATGATCATTTACGGCCTGGTGGCCAATGTGTCGATCGGCAGCATGTTCATCGCCGGCATTCTGCCCGGCCTGCTGGTGGGCTTCTCGCTGATGCTGACCATCGTGCTGGTGGCCACGGTGCGCGGCTTCGACAACGTCACCCGGGTCAGCCCCCGCGTCTGGCTATGCAACATCTATGTCGCGCTCAAGGAATCGATCCTCGCGCTGCTGATGCCGGTCATCATCCTGGGCGGCATCTATTCAGGCATCTTCACCGCCACCGAGGCCTCGGTCGTCGCCGTGCTCTACGGCCTGCTGGTGGGCGGCCTGATCTATCGCGAACTGACGCTGCGCGATCTGGCCAAGACCTTCGTCGACTCGGCCATCATGACCGGCGTCATCATGCTGATCGTGGGCTGCGCCGCTTTGTTCGCCTACATGCTGACCCTGAACCAGGTGCCGCAGACCTTCGGCCGCTTCATCGCCGAGATCGCGGGCGGCCCCATCGGCTTCCTGCTGCTGGCCAACCTGCTGCTGTTCGTGGCCGGCATGTTCATGGAAGCTTTCGCCCTCATCATCATCCTGGTGCCCATTCTCGCGCCGATCGCCGTCCAGTTCGGCATCGACCCGATCCACTTCGGCATGATCATGATCGTCAACATCTGCATCGGGATGGTGACCCCGCCGGTCGGCGTGAACCTGTTCATCGCCTGCCAGATCGCCAACCTGCCGATCGAAAAACTGCTTCGCCCGCTGGGCATCTTCCTGGCTGTGCTGATCCTCGACGTCCTGCTGATCAGTTACATCCCCTGGCTTTCCATGGCATTCCTCTAGCCTCCCACTCCCCCCCTACACCACCAACGGAGACACACCATGAAAAAAACCCTTCTTGCAACATGCCTCGCCGCCGCCCTGCCCCTGGGTGCCGTTCAGGCCGCCGACGTCGTAGAACTGAATCTGGGCCACGTGCTGGCCACCGACAGTCACTATCACATCGTGGCCGAGAAACTCGCGGAAGTCGCCGCGGCGAAATCCAACGGCACGCTGAAAATCAACGTCTTCCCCAGCGGCCAACTGGGCGGCGAGGTCAAGCTGATCCAGTCGGCGCGCACCGGCGCGGTGCCGCTGGTCGTGACCGGCGAACCGCCAGTCGAAAACACCGTCAAGGAATTCGGCGTCTTTTCGCTGCCGTACCTGTTCCCCGATCTGCAGAAGGCCAACCACGCCATGCAGAGCCCGTTCGGCAAGCACATGCTGGGCTACCTCGACAAGCATGGCCTGGTCGGTCTGGGCTGGATTTCGTCGCTGGAGCGCAATATCTACGGCGTGCGCAAGGTCGAGAATCCCGATGACATGAAGGCGATGAAAATCCGGGTTATCCAGTCGCCGGGCTATGTCAAAGCCTACGAGGCGCTGGGCGCGCAACCCACGCCCATGGCGTATTCCGAAGTCTATCTCGCCTTGCAGACCGGGGTGATCGACGCCGGTGAGGCTTCGCCCGACACCATGATCCAGGACAAGTTCGCCGAGGTCAGCAAATACTACAACCTGGTCAAGATCCACTACATGCCCGCCATCCTGCTGATGAGCAAGGCGCGCATGGACAAGCTCTCGCCGGAACACCAGAAGATCATGCGCGAGGCGGCCGACGAGGCGGTCAAGCACGGCATCCAGTACTACACCGACGGCTATGCCAAGAGCATGGAGCAGATCAAGGCGATGGGCGTGCAGATCGTGACGCCGGACATCACCAAATTCCGCGAGAAGACCGCCTCCCTGTATCCGTCCCTGCTGACCGACATTCCCGACGGCGAGGCCAACGTGAAGGCCGCCCGCGCCGCCATCGAATAATCCTTTTTCCAACCCCCGTTCAACCCAGAGATACGGCCCGGGCGCTCCCCGGGCCAGGAGATCGTCATGTCCCAAGAATTGAAAGGCATCTGCGCCGCCGCCTGCACCCCCATGAGCGACGATGGTTCGTCGGTGGATTACGACCGCCTCAAGACCCATCTGGACACCCTGGTCGAGGCCGGCGTCCACATCATCGCCGTGTGCGGCGGCACGGGTGAATTTCCGTTCCTGTCCACCGAGGAAAAGCGCCGGATCGCCGAAGTCGCCGCGCGCCATATCAACGGACGCACCAAGCTCATCGTCCAGTCCTCGGCCATCCGCACCGAGGACGCCATCGAAGCCTCGCGCCATGCCGAAGGTCTGGGCGCCGACGCCCTGCTGGTGCTGCCGCCCTACTTTGAAGGCCCCACCCCCGACGGCGTCTACAGCCACTACGAGCGAATCGCCCAGGCGGTCAAGACGCCGATCATGGCCTACAACATCCCCGTGCACTCGGGCTTCGACATCACGCCGGAATTCTTCAAGCGGCTGCAGCAGATCGACAGCGTCAAGTACCTCAAGGACACCAGCGGCAACTTCGTGCGCCTGCAGGAACTGATCGTTGCCGGCCTGCCGGTCTTCAACGGCGCCGACCCCTTCGCCTTCCACGCACTGGTGGCCGGTGCTCAGGGCTGCTTCTGGGGTGCCGTCAATGCCATGCCGCGTCAGGCCGTCGAGCTCTACGACCTGGTCCAGGCCGGCCAGCTCAGCAAGGCCGCCGAACTCTGGAAACGCATGCTGCCCGCCAACCTGTTCTTCTGGAACCACCCGTACAACCCCGCCGTGAAGGCCGCCACAAACCTTCTGGTGAACAAGGTGGGCCCCTGCCGGCAACCCGTCCAGTCCCTGTCCGACGCGGATCTGCGCGAACTGGAAGCCGTCCTGCAGCCCCTGCGCTGACCCGGCGCACGTCGAAAAGGAGACCCCATGTCTGCCATTGAACGAGTCTACGACCAGGCCCGGGCCGGCGCGCTGTACGCCGGTCCGGTGATCCCGGGATTCCAGGCCTCGGCCGCCCGCATGCCCGTCGTCAGCCCCATCGACAACACGCTGATCGGCATTCTGGTCGCGGGCACCGCAGCCGACGTGAACGCCGCCGTCATCGCAGCCCGCGCCAGCTTCGAGTCGGGCGAATGGTCGGGCATGGCGCCCGCCGAGCGCAAGCGGGTGCTGCTCGACTGGGTGGCGCTGATCCGCGAGCACTCAGAGGAAATCGCCGCGCTGGACTGCGTGGACGCAGGCAAGCCCATCACGGAATGCCTGCACACCGACATGCCGGCGACGCTGGACACCTTCGCCTGGTACGCCGAGGCCGTCGACAAGTGCTTCGGCCGCATCTCGCCCACCGGCGGTGACGCCCTGGGCCTGATCGTCAAGGAGCCCATCGGTGTGGTCGGCGCGGTGCTGCCCTGGAACTTCCCGGCCCTGATGTTCGCCTGGAAAGTCGCGCCCGCCCTGGCGGCCGGCAACTCGGTGATCGTCAAGCCGGCCGAGCTGACCTCGCTCAGCGCCTACCGCCTGACCCAGCTCGCCCACCAGGCCGGCGTGCCCGCCGGTGCCCTGACCCTGGTCACCGGCACGGGCGAGGACACCGGCGAGCCGCTGGGCCGCCACCCTGACGTGGACATGGTGTCCTTCACCGGTTCCACTGAAGTCGGCCGCCTGTTCCTGAAATATTCCGCCGAAAGCAATCTCAAGGAGATCGTGCTGGAATGCGGCGGCAAGAGCCCGCAAGTCGTGTTCGAGGACGCCGATCTGGATGCGGCGGTCGGCCAGATGCTCTCGGCCGCCTTCTGGAACATGAGCGAGAACTGCAGTTGCGGTTCACGCATGATCGTGCAGGCGAGCATCAAGGACGCCGTCATCGAACGCCTGAAGCACGGTTTGGCCGACTGGAAGGTCGGCCTGCCCACCGATCCGGCCACGCGCATCGGCCCCATGGTCGAAGAGCCGCACTTCCAGAAGGTGCGGGCCTTCCTGGAAGAAGCGCCGGCCGCAGGGGCGCGTCTCGCGCACGGCGGACGCATCCATGCCGAGCTGGGCAGCGGCTGGTACGTCGAACCGACGATCTTCGATGGCGTGACGCCCTCAATGCGCCTGTTTCAGGAAGAGGTCTTCGGCCCGGTCCTCGCGGTCACGACCTTCGAGACCGAGGACGAAGCCGTGGCGCTGGCCAACGACACCCAGTACGGGCTCGCCGCCTCGCTCTACACCCGGGACGTCGGCCGGGCGCAGCGCGTGTCCCGGCGCATCAAGGCCGGCACGGTGTCGATCAACGGCTTTTCCGAAGGCGACATCACGGCACCCTTCGGGGGCTACAAGCTGTCAGGCTTCGGCGGCCGCGACAAGGGGATGGAAGCGTTCGACCAGTACACCCAGACCAAGGTCATCTGGTACATGAACGCCTGAGTGCACGAGCTGGACGTCTCGATTCAGTCGCCGACGTCCAGCTTGTTTTCCCAGCTATTGTCCACTGTGCAGGCATCCGGCTTCATCATGGCGGTCAGCATCTGATGCACCCGCTCCATCTGTCCGGAGCGATAGCTGTAGGCCTTGACGTTGATGGTGCGATTGTGCAGCAGCGTCAGGCTGAGCACGACGCTGTCCTCCCAGCCCGCGCCAGGCGTCGTGCGGTAGACGACGCGCCCGAAGGCCGACTCGTTGGGCACCATCTCGAAGGTATAGGTCACGTGACAGACCGCCGCGTGCCGGAACAGATTCTGCTGTACCTGAGGAAAATCGATGGGCAGGCGGCGGCGCTCGGTCACGTAATAGCGATCGGTCTCCAGTTGATCGGCGGTCAATCCGACGGTGCCGGGAGCAGCGCAGGCGGCCAGTGTGGCCAGGGTCGCGAGGGCGAATACGGTTTTCATGATCAACTCCGGAAAGGTTCGACGTCATCCTGAAACTGCAAGCGGTACAGGTTGGCGTACAGGCCGCCGGCCGCCAGCAATTCGGCGTGGCTGCCTTGTTCGACGATACGGCCCTGATCCAGGACGACGATGCAGTCGGCCTTTTGCACGGTACTGAGCCGGTGAGCGATCACCAGGGTCGTGCGGCCCGCCATCAGGCGTTCCAGCGAGAGCTGGACCTGGCGTTCGGACTCGTTGTCCAGGGCGGAGGTGGCCTCATCCAGGATCAGGATCGGGGCGTTCTTGATGAGGGCGCGTGCAATGGCCAGACGCTGGCGCTGACCACCGGACAGCGCATTGGCGTTGCTGCCGACCCGGGTCTGGATGCCTTCGGGCAGGCTGTCGACGAATTCCAGCAGGCTGGCCGCTTCCAGGGCCGCGCGGATGCGGTCTTCCGGCACCTCGCCCTGCATGCCGTAGGCCACGTTTTCGGCGATCGTGCCGTCGAACAGGACGACGTCCTGGCTGACCAGTGAAAGCTGTGAGCGCAGGGCGCCGAGCCGCAGTTCACACACATCGATGCCATCGATCAGCACCTGGCCCGCGGTGGGTTCGATGAAACGCGGCAGCATATTGACCAGCGTGGTCTTGCCGCTGCCCGATCGCCCCACCAACGCCACCGTCTGGCCGGCCTGGACCGTGAGCGTCACCTGATCCAGGGTGTCACGGGCCGCGTCGGGAAAACGATGGGTGACGGCCTGGAAGACGACCTCGCCGCGAGGACGGTCCCGGATTTCACGGGTGCCCGTGTCCGGCTCGACGGGCTCGTCGATCAGGGCAAAGACGCTTTCGGCGGAAATCAGCATGCGCTGAGCCGCCCCGGCGATGTTGGTAAGCCGCTTCAGCGGATCGAAAATCTGGCCCAGCGCCGCCATGAAGGCGGCGAAGCTGCCCACCGTCAGGCCTTCATGATTGGCCTGATACAGAGCCACGGCAACGACGATGGCCACGGACAGGGCGACGAAGAACTGGGAGATCGGCGACATGGCCGAATCCGCGCTGGCCGCGCGCATGGAGAAGCGGCGCAGACGGGCGTTGACGTAGGCGAAACGGTCACGTTCACGCGCATAGCCGTCGAACAGCTTGATGACGCGCTGGCCCGCGATGCCTTCGGAGACCACATGGGTGAGCTCCGCATTCATGTTGATCGTGTCGCGATTGATGTGCCGCAGGCGCTTGATGAAATAGCGACCCGTCACGACGGACAGCGGCAGCATCACCAGCACGATCAGCGTCAATTGCCAGGACATGTACAGCAGCACCGCCAGCAGGGCCACGACCGTCAGGGACTCCCGCACGATCACGCGGATGACCTCGGTGGACAGGCCGCTGACGTTGCCGGCGTCGATGGTGAAGCGGTTGAGCAGGCGCCCGTGATCGCGGGCCCGGAAGGTTTCGTCGGACATGCCCAGCAGGCGGTCGAACATGTCGCGGCGCAAGGACAGCAGCATGTTGTTGGCGACCCAGGACATCAGATAGGTACCGCCGAAGGTGCACAGGCCGCGCAGCAGCATCAGGCCGACCACGGCCAAGGGAATGGACCAGATGTAAGAGGGCTGCGCACCGGTGAAGCCCTCGTCGAGCAGGGGCTTCATGATGACCGCCAGCAACGGCTGGGTCGCCGAGGCGATGCTGAGCAGGATCAGGGCCAGCAGGCCGACCTTCCAGTCCCGGCCCAGGCGGACGTAGATCTGTCGCCACAGTTCCAGTCGCACAGGACGGTTGTCCACAGGATGATCGGTGGAGGTCTTCACCCGGCACACTCTCTTATATACTTTGGGAATCACGCATTTTAGCCCGTTCGCGCCTTCGGACCGCGACGGGTGCTGGAGCTGCCGCGTTGACACCTTCACCCAGTCCCGCCCTGTACGTCCGCCTGCCCAACTGGGTCGGCGACGTCTGCATGAGCCTGCCGAGCCTGGAAGCCCTGATCGCCACAGGCCTGCCCGTCGTGGCCTGCGCCCGCCCCTGGGCACGAGATCTGCTGTCGGCCTACCCCCTGGCCGGCTTCGTGCCCATGCAAGGCGTCTGGCGCGCCGACCGGGCGGCTGTGCGCAATGCGCGACGACAGGCGCCGTACGGACGATCTCTGGGCCTGCTGCTGCCTGATTCGCTGTCCAGCGCCCTGGTGTTCCGTTTCGCGGGCATCCCCTGCGCCGGCTATCGCGACGACGGCCGCAGCCTGATCCTGCGCTGGCCCTGTGCCAAGCCGGTCGGGCCGCTGCACGCGGTGCAATCCTGGTATCACCTGACCCGACAGGTGCTGGCGCGGTGGCGGCTGCCGGAGCCTCCCTCCCAGCCTGCCGAAGAACTGCGCTGGCAGGCCGCCGCCACCCACGAGGATGAGGCGTCCCGGGCGCTGGCCCAGGCCGGTCTCGCCAACGGCGATTTCGTCCTGATCGCACCGACGGCGACCGGGCTGCACAAGGGGCGCGTCAAGGTCTGGCCGGGCTTTGACAGCCTGACCCGGTCCCTGCAGGCGCGCGGCCTGGCGGTCGCCATGTCGCCTCCCGAGTCCGAACGCCGGGCCGCGCAGGACAACGCACCCACCGCCCTGCTGCTGCCCCCCCTGGGGCTGGGCGCCTTCGCGGCGCTGACCCGGCGCGCGGCCCTGGTGATCTGCAACGACTCCGGGGTCTCCCACTTGGGTGCCGCCGCCGGCGCCCGGCAGATCACCCTGTTCGGCGTCACTGATCCCGCTCGCACCGGCCCCTGGTCCAACCGGGCCGTCCGCATGGGCCGCATGGATGCCTGGCCCGCCGCCCCCGAGGTCCTGTCCACCGCGCTGGACCTCCTCGACACGCCTCCCTCCGCATGACGATCACCGCTTTCCTGGGCAACCTGCTGATTCCCCTGAACCTGTCGGTCACCCTGCTGGTGCTGGCCCTGCTCCTGTTCATCCTGCGCTGGCGCAAGACGGCCGGGATTCTGACGGCCGGCGCACTGGCCTGGGTGCTGTTCTGGTCCTTGCCGACCTCATCGCTGTGGGCCGGCGGTCTGCTGGAGCAGCGCTATTCCCACAGACCGGCGGCATCCATGCCGACGGCCCAGGCCATCGTGGTCCTGGGCGGCAATTCGGCCAACGGCCGTCGCAACTGGTTCGAGCCCTATGACCGCGACACGGCGATCGTCCGTACCGATACGGCCGCCCAACTCTACGCGGCGGACCGCGCGCCTCTGGTGATCGTGTCCGGGGCGGCCTTGGACGGCGGCCAGAGCGAAGCCGTCATGATGGCGGCGGCCCTGGAACGCGACGGCGTGCCCGCGCAAGCGATCATCAAGGAAAACCAGAGCGACACCACGCGCGAAAATGCGGTCTACACGGCCCGGCTGCTGCGCGACCAAGGCATCGAACGCTTCCTGCTGGTGACCTCCGCCCTGCACATGCCTCGGTCCATGGCCAGTTTCCAGAAGCAAGGCCTGAACCCGATCGCGGCACCCTCACCGCCTCAGATCGTCGTCCCCGACGACCCCGACTTCGCCTTCTGGCTGCCGAACATGCGCGCGCTGAACGCCAGCCGCTCGATCATCAAGGAATACCTGGGGCTGCTGGTCTATTGGGCGCGCGGCTGGGCCTGAAGGCCAACGCGCCCGCGGGCCGACACCCGCTGCTGTGCCTCAGCAGCGGGTGTCAGGATGCAGTACCGCGTTCGCGCAGAACGTCCGCGTAGACGTCCAGATACTGACGGGCGACTTCCGGCCAGGCATGGCGGGCCAGGACATCCCGTGCGCCGGCATCCAGCCGCGCGCGCAGATCCACATCGGAACGCAGCCGCTCGATGGCCTGTGCCAGTTCGTCCGCACGTTCGGGGTGACTGAGGACCAGGGCCTCTGCCTCCGGCTGGACATACTGGGCAAAACCGCACCAGGGCGCGGGGCTGAGGATCACCGGCAGGCCAAAGGACATGGCCTCCAGGGGCGCCATGCCGAAGCTGTCGTTCAGGGTGGGATGCACGTACAGATCGGCCGCCTGGTAATACGGGGCCACCTGCGAGGTTTCCGCCACCAGATGGACCCGGTCGCGCACGGACTCCGGAGCGCGGGCCACGCATTCGCGCGCGGCCGCATTGGCGCCCACCACCACCAGCAGCACGTCACCGGGCAGTTCGGCCAGCGCCTGAAGCACGGTCGGCAGACCCTTGCGCATCGGATTGCGCGCCACCAGCAGGCAGAGCGTGCCGGCGGCCGGCAGACCCAGATCGGCCCGCATCCGGCGGCGCTGTTCAGGCGTGACCGGCTCGGCCTGCGCCACGCCCGGGGCGATCACGGGCACCACCAGGGACGGGCCGTAAGCCTGCGCCAACTGATGCGCGATCAACTGCGACACGGCAACGACCCGATGGCCGGGACGTGGTGCCACGCGCCGGGCCTCCAGGCCCAGATAAGTCCGCACCCGGGGACTGATGCATGACAGCCAGCGCCGCAGGCCGGACATGGATTGCACGCGCCAACGATAGCGCACCGGCGTGACGTGCACGACTTCCACGTCACCGCACCAGCCGTTCATGTGGGAGTGGACGATGTCGTAACCGCCACGCGTGGCGCGCGCCGCGCGCCGGGCGAACAGCCAGACCCGGAGCCAACTGGGCCAGCGCCGGCCGACGGCGATCGGCCGGAACGGCAGTTGCAGATCACAGGCGGGATCATAGGCCCGAGCGAAGACCGTGACCCGATGACCGGCGGCGGCCAGTTCCCGCATCAGTTCCACGCCATAGGCTTCGGCCCCGCCGTAGCGATTGCCGAAGCGATCGACGACGAAGGCAATGCTCAGGGACCGGGCGGCATCGGAAGAGGCTGGATCAGACATGGGCCGATTATAGGGGTCAGCAGACCTCAGGCGCAGATCTCGCGGTAAAGCGCCATCGTCTGTCCTGCAGACATCGGCATGGTGAAGCGTGCCAGTGCACGCGACCGGGCGGACTCACGCATTTCAGGAAGCGCCGACGCAGCCAGGCGTTCCAGCAGCCATGCGTGAACGGCATCGACGTCGCCAGCCGGGAGCACCCAACCGTCCACTCCGTGACGAACCAGTTCCGGCAAACCGCCCGCATTGGAAACCAGGGTCGGCAGCCCCATGGCCAGCGACTCGCACACCGCATAGGATCCTGCCTCGTGCAGCGAAAGCACAAAACTCATGTGACAGGCCGCCAGCACCCGGCGCGGATCGTCCACCTGACCTGGAAAGACCACCACATCTCCCATGCCCAGATCCTCGACTTCCCGCCTCAAGGCCGGTGGCGGAGGGTCCCCCGCAATCAGCAGGCGGACACGCAGGCGTTGAGCCTGCGGCAAACGGGCGGCGGCCCGCACGAGAAAGATCCACCCTTTCGCCAAGTCCGTCCCACCCACGCTGCCAAGCACCAGCACATCCTGCGGCAGCGCGCCCAACAGCGCACGACGCGCCTCGTCGACGGCTTGAGGCGTAGGCGGCAAGAAGTGATTGGTATCGACACCCAGGCGGATCGTATGGACCGGCAGACGTCCGTAGGGCGAAGCCTGCAATTGGCGGCTGACGAAATCGCAGACGCCAATGGTCCCCTCTGTGCCGCAGCCGGCACGGATCAGGTTTCCAAAACTTGAGACCGGCTTGGTGTTGTGCTTGGTCCAGACGATACGCGGCGGGTTGTCCAGGCCGAGCCGAGCCAGCATGACCTGTCGATGATCAGCCGAGCCGTTGACGTGCACGATGTCGAAACCGCCTTCGCGCAGCAGGCGCCGCAACTGTCGCGTTTCTGCCAGCATGGGCCACAGTCGCGTACTGTAGGCCACATCCACACAACGCACTCCCGGAATCTGTTCCGCCAGCGCGAATAATCGGCTTGTACCGGGCGTAGCCAGAACGACTTCATGTTCACCCTTGAAGGAACGAATCAGATTGAGGATATAAGGAGCGTGTCCGCCACTGCCGCGGGGGTGAAAATTGGTATACAGAATTCTCATGGGTTCACGGAAAGAGCACCGACCAGGTCAGCGGGAGTCTCAGGGAGGATGGATGCCATCCGAAACAAACGGACGAGACTCTCGTTCGTTCCGGATACGTTTGTTGTCTTCGAGCCGCGTCAGGCATTTCTGCAAGAAACGCAGCAGATGCGTCGAACGGACAACGGCCACACGCGGCAATGCGTAGGGATCATCGCCCAGCCGCGCCAACCCACGCGCAGTCGTCGTGGCGCTGTCGTAACCGGCCTCACGCGTGACATTCGCCAGCGCAGAAGTGAAATGGCCGTAGGGATAACAGAACGCCCGCACCGGGGCACCCGCGATCTGCTCCAAGGCCTCGCGTGAGTCGCGGATCTCGTTGACGGCCAGTTCCGGCGAAATACGCGACAAATCAGGATGATTCAGGGTATGCGAGCCGACCTCGTGGCCGGCGGCCGCCCAGGCGCGCAAGCCGGCGGCATCCATGAGCGGCGAAGGCGGCACGCCCTCGTCGGCGTCCCAGACGTTGCTGCCGCCCAGTTGGCGGACGACGAAGTAGTTGGTCGCCAGGAAAGCGCATTCTTCAAGCACCGGCACCGCGTTTTCCAGCACATTGGCGTAGCCGTCGTCAAAAGTGATGCCGACGACCTTGCCCTGTTTTTCTCCACGCAGATAAGGGCCCAGCCGGGCCATCGACAGCCCCCGGTAGCCCAGGCGCCGCAGCCACAGCATCTGCCGCCGGAAATCCCGGGGATGCACGGTCAGGCCTCGATAGGGCGTGCCGCGCGGGCCGGGCTCCCCGATCTGGTGGTACATGAGGATAGGGATCATCAGCGGATTATATCGGGCCGCCGGGCCCGGCGGCCCAGCCAATACAGCTTCACATAACGGTAGAAGCTGCCCGTGCCTGCCATGCCGGCCAGCACCAGACCCTGCCAGCCGTCCAGGAAGCCTCGCCGCAGCACATAATGGCGAATGAACGTCCAGGCGCCGTGGCCGAACGGCCCCAGCACCGTCGTCCGCCGTCCCCGCTCGAAGGCGCTGCGCGCGGCCTCGGTGGAATAGCGGTTGATCTTGTCGATGAAGACTTCCAGACTGGCGTAGGGATAGTGCAGAAAATGCCCGGACAGGGTGCCCGTGCGCCCACGAATCTGGACGTGTTCATGCACGGCTGCGTCAGTGAAGCGCCCCGCATCGCGGCGGAACAGGCGCACGACGTAATCCGGCCACCAGCCGCTGTGGCGGATCCATCGGCCACAGAAATTGGACAGCCGGGCCATCCGATAACCCTCGGCGTCAGGCGCCTGGATGGCCTGCTGAATCGCCCCGGCCAGTTCGGGTGTCACGCGCTCGTCAGCGTCGATGGACAGCACCCAGTCGCCCGTGGCCAGGTCCAGCACCCGGTTTTTTTGCGGGCCGAAACCCGGCCAGTCCGGCGAGACCTCGACCCGCGCACCGCGCGCCCGGGCGATCTCGCAGGTCGCATCCGTGCTGCCGGAGTCCAGCACGACGATTTCATCGGCGAAAGCCACGGAATCGAGGCAATCGCCGATGTGCGCGGCCTCGTTTTTGGTGATGACGATGACGGACAGCTTCATGAGTACCTTGCCCTCTCCTTGAGCCAGCGGCTATAGCACTGCTCGGTCCGGCGGACCATGTTCTCCGATGTGAATCGGTCGGAACAGCGCACGGCCCGCATCCCCGCCCGCCCCATGGAACGACACCGAGCGGGGTTCTCGATCAGCATCCGGATCGCGTTTTCCAAGGCGCCCTGATCATGCACAGGCACCAGCAAGCCGGTCACGCCATCTTCTACGACCTCAGGGACGCCGCCCACATCCGTCCCGACCACGGGCAGACCCGCCGCGCCCGCTTCGATGAAGGAAGTCCCCAGCGCCTCCTGCTCCGTCGCCAGGGCAAAGATGTCGAAGCCGGCCAGCACATTGGGGATATCGGAACGCCTGCCTGTAAACAGGACTTTGTCTTGCAATCCTTGCGCACGCACATAGGCCTGCAATTCCTCCAGCAGGGGCGCCCCATCCCCCACCAGCACCAGAAAGACATCCGGTCGCCGCAATAACGCAGCCATGGCATCGATCAGCGCGCGATGTCCTTTCTTGTCGCGCATCACAGCCACGCACCCCACGACGACCGCATCGGCGGGCACGCCCAACTCATGCCGCAGGCTGGAGCGCTCCACCACGGAGGATAAAGGAATCGGGGTGTAGATCGTCGCCACGCGTGCAGGATCGACACGCCGCTCCAGCAACAGGCGACGCACATACTCGCTGATCGCAATCACGCGATGCGGGACACCCGTATACGACACCAGGGAACCCGGCTTGACCGCCAGGTGACGGGTACGGACGATCAAGGGCGTCCCGGCCAGGCGTCCCGCCACCCCGGCCAGCAGGGTATCCCGCCGGCTATGGGTATTGAGGACGTCAAAGTGCCCCGTCCTCAGGAGACTGCGGACTCGAAACACGCCACGCACATAATTGCGGGGGCCGTCCATCAACAAGGTATGAACCTCGAAGCCTTCATCGCGCAGGCATTGCGCCAGGCGGGCATGCGGCTGACACAGCGCCTCCATGTGATGGCCCGCCGTCCGCATGGCGCACATTTCCTTGAAAATACGGTTTTCCTGGCCGCCCCATCCGGTCGCCGCCTCTGAGTGAAGGACATGCAGGGATCTCATCGGGAGCCATGGAAGGCGAGCCGCATCATGCGCGGATCGCCCTCACCCGCCCGCGCACGGGCCTGAACATTTCAATCGCCATAATGCTGCCCCCGCTTCCAGCGCTTCCAGCCATTGAACACAGGCGCCAGCACCGGATTCGCCGCCACCCGGATCCGGCGTCCAAGCGATGCGCCGCTGGTATCGCGGACGGCGAAACGAAAGATCGAGGCCGGGTCTGTGCCCTGCCGGTTACGGCCGAAGGCGCGTGTCGTGTACAGATGACGAAAACCGGCCTCCTGGGCAATACGGACGTAATCATCGTCAAAATAGCCCTGCGGCCAGCAGAGCTGGTCGGATACTTCGCCCAAATGCCGACGCAGGCAATCCCGCGATTGAGCCAGTTCATCCCGCATGTGCGTATTCTTCGTCGCAGCGTCCAGTCGATCCCAGCGGGTATGCGTATGGGTATGGCTATGAAACTCCATCACGCCATTGTCCTGCATGGCCAGAATTTCGGACCAGCGCACAATGGCCTCGTCGGCGCGACCCGATTCGATGCGCCGCTCACAGTCCCGATGCTCCGGCGTGTCGGGCAACGGTTCCCGGCCACCCAACTGCGGCCGGACCGGGCCTTCGCCCACCCAGCCGGTCACGACGAACACCGTCGCGCGCATGCCGTAGCGGCGCAGCAAAGGTTCCGCATAGACCCAGTTGTCCAGATAGCCGTCGTCGAACGTGATCAGCACCGAGCGGCGAGGCGCCCCGCCCTGCCGCAGGTGGCGGATGAATTCCGCCGTGCTCAGGGTCTGATAACCGTGGTGCGCCAGCCAGCGCAACTGGTCCTCGAAGTGTTCGGGCGTTGCTGCGATCATGCCGCCCTGCGGGCGGACGTGGTGATACATCAAGACCGGCACAATGGGGTTGACCATCAAACAAGTTCCTCCAACCACTGACGGTAACAGCGTTCGGTCCGCTCGCCTAGCGCCTCCCGGGTGAAACGGCCGTCTTCCAGGCAATAGCGCCGGCCGGCGCGGCCCATGCGCCGCCGCAAGTCGGGGTCCGAAATCAGGCGATCCAGCGCCTCGGTCAGGGCCGGAATATCGAACAGCGGCACCAACAGGCCGCTTTCATTTTCTTGCATCATTTCCGGCACCCCCCCCACGCGCGTGCCGATCACGGGCAGGCCGGCGGCACCCGCCTCGACAAAGGCCGTACCCGAGGCTTCGATATGCGTCGCCAGGGCAAAAATATCGAAATCCGGCAGCAGCGCAGGCACATCGGACCGCGTGCCCAGCAAATGGACACGGCCCGCCAGACCGGCAACGGTGATCTGCGCCTGCAACGCAGCCAACGCCGCATCCCCGCCGCCGACGATCACCAGATGCAGGTCCGGATCGCGTTCGAGCAGGGGCAGCATGGCTTCGATCAACTGTTCATGCCCTTTTTCCCGGCGCAGCACGCCCACGCTGCCCACGATCACGGCCTGGGCATCCAGCCCCAGTTCGGATCGAAGGACCGGCGCAGGCATGGGGTCGGGGAAGTCGACGGCGGGCGGCACGACGGCCACCTGCGCCGGTGCAATGCCCCGGTCGATCAGGTGCCGACGCACGAACTCGCTGGGGGTGATCACCCGCTTGGGCACGCCGGTATAGGCCAGCAAGGACCCCACGGGTTTGGCCAGGTGGCGGGTGCGGACGACCAGGGGCACGCCCGCCAGCCGCGCAGCAGCGCCGACCAGCAAGGTTTCGCGCCGGCTATGCGTGTTGACGACATCGAAGCGGCCTTGCCGCAACAGGCGCACCAGGCGTGGCAGGCCCTTGACATGATTCCACGGCCCGTCCATTTCCAGGGTGTCCACATGGAACCCCGCCTGCCGAAGCTCGCGCGCCAACTGGGCATGCGGCTGGCAGATGGCCTGCACATGATGCCCCCGGTCACGCAACGCGCACAGCAAGCGGAAAATATAGCGTTCCTGGCCGGCAAAGCCCGTGGCGGCTTCCGCATGCACGATCCGCAAGGGTTTCATCATACGGGCCGCTTGTGACAAAGACGAAAACGCAGGTTATGCCAGATGCGCCACACCGTATCGCGGGCCTTGTAGGCCTCACGGCGTATCTTATCGACCAGCGGCAGGGAGGGTTCCACCGCCGCGCCCGTGATATCCGAAGGCGAGTCATGATCCTGGGCCACACACGCCGGCTGAATCACGATGTTTTCCACGCCATGCTCGTAGAACCGGAAGACGGCATCATCCAGAGGGTAAATCCAGGTCCGGCTGCCATCCAGCAAAGCCCGGGCCCCCGCTGGGGCCAGCAAGTACGCCACTGAACAGGAATGGCGCTTGAGCTTGCGCGTCAATGCAAAAGGCCCTACCCGCCCGACATACATGAACGCGTCACGGCCTGGCCGGTCATATTCGTGCAGCCAGATGAAGGGCCAGGCCTGGAGCAGCTCTGACGCATGCGCCAGCATGTCCGGGAAATTGTCCTTCAGAATGGCGTCATCCTCGACCACGATCAAGGGCCGGCCGGATTCGGCGCACTCCTGCCAGAGCAGGTAATGGCTGGCGAAGCAGCCCAATTGGGAGGGCTTCAGATCGCGGCCGCGACCCTTGACCCGGGCACGGGCGACGGGATCGTAATGCGCAAACAGCGGATGATCGGGCTGCTGCTTGCCGTTGACAGCATCCAGGAAGCTGTAGCCGGAGATCCCCAGCCGGTCGAACTGGGCGGCGATCTGCCGTCGCCGATCCGGCCGGGAGGCCAGGCTGATGATTCGGATCGAAATCGTGCTCATCCGTAATTGATCTCCACATCATCGTAGGACAGCCACTGGCGCGCATCGGCAATCAGGGTTTCGTCCATGCGCACGCGCCAGTCCTCGCCCAGGCGCAGCAGGCAGGAGAAGCGCGACCCGTGCAGACGCAATTCCACCGGCACACTGGATTCGTCCGAACGCCAGGGTGACAGCAGCTCCTGCAGGCGGCCGGCGTCCAGGCTGTCGGGCACGGACAGGCGCAGGCTGCGGGCGCGACTTTCGCGCACGCGCTGCAGGTCATACAGTTCGTCGGCCGAGACGCGCAGACCGCCGGAATACTCGTCGTGGCTGACGCGGCCCTGGATCACCAGGGGGCGGTCTTCTTTCAAGCTGTCGCGGTATTGCTCGTACATCTCGTTGAAGATCGCGACCTCGATCTGGGCCGTGCCGTCATCCAGCAGGGCATACAGCATCTTGCCGCGCCGGGTCATGCGCACGCGCACCTCGGCCAGCACGCCCGCCAGCCATTGCGGACCGCGCGAAGGAGCCAGCCGCGCCAGCGGCGTGGGCGCCACGCGGCGGATCTCGTCGCGCCAGGCGTCGAACAGGTGGCCGCTGAAATAGAAGCCCAGCGCGGTCTTTTCTTCCCTCAGAAAAGTTTCCAGGTCCCAGGGGGTGACGCGCGCAACCTCGTCGGCCACCAGTTCGTCGGTATTGTCGTCGAACAGAGAGACCTGATTGGCATTGCGTTCGGCCTGCTCGGCGGCCTCGATAGCGCTGCTCAGGGCTTCCAGCAAGGCCGCGCGGTTGGATTCCAGGACGTCGAAGGCCCCGGCGCGGATCAGGGCCTCGATGGTGCGCCGGTTGACGGCGTGGCGGTCCACCCGGGCGCAGAAATCGAACAGCCCGTTGAAGGGGCCGCCGGCCGTGCGGGCGGCAATGATGGCTTCGACAGCGGACTGGCCGGTCCCCTTGACGCCACCCAGGCCATAGCGGATGGTGCGCGGCGGACGGCCCTGCGCGGTGTGCTCGTCAGGCACCGGCGCGAAGCGATAGCCGGATTCATTGACGTCGGGCGGCAGGACGGCGACCTTGTTTTCCAGGGCGTCGCGCCAGAAGATCTGGATCTTGTCCGTATCGTCCATGTCCGACAACATGGTCGCGGCCAGGAATTCCGCCGGGTGGTAGACCTTGAGCCAGGCAGTCTGGTAGGAAATCAGGGCATAGGCGGCCGAGTGACTCTTGTTGAAGCCGTAGCCCGCGAATTTTTCCATCAGGTCGAACAGGTGGGCGGCCAGATCCGGGTCGTAGCCCTTTTTGGCGGCGCCTTCCTGGAAGATCACCCGGTGCTTGGCCATTTCCTCGGGCTTTTTCTTGCCCATGGCGCGGCGCAGCAGGTCGGCGCCGCCCAGGGAATAGCCGCCGATGATCTGCGAAATCAGCATC
The DNA here is from genome assembly GCF_049650445.1 of Castellaniella sp. Lineage (GTDB taxonomy): Bacteria > Pseudomonadota > Gammaproteobacteria > Burkholderiales > Burkholderiaceae_B > Castellaniella. The sequence goes on along the minus strand of NZ_JBASAD010000042.1, from coordinate 35,854 downwards.
ACCTGTTCCTGGTAGACGATGACGCCGTAGGTGCTCTTGAGCACCGATTCCAGATCCGGGTGGAAATAATCGACTTCTGCGCGGCCGTGCTTGCGGTTGACGAAATCGACCACCATGCCGGATTCCAGCGGCCCGGGACGGAACAGCGCCAGCAAGGCGACCACGTCTTCGAAGGTGTTGGGCCGCATGCTTTTCAGCAGTTCTTTCATGCCGCGCGATTCGAGCTGGAACACCGCCGTGGTATTAGCGGCCGACAGCAGATCGTAGGTGGCCTGGTCGTCCAGCGGCAAGGCCATGATGTCGAAATCGCGCTTGTCCGGATTGAATTCGCGCACGTAGCGCACAGCCCAATCCAGAATGGTCAGGTTGCGCAGGCCCAGGAAGTCGAACTTGACCAGGCCGGCGGCCTCGACGTCGTCCTTGTCGAACTGGGACACGACGCTGGATTCGCTGCCCGGCTGACAATACAGGGGGCAGAAATCGGTCAGTTTGCCCGGAGCGATCAGCACCCCGCCGGCGTGCATGCCGATATTGCGCGTCAGGCCCTCCAGCGGGCGGGCCAGGTCGATGAGGGCGTGGATTTCCTCATCGGTGTCGTACAGTTCCTTGAAGGCGGGCTCGTGTTCCAGCGTGCGGTCCAGCGACCAGGGATCGGCCGGATTGAAGGGGATCATCTTCGACAGGCGATCGCAGACGCTGTAGGGCATCTCCAGCACGCGGCCCACGTCGCGCACCACGGCCTTGGCACCCAGGGTGCCGAAGGTCGCGATCTGGCTGACGGCGTCGCGGCCGTACTTTTCCTTGACGTACTCGATGACCCGTTCGCGGTTGTCCTGGCAGAAGTCCACGTCGAAGTCGGGCATGGACACGCGCTCGGGGTTGAGGAATCGCTCGAACAGCAAGTCATAGCGCAACGGGTCCAGGTCGGTGATCCCCAGGCTATAGGCTACCAGCGAGCCCGCACCCGAGCCCCGGCCCGGTCCCACCGGCACGCCGTGGCCCTTGCCCCAGTTGATGAAGTCCTGCACGATCAGGAAGTAGCCGGGAAAGCCCATGCTGATGATGGTGTGGCATTCCAGATCCAGACGGGCCTGATAGTCGGGCATCTGGCGGGCGCGCTCGTCGGCATCGGGATAGAGCTGGACCATGCGGCGCGCCAGCCCCTCGTTGGACAGGTGCACCAGATAGTCATCCAGCGACACGCCATCGGGCGTGGGGAACTGCGGCAGTTGCGGCTGATCCAGCGTCAGGGTCAGGTTGCAGCGGCGGGCGATCTGCACCGCATTGCTCAGGGCCGAGGGCACGTCCGCGAAACGGCGCGCCATGTCGGCGCTGTCGGGCATGTATTGTTCGGCCGTAAAACGCCGGACGCGGCGCGGATTGCCCAGCAATTCGCCTTCGGCGATGCAGACGCGGGCCTCGTGCGCGCGAAAGTCGGACGGCGCGATGAACTGGATCGGGTGCGTGGCCACCACCGGCAGACCGCAATCCGCCGCCAGACGCAGCGCCGACTGGACATAGGCCTCGTCGCCATCGAAGCCGGCGCGCTGCAGTTCGACGAAATACGCGTCCGGGAAATCGGCGGCCCACTGCCGCGCCAGCCGGCGAGCCTCGTCTTCACGGCCGGCTTCCAGCGCCTGACCCACATCGCCCGCGCGCGCGCCCGACAGGACGATCAGGCCGTTCCTGCCCGACAACCATTCGCGGCGCAGTTCGGCCCGGCCGCGCTGGCTGTTTTCCGTCCAGGCGCGCGCCAGCAGTTCGCACAGATCCAGATAGGCGGCATGACCGGTGGCCAGCAGCAGCACGCGAAAAGGCTTGTCCTCGTCGGCCGGATTGTGCAGCCAGACGTCGCAACCGGCGATGGGCTTGATGCCGGCCTTGCGGGCCGTCTTGTAGAACTTGATCCAGCCGAACAGATTGGCCAGGTCGCTGATCGCCATGGCCGGCTGGCCGAATTCCCGCGCCCGGCCGATCAGGTCGGGGATGCGCGCGATGCCGTCCACCACGGAAAACTCGGAGTGGCTGCGCAGGTGGACGAACAAAGGGGTGTCGGGGGATGTGCTCATGGAGGGATTGTACCTAGCGCGGCATGGCGGCCCAGGCCTTTTCCAGGCGCTTGACCGAGACGGGGAAAGGTGTGCGCAGCGTCTGGGCATAGAGCGCCACGCGCAGTTCCTCCAGTTGCCAGCGGAAGGCGTCCAGATGGGCGTCGGGCGCACCCTTGAGTGCCGCTCGCGCACGCTGCCAGGGCGTGGTCAAGCGGACGATATCGGCCATCAGGGCGGCATCGCGCGCAGGGTCGGCGCGCAGTTTTTCGATGCGCAGTTGTGCCGCCTTCAGATAGCGCGGCAAGTGCCCGAGCTGCTCCGAAGGCGTGTCGCGCACGAAAGCCGGACCGACGAGCGCGTCGAGCTGCTGGCGGATATCCTGCTGCGCCTGCGGCCAGGGACGGGCCTGGAGCAGTTTCTTCACCAGGGCGGCGCGCTCGGCCAGGATGACGCCGGCCAGGCGGGCCCGTTCCTGGGTCAGCAGACCCAGGCGCGCACGGCCCTCAGTACAACGCTGCTCGAAAGCCGCCGCGTCGGCGGGCCAGGGGTCCATCAGGCAGGCCTGGTCCAGCGCCGCATCGATCAACTGATCGCGCAGTTCCTGCTGGGTGCCCAGATCCAGGTACAGCATGCCCAGGCGGGTCAGGTCCGGCAGGTTTTTTTCCAGATAGCGGACCTGCTCCCGCAGGGCCAGGCGGAACAGCCGGCGCAGACCGACCGCGTGCACGCGGCGCGCCTCCTGGGGGTCGTCGAAGACGTCCAGGTCGCAGGATTCGCCCCGGTCACGCAGCGCCGGATAGCCGATCAGGGACTGGCCGCCGCGCTGGATCTCCAGCAATTCCGGCAAGGCGCCAAAGGTCCAGGCCGTCAGGCCCTCGTGGTCCAGGACCCGGGACGCCTGCTGGTCGCGCGCCGCCACTTGCTGGAAAGAAGCCTGGGCCTGGCGGCCATGCTCGGCCCGCAACTGGTCCAGGCTGCGACCACCGGACAGCATGCGACCGTGCTCGTCGATCACCTTGAAATTCATGAACAGGTGCGGCGGCAGGGTCTCCAGCTTGAAGTCGGTGGCCTGGACGCGTACCCGGCATTGTTCCCAGATGTCCTGTTCCAGCGCGTCCAGCAACCCCATGCCGGGATCGGCGGCGCGCTCGAACCAGCGCTCGTGGAAGCCGGCCGCATAGTCGGGCAGCGGCACACAATGGCGGCGCAGCTTCTGTGGCAGGGATTTCAGCAGCAGATGGGCTTTTTCCTTCAGCATGCCTGGCACCAGCCATTCGCAACGGGCGGCGTCGATCTGGTTGAGCGTGAACAGCGGCACGGTCAGCGTCATGCCGTCGCGCGGCGAGCCCGGCTCGAAATGGTAGTCCACCGCCAGCTCTGTCCCCGCCCAGGCCAGGCGACGCGGAAAGACCTCGGTGGTGACGCCGGCCGCGTCGTGACGCATCAGTTCGTCGCGACTCAGATTCAGCCGTGCGGCAGTCCCGGTGTCCAGCCCCTTGAACCAGGCCTCCAGCGTGGCCGTCTGGGACACGTCGGCAGGAATCTGACCGTCATAAAAGGCGTAAATCAACGCGTCATCCACCAGGATGTCCGGACGGCGGCTCTGGTGCTCCAGCCGCTCGATGGATGCGATCAGCCGGCGGTTGTGGGCGATGAAGGGCAGTTTGCTGTCGATGTCGCCCGGCACCAGCGCGTCGCGGATGAAGATTTCCCGCGCGGCCTCGGGATCGATGCGGCCATAGTGCACGCGGCGTCCGGTATACACCGGCAGGCCGTGCACGGTGCCGCGCTCATTGGCGACGACCTGGCCGACCTTCTTTTCCCAACGCGGATCGGACCAGGCGCGCTTGAGCAGATGCGCCCCGGCGCGCTCGACCCAGGTCGGCTCGATCTGCGCCACGCAACGGGCATACAGACGGGTGGTCTCCACCAGCTCGGCCGCCAGCACCCAGCGGCCGGCTTTTTTCTGCAGGGGCGAACCCGGGTGGATGGCAAAGCGGATGTCGTGCGCGCCCTGATACAGCCCGCCGTCCTCGGACTTCATGCCGATATTGCCCAGCAAGCCGGCCAACAGCGCCAGATGGATCTGCTCGCGCGTGGCCGGGGTCTGATTCAGCCGCCAACCCTGCTCACGCGCCAGGGTCAGCAATTGCGTGTGCGTGTCGTGCCATTCGCGCAGGCGGATGGGCGACAGGAATTTGGCGCGGATCTGGTCCACCAGCTTGCGCTGAGAGGCCTTGTGCGCGACCTGCTCGCCGTACCACTGCCAGAGCTTGAGCCAGGCGAGGAATTCCGACTGCTTGTCGTTGAACTGGGCATGGGCGTTGTCGGCCGCCTCGCGCGCCTGCATGGGGCGGTCGCGCGGATCCTGCACGGACAGCGCCGAGGCGATGACGAGGATTTCCGCCAGACACTGCTGCTCGTGCGCGGCAAAGACCATGCGCGCAATGCGTGGATCGACGGGCAGCTTCGCCAGGGCGCGGCCCACCGAAGTCAGATGGTTGCGCTCGTCCAGCGCGCCCAGTTCCTGCAGGAGTTGATAGCCGTCGGCAATGGCCCGGCCGGTGGGCGGTTCGACGAAGGGAAAGGCTTCGATGTCATCCAGCCGCAGGGATTTCATCCGCAGGATGACCGAGGCCAGGGACGAACGCAGGATTTCGGGATCCGTGAAGGCCGGGCGCTGCTTGAAGTCGTCCTCGGCGTACAGGCGCACGCACACGCCCGGCCCCAGACGGCCGCAGCGGCCGGCGCGCTGGTTCGCGGAAGCCTGGCTGATGGGTTCGATGCGCAGCTGTTCGACCTTGCTGCGCCAGGAATAGCGCTTGATGCGCGCCAGACCGCTGTCCACGACGTAGCGGATGCCCGGCACCGTCAGCGAGGTCTCGGCCACGTTGGTGGCCAGCACGATGCGCCGGGCATTGCCGCGCGGATGAAAGATCTGCTCCTGCTCCACGCGCGACAGCCGGGCATACAGCGGCAGCACCAGGGCGCCGACGGGATGGCGCTTGCGCAGGGCCTCGGCACATTCGCGGATTTCGCGCTCGCCAGGCAGAAAGACCAGCACGTCGCCCGTCCCGTGACGGGCGCATTCATCCACGCCATCCACCACGGCGTCGACCAGATCACGCTCCTCGTCACCCTGTCCCGGCTTGCGGCCAGCGGAGCCGTCGTCTTCATCCTGCCGCACGGGGCGGTAGCGCAGTTCCACCGGAAACAGGCGGCCCGAAACCTGGATCACCGGGGCCGGCCGGTCCTCGGTGCCGAAATGACGGGCAAAGCGGTCGGCATCGATGGTGGCCGAGGTGATGATCAGCTTCAGATCCTTGCGGCGCGCCAGCAGGCGCTTCAGGAACCCCAGCAGAAAATCGATGTTCAGACTGCGTTCGTGCGCCTCGTCGATGATCAGGGTGTCGTAGCGGCGCAGCAGGGGATCGCGCTGGGTCTCGGCCAGCAGGATGCCGTCGGTCATCAGCTTGATGGCCGTCGCCGGGCCGGCGCGCTCGGAAAAACGGATCTGGTAGCCCACCCAATCGCCGATCTCGGTGCGCAGTTCCTCGGCCACGCGCTGGGCGACCGAGGTCGCGGCCAGACGGCGCGGCTGAGTGTGACCGATCATGCCCGTGCGGCCGCGCCCCAGCTCCAGGCAAATCTTGGGGAGCTGGGTGGTCTTGCCCGAACCGGTCTCGCCGCAGACGATGACCACCGGATGCTCGGTGATGGCGCGCGCGATATCCTGGCGGCAGGCGCTGACGGGCAGGTCTTCCGGATAGTGGATGGGCGGCAGGGGCCGGTCGCCGGCACCGGCAGGCGGGCGGGCGGCACGCGCGCGGTCTGAGTCTGAAGACGGAGACGCCGCTGCGGGCCGGGCCCGCGCCCGGCGGGGCGGCTGCGAGGGATTTTCTGGCAAAACGTCGGATTCCACGGAGGAGAAGCCTCAGGATGAACCGAACATTATAATTTCGCTATCGCGAGAATCCGACGCCCACCCCAACCTTCGAGACCCGAGACCCGCCACCCACCATGAGCGCTGCCGAAACCGACACCTATTCCGCCCAGGACGCACCCGAATTCGCCCCCGCGCAGTTCGTGCGATGGTTCCGCGAGGTTGCGCCCTACGTGCATGACTTCCGCGGCAAGACGTTCGTCGTGGCTTTTGGCGGCGAGTTGATCGAGGACGGCGGCCTGGAGGATCTGGTGGCCGACCTGTCGCTGCTGTCGGCGCTGGGGATCAAGCTGGTCCTGGTGCACGGATCGCGCCCTCAGGTCAACGAACAACTGCGCCTGAAGGGGCACACCACCCAGTTCGGCCGGGGGACGGAACCCACCAGCCCCGAGGCCCTGGAATGCGCCAAAGAGGCCGCCGGGGAAATCCGCCTGGACATCGAGGCCGCCTTCAGCCAGGGACTGCCCAACACGCCGATGTCACACGCCAAGATCCGCGTGATCTCCGGCAATTTCGTCACGGCGCGCCCGGTCGGCGTGATCGACGGCGTGGACTTCCGGCGCGCCGGCACGGTGCGCAAGCTGGACATCGAAGCGATGCGCAACGTCATCAGCCAGGGGGCCATCGTGCTGCTTTCCCCGCTGGGCTTTTCCCCCACCGGCGAGGCCTTCAATCTGGCCATGGAAGACCTGGCCACCAACGCCGCCGTGGCGCTGCGCGCCGAAAAACTGATCTTCCTGACCCAGAACCGCACCGTCACCGAAACCGATGGCTCGGTGGACACCGAACTGGCGCGCAAGGACGCAGACGACCTGCTCGCCCAGGACATCCTGGACGAGGACACGTCCGCCTTTCTGCGCCACGCGTCCCTGGCAGTCAAGCGCGGAGTGGCGCGCGCGCATCTGGTGCCCTACACCATGGACGGCAGCATCCTGCTGGAAATCTTCACCCACGACGGGGTGGGCACCATGGTGGTCGAGGACACCCTCGAAGACCTGCGCCCGGCCGGCGCCGACGACGTGGGCGCCATCGTCCAACTGATCGAGCCCCTGGAGGCCGACGGCACCCTGGTGCCGCGCGGGCGTGCCACGATCGAGCGCGACGTGGAGAAATTCACGGTGCTGGAGCACGACGGCGTGATCTACGGCTGCGTGGCCCTGATCCCCTATCTGGACGACGGCATGGCCGAAATGGCCTGCCTGATCGTGCACCCCGAATGGCAGGGCACCGGCGACGGCGAGAAACTGCTGCGCCACGCCGAGACCAGCGCCCGCGCCCAGGGCGCCCGGCGCCTGTTCGTACTGACCACGCGCACCTCGCACTGGTTCCTGAAGCGCGGCTTCGTCCAGGGCGGCGTCTCCGACCTGCCCCACGAAAAGCGCGCCCACTACAACCATTCGCGCAACAGCCTGGTGTTCATCAAGCGACTATGAAAATCCTCGTCACCGGCGGTGCCGGCTTCATCGGCTCGGCCCTGATCCGGCACCTGATCGACCACACCGGCCATGCGGTCGTCAACGTCGACAAGCTGACCTACGCCGGCAACCTGGAATCCCTGGCGTGCGTCGCGGACGATCCGCGCTATGCCTTCGAGCATCTGGACATCTGCGACGCACCGGGCCTGGCGGACGCCTTCGCGCGCCACCGGCCGGACGCCGTGATGCATCTGGCGGCGGAATCCCACGTGGACCGTTCCATCGACGGCCCGGCCGACTTCGTACGCACCAATATGGTCGGCACCTACACGCTGCTGGAAGCTGCCCGCGCCCACTGGAACGGACTGGACGCCGCCGCGCGCGCCGCCTTCCGTTTCCATCACATTTCCACCGACGAGGTCTACGGCGACCTGGCCGACACCGGGGCCCTGTTCACGGAGGCCACACCCTACGCTCCCAGTTCGCCCTATTCCGCCAGCAAGGCGGGATCGGACCACCTGGCGCGGGCCTGGCAGCGCACCTACGGCCTGCCGGTGCTGGTGACGAACTGCTCCAACAACTACGGCCCCTGCCACTTCCCGGAAAAGCTGATCCCGCTGATCATCCTGAACGCCCTGGAAGGCAAACCCCTGCCCGTCTATGGCCAGGGCCTGCAGGTCCGTGACTGGCTCTACGTCGAAGACCACGCCCGCGCCCTGCTGTGCGTCGTCGAAGCGGGCGTGCCCGGGCAGACCTACAACATCGGCGGCCATAACGAACAGCGCAACATCGACGTGGTGCACGCCATCTGCGCCCTGCTGGAAGAACTCGCCCCCGCGCACCCCGCCGGCGTGGCGCGCTACGCCGACCTGATCACCCACGTGGCCGACCGACCGGGGCACGACCTGCGCTACGCCATCGACGCCGGCAAGATCGCCCGCGAACTGGGCTGGACGCCGCAGGAAACCTTCGCCAGCGGCCTGCGCAAGACGGTACGGTGGTATCTGGACAACCGCGACTGGTGCCGCCGCGTGCAGGACGGCAGCTACCAGCGCCAGCGGCTGGGTCTGGTCGATGCGGCGCGCTGAGGCGCCCCGCCTCCTCGTCACCGGCGCCGACGGCCAACTGGGGCGGTCGCTGCGCATGCTGGCGATGCAGCATCCCGATGCGGCGCGCTATGCATTCCTGACGCGATCGCAACTGGACATCACGCAAGCCGATGCCGTGCACGCCTGGCTGGACGCACACCCCGCCGACTGCCTGATCAATGCCGCCGCCTACACGGCCGTGGACCGCGCGGCCACCGAGCCGGCACTGTCCCGCGCGATCAACGCGGACGCCCCCGGCCTGCTGGCGCGCGCCTGCGCGGCGCGCGGCATCCGGCTGCTGCACGTGTCCACCGACTACGTCTTCGACGGGCGGCTGGACCGCCCTTATCGGGAAAGCGACCCGACCGCGCCCCTGAACACCTACGGGCGCGGCAAATTGGCAGGCGAGCAGGCCGTGCTGAATGCCGATCCGCGAGCGTTGGTCGTGCGCACCGGCTGGGTCTTCAGCGCCTGGGGCGGCAATTTCGTCCGCACGATGGTGCGCCTGGGCACGGAACGCGACACGCTGCGCGTGATCGACGACCAGATCGGCGGCCCCACCTGGGCCGGCCACCTGGCCCAGATCCTGCACACGCTGGCCCTGCGGCCTGAAGGCGAAGCGCCAGGGGGCCTCTATCACTTTGGCGGTCAGCCCTGGACGAGCTGGCACGGCTTCGCACTGGAAATCCTGAACCGCGCCCAGGCACGGGGCCTGCTCGCCCGTCTGCCCCACATCGAGGCGATCTCCTCGGCCGACTGGCCTGCGCCCGAACCCCGGCCAGCCAATGGCCGCCTGGATTGCACGCGGCTGGAAGCCTTGATCGGGCCGCTGGCATGCGACTGGCGCATCGGTCTGGATCGGGTGCTGGAGTCCTGGCAGACGGCAAGCGCTTGAAGCGGCCGGCGTGACCCCGCAGGGATACAATGCCTGCTTTCCCATTGCACGACACGAGAGGCGCCCGACATGGCACGCATGATCCAATGCCACAAACTCAAGCGCGAGGCCCAAGGCCTGGACTATCCCCCGTACCCGGGCGATCTGGGCGTGCGTATCTGGCGCGAAATTTCCAAGGATGCCTGGACCCAGTGGCTGGACATCCAGACGCGACTGGTCAATGAGAACCACCTGAGCCTGGCCGATCCGGAGTCGCGGAAATTCCTGGCCGAACGCATGCAGGCGTTCCTGTTCGACGATCAGGACGTCGAGGCCCAGGGCTACGTGCCGCCTGCGGGCTGACGCCTGGGAAGCATCCGAACCCAGTCCCTACCTTCGGCGATCCGCCTCGCCGCTTGCAAGCGGCTCCGATTCGACAGGCACTGAGCAGTCATCAAGGACTGCTCAGTGTCCGCCGGCCTCATCATCAGACGCGTCACCGCGCGGCTGCGGCGGTTCGCCACGCGCCATGCGTTCGGTGTTGGTGACGCCCGTGTGGCGCACGTCGTCGCCGCGCACCATGTAGATCACGCGTTCGGCCATGTTCTTCGCATGGTCGCCGATGCGCTCCAGCGCGCGGGCAATGAAGATCAGGTCGATGGAGTGCGAGATCGTGCGCGGGTCTTCGATCATGTAGGTGATGATGTGGCGCAGGGAGGCCTTCCATTCCTTGTCCACGTCCTTGTCATTGCGCACCACCTGGGCGGCAGCGACGGGATCCTCGCGGGCGAAGGCGTCCAGCGCCGCCCGGATCATGCTGGCCACCGCATCGCCCATGTGGCGCAATTCCACCACCGGCTCGTAGGACGTATTGGATTCGTGCAGGCGACGGGCGACCTTGGCGATCTTTTCAGCCTCGTCGCCGCAGCGTTCCATGTCGGTCAGCATCTTGGACACCGACAGCAGCAGGCGCAGATCGCCGGCCGTCGGCTGATGACGCGCAATCAACTGGCTGATGCGCTCGTCGATGTCGACCTCGAACTGGTTGACTTGCCGTTCATGCTCGCGGACCCGATCCACCAGTTGCAGCTCGCCCCGAGTCAGGGCGTGGATGCCGTCCAGCACCATGGATTCGACCAGTCCGCCCATCTGCAGAAACATGGACCGCGTCGTTTCGAGTTCGCTGTGAAATTGCTTGTTGGTGTGTTCCAGCATCCGGGACCTCTGCCTGCCTTCAGGCGCATTCGACGAGCGCAAAACCTAGCATCACGCCCGCCACGTGGAAATAATACCCAGCATAGCAGTGCCATGTGACAGAAACATGACGAATGGCGGTGTATCAGTCGCGCAGTTCCAGTCGCGACACCCCCCCTTGCCCCGCCACCAGCGCCACCTGGGCGCCAGCGATCGCGAACAGGCCGCAGCAGACCACCCCCGGAATGTTGTTCAGCATCGCCTCGAACTCGGCGGGATCACCATAGCGCAGACCGGCGACGTCCAGTATCTGGTTGCCGTTGTCGGTGGTGAAGCCTTCGCGCAGGCGCGGCTGCCCGCCCAGTTGGCGGACCTCGCGGGCGACGGCCTCGCGCGCCAGGGGGATGACCTCGACCGGCAGCGGAAAGCCGCCCAGGCGCTCGACCAGCTTGGATTCGTCGACGATGCAGACGAAACGGTCCGCCACCGAGGCCACGATCTTCTCGCGCGTCAGCGCCCCGCCGCCACCCTTGATCATGTTCAACTGATGGTCGATCTCGTCAGCGCCATCCACGTACAACGCCAGTGAAGTCACCTCGTTCAAGTCCAGCACCTGGATACCGGCCGCCTGAAGGCGGCGCGTGCTGCGCTCCGAACTGGACACCGCCGCGCGGAAGTCCCCACGATGAGGCGCGAGCAGATCGATGAATCGATCCACGGTCGATCCCGTCCCCACCCCCAGGATGCTGTCGGGCTGCAACTGGGGCAGTACATCGTCGAGGGCGGCCTGGGCCGCCTGTTGCTTGAGTTCATCCTGGGTGAGCATAGGGGTATTCCGATTGGAGGTCTGGAAGGCCTGTATTGTAATGGTCCTGCCCCGCCATGGCCTCGATCCGCCATGGCCTGCGCACGATGAACGGTGGCGACATATTCTGTCGCGGGGCCTCCCTAGACTGAGCCTGTGTTTCACGCTCACCAAGGAATCGATGCCATGCCTCCCACCGACGCCCAATGGAATCGCGCTCTGGATTACCTGCGCGCGGCCCGTGGTCTGCTGATCACCGCCGGCGCCGGCATGGGCGTGGATTCGGGACTGCCGGATTTTCGTGGCAAAGAGGGCCTGTGGCGTGCCTACCCCGCCCTGCGCCAGGCGCACCTGGATTTCCAGCACATTGCCCAACCCGAGGCCTTTGACCGTTGGCCCACGCTGGCCTGGGGGTTTTACGGCCACCGCCTGTCCCTGTACCGTCGGACCGAGCCGCATGCAGGCTTCGGCATCCTGCAGCGCTGGGCCGAACGCCTGCCGCATGGCGCCTTCGTCTTCACCAGCAACGTCGACGGCCAGTTCCAGCGGGCGGGCTTCGATCCGGACCGCATCCTGGAATGCCACGGCTCGCTGCATTGGATGCAATGCCACGCCCGTTGCCGGCACCGGATCTGGCCGGCCGACAATTTCGAGCCGGACGTGGACGCCGCGACCTGCCGCTTGCGCTCGCCCCTGCCGACCTGCCCCGACTGCGGCGCCCTGGCCCGCCCCAACGTGCTGATGTTCAACGACCTGGACTGGGAAACGGAACGCATGACGGCGCAGCGCGGCCAACTGAACGCCTGGCTGGAATCCGTGGGCGGCGACCCCCTAACCGTGATCGAACTGGGCGCGGGTCAGGCGATCCCCTCGGTGCGTCATTTCAGCCTGCGCAGCGGCCATCCGGTGCTGCGCATCAATGCCCGCGACAGCGCCATTTCTCCGCGCTGGGGCGTCGGCCTGGAAGGTTCGGCGCTGCGGACACTGCAATGGCTCGATACCCATATTTGATTCATACTGACAGCTTCCCGACTCTGTGATCCCGGCGTGGCCAAACGATCCTCGACCCTGGAAACCACCTTGCTGGCGCTGGAAATACTGCGCCGGATCCCGCGCGCGCCCCGCTCGATCACCGCCGGCGAATTGCACGAACAACTGGTCGCCAGTGGTTTCCAGCGCGACCTGCGCACCATTCAGCGGCAGTTGGACATGCTCAGCGCCGCTTTGGACATCGAGCGCAACGACGATGCCGTGCCCTACCGCTACCAGTGGCTGCCCCACGCCAAGCCGCTGGCCATTCCACACCTGAACGCGCAGGAATCCCTGCTGCTGACCTTGGCCGAGGAACACCTGCGCCATCTGCTGCCCACCCACCTGATGAAATCCCTGCAGGGTTTCTTCGCCCAGGCGCACCGCAACCTGGAGCCGGACCGCAATGCAGGGCTGGAACGCGAATGGCCGTCCAAGATCCGAGTGGTCGCCACCACCCAGCCGCTGCTGCCCCCGACCATCGCGCCCGGGGTGCTGGACACGGTCAGCGAAGCCCTGTATCACAACCATCGGCTGCGGCTGGACTACAAGAACGCCGACGGCCGGCGCCAGACCATCGAGGTCATGCCCCTGGGCCTGGCCCAGCAAGGCCCACGCCTATATCTGGTGTGCCGCTTCCAGGGGTTCGAGAACGAGCGCAGCCTGGCCCTGCACCGCATCCTGAGCGCCGAACAGGCCTCCACCATCCCCTTCGAGCGCCCCCGGGACTTCGACCTGGCCCAATACGATGCCGACGGGCGCTTCCGCTTCGGCGAGGGTGATCGCATCCGCTTGCGCTTTCGCATCAAACGCAAAATCGGGCATCATCTGCTGGAAACGCCCTTGTCCAGGGACCAGACGATTATCGAAGCAGATGGCGACCGACTGGAAGTCACCGCCACCGTGGTCGACAGCGCCATGCTGTATCAGTGGCTGCGCGGCTTCGGCGACGCCGTGGACGGGGTGGAAAAACTCGACCCCGAAGCCTCCTGATGCACGACACTGCCTTCACCGCTGCCGATCTCGACGCCCTGCGTCAGGCCCATGCCCTGCTCGAAAATCCGGGCCTGGCCGCACGGATGACGAACCTGATCGGCGCGCCCGTCGAAAAATTCCTGAACCGCCTGCCGGCAGGCTGGAACGCCCAGCTCGGCCAGGTGACCCGGCTGGCCCTGAGCAAGGCCGCCGACGCCGCCCTGTTCACGCTGGGCGACAAGCCAGGCGGTCAAAGCTCGAACTGGTGGCACAAAGTCGGCGCTGCCGCCTCCGGCGGCGTGGGCGGATTCTTCGGGCTGGCCGGCCTGGCGGTGGAACTGCCGGTGTCCACCACGATCATGATGCGCTCGATTGCAGACATTGCCCGCAGCGAAGGAGAATCGCTGACCGCCCCTGACACCCGGCTCGCCTGCCTGGAGGTCTTCGCCCTGGGCGGCAAGAGCGCGGCCGACGATGGCACGGAAAGCGGCTATTACGTCGTCCGCGCGGCACTGGCGCACGCCGTCAGCCAGGCCGCCGAATACGCCGTCGGCAGCGTCGCCGTCGAAAAGGCCGCCCCGCCCGCCCTGATGCGCCTGATCACGATGGTGGCGGAACGTTTCGGCATCCAGATCACCGAAAAAGCCGCCGCCCAGGCCGTGCCCGCCCTCGGCGCGGCCGGCGGCGCGCTGATCAACACCCTGTTCATCAATCACTTCCAGGACATGGCCCGGGGACATTTCATCATCCGCAGGCTGGACCGGCAGTACGGGGAAGAAATCGTGCGGGCGGCGTACGAAGGCCTGAGCCAGCAGCGGGAAGGCTGATTTTCGGGAGAACACCGGCATTCCGGTCGGCACTGGCCCGGCCTGCGGAAGGGGTATTCAAACGTTCCTTCACAAATTTGCAATAATGCCGGGTCTCCCGAACTCATCCTCATCATGTTCGACCTATTCTCCGGTCTTCCCCTGTCGGTTGGACTCGGCCTCGTCCTGGCGCTGGCCCTCGTCCTGGCTTTTGAATTCATCAACGGTTTCCACGACACCGCCAACGCCGTCGCCACGGTCATCTACACCAAGGCCATGCCGCCGCATCTGGCAGTGTTCTTTTCAGGCATCTGCAACTTCTTGGGCGTGCTGCTGGGCGGCGTGGGGGTGGCCTACGCCATCGTCCACCTGCTGCCCATCGACCTGCTGCTCGATCTGGACAGCGGCCGCAGCCTGGCCATGGTGTTTTCCATGCTGGTCGCCGCCATCGTCTGGAACCTGGGCACCTGGTATTTCGGCATCCCTGCCTCCAGTTCGCACACCCTGATCGGCGCGATCCTGGGCGTGGGCGTGGCCAATGCCCTGCTGACCGATCTGTCCATCAGCGCCGGGGTCAACTGGAGCAAAGCCATCGAGATCGGTCTGTCGCTGATCATCTCGCCCCTGGCGGGCTTCCTCATCGCGGCCTTGCTGCTGCTGGGCCTGAAGAAGCTGTTCCTCAACTCGAAGATGCACAAGACGCCCGAAGAGCGCCGCGCCATCGACAACAAGAAGCATCCGCCCTTCTGGAACCGGCTGGTGCTGGTGCTGTCGGCCATGAGCGTGAGCTTCGTGCACGGATCCAACGACGGCCAGAAAGGCATCGGCCTGATCATGCTGGTGCTGATCGGCATCGTCCCGGGCAAATTCGTCCTGGACTCGTCCAGCACGCCCTACCAGGTCCAGCGCACCTACGACGCTGCCGCTCACCTGGGCGACTTCTATCAACGCAACGCGGACACGCTGGGCGACTTTCTGGCGCTCAAGCAGCCGCCTCTCGCCGACCTTCCCCCGAAGTTCCACTGCGATCCGAAAGACACCTTGACCACCATCCAGGCGGTACGCAGCAAGCTGGAGGGCGTGCGCACCTACAACGATCTGCCGCCCGACATGCGCGGACGCATGCGCCGCTATCTGCTCTGCCTGGACGACACCGCCCGCAAGGTCAGCAACCTGGGGGTGCTCTCCCTCGGCGAGAAAGCCGATCTGCGGCGCTTGCGCGCCGATTTGACCGTGACGACGGAATATGCGCCGCTCTGGGTGATCATCGCGGTCGCAATGGCCCTGGGCATCGGCACCATGGTGGGCTGGCGCCGCGTGGTGCTGACCATCGGGGAAAAAATCGGCAAGCGGGGCATGACCTACGCCCAGGGCATGGCCGCCCAGATCACCGCCGTCGCCGCCATCGGCGTGGCCAACGTCTTCAGCCTGCCGGTCTCGACCACCCAGGTGCTGTCCTCCGGCGTGGCCGGCACCATGGTCGCCAACCGCAGCGGCCTGCACAACGGCACCGTGCGCACCATCCTGCTGGCCTGGCTGCTGACCTTCCCGGCCAGCATGCTGCTGTCGGCGGGGCTGTTCAGCCTGGCGGTGATGCTGGGGGTTTGAGGCTGGGGCTGGAGCAGCCCTCTACCCCACCCGCTTCGCCGCCTGAATCTGCATCCGGTTCACCGCCACCACGACCACGCCCACGGCGACCATGAACAGGGTCGCCAGGGCATTGATTTCGGGCTTCAGGCCCAAACGCACGCGGGAAAAGACCTCCAGCGGCAGGGTCGTGTAGCCCGGGCCGGACAGGAAGGACGCCACCACCACGTCGTCCAGCGACAGGGTGAAGGCCAGCAGCCACGCGGCCAGCAGGGCCGGGGCGATCAGGGGCAGCGTGATCAGGAAGAACACCTTCAGCGGCGAAGCGCCCAGGTCCAGGGCGGCCTCTTCCAGCGAACGGTCCAGGTCGCGCACGCGCGACTGGATGATGACGGCGACGTAGGCCGTGCACAGGGTCACGTGGCCCACCCAGATGGTGAACAGACCGTTGCCGTCGGGCCAGCCGAACACCTTGGACATTTCCACGAACATCAGCAGCAGCGAGATGCCCAGCACGACTTCGGGCATGACCAGCGGGGCGCTGAGCATGCCGATGTACAGGCCAAAGCCCCGGAACCGCCCCATGCGCGCCAGCACGTAGCCGGCCCAGGTGCCGATGGCGACCGCCGCAGTGGCGGTCAGGGTGGCGATCAGCAGCGACAGTTTCGCCGCCGACAGCAGCGCCTGATCCTGAAACAGCTCCGCATACCAACGCAGCGAAAAGCCCGACCAGGAGGTCATCAGCGTGGAGTCGTTGAAGGAGAACACCATCAGGCAGGCGATGGGCACGTACAGAAAGCCGTAGCCGATCACCAGCGTCAGCAAGCGGAACCAGCCGCCGTTGCGCATCATGACCGGCCTCCCAATTGGCGGGCCTGGTTGTACTGGAAGATGGTCAGGGGCACCAGCAGCAGCAAAACCATCACGCAGGTGACGGCTGCCGCCATCGGCCAGTCGGCGTTGTTGAAGAACTCGTTCCACATCACGCGGCCCATCATCAGGGTGTTGGCCCCGCCCAGCATTTCAGGGATGACGTATTCGCCCACCGAGGGGATGAACACCAGCATGGCACCCGCCACCACGCCAGGCATGGACAGGGGCAGCGTGATCCGCAGGAAGGCGCGCCAGGGCCGCGCGCCCAGGTCATAGGCGGCCTCCAGCAGGCGGTAGTCCAGCTTCACCAGATTGGCGTACAGCGGCAGGATGAAGAACGGCAGATAAGCGTAGATCAGACCGATGTAGACGGCCAGGTCGGTGCGGTAGATTTCCAGCGGCGCATCGATCAGCCCCAGCCCCATCAGCAAGTTGTTCAACAGCCCGTCGTTGCGCAGAATGCCGACCCAGGCATAGACGCGCAGCAGCAGCGAGGTCCAGAACGGCAGGATCACCCCCAGCAGCAGCAGGTTGCGGATGTCCGGCCGCGCGCGGGCGATGTGATAGGCCATGGGGTAGCCGATCAGCGCGCAGCAGACGGTGGTGACCAGGGCCATCTTGACCGAATTCAGGTAGACCGCCGCGTACAGGCTGTCGGTGAACAGCAGGACGTAGCCGCGCAGGTGCAGGGCCAGCGACAGGGTCTCGTCCTGCAGGGTGGCGATCGGCAGGTAGGGCGGGATGCCGAACTGCAGGTCGGAAAAGCTGATCTTCAGCACCAGCAGGAACGGCAGCAGCAGGAACAGCGCCAGCCAGACGTAGGGTACGCCGATGGCGAACTGGCGGGCGCTGGGGCGATGGCCGGGAATTTTCAGATGCATCGGCGGCTCCGGACGCGAGGGTCAGAGAAGGCGGGACGTCCTCAGGACGCCAGCACGGTCCCGGCGTCGTGGGACCAGGTGACGAAGACTTCCTCGTCCACGCCGGGCGCGTCGGACTGGCTCCAGTCCAGGCTGGGCACGCTGGCTTCGATGGTCTGGCCGGCGTCCAGGCGGATCTGGTAGCGGGCATAGCTACCCATCCAGGCGACGTGCGACACCATGCCATGACCCCAGTTGGACTCGGCCTCGGGGGCCTGACGGCCGACGCGGATCTGCTCGGGCCGGACGGACACGTGGACCTCCATGCCCAGCGGTTCGCTGATGCCATGGCTGACGTACAGCGGGCGCGACAGCGCGTCGGTCTCGATCAGCACGTGGTCGGGTTCGTCCACCACGATGGTGCCGGTGAAAAGATTGGTCGATCCGATGAAGCCGGCGACGAAACGGGTGCTGGGAAAGGTGTAGACGTCGTGCGGCGTGCCGCACTGGACGATCTGGCCTTCGGTCATGACGGCCAGCCGGCTGGCCATGGTCATGGCTTCTTCCTGGTCGTGGGTGACCATGATGCAGGTCACGCCGACCTGAGCCAGGATCTTCACCAGTTCGATCTGGGTGGCCTGGCGGATCTGCTTGTCCAGCGCCGACATCGGCTCGTCGAGCAGCAGCAGCTTGGGCCGCTTCACCAGGCTGCGCGCCAGGGCCACGCGCTGCTGCTGGCCGCCGGACAACTGATGCGGACGGCGGCGCGCGTAGCCTGCCATCTGCACCAGATCCAGGGCTTCGAACACGCGTTCGTGGATCTCGTGGCGCGGTACGCCTTCCTGCTTGAGACCGAAGGCGACGTTGGCCTCGACCGACATGTGCGGGAACAGCGCATAGGACTGGAACATCATGTTGACCGGCCGCCGGTGCGGCGGCAGGGCCGTGATGTCCTCGTCATCCAGGATGATGCGCCCGGACGTGGGCTCCTCGAAGCCCGCCAGCATGCGCAGCAGGGTCGATTTGCCGCAGCCCGAACTGCCCAGCAGGGCAAAGATCTCGTGCCGCCGCACCGACAGGGAGACGGACTGCACCGCCACCGTGTCGCCAAAGATCTTGACGACGTCCTCCATGCGCACGAAGTCGTCCGCCTCGCCCTGGCGAGGCATGCCGCGCGGGTCCTGCATCATGGCCGCGCCCTCAGCGTCCGGTCTTGAGCTGCCCCCACATCTGCGTCTGCAGGCGCAGGATGTTCAGGGGCTGCGGCTGGATGACGAACAGCGTGCGGGTGACTTCCGCCGAGGGGTAGATCATGGGGTTGCTGGCGACCTCATCGACCACGTACTTGCGCGCCTCTTTGTTGGCGTTGGGGTAGTACATCTCGTTGGTGATGGCCGCGTGCACCTGGGGCGTCTCGATGTAGTTGATGAAGGCATGCGCCTCATCCACATGCTCGGCGCTCTTGGGAATGGCCATGGTGTCGAACCAGGCCGGCGCCCCGCCGTCGGGAATGTAATAGTCGATGGCGTAGGATTTCTTGGCCTCCTTCGCGCGCGACGAGGCGATCATCACATCGCCCGAAAAGCCATAGACCATGCACAGGCCGCCCGAGGCCAGCTCGTCGATGTAGCCCGAGGAGCTGAACTGGCGCACGTAGGGCCGGATGGTTTTCAACAGGGCCAGCGCGGCCTCGTAATCCTTGGGATCGCTGCTGTTGGGGTCCTTGCCCAGGTAGTGCAGCACGGCCGGGAAGACCTGCGCGGCCTCGTCCAGAATGGAGATGCCGCAGGACTGCAGCTTGGCCGCGTTTTCCGGCTTGAACAGCATGTCCCAGGAATTCAGGGGCGCGTCCTTGCCCATGATTTCCTGCACCTTGGTGACGTTGTAGCCCAGGCCGTTGGTGCCGTAGCCCCAGGGGACCAGATACTGGTTGCCGGGATCGACCGTGGCGACCAGGGCCATCAGGTCCGGGTCCAGGTATTGCCAGTTGGGGATCTTGGAGCGGTCCAGCTTCTGGAACAGGCCGCCCTGGACCTGCCGGGCGGCGTAGTGGGTGGACGGCACGACCACGTCGTAACCCGACTTTCCCGTCAGCAGCTTGGCCTGCAAGGTGTCATTGGTGTCGTAGACGTCGTAGCGGATCTTGATGCCGGTGGCCTTCTCGAAACCGGACAAGGTATCGGGCGCGGTGTATTCGGCCCAGTTGTAGACGTTGACGACGCGATCCTGGGCGCTCGCCGAGGCCGCAGCGATCAGCGCGGCGGCGGCCAACAGGGTATGTACGGTGCCGATTTTCATGGCATGAGTCCCCATCATGGAGGTAAACAACGGGATAAAGCATCCCACCACTGCGCTCCGCGCGCGCCGGCTACCTTAACCAAAGACCGTCTCAGGCGCAACCAGTTTTTTTCAGCTTGTTTCGGGGACACCACACCCAGGCGCGCGCGATCGAAATCGATCAGCCAGACCCGGTCCTCGGCGTCGAACAGGATGTTGTAGGCATTCAGGTCTGCATGCCAGACGCCGGCTGCGTGCATTGCGGCGATGGCCTGCGCGACGGCGGAGGGATCAGCCCGGTCCAGGCGGCCCGCCAGGGCCTGCGCGCCGGGAATCCGGGCAATCAGGATGGCGTTGCGGTAGAACGGCGAAGACGGGGCTTTCCGCCAATAAATCGCGCCCAGCGGTTCGGGCACGCGCAGTCCGGCCCTGAGCAGGTGATCCAGCGCCCGGACTTCGGCCCAGGCCCGTACGCGGGATTCGCCCAGCCAGAGATAGGATTCGCGGCCCAGTCTGGCGCGCAGGCCGCCACGCCGATAATGGCGCAGGACGGCAGGGCCGTGTTCGCCGTCGACGAACCAGGCGGCCTGACGGCCGCCTTCGCCTACCGGGACGGCGCCGGGTCGATGGGCGTCGAACCACGCGGCCTGCGCCTGATCGGTGAAACGCGCAGGTACGCACAAGGCACCGCCTGGAAAACGATGCGTGGTCCAGTCCACGGGAATGGTCGTGGCCGTCCTCATGCGCCGCCTCGCATCAACAGCAGTCCCATGATGACCAGCAGCATGCAGGCAAAGATCAACTTCAAGCGCGCCTCGGGCAGCGCATAAGCCAGACGCACCCCGTAGGGCACGCACAGCAGGCTGCCGACGGCCAGGGGGATGCCCACCAGGCCATGCACCTGACCGTGCCAGGCGTAGGTCGCCAGGGCCACGCCGGTGCCCGGCACGATCATCGCCAGCGCCACCGCCTGGGCCGCCGTCTGGCGCAGACGAAAAAACGAGGTCAGGAATGGCACCGCCAGCACGGAGCCACCTACGCCGAAGACCCCGCCGGCCAGGCCTGCGCCCACGCCGACGCAGAAATACCAGAGTTTGCGCACCTGGCCGACCTCGCGGTAGTACCCGGCCGGTCGGGGCCTGGCGCGGCGCCCCAGGCTTTCGCGGAAATAGAACACCGCGACCAGGAACACGAAGCCGGCATAGATGCGGCGCAGCAGCCAGGGGTCCAGCCCCAGCGCGATCCGGGCGCCGATCCAGGTGCAGACGATGGAACTGCAGGCCCCGGCCGCCGCCGAACGCCAGTCGATCGGCGCGCGCTGGTGGTATTTGCGCAGGGTCAGCAGGACCGCCGGCAGCACCATGATCAGCGCCGTCCCTTGCGCGGCCTGCTGCTCGTAGCCCAGCAGCAAGCCCAGCAGAGGAATCGCAAACAGGCCGCCACCGATACCCAGCACCCCGCCCGAGAATCCGATCAGGCCACCGGCCGCAAGGCAGGCGGGAATCAGCCAGAAACCGTCCACTGCCGGCCCCTCAGGACAGCACGCCGAGCACGTCCTCGACGCGATCGACGGCCTGGACGTGCAAGCCTTCGATGGGCTGGCGCGGCAGATTGGCGCGCGGCACGACGGCCCGCTCGAAACCCAGCTTGGCGGCCTCGCGCAGGCGTTCCTGGCCGCGCGGCGCCGGACGGATCTCGCCGGCCAGGCCGATCTCGCCAAAAGCCAGCAGGCCGGCCGGCAAGGGACGGTCACGCATGGACGACAGGATCGCCAGGGCCACCGCCAGATCGGCAGCCGGCTCCATGATGCGCACACCGCCGACGGCGTTGACGAAGACGTCCTGATCGTAGGTGGCGACCCCCGCGTGACGGTGCAGCACCGCCAGCAGCATGGCCAGGCGGCTGCTTTCCAGGCCCACGGACAGGCGGCGCGGATTGGGCACGTGGGCCGTATCCACCAGGGCCTGGACCTCGACCAGCAACGGTCGAGTGCCTTCCTGAGTCGCCATGACGCAGGAGCCCGCGACATCCCGGGAATGCCCTGCCAGGAACAGCGCGGACGGGTTGCTCACCCCGCGCAGGCCCCGGTCGGTCATGGCGAACACGCCCAGCTCGTTGACGGCACCGAAGCGGTTCTTGATGGCTCGCACCAGACGGAACGAGGAGTGGGTGTCGCCCTCGAAGTACAGGACGGTATCGACGATGTGTTCCAGCACGCGCGGACCGGCCAGCGCACCATCCTTGGTGACGTGGCCGATCAGGATCAGGGTGACGCCGGTCTGCTTGGCAATGCGGGTCAATTGGGCAGCACACTCGCGCACCTGGGACACCGAGCCGGGCGCAGCGGTCAGCTCGCCGGAATACAAGGTCTGAATCGAATCGATGACGGCCACACCGGGCTGGCGCTCGACCAGGGTCTGGGTAATCTGTTCCAGGCGAATCTCGGCCAGCAGATCCACGCCGTCGCCCGATACCCCCAGGCGCTGGGCGCGCAGTGCGACCTGTTCGGCAGATTCCTCGCCTGTGACGTACAGCACCGGGCCGCGTTCAGAGAGGCTGGCCAGCGCCTGCAACAACAGGGTGGATTTCCCGATCCCCGGATCACCGCCGATCAGCACCACGGCGCCGGCCACCAGACCACCGCCCAGAACGCGGTCGAACTCTTCGATCCCGGTCGGGTTGCGGGCCTGTTCGCGGGCTTCGATGTCAGCCAGACGGCGCACCGGGGTGGATGCGGCCAGCGGCGCATAGCGGTGGCCGGTGGCCGCCGCCGAGGATTCACGGGTTTCCTGGAGCGTGTTCCAGGCGCCGCAATGCGGGCAGCGGCCTTCCCATTTGGCGGTGGTGCCGCCGCAATCCGAGCAGAGAAACAGGGTCCGGGCCTTGGCCATCAGCGGCCCGCCAGGCTGCCGCCGCCATCCACGCCGATTTCCTGACCGGTAATGAAGGCCGCCCCGTCGCCCAGCAGGAACACCACGGCGGCCGCAACTTCGTCGGCCTGAGCCAGACGCCCCATGGGGATGGTCGCCAGCACGGCTTTTTCGGCATCGCTGCCGACCGGGCATTCGGCGCGGAACAGGCCGGTTTCCACCGGGCCGGGCGACACCGCGTTGACCGTGACGCCGTAAGGCGCCAGTTCCAGAGCCCAGGTGCGGGTACAGCCCAGCAGCGCGCTCTTGGCCGCAGAATAGCTGGTGTGCCCGGTCTGACCATGCACCGCGCGGCCGCACAGATTGACGATGCGGCCGGACTTGCGCGCCTTCATGCTCGGTGCGAAAGCCTGCACCGCCTGGACCGCCACGCGCACGTTCAGGTCGAAGGCCAGGTAGAGCGAGGCCAGATCGACCTCGCCCAGGGGTTCGGGCATCGCGGGCCCAACGCAATTCACCACTGCGTCGACCGGATATTTTTCGCGAATGACGCGCAGCAGTTCTTCGGTTTCGCCCGCGTTGGCGAGATCGCAGGCGTACAGGTAGCCGGGGAAATCGATATCGGCCACATTCCGGGCCAGGCCGACGACGTGGCAGCCCTGGTCGGCCAGACGCTGGCTGACGGCCCAGCCGATGCCTTTGGTCGCACCGGTGACGAGCACACAACTGTTCTTCATGGATGGCTCCTCTGAGGACCAGGGTTCACAGGACGCGGCGCGGCACGCGAGGCGTCACGGCGGTCAGCAGTTCATAGCCGATGGTGCCGCAGGCGGCGGCAACCTCGTCCACCGACGGCCCGCCCTGCCCCCACAGCACGACCGGAGTGCCCACCACCGCGCCGGGCACCGGGCCCAGGTCCACGGCCAGCATGTCCATGGACACGCGGCCGACCAGGCGGGTGGCCACTCCGCCCACCGTGATCGGCGTCCCGGTGGCCGCGTGGCGCGGATAGCCGTCGGCATAACCACAGGCCACGATGCCGACCCGCATGTCCTGGGGGGCGCGAAACGTATGGCCATAGCCGACCGATTCGCCCGCCGGTACACGGTGCACGCTGATCAACTGGGCGGACAGAGTCATGGCCGGACGCAGGCCGAAAGAATCCGCCGGCTGGTCGGCGAAGGGCGAAGCGCCATACAGGCAGATGCCGGGGCGTACCCACTGGGGGCCTGCGGCCAGTCCCGCCGCCAGACCCGGCGTCAGGGTGGCGGCGGAGTTGCACAGGCTGACCGGACCGGACAGACCCTCGGTTGCCTGCAGAAAACAGTCGATCTGGGCCTTCGTGACAGCGGCATCGTCATCCGCGCGGGCGAAGTGGGTCATCGCGCCAACCTGACCCAACACCCCATCGGCCTGCAGAGCCAGGGCGCGTTCGTGGGCCGCGCGGAATTCGTGCGGCTGGAAACCCAGCCGGTGCATGCCGGTATTCAACTTGACGAAGGCATCGATCTGCCGCGCGGCGGAACTGGACTCCAGCATGGCCAGTTGCTCGGCGCAGTGCAACGCGGTACCGATCCGATAATGGACCAGCGCGTCGAGATCGTCCGGTTCGAAGAAGCCTTCAAGCAGCAGCAGCGGACCGGTCCAGCCCAGCTCGCGGCAACGCACGGCCTCTTCCAGATCCAGCATCGCCAGACCATCGGCCTCGCCAAACCCCGCCAGGGCAGCCTCGATGCCGTGCCCGTAGCCGCGCGCCTTGATCACGGCCCAGATGAAGGGCGCGGCTTCAGGGCGCACCCAGGGCTGGGCGATGCCCAGCCCGCCTTGCGCGGGGGTCAAGGAAACTTGGGGCGCCCCGGCGTTTCCTTGAGGGACGTCCTGCCGCAGGCGATCAGCCACCGTACGCAGATTATGGGACAAAGCTTCGGTGTCGATCGTCGCCAGAATCGGACGCGGCATGAAATCCCCCGGAAGGCAGGAAAGCGGCGGCCTCGGGACTGGGCCACGCGCGAACACTTGAGAATCAGCCTGTCGGGCCGTGGTTACCTAAAGAAAGAAACCAGGGCCGGACAGGCTGCCGGGCTAAGTATACTGCCTCATCATGGCTGTCGATCACTACGAAAACTTCCCTGTCGCGTCCCTGCTGCTGCCCGCCCGGCTGCGCCCGGCGGTGCGCGATCTGTACGCCTTCGCGCGCGGCGCGGACGACATCGCCGACGAAGGCGACGCCCCGGCCCAGGAGCGCCGGGAACGGCTGGACGCCTGGCGCGGCGCAGTCCGCGACCTGGGGGCCGGACGGCCGATCCAGGCTCCGCTGTCTGTCGACGACCGGGCGATCTTCGCCCGCCTGGGCGACACCCTGGTGCGCCACCGGCTGCCCGTTCAACCCCTGCTGGATCTGCTGTCCGCCTTCACCCAGGATCTGGACGTCCTCCATTACGCCGACGAACCCGCCCTGCTGGACTACTGCCGCCGCTCGGCCAACCCGGTCGGGCGCCTGATGCTGCACCTGTTCGGCCACACCGACACGGTGGATCTGGCCCAGTCCGACGCCATCTGCACGGGCCTGCAACGGGTGAACTTCTGCCAGGACGTGGCCCTGGACCACACCAAGGGCCGCTGCTACATCCCCCTGGACTGTCTGGAACGCCACGGCCTGGTCCCTGCCAGCCAGGATACGCTGTGCGCCGATCCTGCTGCGGTGCCCTCCGACGCCTGGCGGGCCGTCGTGCGCGAACAGGCCGGCCAGGCCCGCCGCGCCCTGCTGGCGGGTGCTCCGCTGGCCTGGCGCCTGCCCGGCCGTGCCGGCCTGGAACTGCGCCTGGTCGTGCATGGCGGCCTGCGGATTCTGGAAAAACTGGCGGCGGGCGGCTACGACCCTTGGCACAACCGGCCCATCCTGGGCCGCGCCGACGCCTTCCTGCTATGCTGGCGCGCATTCTGTACGCCGCGCCCACGCCCGGACACCGCCCTGCCCAGCCATCATGACGCCTGACGAATACTGCCAGCAGAAAGCCGCCCGCAGCGGCTCAAGCTTCTACTACGCCTTTCTGTTCCTGCCTCCGGAGCGGCGCCGCGCCATCACGGCGCTGTACGCCTTCTGCCGCGAGGTGGACGACATCGTGGACGAGGTCGGCGAGGCCTCGGTCGCACGGATGAAGCTCGCCTGGTGGCGCGATCAGGTCGGTCTGATGTTCGACGGCACACCCGATCACCCGGTGGCCATCGCCCTGGCCGGCCACGTCCACACCTTCGGACTGCGCCCCGAGCCTTTCTACGCCATCATCGAAGGCATGGAAATGGACCTGGACCAGTTCCGCTATGCCGACTGGCCCACCCTGAAAGAATACTGCTGGCGGGCTGCGGGCGTGGTGGGCGATCTGTCGGCCCGCATCTTCGGCCACACGGACCCACGCACGCTGGAATACGCAGAGACCCTGGGCCTGGCCTTCCAGATGACCAACATCATCCGTGACGTGGGCGACGACGCCCGGCGCGGGCGCATCTACCTGCCGGCCGACGACATGGCGCATCACGGGGTGACCGTGGACGACATCCTCGACGGCCGCCATACCGAGAACTTCCAGGCCCTGATGCGCCAGCAGACCGAGCGCGCACGCGGCTTGTACCGCGACGCCTTGCGCGCCCTGCCGGAGGTCGACCGCCGCGCACAGCGGCCCGGCCTGATGATGGCCGCCATCTATGCCGCCCTGCTCGACGAAATCGAACGCGACGGCTGGCACGTGCTGGACCAGCGCATTGCCCTGACGCCGATCCGCAAATTCTGGCTCGCCTGGAAGACCTGGGTCGGCGGCGGCCAGGGGCTGATGCACCGCCTGGCGAAATAGCGCCATGACCCGCATCGCCGTCGTCGGCGCCGGCTGGGCGGGGCTGGCCGCTGCCACGCGCTTGCGGCAGGCGGGCCACAGCGTCCGGGTCTACGAGGCCGCCGCTGCGCCGGGCGGCCGGGCGCGGCGGGTCGATCACCCCGGCCTGGGCCTGAGCATCGACAACGGCCAGCACATTCTGCTGGGCGCCTACACCGCGACCCTGGCCCTGATGCAGGACCTGGGCATCGATCCCGCACAGGCCCTGCTGAGCCGGGATCTGACACTGCGCTCGGCCGATGGCGGCCTGAACCTGCGCTTCTGGCCCCTGCCTCCGCCTCTGCACCGCCTGGGCATTCTGCTGGGCAGCCGCGGACTGGACGGCTGGCAGGGCCGCCGCCACCTGGCCCGGGTGTTCAGCGCCCTGGTTCCCGACCGCGTCGCCCCCTCGATGACGGTCGCGGACTGGTTGAACGGCCTGGATTGCCCTCCCGGCCTGATGACGCATCTGTGGGAGCCGCTGTGCCTGGCGGCCATGAACACTCCGGCGCAGACCGCGCAGGCCCGCCTGTTCGCCCGGGTACTGGCCGACAGCCTGGGCGCGGGGCTGGCCGCCAGTCGCCTGTTGATTCCCCGCGACAGCCTGCACGCGCTCTGGCCCGCCCAGGCCTGTGCCTTGCTGGGCAAAAACCTGGTCCGCCAACGAGTGCGCGCGATCGTCCCCGACCCGGCGGGCGGCTGGCGGGTGGACGACGAAGCGCATGACCAGGTGATCCTGGCCGTGCCCGCCGCCGAGGCCCGACGCCTGCTGGCACCCTTGCCGGATGCAGCGGATTTTCTGGACGGCTGGACGGACCTCGCGCATTCGGCCATCGGCACGCTGACGCTGCGGTTGGCCGTCCCCTGGAACTCGGGTCACCCCATGCTGCTGCTCAACGACGAGCCCGCAAGCGACGCCTGGGGCCAATGGTTGTTCGACCGCAGCGCCAGCGCCTGCACGGACGCCGACCGCCGGCTGGTCCATGTCGTCATCGGCACGGCGGACCACTACGCAGGTCGCGATCCGGCGCGCCTTGCGGCCGGTGTCATCGAACAGATTCGTGCCCAGGCGGCTGCGGGATCGCATCCCCCCTTGCCGGCCATCGAAGCGCACGCCCTGGTCACGGAACGACGGGCGACCTTTGACGCAGTCCCGGGCCTGAGACGTCCCGGCGAGACCACACCCTGGCCCGGTCTGCTGCTGGCTGGCGACTGGACCGACACCGGCTACCCGGCCGTGCTGGAAGGCGCAGTGCGCAGCGGACTGAAGGCGGCAGACGCGATTCAGCGCTGAAACACCTTATCGCGGTCGGCGAACCAGAGTGCTTTTACCGAACAGGCTCTCGACCAGTTCGACGGCGACCTCGGCCGTGCCATTGCGCACGTCCAGGGCCGGATTCAGTTCCACGACGTCCACCGAACCGACCTGTCCTGTATCGGCCAGCATCTCCATGCACAACTGGGCCTCTCGCCAGGTCGGCCCCCCTCGGACCGTGGTGCCGACGCCCGGCGCATAGTCCGGGTCCAGAAAATCCACGTCGAAGCTCACGTGGATGTGGGCGTCCCCAGGCAATCCGTCCAGGGCGGCTTCCATGACCGAGCGCATGCCACGTTCGTCGACCGTGCGCATATCGTAGACGTCCAGCCCCTGCTCGTGGACGAATTCGCGTTCGCCCGCGTCGACGCTGCGAATGCCGATCATCCGCAATGCGCCGGGCTGCAGGGCCGGTTCCTGTCCGCCCAGATCCACCAGCCCGGGCGGGCCGAAACCACACAGGCAGGCCACCGGCATGCCATGCAGATTGCCGCTGGGCGTCAGCCAGGCCGTGTTGAAATCCGTATGGGCATCCAGCCAGAACACCCGCAGCGGCCGGCCCTCGCGCCGGCAATGTCGCGCCACGGCCCCTACCGACCCAACGCCCAGACAATGGTCGCCACCCAGCATCAAGGGCAGGCGCCCTGCCTGCAACTGGGCCGTCACCGCCTCGAAGACCAACACATTCCAGGCCACGACCTGCTCCAGATGGCGGTAGCCCTCCACCGGCGGCTGCCAGGGGTTGCCCGGCCCGGCCAGGTCGCCCGTGTCCAGCACCCGGCAGCCCTGGCGTTCCAGGGCTGCCGCCAGGCCAGCCACTCGCAGGGCCTGAGGCCCCATCGATGCGCCGCGCGTGCCGGCACCGATGTCGGTGGGTGCACCCACCAGGGCAATTTCGAGGCTCATGGTCCGATCCTTCGCCGGTTCATCTTTGCAAGGGACAAGGTGCCGTCCGCGATCACGAGGCCAGCGCCGACAGGCCCTGAAGCTCGCTCTGCAGCCAGCCGTACAGGTCGCGCGGATCCGCCTGCCCCGGCGTTACATCCACCCAGGTCCCGACCTGGCGAACCTGCGCCTGGGCCTGCAGAAAGCGCAGCGCGGAATAGTCCTCCAGTGCGAAACCGACTGAATCGAACAGCGTCACCTGATCCGTCCGCGTCCGCCCCGGAACATCGCCCGTCAGGACGCGCCACAGCTCGGTCACGGGAAAATCGGCCGGCATCTGCTGGATCTCGCCTTCCTTGCGGGTCTGAGGCGGAAACTCGACGAAGACGTCCGACCGCTGCAGGATGTCCGGATCCAGTTCAGTCTTGCCGGGGCAGTCGCCCCCCACCGCATTCAGATGCATGCCCGGCTCGATCAGGCTGGCGTCCAGCACCCGCCTCTGTCCCTGAAAAGCCGTCACCGTGGTGACGATGTCCGCCCCCCGCACAGCCTGGGCCGTCGAATCGCAGATCCGCACCGACAGCGCGCGCCCCGGCAGCTCGGTCGCCGCCAAATTATGCGCCAGACGTTCCGAAGCGCTGCGATCCACGTCATACAGGCGCAGATCGCGCACCCCCAGCAGGCAGGCAAAGGCCAGCGCCTGGAAATCGCTTTGCGCTCCGTTGCCGATCAGCGCCATCGAATGGCTGTCGCGCCGCGCCAGGGCCTGGGCGGCCAGGGCCGACATGGCCGCCGTACGCAGCGCCGTGCTCAAGGTCAGTTCGCTCAGCAGGCGGATCATGCCGGTGTCGCAATCCAGCAGTGCCCCCATCGCCATCACAGTGGGCAAACCGTAGCGCCCATTGCCCGGATGGCCGTTGACGCACTTGAAACTGTAGTGCGTGCCATCGGTGATGGGCATCAGTTCGATCGTGCCCTGCGCCGTATAGGCCGCAATGCGGGCTTCCTTGTCGAATTCCGGCCAGCGCAGGTAGTCGGCCCGCAGCGTGTCCACCAGACCCCGCAGGCAGGCGGGCAGGCCCAGGATACCGATCAGGCGGGCCACATCGTGCGTATCCAGGAACAGCGTGCGGGGTTGCATCGAAACATGGGCTTGCATGACAGTCTCCTTGGAATGCGATCTTCTGCATCCAGTGTGGTCCAAGGCTGCGCCAATGTATATCGTCAATTCTGCCGCCATATCGTCACAAAACTGTCAAAATGACAGGCACGACTGAACAGAATGGAAGATACCACCATGGATTCCACCGACCTGGCCCTGATCGGTCTGCTGCGCAAGAACGCCCGCGCCAGTGTGGCCACCCTGGCGCGCAAACTGGATGTGGCGCGCGGCACCGTCACCCAGCGCATGCACCGGCTGGAAGACGCCGGACTGATCGTGGGCTACACCGTGCGCCTGCGCCCGGACGTCGAACCGCAGACCATCCGCGCCTGGATGGGGATCGCCGTCGAAGGCAACGAAGCCCGCGCCGTGATCGCCAGCCTGCTGGGGGAGCCGGGCGTGGCCACGCTGCACGACACCAACGGCCGCTGGGATCTGCTGGCCGAATTGCGAGCCGCCGACCTGCAGGAACTGTCCCAGGTGCTGGAACGCATCCGCCTGATCCGGGGCATCAGCCAGTCGGAGACCAGTATTCACCTGCAGACGTATCGGGCGGCCTGAGTTTTACAGCGCGTGCCGCCGCACGTAGTCCGCCACCAGCCCGACGTCGCAGTCCATGACCTCGACCCGCTGGGGCAGTTGATCCAGATCCCGCAACGCCGCCGGGACTTCCGGCGCTTCGCCGGTCGCCTCGACGATCGTCTCGGCGAACTTGGCCGGCAAGGCTGTTTCCAGCACCAGCATGGGCACGCCTTCTTCCAGGTGCTCCAGGGCGACCTTGACCCCGTCGGCCGTATGAGGATCGATCAGCACCCCGGTCTCGCGGCGGATGTCGCGGATGGTGCGCAGACGGTCGGCGTGAGTGCTGGCGCCCGCCACGAAACCATAGCGTTCCGTAAACGATGCCCGCAGATCGGACAGATCGAATTGCCCCGTGGTCCGCAACGTTTCCATCAAGGCCCGGACGCGCGCCGGATCGCGGCCCACCAGATCGAAGACGAAGCGCTCGAAATTCGAGGCACGCGAGATGTCCATCGACGGGCTGGAAGTCGCATGCGTCTGGCTGGCCGCGCGCGGCCGGTAGACGCCGGTGCGGAAGAATTCTTCCAGCACGTTGTTTTCGTTGGTGGCCAGCACCAGGCGGCGGATCGGCACACCCATTTCGCGCGCAATGTGCCCAGCCAGGATATTGCCGAAATTGCCCGAGGGCACGGTGAACGACACCGGCTGGCCCGGCCCGTCGGTGGCGCGCAGCCAGCCCCAGACGTAATACACCACCTGGGCGGCGATGCGCGCCCAGTTGATGGAATTGACGGCCCCCAGATGATGGGTGCTCTTGAAGTCCAGATCGCCGGCCAGAGCCTTGACGATGTCCTGACATTCGTCGAACACGCCGTGCACCGACAGGTTGTGAATATTGGCGTCCTGCAACGAATACATCTGGGCACGCTGGAAGGCGCTCATGCGCCCGTACGGGGACAGCATGAACACCGCCACGCCGCGCTTGCCGCGCAGCGCGTATTCCGCCGCCGAGCCGGTGTCGCCGGACGTGGCGCCCAGAATGTTCAACGTCTGGCCGCGCTGCGCCAGCACATATTCAAAGACCTGACCCAGGAACTGCATGGCCATGTCTTTGAAAGCCAGCGTCGGGCCCTCGGACAGCCCCAGCAGCGACAGGCCCGGACGCAGCGGCTTGACCGGCGCGATGCGCGGGAACACGGTGGGCGCATAGGCCGCGCGCGTCATGCGGGACAGTTCAGCGGGCTCGATGTCGTCGATGAACAGACCCAGCACCCGGGCCGCCAGATCGGCGTAGTCCAGCGCGCGCCAGGATTCCAGGGTAGCCGCGTCCAGCTTCGGCAGGGTTTCAGGCAGCGTCAGGCCGCCATCGGGCGCCAGGCCTTCGAGCAGGATGTCGCAAAAGGGCTGGGGGGCCATGCCGCCCCGGGTGGACAGGTATTTCAAGTGATGTTCTCCACGCGCAAACGGGTCACGTCCGAGCGGACGAAGGGCAGGCTCTGGATCGTGTGCAGGGCCTGATTCACATCGCCCTCACGCGCTTCGTGGGTCAGGAAGATGATGTCGGCCTGATGCTCGCCATGGGGCTGCTGGAACATCGAGCCCACCGAAATACCGGCGTCCGACAGCACGCGCGCCAGGTCGGCCAGCACGCCGGGCCGGTCATCGACCCGCAGGCGCAGGTAGAAGCTGGTGCGCACGTCCGCCATGGGCAGCACGGGGATGTCGGCCATGGCGTCGGGCTGGAAGGCCAGGTGCGGCACCCGGTGTTCCGGATCGGCCATCTGCAAGCGGGTCACGTCGACCAGGTCGGCCACCACGGCCGAGGCCGTGGGCAAGGCGCCCGCGCCCTGGCCGTAGTACAGCGAGGGGCCGACCGCGTCGCCGCGCACCAGCACGGCGTTCATGGCACCTTCGACGTTGGCCAGCAGGCAGTGATCGGGCACCAGTGCGGGATGGACCCGCAGCTCGATGCCTTCCGGCCGGTGACGGGTGATGCCCAGCAGCTTGATGCGGTAGCCCAGGCGTTCCGCATGCACGATGTCCTCGGAGGACAGGCCGGAAATGCCTTCGATGTAGGCCTTGTCGAACTGCACCGGGATGCCGAAGGCCAGCGAGGCCAGCAGCGTCAGCTTGTGGGCTGCATCCACACCCTCGATGTCGAAGGTGGGATCGGCCTCGGCGTAGCCCAGGCGCTGGGCTTCGGCGAGCACCGTCTCGAACGGCAGACCGCGCTGGCGCATTTCCGACAGAATGAAATTGGTGGTGCCGTTGATGATCCCGGCCAGCCACTGGATGCGGTTGGCCGTCAGACCTTCGCGGATCGCCTTGATGATGGGGATGCCGCCGGCCACCGCCGCCTCGAAGGCGACCATCACGCCGCGCGCCTGGGCAGCGGCGAAGATCTCGTTGCCATGCACGGCCAGCAGGGCCTTGTTGGCCGTGACCACGTGCTTGCCCTGAGCGATGGCTTCCAGGATGCATTCACGGGCCAGCGTGTCGCCGCCCATCAGTTCGACGATGATGTCGAGGTCCGGGTCGCGCGCCAGGGCCATGCCGTCGGTGGTGACGGTCACATCCGGCCCCACCAGCGCGCGCGCCTTGGCCACGTCGCGCACCGCCACGGCAGCGACTTCGATGCGCCGTCCGGCACGCCGGGCGATTTCCCCGCCGTTCTGGGCCAGAACCGTCCAGACCCCGCCGCCGACGACGCCCAGGCCGAGCAAACCTACACGGATCGGTTTCATTTCAACAGCCCATCCTTGCGAAACATGTCCTTGATGCCACGCACCGCCTGACGGGTGCGCTGCTCGTTTTCAATCAGCGCGAAGCGCACGTATTCGTCACCGTACTCACCGAAGCCGATCCCGGGAGACACGGCAACCTTGGCGTCGGCCAGCAGGCGCTTGGAGAACTCCAGCGAACCCTGGGCGCGGTAAGGTTCGGGGATGCGCGCCCAGATGTACATGGACGCCTTGGGGATGTCCACCATCCAGCCGGCCTCGTGCAAGCCGCGCGCCAGCACGTCGCGGCGGTTGCGGTATTGCTCGACGACCTCGGAGACGCAGTCCTGCGGGCCCTCCAGGGCAGCAATGGCCGCCACCTGGATGGGCGTGAAGGTGCCGTAGTCGTGGTAGCTCTTGATGCGCGCCAGGGCGTTGACCAGCTCGCGGTTGCCCACCATGAAGCCGATGCGCCAGCCGGCCATGTTGTAGCTCTTGCTCATGGTGAAGAATTCCACCGCCACATCGCGCGCGCCGGGCACCTGCATGATCGATGGCGCCACGTAGCCATCGAAGGTGATGTCGGCGTAGGCCAGATCGTGCACCACCAGGATGTTGTGTTCCTTGGCCAGCGCCACGATGCGCTCGAAGAAGGACAGCTCCACACATTGCGCCGTGGGATTGCTGGGAAAACCCAGAATCATCATCTTGGGCTTGGGAATGGTCTCGCGCACCGCACGCTCGATTTCCTCGAAGAAGTCCAGGCCGGGCGTCATCGGTACCGAGCGGATATTCGCCCCGGCGATCACCGCGCCGTAGATATGGATCGGGTAGCTGGGATTGGGCACCAGCACCGTGTCGCCCCGGTCCAGCGTGGCCAGCATCAGGTGCGCCAGGCCTTCCTTGGAGCCGATCGACACGATGGCTTCGGAATCGGGATCGATGTCCACCCCGTAGCGACGCTCGTACCAGGTCGAAATCGCCCGGCGCAGGCGCGGAATGCCCTTGGACACCGAATAGCCGTGGGTATCGGGACGCTGGGCGACCTCGACCAGCTTGTCGACGATGTGCTGCGGCGTGGGGCCGTCCGGATTGCCCATGGACATGTCGATGATGTCCTCACCGCGCCGGCGTGCGGCCATCTTGAGTTCCCCTGTGATGTTGAACACATAGGGGGGCAGGCGCTCGATGCGCGGAAAGCTCGTCATGATGGTCCTCGGCGGAATAAGCTGGAATCGTGCGGATGGATGCGGTGCAGCAAACTCGATAATCTATCGCATGCGCCCGCGACTCGCAAATGGATCCCTTGCCCATGCGCGCGCCGACGATCGGACACGTGCAAAATGGCGGCGCGCGAACCGGGCCCAGGACGCAAAACGCCCCTGCATGTTCGTACGATCGATTGCGCTATCATCACGGGAACACTGGAGCTTGCCCGTGCTATTGCAAAAAGACCTGAATCCCGCACTCAACACCGTCACCGCCTACGGTGACGGCTTCCTGGAAATCAATCGGGTCCGTTACGACAGCGCCATCTGCTTCGCCCCCGAAGGTCCGGTACGCGGCCTCGCCGTGCACACCGCCGCCGAACTGGACGCCGCCCTGCTCCAGGACCTGGTCGGCCTGAAGCCGGCCGCCCGCGACCCCCTGGCCTTTCTCGACGACGACGCCCCTGCGCTCGAACGACCCGCCGACGCCCCGGAGGTCCTGCTGATCGGCACCGGCCCGCGCCAGGTATTCCTGCGTCCCGACATCCTGCGCCCCTTGCTGGCACTGGGTATCGGCGTCGAAACCATGACCACCCAGGCCGCCGCCCGGACCTACAACATCCTCATGTCGGAGGAACGGCGCGTCCTGGCCCTCTTGCTACCCGGAGATCCCTCATGACCACCGTCGCCATAGGCCACCCGCTGCCCCCCCTGACCGCCGAGACCACCCACGGACCCTTCGATTCCGCCGCGCTGCGGGGCAAGCCCTTCGTCCTGTACTTCTACCCCAAGGACAACACCCCGGGCTGCACCGTCGAAGCCCAGGATTTCCGCGACCGCCACGACCGATTCGAAGCGCTGGACTGCGCCATCTACGGCATTTCCCGCGACTCGCTGAAGTCCCATCAGGGCTTCATCGACAAGCAGTCCCTGTCCTTCCCTCTGATCGCCGATCCCGACGAGGCCCTGTGCGCCCTGTTCGGTGTCATGAAGGAGAAGAACATGTACGGCAAACAGGTGCGCGGCATCGAGCGCAGCACCTTTCTGATCGACCGCCAGGGCATCCTGGTTCAGGAATGGCGCGGTGTACGCGTCCCCGGCCACGTCGACGAAGTCCTGCAAGCTGCACAAAACCTGGCCGCCTGAGCGCGGCCTCCCCAGGAGCCTGAATGCCCCTTCCGAAACCGCCGATCCGCCCGGGCGACACCGTCGAAACCGCCGCCCGGACCGCAACGCCCGAACCGGCTCCGGTCCTCGCCGTGCCCGGCCCGGCACTCGATCCGTCCCTCGACGCGCCCCGTGCGCGCGGGGCGAAAACCCGTCCGGTCGCCGCCATTCTGACCAAGCCACCCGCCGGCCGCGCGGCTCAAGCGCCTGCTGCCGCCCCCGTCTCGGCCCCTGCTGCGAAGGCATCGCCTGCTCCGGCCACCCAGGCTCCGGTCGCAGATCAGCCCGCACCCGCCCGGGCTGCCAGGACGCCGGCCGCAACCCCGTCCCCGGCGGCCCCGGCGCCCGCAGTGGCCCAGGCA
>NZ_JBASAD010000041.1:0-50302 GCF_049650445.1 Castellaniella sp. | reverse complement strand
TTCGCGTCCGTGTTCCCCTGGCACAAGGTACCCAGAGAGGCCACCTGCTCATGGGAGTCATAGGCATAGAAACCGCCCACCAGGCGCTTGCGGGTGCTGTAGGTCGTGCGCACGCGGCCGTCCAACTGGACCGGCACGCCGGCCTGTGGCTGTCCGGCCGTATCCAGGGCCAACAGGGTGACGCTGGACTTTTCCCCGCGCGACATCCAGCGGCCCGTGCGCAGGCCGACCACGACGGCCGAGGGCCAGACCCGCGCCGTCTGGGCCAAGGTCTGGATCTCGCCGGAAGGATCGGCGAAGGAAGCCTCGAACAGCCAGGACTGGGGCGTTGACGGGCGCGGCAGATCTGCCAGATCCACCCGCGCCCCACCCTGCGCGTCCAGGGTCAGGGCATGGCGATCCAGGATCAGCCGCCGTAGACCGGCAGCCCCCGCATCGGCAGATTCCGGATTCCCGGATTGTGCATCGTCCTCGCCGGATCTCTGCACGCCAAAGCTGAAGTCATCGTATTCAGGGAAACTGGGCGTCAACGGCCGCGCCACCGCTGACAACATGGCGGGCAGATCGCGCGCCGGACCACCTGAAATCCAGGACAGCTGCAGATCGGCGCGGACCGATTGCGGCGCCACCAGCGTCCCGCCGACCTGCGCCTCATCCCCCGCTATTTTCAGCGAACCCGTCAGCAGCGGCAGCTTGAAGGACTCGACCCGGAAATCGCCGGCATGCAGCCAAGGGGTCCAGTCGTCATCCGCACCTGCCGAAGGCTGCAATTCGATCGAATAGCTGCCCAAATGCGCCTTGCGCGGGATCGTGTAATCCAGCAAGGCATACTGGCCCCCGCCCGGTTGGGTCTTCCAGTCCAGCGCCAACGTTTCAGCGTCTCCCGAGCCCTCGTGCGACAGGCGTACCTGCGTGGGCAAGCGATCGGCGGGCAGATTTTCCACGCCGTTGCGGCTCAAGCGGCGCAGGAACAGCTTCATGGAAACCGTTTCGCCCACCCGCAGCAGCGTGCGATCCAGCACCGCATGCGCCACCAGATCGGGATCCCGGGACCGGCTGGTCGGCACATTGAAACGCCAGGGCTCGATCCCCCGGTCCCAGCTCGACCAGGCAAAGGAGAAATCCGCCTGACCATGGGCCTGAGGATGGTCGGCCG
This sequence comes from Castellaniella sp., assembly GCF_049650445.1. GTDB lineage: Bacteria > Pseudomonadota > Gammaproteobacteria > Burkholderiales > Burkholderiaceae_B > Castellaniella. The sequence continues at coordinate 49,146 of NZ_JBASAD010000041.1, read as the reverse complement.
CGATGCGCGCCGTGACGAACACGCCCGACTGCTCCGTACCCTCGCAATACCCGTCCGTCGGCACGGGCGTGTCCGCGTGCCAGACCCCTTGCGCATCGGTCTCGCCGTCCAGCAGACGCTGGCCGTCGCAATTCAGTACGGCCACCCGGGCGCCCGCGACCGGTTGCCCCCGATCCAGCGTCGTCACCCAGACCAGGGTATCGTCGCGGCCGGTCTTCAGATGTACCGCCAGATTCGTCACCAGCACGGCCGAACGCACGTGCATGATTTCCTCGTCCGCCGACGCGCCTGCGCGCTTCAGCAGCGCGGCCCCCAGACGAGGGGAAGCGACCTCCAGCACGTGCAGACCGGGCTCGGCCAGAGGGATGCCGACCATCTCGATGTCCTGGCCTGCCGCATCCTTGACCCCGGGCAGCGTCAGCGTCCGGACCGCATCCTTGGGGCCGAACACCGAACGCGAGCGCACGTCGATGCGGCGCTCGTTTTCCTGGGCCTCGCGCGGCACGCGCAGCGCCAGCCGGTCGGCAAACTGGCCGGCCGTCAACGAGCCCTCCTGGAGCCCCTTCACCCGGGCATACCATTGCAGGGCCTGGACGTCGTCCGTGATCACCTGGTCGCTCACCTGGCCGGCGGACAGGACGAGATCCCGAGTCTGCAAAGGCGACTCCACCCGACGCAGCGCCAGCGGCGCCAGGGCGTGCCGATCCTGGCCCGGCGCGCCTTCGACGAAGCGCTCGACGATGCCGAACTCTCCGGAGGCGAATTTCGCCAGGGGCGGCATGGCGTCCAGCGGGATCGTCAGGGGAAAGCGGTCCGCATTGGCCAGCGGCGACCCCATATCGTCGCGCAGCGCATCGGGCAGTGTCAGCGTCAAGGTCGACCGCTCCGCGAAGGGGGGATCGAATTGCAGCGTCTCGATCGCGTCGCTCGACGCATCCTCGCCATCGGGGCCGAACTGGCGCGCCACGCGCGGCCCCTGCGGGGTGTCCAACGCAACCCGTGCCGCCAGGTCCCGGGGCACCGGCCTGGAGAAAGCCACGAGGATGGGGAACAGCGGCGAGCACGGCGCCTGCGCATTCGTGCGCGTGCAGCTCATGACCGCGTTGAACGCAGTGCGGACCTCGAAGTCCTCGGCCAGCCCGACCCTGGACGGCACCCCGGGCTGGCCAGCCTGCCCTGCGGAACGCACACCGGCCTCCACCACCAGCCGCACCCGCGCCTTCGGCGGCAGCAGGCGCTTGCATTGCAGCAGGCGAGCGTCCGCCCCGGCATCCTCTTCGCCGGACAGACCGGTCGCCTTCAGGATCAGCTCGCGGTCCACCCCCGTCACCAGACGCGTGGGCACGGCCTCGCCCAAGCCCTCGACCTCGCAATACGCATGCTCCAGCAAAGACTTCGTATCCGGCGCGGCATTGAAGCGCAGCACGAAGACCTGATCCTCCGAAATCGTCCGGCCCCAGGGCCGGACCAGCCGGGCACGCGGCCCGCCCGTGGCGAAGCGCCGCGCGTCACCGGCCAGCGGCTGGCCCTGCACGTCGCGAAAATCCGGATTGGGGCGCGCCTGGCACGACACCGCCCCCGCCAGGGGCTTGGCGAAGACATAGATCCAATGCTGCGGATCAGTCCAGCGGCCCGAGCCCTTGACCGCATCATCGTCGCAAGAAATCAGGAACGGATCCGCCGCGCCGTCATTGCCCAGCGACACGGCGGGCACGTCGAAATCCGCCTGCACCCGGGCGATCCGGGCCATCATGCCCTCGGGGGAGAACCGTGTGACCGACAGGGCCGAGGCCGAGGAGGACACGCACAGGACCAGCGCCGCCAGCGCGGTCCGTGTAAGAAGATGCCGCATGGGGTGCTCTCCCGGGTCATTGCTGTTTTTATGCTTGGGGATCAGGTTACCATCCTGACGAGTACGTCGTCATGACGGGATGGGACACCGACGAACGTCGACTGCGCGTGTGTACGCACCGCACGCGGTACGCGCTGCCCGCCCTATGCGATAATCCCGGACTTCCAGCCCCGGACATCCCATGCTCCGGACGGAAGCGGGCCTCTAGCTCATGCCTGGTTAGAGCAGTGGACTCATAATCCATTGGTGCCGAGTTCGACTCTCGGGGGGCCCACCAGCATTCTTCTCGCCTGTCGCCGCCGCGAGACACTTCCCCACCCCCACATGTGACCAATCATGGCCACTCCCGCTGAAATACGGAGAAATCCGGCAACTGTGTAAGCGCTGGCAAATCCAGCGGTCCACGCTCCGCCGCCAGGGTCATAATTTCCATCATGAAGACCCTGCACACCCGCCGCGCCGGCCGGCTGATTCTTGCGCTGGCCCTGGCATCCGCCCTGGGCGGATGCGCCGTCTACGAACCTGCGCCCACCTACTACGACGATGGCGGGGTCGTTTATGGCGGCCCGTCCGTCTATGTCGCGCCACCCGTCTACGTGGCGCCGCCGACCTATTACTTCGGGTTCAGGTCATGGGGCGGACACCGGGGCTACGGCCACGGCTGGCACGGCGGTCCGGGTCGGCACGGAGGCCACGGCTGGCGCCGCTGACCCGGATCGACACCCTGCGCCTTACTGTGCGGCGGCGCGCCGGGCGCGTTCTGCCTCTACCCGCTCCGTCACGTCACGCGCCATGGCCACCGAGCCGATCGCCGCACCGCGTGCATCCTCGACCAGCGCAAAGGTCATTTCCACATAGCATTTGCCGCCGTCCTTTTTCAGGCCCCGCGTCAGGGTCGGACGCCCTTCGAGCTTTGTCCGGCCACTGGCCAGCGCAGCATCGAAACCGGCCCAGTGCGCCGCACGCAGATGTTCCGGAATGATCAGATCCAGGCTGGCGCCCAGCGCCTCGGCTGATGTAAAGCCGAACAGCCGGCTGGCCGCCTGGTTCCAGCGCACGATTTTGCCCGCACGATCTGCATAGATCAGGGCATCGGTCGTCTGCTCGACGAGTCGCTCCGCCAGATCACCGGGTTGCGTCTCGGCGTCCCGGATGTCGCTCAGGATGCGGCAGAACAACGCCGCCGGCATCGAGGTCCGTTCCGGCTCGGATTCGCCGGTCAGATGCAGGATGTCCAGACCCTGAGTCGATGCCAGGACACGGCGCAGCCCCTCGTTCTGGGCGAAACGCGTGCGCAGCGCCCGCTCGACCAGGCCATGGTGGGCATCGGCCCCGAATTCGAACTGCGCATCGCCCCAGTAGGCGAACTGCTTGTCCGCCCCCTGGCCGCACGCTTTGGCGTCCCAGGCCGAGGAGGCAAAAGCCTGCGCCCGGGACGCATGGCCCGGGGGAAACTTGATGCCCTGGATGAAGCCCTCGACGGATGCCAGCAACTGGCCTTCGAATTCAAAGGGCGACAGGCTGAAATTGGACAGGGCGACGCCGCGCCAATCATCAGAGGTGAACGAGACGTTGATCGTCTTGCGGGTCATGCGAGGCCTCCCATCAGCAACAGATCGAAATGACCTCGGCCGGTCGCCGGCTGAGGCTGACATAGACGTGACCGACGCCACTGTCGAAATAGGCGGCCTCGTGCCGGCCGAGTTCGACCGTCTCGCCGTTTTCGAACAGAATCCGCACCCGCCCCGAAAGCACCATGACGAATTCCTGTCCCGGATGACGGATGGTTTCCGAAAAATCGCCCGCCTCGCGCGCATTGATCAGCGCCACCAGCGGCTGCATCTTCTTGCCCGGAAACGCGCCGCACAGCACGCTGTATTCGTACTGATCGGTCTCATAGCGCTGCACGTCGTCGAAGCGATCCTTGACGACCGTCGGGCTGGCGGCTATGTCCGGTGCCAGCCGCGCGTTCGCGGGCATGAACAGGCGCGTCATGTCGATGTCCAGCGCGCGACCAAGCTGCAACACCTTTTCGTAGCTGAGCGCGATCTGTCCGCGCTCGGCCTTCGACACGGTGGACACTGCCAGACCGCTGCGCTGAGCCACTTGCTGCAACGTCAGTTGCCGTTCCTTGCGCGCGGCGCGAATCCGCGCACCGACCTCGTGCCGCCCCGCCAGGCCCGGATCGACGACCGGGACGCTGGCGCCCGGAAGCACCTTGGCAAGGACCTGAGCAGCGCGGGTTTTCATGCGGCGGCATCCTGACGGCGCGCCACACGCAGCCAGCCTACGAACGCCAGCGCCATCAGCACGAAACCGATGTAGCCATAGATCGGATACACGATCCCGACCAGCTTGATGAAACCGACGAAACTGCCCGCCAGCGCCAGCACGCCCGCCACGACGGCGCCGACGCGGAACTTGCCGGTTTCGGCAGGCACGATGCGCGCCATGAAGGCATAGAGCATGCCGACTGCCGTATTGAGGATCATGCCGAAAATCACCAGCGACATCAGATGGCCCAGCCAGGGCGAGATCTGCGTGGCGATCGACAGCATCGGCATGGGCATGCCGCCGATCGTGTCCATGCGCAGATACATCGCCACGGCGATCAGCAGGATCAGCAGGCCCAGCAACAGGCCGCCCAGGGCGCCGCCCCAGAACGCGGTCGAGCGCGATTTGGCCCGTCCGCCCATGATCACCAGGAACGGCATCCCCGCCACAAGGTTGTAGGACACGTACAGCAAGGCCGCGACCAGCCACTGCCCGGCGCCCCGGGGCTGGGTCTGCGCGGCTGCCGCGAGTGCCTCATGACCGGCGTGGGGCGACATCAGCACATAGCCGGCCACCACGACCGTCATGAACATCAGGAACGGCGTGACAGTGCCGATGAAGGCGATCACGCTGCGGATGTCCAGGCATACGATCAGGATGGTGAAGACGGTCGCCAGCACGCTGCCCCAGACCTCGGGGACGCCCAGCCACTGATTCAGCAGCGAGCCGGCACCGGCCAGCATCACCACGGTGATCGCAAACAGGAAGAAAGTGATCAGCACGTCGAATACCAGGCCCAGATGGCGGCCCAGCATGGCGTGGACGACTTCCTTGTGAGATTCCGCCGCCAGGCGTTGGCCCATGGTGGAAAACGCCATCGACAGCAGGGCGAACAGGGCGCCCGAAACCACGCAGCCGATCAGGCCGACGAGGCCGAAACTGGCGAAAAACTGCAGGATTTCCTGCCCCGACGCGAAACCCGCGCCCACGATAACCCCCACGAACGCGCCTGCGATCCTGCAGACGTCCTTGAACGAATCCATGCCTTTGTCTCCCTAAGGTCTAGTGATGTTGCCTGGTGATGAAACGGTTCGGACTCAGACGGTCGGCGACGACCCCCTCGCGCGTCAGAAATTCCGGCAGTGCCCGGCCCAGCAGCAGCGCACACGCCGCGGCCGACGCCCCCGCCGAGGTCTGGATGCCGTAACCGCCCTGCCCGGCCAGCCAGAAAAACCCCTGGCACTGCGTATCCCAGCCGATGACGAAATCGCCATCGGGGGCGAAGCTGCGCAAACCCGCCCAGACGTGCCGAGGCCGCCGGATGCGCAGACTGGTCATTGATTCGATATGGTGGATGCCCAGGGCAATGTCCAGTTCCTCGGGCACGACGTCATGCGGCGCTACCGGGTCCGCATTGGCCGGCGAGCCCAGCAACTGCCCCGCGTCGGGTTTGAAGTAGAAGCTTTCATCGATGCCGATGACGGCTGGCCAGGCGCCGACATCCTCTCCTTCCGGGGCGGCAAACGTGAACGCGGAACGGCGCCGGGGCTCGATCCCCAGCGTTTGCGCGCCGCATAACGCGGCCACCGGATCGGCCCAGGCGCCGGCGGCATTGACCACGGCACGCGCCAGCACAGAGGTGCCGTCGCCAAACGTCAGCGCCCATAGGCCATCCCGCGTGTCGCGCACGGCACCGGTCAGTTCGGCCTTGCAGCGCAACTGCGCGCCCAACCGTGTCATGCCGCGCAGAAAGCCCTGATGCAACTCGGCCACGTCGATATCCATGGAATCCTGATCGTGCACGGCACCGATCATCCGCTCTGCTTCCAGGCACGGCACCAGCGCCTTGGCGTGCGCCGCATCGATCATGTCAGCCCGCAGGCCATCGCTCCGGTACATCGCCAGCGCGTCTTCCAGCAAGGACTCCTGCCCCGCCGTGCCGATGTACAGCACGCCGCGCGGATGCAGCAAAGGATGCGCGCAAAAGCCTTCCGGCGGCTGCTCGAAGAATGCGCGGCCAGCCCGCGTCAGGGCACGGATCTGTTCCGTGCCATAGCTTTCCATGAACATGGCCGCCGAACGGCCCGTGGAGTGGTAGCCCGGCTGGGATTCGCGTTCGAGCACCACCACGGACGCGCCTTCCCCGGCCAGCCGATAGGCGACCGATGCCCCCGCCATGCCGGCACCGATCACGGCAAAATCGAATACAGAATCACTCATGACGCACAGTCCAATTTTTCCAATAGGAAAATTATCGTATAGGAAAAAAATGGACAATACCCGGGTTTACCCTTGCTCATTCGACACCGGCCGCAGGAGCGGCGGCCGGGTGTCTTCAGTGCTCACCCCGGAAAGCTCACACCATATTCACGCCCGCAAGCCTCCAACTGCGGGACGATGGCGGGATGCAAGACCAGACCTTCACGCAATTGCTCCCGCTTGCGGGCCACCCCTCGATCACCCGGCATCCGCACCGGCCCCGCGCCCGGACGAGGCGGATTTTGGCGACACGCATCGCCCAGCCAATCGGTCTGACGCGTAAAGCCCGCCAGCCCGCCGAAGGCCTCGGGGTCGTAGAGCGACAGGAAGACCGTCGCCCCCCAGCCGTCCGGCGGATCGGCACGACCATGCGCGGCCAGCCCTCCGGTCAAGGCCTCGACGAGCAGGGCCAGGCCATAGCCCTTGTGCCCCGACTCCAGACCGCCCAGCGGCAGGATCGTGCCCGGAGGGTCCTGGGACAGCACGGCGGGATCACGACTGGGGCGGCCCTGCGCATCCAGCAGGCAGTCATGCCCGTACGAAGTGCCCGCCGCGTCCATGCGGGCGGTCAGGCCGTTGGTGACGATCGACGCGGAAATATCGACCATGAAAGGCGTGTCCGACGTCGGGATGCCGGCGGCGATCGGATTGGGCGTGAACACGCCGCGTGTACCCCCATGGGGCGCCACGCTGGCCCCCGCCGGATCGGAGCTCGCCAGCACCGCCATCAGCCCGCGCTCGGTCGCCCAGGAAAGATAAGCGGCCAGGCAGGCAATATGATGGCTGCGCCGGATGACGAGCGTCGCCGTTCCGTACTGGCGCGCGCGCGGCTCGAGCGTCTCCAGGCCACGCCGCACCAGCCAGGGCCCCGGCAGCCGCCGGCCGTCCCACAGCAGTGCGGCCCCCCGGTCCGACAAGACATCGGGCGCGCCCGATGCCGTCATGGTTCCGGCCCGGATTTCTCGCACATAAGGCGCCAGCAGCGCCAGGCCATGCGTATCGTGTCCCAGCAGATCGCCTTCCACCAGGACTTCCGCAACCACCTGCGCCATCTCGGCGTTCATGCCTGCCGCCGACAGCAGCCGCTCGGCGAAACGCTGCAGGGACTCGGCGCAATGGCGCGTGCTCATGAAGCCCGTTGCGCCGTGGGATGCAGCAATCCGCGCGCCGCCAGATTCGCGTACAGGGCACGGATACCGAAGGTCCAGGGCGGAATTTCCGTCGACAGGCCCACCGTATTGACCAGGGCGCCCAGCGCCGGAGCCGAGATCGTGACGACATCACCCACATGGTGCGTGAAACCGCCCCCCTGGGCATCCCGGTCCTTGATCGGCGAGAACATCGTGCCCAGGAACAGCATGAAGCCATCCGGATACTGATGGTGGGCGCCATGGACCTGCGCCACCAGTTCCAGGGGATCGCGCGTGATCTGCACCATGTGGCTGGCGTCTTCCAGCACGAAGCCGTCATCGTGGCCCTCGATCCGCAGCGACACACTGATGTTGCGCACGGCCTGCATGTCGAAGCGCTCATCGAACAGCCGCACGAACGGGCCGATGGCGCACGATCCGTTGTTGTCCTTGGCCTTGCCCAGCAGCAAGGCGCTGCGGCCCTCGATGTCGCGCAGGTTCACGTCATTGCCCAGCGTGGCGCCCACCACCCGGCCATGGCTGTTCACCGCCAGGACCACTTCGGGCTCCGGATTGTTCCAGTGCGAAGTGGGCAGCAGGCCGACCTGCGCGCCGCTGCCGACCGAGGACATCGGAGACGCCTTGGAGAACACTTCGGCGTCCGGCCCGATGGCGACTTCCATGTACTGGGACCAGGCGCCCCGGCGCTGCAGTTCGGAGCGCAGCCTGTCCGCCTCCTCCGAGCCCGGGCGCACCCGGGACAGGTCGGTGCCGATGAGCTGCTGGATTTCCTGCCGCAGCACCTGCGCCCGGGCGGGATCGCCATGCGCCTGCTCCTCGATCACACGCTCGAGCAGGCTCACGGTGAAGGTCACGCCGCAGGCTTTGATCGCCTGCAGGTCGCAAGGCGCCAGCAGATAGGGCACGCAGTCATCGCGTTGCGTGCTGGCACGCAGGATCGCCTCGACCGGACCGATGAGTTCCGCCTTCGCGGTGCGGGCGATCTCGACCGCATCGGCGCGTTCGAGCAGATCCGCCATCGTGGCCGCATGCGGCGTGATGTCGAACACCTGGCCGTCACGCACTGTGACCACCGCCGGACCGGCCACGGGGTCCGGACGCCAGACGCGGCCCACCAGGACGGCATCGTTCGCGTCCTTCGGCAACCATGTATCGGATAAAACGTTCATTGTTGACTCATGCCTCCCAAGACACCAATTTCCCTGGATTGAAGATGTTGTTGGGGTCGAACGCGTGCTTGATCATCCGCATCAGGCCCAGCGCCGCCTCGCCGTGTTCGACCTTGAGGAATTCCATCTTGTGGATCCCCACCCCATGTTCGCCCGAACACGTGCCGTCCATCTCGATGGCGCGATGCACCAGCCGATGGTTGATCTCCTCGGACATCTGCCATTCCGTCTCGCTTTCCGGATCGATCAGCATCTGCACATGGAAATTGCCGTCTCCCACGTGGCCCACGATCGTGTAGGGGAAAGGCACGTGCTGCAAGTCTTCAGCCGTCGCGGTCACGCAATCGGCCAGGCGCGAAATCGGCACGCAGACATCGGTGGCGACACTGCGGGCACCCGGCCGCAGCTGCAGGCCGGAGTAATGCGAATTGTGGCGCGCCGTCCAGAGGCGCGTACGGTCCTCCGGACGCTCCGCCCATTCGAAATCCACGCCGCCGTGTTCTCGCGCGATTTCCTGGACGATCTCCGCCTGCTCCTGGACCAGGGATTTGCTGCCATGGAATTCGAACAGCAGCAGAGGCGTCTCTTTCAGGGACAGCTTGCTGTAGCGGTTGACCGCATTGACCGCCCGCTCATCCATGAATTCGACCCGGGCGATGGCCGTACCGGACTGCATGATCTCGATCACCGCCTGCACGGCATCGGCCAACGTGGGGAAATTGCACACGGCCGCCGTGATGGATTCGGGCAAGGGATAGACTCGCACCGTGATCTCGACGATGATGCCCAGCGTCCCCTCGCTGCCCACGAACAAGTGCGTCAGATCGTAGCCCGACGAGGATTTTCGGGCCCGGCTGCTGGTGCGGATGATGTCCCCTTGAGCCGTCACAACTTTGAGCGACACCACGTTCTCACGCATGGTCCCGTAGCGGACGGCATTGGTGCCGGAAGCCCGGGTCGCCGTCATGCCGCCAATCGAGGCATGCGCCCCTGGATCGACCGGAAAGAACAACCCCGTATGGCGGATTTCCTCGTTGATCTGGGTCCGGATCACACCGGGCTGCACCGTGACGGTGAAGTCTTCCGCATCGATCGACAGCACCCGGTTCATCTGGGCGAAGTCCAGGGTGATCCCGCCCTGGATGGGCAGCACGTGCCCTTCCAGCGAAGAACCGATGCCGAACGGCACGATGGGAATGCCGTAGCGGTTGCACAGCTTGACGGCGGCCACCACTTCGTTCTCGTTCAGTGGAAAGATCACCGCATCGGGCGGGCACAGCGGATACGGCGATTCGTCCTTGCCGTGATGATTGCGCACCGCTTCGGACGTGACGAAGCGATCGCCGAACAGCGATTCGAACTGGGGAATGCTCTCGGCGGGCAGCGGGCGTCGAACGGATTTCGGAAGATTATTCATGATTCAATGATTGTTGCGAGCTTCACCGCGGGTCTCGATGACGTTCAGATACAGCGTGGCGGGCTCCATGCAGGCGCCCGTGCCATGCTGGCCGACGGTAGTGCGATAGATTTCTTCCCAGGGCGTCTGGTTTTTGAAGATCGGGGGACGCCAGGCATCGCGCCGGTCCTTGAGTTCCGCGTCCGGGATCAACACATCCACGCGCCGGGTATTGAGATCCAGCCGGATCATGTCGCCTGTCTTGAGAATCGCCAGACCGCCCCCGATGGCGGCTTCCGGCGTGACGTTCAGGATCGAGGGGCTCGCCGACGTACCGCTCTGCCGGCCATCCCCCATCGTCGGCAGGGTATCGATGCCCCGCGCGATGAGCGCCGCCGGCGGCTGCATGTTCACGACCTCGGGGCCGCCAGGGTAGCCCACCGGCCCCACGTTGCGGATCACCAGGATCGTTTTTTCGTCCACCCCCAGCGCGGGGTCTTCGATGCGGGCGTGATAGTCTTCCGGCCCCTCGAACACGACCGCTTTCAGTTCCACCTGATTCGGATGCGCCGGGTCCGACAGATAGCGCTGACGGAATTTCTCGTCGATCACGCTGGTCTTGATCACCGCATTGTCGAACAGATTGCCGCTCAGCACCACGTAGCCGGCATTGTCGCGCAGCGGCTTGTCGTAGGCGCGGATCACCTCGCGGTCCGGTTCTTCGACGCCCGCCAGGTTTTCAGCCAGGGTCCTGCCCGTCACCGTCATCACGCCGCCGTCGAGCTTGCCTGCGGACATGAGTTCGCGCATCACGGCGGGCACGCCACCGGCCCGATGGAAAGCCTCGCCCAGGAAGCGCCCCGCCGGCTGGCAATCCACCAGCAGCGGCACGTTCGGCCCGAGTCGCTGCCAATCGTCGAGCGTATGCGCCACACCCATGTGCCGCGCGATCGCGATCATGTGGATCGGACAGTTGGAAGACGCCCCGAGCGCCGCTGCCGCGACGACCGCGTTTTCAAAAGCCGCCTGCGTCATGATGTCCGACGGGCGCAGGTTCTCATGCACCATCGAGACGATGCGCTTGCCCGTTTCATAGGCCATCCAGCCGCGCTCGCGATACGGCGCGGGAATCGCCGCACAGCCCGGCAGCGACATCCCGAGCGCCTCGGCCAGCGAGTTCATGGACAGGGCCGTCCCCATGGTATTGCAATGTCCGACGGAAGGCGCCGACGAGGCCGCCGCGTCCATGAACTTTTCGTAATCGATTTCACCCACCGCCAGGAGCTTGCGGGCTTCCCAGATCAGCGTGCCCGATCCGGCCAGCTTGCCGCGCCACCAGCCGTCGAGCATCGGCCCGCCGGAGAGCACGATCGCCGGGATGTTGACCGTCGCAGCCGCCATCAGGCAGGCGGGCGTGGTCTTGTCGCAGCCCGTCGTCAGCACGACCCCGTCGATGGGGTAGCCGTGCAGCACTTCCACGAGCCCCAGATACGCAAGATTGCGATCCATCGCCGCCGTCGGGCGCTTGCCGGTTTCCTGGATCGGATAGACCGGGAATTCGAGCGGAATGCCGCCGGCGTCACGGATCCCGTCGCGCACCCGCTTGGCCAGTTCCAGGTGGTGGCGGTTGCAGGGGGTCAGGTCCGATCCCGTCTGCGCGATGCCGATGATCGGTTTGCCCGACTGCAGCTCCTCGCGCGTAATGCCGTAGTTCAGATACCGCTCCACATACAAGGCCGTCATGCCCGGATCGTCCGGGTTGTCGAACCAGCGGCGGCTGCGCAATTGAGTCTCTTCAGACGCTGACATGTCAATTCCCTACCTGCTTTCAAAATATGGCGCACGGAACCGCCCCTCCCGGGGTGATTCCGGCACATGCGTCCGACGCCCGCATCTCGCGAACAGGCGCCGGTTCTTCACCAGCCAGCCTTACGCGCCCTTCTGCGCCTCGGCGGCCGCCTTGACCACGGCGTCGATCGTGTCGGGACCGATGGCATCACGCAGTTCTTCGACCACCGGCTTCACCTTGTCGCGGATGATCTGCTTTTCCGCAGCCGAGAAAGTATCGATCTGCACACCGTGTTCCTTGATGAACGCCATCGCCTTCACATTGCCTTCCTGACTGATCTTGCGCTGGTAGGCCTGAGACGTCTTGGCGGCCTCCTGGATCACCTGTTTCTCATCGGCGGTCAGGCCGTCCCACCACTTCTTGGACGCCAGCAGCACGAAGGGCGTATACACGTGGTGCGACAGGGTCAAGTACGGCTGAACCTCATAGAACTTGCTGGTCTGGATCGTGCTCAGAGGGTTTTCCTGGCCGTCCACAGTCTTCGTTTCCAGGGCGGTGAACAGTTCCGTGAAAGGCATCGGAATCGCATTGGCGCCCAGCGCCTTGAACACATTGAGCGCCACCTGGTTCTGCATCACGCGCAGCTTGATGCCCTCGATATCCGAGGCCTTGGTGATGGGGTGACGGGAATTGGTCAGGTCGCGGAAACCGTTCTCCCAATACAGCAGGCCGATCAGCCCCTTGGCGGGAAGCGCGTCCAGCAGCGCCTGGCCCGGCTTGCCATCCAGCACGGCATAGGCCACTTTTTCGTCATCGAACAGGAACGGCAGGTCGAACACGCCGAAGCCCTTGACCATGCCCGCCAGCGGTGCGGTCGAGACGAAGGTCATTTCCTGGGAACCACCGACCAGAGCGCTCTGCATCTGCTCGTCCGAACCCAGGGCGCCATTGCCGTAGGTCTTGACCTTCATCTTGCCGTCGCTCAGCTTGGCGACTTCTTCGGCAAAGAATCGCGTGGCCTGCCCCGTCGGACTGGTGTCGGCCAGGCCGTAACCGAAGCGAATGATGCGCGAGTTGATGTCCTTGGCCAGGGCATCGGCCGAGCCCAGGCCGAAGGCCATGGCGGCGGCCAGCCCCATCGCCAGGCCCTTGAGGTGCAGATTCTTCTTGAGTGTGAGAGTTGCTTTCATCTTGCTCCATCCTTGGAAATGACGACCGGATCGCCTGCCCAGCGGAATGCTGGTGCGACAGTCCCCCGGCCTTAATAAAACCAACGCAAAGGCGTCAGCACGATCTGCGGGAACAACACCATCAACAGCACCATCGCCGTATACGCGATCACGTAGGGCAGCACCCCCTTGATCACGTCCTCCATGCGCACCCGTGCGACCCCGCACACCACATTGAGCACGGTTCCCACAGGCGGCGTGAGCAGACCCGCGCAGCCCACGATCACGAAAATCACCCCGAAGTAGACGGGATCGATCCCCGCCTTGTTGATCACCGGCATCATGACCGGCGCCAGGATCAGGATGGTGGGCGTCAGATCCATGGCCGTACCGATGACGGTGAGCAGGATCACGATGCTGATCATGAGCAGCGTGGGCGAATCCACCAGCGGGCCCAGCAGGTCGATGATGGCTTCGGGCAGATCCGCCAGCGTGATCATGTAGGACGTCACCAGCGCCGCCGCCACCAGGAACATCACCACGCTGGTGGTCATGGCGGTATTCACGAGGATCCGGAAGAAGACCTTGAGCGAGATTTCGCGATAGACCACGATACCGACGAACAGGGCGTACATGGCCGCAACCGCCGCCGCCTCGGTCGGGGTGAAAATACCGCCGCGTAGCCCTCCGATGATGATGATGGGCAGGAACATCGCCCAGATCGACCCCCGCAGCGCAATCAGCCGTACCGCCCAGCCTTCCTTGGGCGAGGTCGTCATGGTGCGCACCCGGCGGCAGGTATACGCCCACACGAAGGTCAGGGTCAGCCCCATCAGCAAGCCCGGGACGATGCCCGCCATGAACAGCTTGGTCACCGACACATTGGCCACCACCCCGAAAATGATGAACGAGATCGAGGGAGGAATGATGGGACCGATGATGCCGCCCGCCGCGATCAGGCCGGTGGACTGACTCATGTCGTAGCCCCGGCTGCGCAGCATCGGCACCAGCATCGATGCCAGCGCGGCGGCGTCCGCCACAGCCGAGCCGGACAGCGCAGCCAGCAGGATGCTGGCCATGATGACCACGTATCCCAGGCCGCCATGGATGTGGCCCACGAAGGTCACCGCCAGGTGGACCAGCCGCCTGGACATCCCGCCGGAATTCATGGCCTCGCCCGCCAGGATGAACAGCGGCACCGCCATGAGGGCGAAATTGTCCGCGCCGGTCAGCAGGTTCTGGGCGATGATCTGCGTGTCGAAAAAGGACAGATGGAACATCAGCGCGATGGCACTGAGCAGCAGCGCGAACGCAATGGGCATGCCGAACGCCATGAAGCCCAGCAGCACGCCAAGAAAGATCAGGACGTTCATGTTCAGATCTCCTCGGCGCTATCGACGGACGTGCAAAAGCGCGCGATGTTTTCCCGGGTCGCGGGCGTCCTCAGAGCGACGACCAGATCCAGCAGGATCATGAGCGCCATCACCACCGAGGCGAACAGCGCCGCGCCACTGAACACCGCGATCGGCATGCCGACGACCGAGGTCACGGTATCCATGCCGATCACCGTCTGCCGCCAGCTACCGTCGATCATCAGCCACAGCACCCACAGAATCACGCCCTGACGGACGATGTGCGTGATCTTTTGCGCTTGCGGAGAGAAACGCTGCACCAGCATATTGATCGCGATGTGCTGGCGCGAACGCAAGGCGACGACGGCGCCGACGAAGGTCAGCCACACGAAGCTCAGGCGTGCGACTTCCTCCGACACCGTAATGCCGGAATTGAAGCCATAGCGCAGCACGACGTTGCCGAACACCAGCAGCAGCATGGCCAGAACGCAGATCGCCAGCAGACACATCAATGCATAGAAGAGCGCATCGGCGGCCTTTTCGGGCCAGCCGGCCGTCTTGTCTCCCACCTTCTGATTACTCATGAAAGTCTCTTTTGTGGTTGGAATTCATCAGGACCCAGGGCGGCGGCCCGGTACAAGGCCAGAAGCCGACCGAACCGAGGAAAGCGAAACCTGGCGCGTCATGACGGGCACCCGCCCGATCCGCTGTTCGATCGCGCGGCAGGTCGCCAGCAGAGGCTCCACATAGACGCGTTCGAGATCGGGTTGCTGCCGGAATTTCAGCGTGCTCACGCTGACGGCGGCGATCGGGTAGCCTTCACCATTCAGAATCGGCGCACCGAAGCATTGCACGCCCGGTTCGTTTTCTTCGTCGTCGGTCGCCCAGCCTCGTTCCCGGACATCGTTCAGCCGGCCCCTCAGCTTGTCAGCCGACATGATCGTGTTGGGCATGCGCGGATGAAACTCCAGATGATCCAGCAGGAACTCCCGCTCGGACGCGGGCAAGAAAGCCAGATAGGCCTTGCCGACCGCCGTGGAATTGAGCGTCGCGCGGGCGCCGATGCCCGACACCAGGCGCACCGCACTCAGGCTTTCCAGCTTTTCGATATAGATCATGCAGCGATCCCCCGGAACCGCCAGGTGAACGGTTTCGCCGGTGCAGTCGCGCAGGTTCGTCAAGTCTTCGGATGCGATCAGCCGAAGCTCGGAACCGCCCCAGCTCTGGCTGGCCAGGCTGATGAGGCCCGGTCCCAGCACATAGCCTTTGCCCAGGATGCTTTCGGCCAGCAGGCCTTCGGCCAGCAGGCCCGCAGCCGTCCGGTGGACCGTCGCGCGCGGGTAACCGCTTTGCTGCGCCAGTTCGGCAACGGAGACCGGTTCCTTGCTGGCTGCGACCAGACGCAGCAAATGGACGAACTTGGAAAAAGCAGCCGTACCCGCCGGCTTTTGAGCCGGCCGGGAACCTTGCGATCCGGATGAGGATGCCCACATAGTGAACTCTTTGTCTACAACATGGGCACTATGGTAAAAAAAAACAACCGCTCTGAAAACTAGGGTTATCACGGGCGGCCTCGGCCGCTTCGAACTACATTAATGGTCAGATCATCTACGTGGATGGCGGGGTGATGTCGATCCTGTAAATCCCCCGGCTCCTTGCAAGGCTTTCCGAATCCGGCATGAAGACTTTTTCCCTCTACCTCATCACGGCACTCGCCGAGATCGCGGGCTGCTATTTGCCATGGCTCTGGTTGCGCCAGGGGGGATCGGCCTGGCTGCTGCTGCCCGCCGCGCTCAGCCTGGCGGCCTTCGCCTGGCTGCTGACCCTGCATGAAGCCGCATCCGGCCGGGTCTACGCCGCCTACGGCGGGGTCTACATCGGCGTTGCCATCCTGTGGCTCTGGGCAGTCGACGGCGTGCGTCCCACCGTCTGGGACATCGGCGGCGTCGCCGTCACGCTGGCCGGCATGGGACTGATCGCGTTCCAGCCGCGCTAGCCGGGATCACCCGATCTGAGCGGACTCCGGCTCGCTCACGCGCGCCAGCGTGATCACCCGGGCGGGCGGCAGATTGGCCCAGATGGATCGATCGCTACGCAACTCGAAACCGTCCGATAACTCAGCGGCGGGCAGGCCACGCAGCGCATAGGTGAACTGGATCAGCGGACAGCCCGGCCGCAGCAGCGTCCGGCACTGATCGAGTACGGCGGACACCACACCTGCTTCCAGAGAACGCAGCGGCAGGCTGGACACGATGGCATCGACCGGTATTCCTGGCGCGCTGGCATCCAGCACATCCGACAATTGGGCGGCATCGCCCTGCAGGATCGCCACTCCCGGGAACCGCTGGCGCAGATGCCGCACAAAGGCCGGGGCGCACTCCACCACCCGCAAGCGCTCCGCCGATACGCCCTGATCGAGCAAGGCCTGAGTCACCACGCCAGTCCCGGCGCCCAATTCCACCACCAGACCATCGCCCTGGGGATCGATCCGGGCCGCCATACCCTGAGCCAAACGCTCCGAACTGGGCCAGACGGCCCCGACCCCGGCTGGTGCCTTCAGGAATTCACGCAGAAACAGCCCCGTCGGCGCCGCCCGGATCACTCCGGCCATGCGACGGGAATCGGCCGCATAGCGTAATCCAACCGCCCCGACAGCCCGCAAGCCTTCGATCAAGGGCAACAGCCCGACACCCGCGTTTTTCGGCATGGAGACCCCTTCCAGTTCTCAAGAAAAAGCGATGCCGATAAGGTATCAAATGCGATGCCGAACCGGAGTATGTGTTCGTGACAAGGAGAATGCACCATACTGGAGCACACGAAACATCTTGGTCACACCCCTTACTTGTCGTACAGCCCAGCCACGTTTTCCGGCGCAGCGCCTTCTCCACCCTGCTTCGCCACCATCCGGCTGTCCAGGACACGCCGCAGGCGCACCGCGTCGCCAAAGCGCGCCCCACTCATTCCCTGCGCGTTGAGCAGCACCATGGCCAGGTTGCGCCCGTCAAGCCGGACCATCATCACCAGGCAGTCGCCGGCCTCGCGGGTGGTGCCGGTCTTGGAAGCCAGGATGTCCCAGCCTGGGCGGCCCACCAGCATATTGGTATTGCGAAACGTCCGGCCGTCCACGCTGTATTTCGGATCCGTGGTGAATTCCCTGATCAGCGGCTGTCGGGATGCCGCATGCACCAGCTTGGCCAGATCCCTGGCCGAAGACACGCTTTCATTCGACAGGCCGATGGGTTCGACAAACCGGGAATCACCCATGCCCAAGGCACTGGCCCGGGCGTTCATTGCCTCGACGAAAGCCGTCATGCCGCCTGGATAGCTGCGCCCCAGGGCATGCGCCGCGCTGTTTTCAGACGAGGCCAGCGCCAGGTGCAGCAGATCGGTGCGGCTCAGGCGCGCGCCGGTCGACAGGCGCGAAGGCAGCTCGCTGGGCACGTCGACGTCGCTGGCGTCGATGGTGATCTTCTCGTCCATGGGCAGACCGGCACCCATCACCACCAACGCCGTCATGAGCTTGACCAGCGAGGCGATCGGCCGCACGGCGGCCTCGTCACGCGCGAACAGGACTTCGGAGGTGTCCATGTCCTGCACGAACGCCGTGGTGGCCTTGAGTTTTTCGATTTCCTTGGCCGGGTCTTGCGTGACCAGGGATGCCTTGGCCACGGCATCGGGATCGAGTGCTTCGGGCACCGCCCCCCAGCGTTGCACGGCGATGCGCCGGCCGTAGCCGTGCAGGCAGATCGGCAGAGAGGGCTGGGCATTGCAGGGATGGAAATTGGCGACCTGGGCCCGCACGGGCAAGGGCCAGCCCGCGCCCGCAAGCAAGGCCGCCGTCATACACACCAGTCCCAGGATCCATCCCGAATGCCGCCAGGCCATGATGATCCGACTCCAGGCAAGAAACGCAAGAAAACGTCAGCCGCGTCCCACGAACGGCATCCGGGTCGCCATGACCGTATGAAACAGGACATTCGCATCGAGCGGCAAATTGGCCATGTACAGCACCGACTGCCCGACGATGTCCACGTCCATGCGCGGCTCCACCGCCATGTCGCCGTTGGCCTGAAGAATGCCGTCTGCCATGCGCGTCGTCATGCTGGTGGCCGCATTGCCGATATCGATCTGGCCCACGGCAATATTATATTTACGCCCATCCAGCGCAGCGGTCTTCGTCAGACCGGAAACCGCATGCTTGGTCGCGGTATAGGGCATCGAATTCGGCCGTGGTGCATACGCCGAAATCGAACCGTTATTGATGATGCGACCGCCCTGGGGCTGCCTGGCCTTCATGACGCGAAAGGATTCGCGAATGCACAGAAACATGCCGGTCAGATTGACATCGACGACCTGCTGCCACTGCGCCAGCGTCAGGTCCTCCAGGAGCACCGCCGGCGCACCGCCCCCGGCATTGTTGAACACCACGTCCAGACTGCCGAAGTGGCGCACGCAGGTCTCGAAAAGACGAATGACGGACTGCTCGTCCGTCACATCGGTGGGGACTGCCAGGGCGCGATCGCCGGCACCGGAGTGCGCCGCGACCTCTTCGAGCGGCTGCGCACGGCGCCCCGCCAGCGCCACCCGGTAGCCCGCATTCAACAAGGCCAGTGCCGCAGCCCGACCGATGCCGGAACCCGCCCCGGTGACGATGGCAATTTTCGAGTTGTTGGAACCCACGCGAATCTCCTGGCGCAAGCGATGCCCGGCATGGCACCGGGCAGATACACAATGCAAATCATCTTACTATCATTGTGGATCAAAACCTGCACAGGAATCACGCATCCTCAATCAAAAAATCGAGGGGCGGCGTCCTCAGCCCTCGGTCACCGCCGGATATTCACGCGGCCGCAGCAACTCGGCGGGCTGCAACAGATCATCGAGCTCTTCGGCGCTGAGCAACTGGCGCGCCAGCACCACGTCACGGACATTCAGCCCCCGCTGGAAGGCCTCGGCGGCCACGGCCGTCGCCATCTTGTAGCCGATGACCGGATTCAGCGCGGTGACCAGGGAAATCGAACACTCGATATTCCGGCCCAGCAGCGCGCGGTTGGCCGTGATGCCGTCCACGCAGTTTTCCGCCAGCGTGATGCAGCCATTGCCCAGATGCTTGAAACTGCGCAGCAAAGCGCAGGCGATCACCGGCTCGAAGGCATTGAGCTGCAACTGACCGGCCTCGGCGGCAAACGTGACGGTGGCATCGGTGCCGAAAACTTCGAAGGCGATCTGATTGACCACCTCGGGGATGACCGGGTTCACCTTGCCCGGCATGATGGACGAACCCGCCTGTACCGCCGGCAGATTGATTTCGCCCAGGCCGGCGCGCGGGCCGCTGGAGAGCAGGCGCAGATCGTTGCAGATCTTGGACAACCGCACGGCAATGCGCTTGAGCGCCCCGGACACCTGCACGAAATCACCGCAGTCCTGGGTGGCGCAGATCAGGTCGGCCGCCGTGGCCACAGGCACTCCGCTGATCCGCGCCAGATGTGCACAGGCCAGGCGGGCATATTCCGGATGCGCCGTGATCCCGGTGCCGATCGCGGTGCCGCCCAGGTTGATCTGCTGCATCAGCACGGCCGATTCGCCCAGGCGCGCCCGATCGCCTTCCAGCATCGTCACGAAGGTGCCGAATTCCTGGCCCAGCGTCATGGGCACGGCATCCTGCAGTTGCGTACGGCCGATCTTCAGCACGTCATCGAACTCGGCCGATTTACGGGCAAAGGCATCGCACAGCACCTGCATCGCCCCCTGCAATCGCCCGATGGCGAACCAGAGCGCCAGGCGAATGGCCGTGGGGTAGACGTCATTGGTGCTTTGCGCCATGTTGACGTCTTCATTCGGATGCAGATACTGGAATTCGCCACGCCGATGGCCCAGAATTTCCAGCGCCCGATTGCAGATGACTTCATTGGCGTTCATGTTGGTGGACGTACCCGCCCCGCCCTGCAGCACATCGACCACGAAATGATCGTGCCATTGCCCGGCCCGGATTTCCTCGCAGGCCTGCACGATGGCATCACGTTTTTCCGGCGACAGCAGACCCAGATCGGCATTGGCCTGGGCCGCCGCGCTCTTGATGCTGGCCAGCGCGATCACCAGATCGGGCAGACTGGAAATGGGAGTCCCGGTAATCTGGAAATTTTTCCGAGCACGCTCAGTGTGAACCCCGTAAAGAACATCCTGAGGGACTGCAAGATCTCCGATGAGATCATGCTCGATTCGCGATGCGGTCATGCTTTTTCCGAATAAGAGAATGTGAGGACGACGACCCGTGCCTGTCGCCAGACGAGCCCTCGAGTGTAACGAGAGTCACAAATCCCTGAAAACCGAAAATGTCGAAAAACCCGAAACGTTGCTTTTTTGGCAACGCGGACCATGGAGGGGCGGCCCTCTGCCGCATGTCGCTCATCACTGGATCAGTTGATTGATCTCGATGATGGGCATCATCACCGCCAGCACGATCACCAGCACGATGCCCCCCATGGCCAGAATCATCACCGGTTCGAGCACTGCAGTCAGGGTCAGGGCCCGGCGCTCCAGATCGGCGGCCAGCACTTTTGACGCGCGATCCAGCATGGCGGGCAGTTCGCCCGTGCGTTCGCCGCTGCCGACCAGATGAATCAGCAGCGGCGGAAAGACCTTCTGCGCCTGCAGGGCCTGTACCAGCGAACCGCCTTCACGCACCCAGCGAGCGGCATCGGTGGCGGCCGCCCGCAACTTGCGATTGCGCAGCGTGCGTCCTGCAGCATCCAATGACTCCAGCAGAGGCACGCGGCTGCCCGTGAGGATGGCCAGCGTGGCAGCGAACCGGGCCACGTCCACACCCTGAACATAGCGCCCCAGCACCGGCAGGCGCAGCAGCCTGGCATGCCAGGCCAGCCGCGCCTGGGGGGAGCGCAAGCGCAAACGCCATAGCACGAAGGCGACCGCCAGCCCCGCCATCAGCCATAGCCCCCATGCCCGGACGCCCGCGCTCGCCGCCAACAACAGCCGCGTCAGCCAGGGCAAGGCCTGATGCGCTTGCGTGAAGGCGCTCACCACCTGCGGCACCACGTAGCTGAGCAGGAAAATCACGATTGCCACCGACACCACCGTAACGATGCCCGGATAGATGAAGGCGGTCAGCACCTTGTTGCGCAAGGCGCCACGGGTTTCGATGTAGTCGGCCAGCCGTTCCAGAACGCGGTCGAGATCGCCCGACTGCTCCCCGGCATCGACCAGCGCCCGGTAGATATCCGGAAAATCGCGGGGATGGGCGTCCAGGGCCTGGCCCAGGCGCAAACCGGCGCGCACATCGTCGCATACGGCGGCCAGCACCCGTGCGACCTGCGGACGTTCGGCCTGTTCCAGCGTCGCGCGCAGCGCAGCCTCCAGCGGCAGCCGGGCCGCCAGCAGGCTGGCCAACTGGCGCGTCAACCACCCCAGATCCGCGTCCCGCAGCCGCGCGTGCGCGCCGATGCCCGCGCGCCCCCGGCGGCGCGCCTCGACCACGCTCAGGGGCAGCAGCCCCCGATGACGCAGCATCTGGCGGGCGCCCCGCTCACTGTCGGCTTCGATCCGCCCCCGCTCTTCTCGGCCGGCGGCATCGACCGCCTCATATTGATAGGATGGCATGCCGATGGCCCTCGTTATTTCACGGATCGCGCGCGACGCGCTCGATCTCGGCCCGGGCGACGATGCCCGCCCGAACCCAACGCTCGCCGTCCTGGCGCAGATCGAGCATGCCGCCGCGCCGCGCGGCGTCCCGCAGGCTCTGTTCCCCACAATTTTCGTGGACCATGGCACGCAGCGTGTCGTCCAGCACGAACAACTCATGCACGCCGGTGCGGCCGCTATGCCCCGTGTGCCCGCACGCCGGGCATCCCGCCGGATCACGCTCGGCCGTCCCGTCCCCTCCGGGCCTGCGGCACTCGACGCACAACTTGCGCACGAGCCGCTGCGCCAGAACGCCCTGCAGCGTGGAAGCCAGCAGGAACGATTCCACCCCCATGTCCAGCAGGCGCGTCACCGCCGACACGGCATCGTTGGTGTGCAGCGTGGCCAGCACCAGATGGCCGGTCAGCGAAGCCTGGACGGCGATCTCGGCGGTTTCCAGATCCCGGATTTCACCGATCATGACCACGTCGGGGTCCTGGCGCAGAATGGCCCGCAGCGCCGAGGCGAACGTCAGATCGATGCGCGGATTGACCTGCGTCTGACCGATGCCGAGCAGGTCGTATTCGATCGGATCTTCAACCGTCAGGATGTTCGTCGTCGCGGCATCCAGACGGCTGAGGGCCGCGTAAAGCGTGGTGGTCTTGCCGCTGCCGGTCGGGCCGGTCACCAGCACGATGCCGTGGGGCCGCCGGATCAGCCCGTCCAGCCCCCGCAGCACCTCGGGCGCCATGCCCAGCCGGTCCAACTGAAGGCGGCCCGCTTCCTTGTCCAGCAGGCGCAGCACGACCCGTTCGCCGTGCCCTGTTGGCAGCGTGGACACCCGCACGTCGATGGGCCTGCCGCCCACGCGCAGCGCGATACGCCCATCCTGGGGCAGGCGTTTTTCGGCGATGTCCAGACTGGCCATGACCTTGATGCGCGACACCAGGGCATTGTGCAGCGCACGGCGCGGACTGACGATATCGCGCAGCGTGCCATCCACCCGGTAGCGCACCACCGAATGGGTCTCGAAGGGTTCGATGTGAATGTCGCTGGCGCCATCGCGGGCGGCCTGGGTGAACAAGGCATTGATCATGCGGATGATGGGCGCCCCCTCGCGGGTGTCGAGCAGGTCCTCGATCTCCGGCAGATCCTGGAGCAGACGGCCAAGATCGACGTCGTGGGCCGCCTCGTCGACGATGGCGGCGGCGTCCCCCGCGTGGACATAGGCTGCGGCCAACAGCGTACCGAGGGCTTCGTCGGACACTTCCCGCGTCGGCATCACGCCGTGCACCCGGCGGATTTCCGCCAAGGCCCACGGCGGCGTGCGCGCCGAGATCGTCAGCGTGTCGCCCGCCGCACCGGTCTCCAGCAGCGCGCGCCAGGCGTGCGCCCAGGCGTAAGGCAGACGGTGGCTCATTGGCGGACCGGTGCGGCCACCGCCGCTGCACCGCCGGGCGCCGTCGCACCGGCCGGCGCCGCGGAAAACTCGTCGGCGCGCCGGAAGCCGCGCAAATCCAGCAGCCCCGTCTCCGGGTCTCGCTGCAGCCCGGGCAGGTCGGTCACGGCGTCGTCCTGCATCAGCCACGATGCCTGGATCGGCAAGCCTGACTGCGCCGCCCGCATGAAGTTGTAGCGATCGAGCGTCAGACGGGCGCCGTCCTGGGCGGTGCGCACGATGTGCGGCCGCAGGAACAGCATCAGGTTCGTCTTGCTGTGGCTGCGCTTCTGGTACTTGAACAGATTGCCCAGCACGGGGATGTCGCCCAACAGGGGGACGGATGCCGTGGAATCGTCCATCATGTCCTCCAGCAGACCGCCGAGCACGATAATCTGGCCGTCGTCGACCAGCACATTTGTCTCCAGGGCCCGCTTGCGGGTCACGATCGAACCATTGGTCAGCGACGAGGCCGGATCGAGGCTGCTGACCTCCTGGTACAGGGCGAGCTTGACCGTGCCGCCTTCGGAAATCTGCGGCCGGATGCGCAGGGTCAGGCCCACGTCTTCGCGCTGCACCGTCTGGAAGGGATTGCTGGCGCCATCGCCCGAGGTGGTATAGGAACCCGTCACGAACGGCACCGTGCGGCCCACGATGATGCTGGCCTGCTCATTGTCCAGCGTCATCAGATTGGGCGTGGACAGCACATTCACGCCGCCCTGCTTCTGCAGGGCTCGGGCCAGGACGCTGAGATTGAGAATCTGCGTCCCCAGAGCGCTGACCGTCCCGTTGACGACGCCCAGGTTCAGGCCCTGGCCCAGGGCGTCGATCGTGGTGCGTGTGCTGGCCGGATTCAGGCCGATCCCCGTGCCCCCCAGGTTGGCGCCGCCGAAGAACGCGGCGCCATTGCCGTTCAGGCCGTTGCCGCCGGCCATCCATTGGACGCCGAACTCGGCGGCCTTGTCCGCATTGACCTCGACGATCAGGCTTTCGATCAATACCTGAGCGCGCCGCTGGTCGAGCTGGTCAATGACTTCGCGCAGACTGCGGTACAAGGGTTCCGGCGCCGAAATGATCAGGGTGTTGGTGGTGGCATCGGCCTGAATCGTGGCGCCCGCCGCCGAGAAGGCCAGATTCTGATTGCCGGCAGCCGGCAGCGCCGTCGTGGCGGCGTCCGTCTGGGACGACAGCGCGGCATCGGGCGGGCCCTGCTGCCCCATCGTCTCCTGCGCGGCGACCGAAAGAGAGGGGCCGGACAAGGATTCGGCGCTCCCGCCCCGCCCCATCAGCGCCCCCCGCAACACTTCGGCCAGATGGGTGGCCTGGGCATTGCGCAGATAGACGACATGCAGGTTCCCGGTGCGGGATTCGGGCGTATCCAGGCGCAGGATCAGCTTGCGCGCCTGCTTCAGGCGCTCGGGCGTGATGGCGCGCAGCAGCACCGAATTACTGCGGGGGTCCGCCAGCACGGACACGTCCCGGGTCTTGCGGCCGCTGCCGTCCTGCAGCAACTGCTGCGCCAGGGCGGCCACGTCGAGTGCCACGCCGTATTCGATCGGCACGACGTCCGTGTTCACGGCCAGCGGCGTGTCGACGCGGTCGATGATCTGGGCGATACGATCCAGATTGTCCGCATAATCGGTCACCACCAGGGAGTTGCTGCCCTCCTGCGCGGCCAGGGTATTGTTGGCCGCCACCAGGGGGCGCAGCACCGGCACCAGATCGGCGGCATTCTCGTAGCGCAGGGAGAAGACGCGGGTCTGCAGTTCACCTCGACGCCCCTGCGCCGGGCCCGACACCACAGCCCCCCCCTGCAGCTTGGCATCGGCCTCGGGCACGACACGGCTGACGCCGCCGACCTCGACCACGGCAAAGCCTTGCATGCGCAGGGCACTCAGCAGCATGGCATACGCCGTGTCGGCATCGACCGGCGTGTCCGACACCAGCGTCAACTGGCCGCGCACACGCGGATCGACCACAAAATTACGCCCCGTGAAACGGGCCAGGGCGCGGACCACCGAACTCAGCTCGGCTTCCTGGAAATTGAGCTGGGTCATCGGCCCAGCCGTGCCGGCAGCAGCGGCGGCAACAGGCACCTCGGGCCGTTCGGGAATGGGTTGCAGCCGTCGAGGCTGCGGCGCCTGCCGGAGTTCCCTGGCCGCAGCGCCCGGGCGCCCGGCCGGCGTCGGCGACTCCGCCCCCACCGAGGTATAGACCACCAGGGGCGATTCCTGGGCTTGACGGGAGGCGTTCGGCGCCGCGCAGCCGGCCAGGGCCAGCAGAGTCAGCAGGGCCAGGTATCGGACAGTTTCTGTTTTCATGAATGCATCCGCAAGGGGGTTGCTCCGTCGGGACCGGCTTTCGGCCCCAGGACATCCAGCAGGCGGCGCAGCGCAGCCTGTGTTTCGATCGGCACCGAATCGTCTGGCCGGGCCTTGCCATCGAAGCGCAGCCGGCCGGCCGGCGTCACGGTTCCGCTGCCCTCCAGGCTCAGGGGACCTCGGTCCGTCCTCAGCGTCAGGGCATACATCGGCTCCGGGCCGGCGGCGGTCTCCACCGAGAGGCGGTAATCGCCCAGCGGCGCAACACGGCTCAAAGCGGACCGTGCGTGCTGCCAATGTGCCAGCAGCAGGGGCTGTCCCGGTGCAGCCTGCGCGCCGCCGCGACCGACGCGGAGATCCGGCCACCGCAGCAGGAGTTCCCCGCCGGGCTCCAGCGTATTGAACACCGCGTGCAGGGTCGTCAGGACCGTAGCCGGGACCTGCAGCGTCTGGCCGGAAATACGCAGTCCGCCCCAGACAGGACGGATCTCCAGCGGGCCGAGCAGCCAGGCGTGCGACAGCACCAGGTGCGGGCCACCGGCCCATGCCAGGTGCCAGCGCACAGGCTCGGGCAGGCCGCGCCGCAAAGGCCCCGTGCCGACCGCCAGCGAGGCCTGCGCCGACCACAGGCTGCCCCGGGCATCGGTGATCGTGACGGGCGAGGTCTCCGGCACCCAGGCCATGACCCAGCGGGCGGGCAGCGCGCTCAACGCCGTCAGCGCGGCCACGGCGACCAGCGCCAGAACCCCGGCCAGGCACATGGGACGGCGCGTCGGATCTACCCCGTGCCGCGCCCACCGGTATCCGTGCCCGGAAAAGTCCGGCGCACTCATGGCAGAGCCCCCATCGGCAGCATCAATTCGACGGTTCCGCTGAGCAGGCCCGGGCGGTCCCGGCCATCAACGTGGCTGCGCGCCAGTTCGAGACGCCACACCCGCACCCGGGCGACTTCGGGCAGTTGCGCCAGCCAGGCCAGCAGGCTCGCAACGGGCGCGCGGTCCACCGTCAGCACCCGTCGGAGCTGATCACCCTCCGCGCGCACCGGCCCGAAGCTGCCGTTCGCCTGCAGGCCGGCCCGCTGCAGGCTGTCCTGCAGCGCAGCAGCGGTTTCCTCGACCGACAGGGTTCCGCGCCGGCTGCGGCCCAGTGCCCGGGACTCCAGCACGATGGCGTCGAGCTCGGCCGTCTGCGCCTGCAGCACGGGCAATTGCTCCCGTACCTGGCGCAGCGTGTCCAGTGCGGGGCGCAGGCCAGCCAGCCACAGAACGGCGGCCCCCAGCAGCAGGATCATCAAGCCCAGCAGGCGCTGCTCGCGCGGACTCAAGTGCCGCCAGGACGCACCCCAGCGATGCAGCATGGGCTGCACCCGCGTGAGCCAGGCGCCCCGCCAGTGGAGCCTGTTCGGGCCGCTCATGGCTCGTCTCCCGCCGGCCGCACCGCGCCTTCGGCAGCATCCGGCCGGGTGGCATGCCAAACATGTGGACGGACGGCATCGCGCGCCAGCCGGAGCCCCTGCCCGGCCGCCGTCCGCGCCAGGGCCGCCTCATCGACCAGCGGCCGGTAGCCTTCCGCCAGCGTCAGCGTCAGCCGGTTGTCTTCGTAGCGCAGGCCGAGCACATGGCCCTGCGCGAATCCCAGGACTTCCGCCGTCGCCAGGGCCAGGGGCATGAAATCGTCTGCGGCCGCATCACCACCGGCCAGCCGCAGGGCGTCACGCTGTTGCCGGGCCTGATGCAGGGGATCGATGACCACAGGGATCTGCGGATAAGCCTGCTGCACAGTCTGGCGCATGGACTCGCGCAACGCCTCCAGCCGGCCGCCCTGCCTGGCCGCATGGACGTTCAGGCCCAGGACCCAGACCGCGCAAGCGACGGCGGCCCAGGCGAACGGCCGGCGCCAGCGCCCCGCCCCACCCGCCGGACGGCGGGCCGAGCCGATGAAGGACCAGGCCGGCAGGGGAGCCAGCCAGCGAGGCCCCGCAGGCAGTTCGAGGGGCCGGTCGGGATGCGGATCGCCCTCTGGCAAAGCCAGGGCATGCGGCACCAGGGACACGACGTTCAGACCAGCGGACGCCAGCAGCGACCAGGCCCGTTCCAGGGGCTCGCGCGCCGTCCACGCCACAGCCACTGTGCCATCGGTCCGGCGCGGACCGTGGGCCACCAGCAGGTGATCCGGGTCGGACAGTGTCATGGGTTCGACACTGCTGCGGACCGCGTCGCCGAGCCGCCGGGCGGCGACGGGCGGCACCGTGACGCAGGTGACCACCGTGTCGCCGTCGCGCACGATGGCGTGCACGGGCCACGCGCCCGCCAGCGCAGCCAGGGGCTGCGGCTCCAGGTGTCCCGAGCGCAGCAGGCGGCCATCGCGGTCCACCAGCACAAAGGCCAGCGGCATGGCGGACGTCAGTTCCGACAGAGGAGGCAGCAGCAGCCGCACGTGTTGTCTCATCATTCTTTTTATCTTGTCATTCGTAGCTGACCCAGCGGACCGAGGCTCTCCCCTGCCTGTCACGCTGGAGCAAGGCCCGCAGCCCGACTATCGTATCACCCACCGAGACCTCGCCCGCCACGCTGAACCAGTCGCTGCGGACATCCAGGCGACGCACCTGCTCCGCCTGCAACGCCGGCAGGCGGTTGATGAGATCGCCACGATTGACGAACCACAGTCCCCGGTCGCGCTGGGCGGCCAGGTCCCGCGCCCCGGCCAGGCCCAGCCCCTCGATCACCGCGCCCAGCACTTCAGCAGACGCGGTATTGGCATTGAGCGGCACCGTTTCGGGGAGATAGGCTGCATAAGGACGCAGCGCTTCCACTCCCGGCAGGCCCAGGCCCTCGATGCCTTGCAGGTCGTCGAGGCTGCGCAGCCCCATCGCGACGGGCGCCCGCCCCAGCCCCGGCTGGCTGTCGGCGACACGCTGCGCAAGCACGCGGGCCAGCGACGGGTCCTGCCCCAGCCATTGCAGCAGTCGTTCCAGAGCAGCGACGGCGGCGGGGCTGGCCTGACCGTCCGCCGCCAAATCGCGCAGATTGAACTTGCCCTGCGTATCCTCGATCCGCCCGGAGAATAAGGCGGCGCGGGGGTTGTCGGCCGGTCCCACGGGTAGGTCCGCCAGCGTCTGCGTCCATAGGCCATCGAGCCGGGTCGTGGCGTTCTCGCGCGCATCCAGATGCAGGATGACGCGGGACCAGTCCAGTCCGCCGTGCAGCAACCAATGCGCCTGAGCCAGATGCCGTTCGGTGGACAAGACCCGCACCAGCCGGCCCTGTCCTTCGATCAGAGCCGTCGCCAGCGCGGCAGCAGCGATCACGACCAGCATGGCGGCGATCACCGCCATGCCGCGTTGACGGAATCCGGCGGCCCTCATGGCAGCAGCACCACTTTGCGGTAGGTTCGCCGGGCGCCGTCTTCCTGGCGATGCAGCACGAACTCCAGGCCTGCGGTCTCGTCCGCCGACGCGGATTCCGTTCCCGTGCGCCGCCCGCCACGGGCAGCCGCACGCGGCGCGGCGGTCGCAGCCGCCGACGCGGCCTGCGGGTCCATCCAGCCCTGGCCGGGTCGCCATTCGCGCAGCGACCAGGCGCGCATGCCATCGAGGACCGCGACCGCCGTCCCCGGCTCGGGCAGGGGCAGGCGGTACGATGGGGCGCCAGCCGCCCGATAGAGAACGCCCTGATCCACGTACCAGCGCAGCCGCTGCCACCTGCCATCGCCCGTCGAACGCACCAGGAGCAGCCCCGACTCACGGGCCCAGGCGATGCCTGCTGCAGGAAAGGACAGGCCGGGCGAAGCCGGCCCGCCCACGGCCGCCTGCCAGGCAGGCAGGACATCCGCCCCGGCATGACGCCGCAGATCGCGCTCCACCTGGCCCAGGGCCCGCACCAGGGACAAGGTCTCCTCGGCGCGCGCATCAAGCCGTTCGGAGACACGGTGCACGGCATCGAGCCCGCGCCAGGAGATCAAGCCCAGCAGCGCCAGCAGGACCAGGGCGACCAGCACCTCGATCAGGGTGAATCCACGCTGAGCATGGGCCGGGATCTTCATGGCAGACGCGAGGCCAGACCGTCGAGTTCGGAAAGCACCGGCCCGTCTCCCAGCCGGACGCGCACTGTCACGCGGCGGAAACGCGCATTGGGCGTAGCCTGCACCCACTGCTCGCATTGCAGCGCCAGATCCGCCTGCGGACAGGGCCGTCGATGCCGGCCGACGGCCGGAAAGTCTCCCTGCAGGCGCATCTCCGCCAGGACATTTTCCGCCGACTGCAAGGCCAGGCTGCGCAGCCTGAGCGCCTGCGTGCCGCCGATGCCCACGCCCAGCGCACGGATGCTGGCCGCCAGCGCGACGCCGACGATCGCCAGCGCCACCAGCACTTCGATCAGCGAGAAGCCGCGCTGGCGATCGCTGCGCCCGGGGCGGCCCGGCGCGCTCACGGCCGGACCTCGTAATGCCCGTTGCCCGAGCGCGAGAGGCGCACGGTCCGGCCGCCGGCGCTCAGTGTCACGTCCAGCGGGGAATGAACCCAGTCGCCATCGAAGACCAGGGCGCCGGCCGGCCGGATGCCGACCAAAACCGGTCCATCCGAAAGCCAGGCGCGCGGCCGCAGGGGCACATCCGCCGAAAAGCGCTCATCCCGCGCCCCGGCTGACCGGGCCGCCACCCGAGCCGGCAGGACCAGCGGGCGCGGCAGTCGCTCGAACGCGAACCCCTGCTCGCCGGGCCGCCAGGCGATGCGCGCGCCGCCGGCCCGGGCCTCGATCTGAGCCGTCATGAACAGCCCTGCCAGTCTCTGGGCATCCTGGCGCAGCGTACGCATCCGCGCATCGCCGAACGCTGACACGCTGGCCGCTCCCATCGCAACGCCCATGATGAGGAGCACGACCATCGTCTCCAGCAACGTGAACCCGCGCTGCGGGTCAACGCGCATCGATCCCGATCTCGGCATCCACGCCCTCACCCCCGGGCTTGCCGTCGGCACCCAGGGAAAACACATCGACTTCGCCCCGCACGCCGGGATTCAGATATTGATAGGGGGCGCCCCACGGATCGCGGGGCACGCGGTCCATGTAACGGGACTTGCCGGCCGGCCCACCGGCCAGGATGTCCAGTCCCTGTTCGACGGTCGGATAGCGGCCATGATCCAGACGATAGAGCTTGAGCGCCTGCTGGATAGAGGCCACGTCCTGCCGGGCCGCGATGGTCCGGGCCTGGTCGGGGCGGTCCATGACGTTGGGCACGACGAGCGCGGCCAGGATGCCCATGATGACCACCACCACCATGATCTCGATCAGTGAAAAGCCGCGCTCCAGCGTCGCGCGCGAAAGATAAAGACCTGGTTTCATGATGCTCCACGATGCGCGGATCGCCGATCCGCCTGAGGTCCGGTCCACGAAACGCGCGGCCGGCACTATACTGGACCACTTCGACGTTCCGGACCTCGTGCCCCGCGATCCATGCCCGTCCTTCCTCTTCCCGTGACCGGATTCCTGCACCGCCACGCGCCCGGCCTGCTGCACGCAGCGGCCCTGCTGGCGATCGCCGGCGGCATCGGCTTGTGGGGCGCCCTGCTGCTGGCGCCGCAACCCGATCCGGCGCCTCCGATGCTGGCGGTGGAACCCGCCCCGGCGCCGTCCCTCGACGCCCTGGCCGGCTGGTTCGGCAGTGGCCGGGGCCGTCTGCAGGTACGCATGACCGGCCTGATGGCCGCCGGCCCCAGAGGCACCGCGATCCTGTCGATCGACGGCGCTCCGTCGCGGGCCTTCCGCGTCGGCGACACCCTGGCTCCCGGCGTCATGCTGGCCGAGGTCCACGCACACGGCATCGTCGTCAACCAGGACGGCATGGACGAGGCCATCGCCGCGCCCGCAGCAGCGGCCCCCGCCACGGGTTTCATCCTGGCTGGCCCGCTGCACACCGGCCACTGACACCATCCTCCACGCCGCCATCCGCCTAGGCCCCCAGCAAGGCGGTCACGCCCGCCGCCGCCAGAAAAGGCCCGAACCCGAAGGCCTCGCCCGGCGCCAACCGGCCCATCACCCGCCGCGCGAGCGCCACCGCCAGGCCCAGGACAGCGGCCGCGAACACCACGCGCGGCAAAGCCGCCCAACCCAGCCAGGCCCCCAGAGCAGCCAGCAGCTTGAAATCGCCCCGGCCCAGGGCAGCCCGCCCCGTCAGCGCCCGGAACACCCCGTCGACGCACCAGAAAGCCAGATAACCGCCCGCCGCGCCCACGACCGCATGCGCCAACGGCGCGAAGGTCGCATCCACATTGACCAGCAGACCCAGCCACAGCAGCGGCAGCGTCAAGCGATCCGGCAGGAAGCCGGTCTCTGCGTCGATCCAGGCCAGGGCCAGCAGCACCGACACGAAAACGATCGCGGCCAGGGCTGCGCCCGTGGGGCCGAAACGCCAGGCGCACGCCAGGGCCAGCAGCGCCCCCACCGACAGGAAGATCCGCCGGGAGGCTACGTGCACGGGCATCTGCTCGGCCGGCAGGGTGTCATCCAGCGTCCGAGGCAACCGCCAGGCGGCCCGGGCCAGCGGCACGCCCAGTGCCAGGGAAAACGCGAGGGCGGCGCACCCGGTCGCCACCAGCCCCAGGTTCCAGGTGATCCACAACATGCTCATGCCTCCCCTGCCCGCCTCGAACCTCGCCTCAATGCGACCACAAACGGGCCAGCAAAGACGGCGATGCCGGCGGCGGCGCATCGGACACCAGCCGGAAGCCCACGTGCGACATGGGGCTGGCGGGGTCCGACGCCTGACGCGCGCTGGGCCGGTAGGACAGGCAATAGTTCTCATTGCACAGAAACGATCCCCCCCGGATCACCCGCTTGGGCGCACTGACCGGCACCCCGGGATCGGATGGATCGTAAGACTGGGGCGGCCCCTGCGGATCATCGATGGGCTTGCCTTGCGCAGCCTTCGCCTGGCGGGCGAAATAGCGCGCATCGTACCAATCGGCCGCCCACTGCCAGGCGTTGCCCGTCATGTCATACAGCCCGTAGCCGTTGGCCGGAAAGGACGTCACGGGCAGCGTGCCGGCCGCGCCGCCCGCCTCGGGCTTGACCACCGGAAAAGTGCCCTGGCCGAGATCCCAGTAATTGGCCATGGGCTGGCCATCGGGCATCAACTCGTCGCCCCAGACATAGGTGGCCTGCTCCAGCCCGCCGCGTGCCGCGTACTCCCATTCGGCTTCGGTAGGCATGCGTTTTCCCGCCCACCGGGCATAGGCCTGGACATCGGCATAGCTGACCTGCACCACGGGGTGATCACCCTTGCCTTCGATCGAGCTGCCCGGTCCTTGCGGATGCCGCCAGTCGGCACCCGGCACGTATCGCCACCACTGGCTGTAGTCCGACAGGTCCACCGGCCCTGCAGTGCCGACGAACACCATGGCCCCTGGCACCAGCACCGTATCGGGCGGCCTGGGCGTGCCGGGCGGCAACTGAACCCGGATCGTATCCCAGTCAGGTTTGCGCTCGGCCGTAGTCACGTAGCCGGTTCGCCGCACGAACTCGGCGAACTGATCGTTGGTGACATGGGTCACGTCCATCCAGAATCCCCGCACCCGCACCGGATGGGCCGGCCGTTCGTTGCGCTGCGCCAGCCTGCTGTCGCTGCCCATCAAAAAGACGCCGGGCGGTATCCAGGCCATGCCTCCGGGCGTGTCCTTGCCGTCGCCCAGGATGACGGCCGGTTCGGCCGGCCCCGCCGGCACGGACGCCTGGAACCAGGCGTACCCCCCCGCCGCCGCAGCCACCAGGACCGACGCGGCCAGGGCGAGAAATCGCAGGCGATTAATAGACACTGGACGGATAGACGCAGGTCTTGCCCAGTTGCAGGCTGATGATGTCCTGGTCCGGGCCGTTCGTATGGCCATCGGGCGGGCTGCCGGGCGTAGCGCCGACGAAATCGTAGACGCTGGACTGGCTCCAACCGCTGTAGATCCGGTTCCAGTTATCGAGATCCGCCTTGTCCACGATGCCATCGATATTGCCGTCGCCCTCGCACACGACCGCCGACAGCATCAGACGGTCCAGCCGGCCCTTCAGATCCTTGTAGGCCAGGTCGTCGCCGGTGGTCCAGCCCGGCTTGGGCGTGCCATCGAGATTGATCTTGCTCATGCCGGCTTCGTCGAGCAGCGGCGCGGGTTTGGCCTGATCGACCTCGTAGAGCTCGTACTCCACCTCGTCGTGGATGCCCTTGGCCGGATCGAAACGCTTGAAGGTATTGCGCACCAGCTTGTAGCGCTCTTCCCGGACGGCCACCGACTGGTCCGGCATGACGGTGTACATCACGGCGGCGTTGTTGTTGGTGTAGCGGACCTGGTTCACCTGGGCGCAGGTGTCGTAGGAGGCGATCGCATTATCGCCGTCCATGGGGGTCAGGTCGTCATGCCCCACACCCCACCAGAAGCCGCTGTTGTCGCCGCACACCGATTTGGACGTGGCGATCTGCATGCAGGTGCCGCCGCCTGCCGCCGTCGTCACGACGCAGGGGCCGTTTCGCCCGCCGTCGGCCTGTTGATTCAGACCGCTGATGGCGAAATTAGTCTGTCGCAGGGCCGGCTGCGCCGGATTCTTCAGGTAGGCCTGGATCCCCACGGAGTCGACCGGACGCGACATGGGCAGTTCCTGGCGCACATCGATGCCTGCCAGCTCGCCGAACAGTTCGAACAGGTCCACGCCGTTGACCATGTGCTCGACGTCGCGGTCGGGCTCCGCGACCCCACGCCCTGCCACGATCAGCGGCACCCAGACACCGGTCTGATAGGCCGTGCCCTTGGCCCGGGAAGCGTCGAAGGGCTGCTTGACGGCCAAGCCCAGCGAGCCGTTGTCGCCGACGATGACGATCAGGGTATTGCTGGCCTCGGGGTCGTAGTTCAGACTGCCGTCGGGATTCCAGGTTGCGATACCGGTTTCCACCAGCAGGCGGCCGAACTCGGTGTCCAGCGCCTGGGTCATGCGGTTCTGCAGGGCCTGCATGCGCAGCACGTCGGCGGCCGAGCCGTCGCTGGTGCAACTGAGATTGTCGAACGTACCGGCATTGGGATACCCGCCCGGCCCGACCAGATCGGACATGAGGGCCGCAGGCGGCTGCTGCCAGGGCGTATGGGCCGAGGTATAGCTGACCGTGGCCATCCAGGGCTTGCCGGAGGCGCGCGTATTGATCCAGTCGATGGCCGCATCCGTCTCGATGGTGGTACGGTAACCGCGGGCGCGGGGATCCTTGGGCAGCACCTTTTCCGCCCGGCCCTGATCCAGGATCACCAGAGGCGAGACGTAGTAGCCGTTGTACCGGGAAAAATCCAAACCGGCCGGTTTCGGGTCCGCGCAAGTGGCGTTGGGCACGAGGATGCCCCCGGCCGCCAGGCACTGCAAGCCCGCCACGTCCTGCTCCGGCGTATCCTTGCGGACCGGCGTGCAGCGATTGTCCGGAAAGTGGCAGGCGCCGCCTACGGCCCCGTCCACGGCCATCGCCCCCGGCACGAAGCCGCACTGATTGGAGGTGCCGCCCGGCACGACGCCACCGGCCTGCAGGTCGATGGACTCGGGCAAGCCGCCGATCCAGCCATAGAAATAATCCCAGCCGAACAGGGCCGGCGTGGTGATGTCCGCCTCGTTGTTTTCCGGACCGGCCAGGTGAAACTTGCCGAACATGGCGTTTTCGTACCCCGCCTTGCGCAGCAACTGGGGCGTCGTCGTCTCGTAGGGCGAGAGCTGGGCGTTGGCCAGATCACTGGGGCCGAGGGCCTGGTAGATGTGCGTGCGCGTGGGGTAGCGCCCGACGAAGAAGCTTGCCCGCGCCGGCGAACATTCCGGCTGCGCCCACGTGTTGCGAAAGCGGATGCCCGCCTGGGCCACCGCATCCATATTGGGCATTTTCGGGGCATTGGCTCCGCCATAACCGAACGACGTCATCTGATCGATGCCCACGTCGTCCATCATGACGAAAAGGATGTTGGGTTTGCCGGATTCGGCCGGCGCCGCATCCGCCACCCGGCGGCTGGAGCCGCCATCATTGCAAGCAGCCAGCAACACGACCGAACCGACCGCCGCGCATCCAGCAAGAAACGAGCCTCTTTTGTCTCTTTTCATCCCCACCTCTTTTTACCTTTGTGCCTGCATTGAAGGAAAAAATTTGATGCATGTCAAGAGATACAAAAGATTTAACCTTCAATAACTGCCTATGTAATGCCGTCCGTCGTCGGAGACGATTGACCGATCGTACCGGCAATGATCCGCGCCAGCCAAGCATCGCGGGAACCTGTTTCGGGAATTTGCAGCAGGCCATCCAGCAGGAGCAGCGCCAGACCATGCACCAGCGCCCAGCAGCCGTGCGCGCGAGTCCTCTGCTGCTCCGGTCCGGCGCCGGTGTTCAAGTGCCGCATCAAAACATCGAACGATTCCGCACGGGCCTGATGCAGTTCGGGGACGTCTTTAAACTGCCGGGCGCTGAACATCAAGCGGAACAAAGCCGGTTCGGCCAGCGCGAATCGTACATACGCAAGGCCGCTTTGCAGCAGAGGACTGCCTGCGCCGCCCCCGGCATCCGCCACCAACGCCAACTGTCTGGCCAAGCGCCGAAAACCTTCGGCTGCGATGGCCGCCAGCAGGCTGTCCTTGTCCGGGTAATGTCGGTACGGCGCCATGGCCGACACCCCAGCACGGCGCGTCAGTTCGCGCAGCGAGAGTTTGTCCGGCCCCTGCTCACGGACCAGTTTGACCCCCTCGGCCAGCAGCATCTGGCGCAAGTCGCGATGGTGATATTTTTTTATCGATTTTCCTGTGGATGCTAATGTTGACATCGTACACATCATACCCATAAAATCAGCATTGATTTGATGTTTACATTGTAAACAAATCCTTAACTAACTATTACCTCGACCCTCACCCGATTCCAGACGGCACTGATAAGGCGGTTCATCATGGCACTCTTGATCGCAGGACTGACCCTGTTCCTTGGCGCTCACTCGATCCGCATCGGCGCGGACGAATGGCGCAGCCGGCAAATCGCCCGCTTCGGCGCAACCACCTGGAAGATCGGCCATTCGGCGGTTTCACTGATCGGCCTGGGCCTGATCATCCTGGGTTTCGGCCAGACCCGGCAAGCCCCTGTCCTTCTATGGCCCCCCCCTGTCGGCATGCCGCACCTGACCGCCCTGCTGGTGCTGCTCGCCTTCGTCCTGATTGCCGCGGCCTATGTGCCGCGCAACCACATCAAAGCTCGCCTGCACCATCCGATGCTGCTGGGCGTGCAGGCCTGGGCGCTAGGCCACCTGCTGGCCAACGGTGAACTCGCCGGCGTCATCCTGTTTGCCAGCTTCCTGATCTGGGCCCTGCTGGATCTCAGGGCGGCTCGCCGGCGGGACCGGGATCAGGAGACACGCTATGCGGCGGGCACGCTGCCGGGTACGATGATCAGCCTCGTGGTCGGCGTGCTGATCTGGCTGGGTTTTCTTGTAAAGCTGCATGGGGCGCTGATCGGGGTGCCGGTGTTGGGGTAGGCTTACAGGCCGCGGGAACAATAGAAGGGAACTACCATTCATGGCGCTAAGCCTTCGATTTATTGCGGGCCGTTACACAATTGCCCGCCCTCCCCCCGACAGTTCAATTCCCGGCTGGGCTTGCGGACCCGGTTTTTCCGCTATCGTCCGTGCCGATGACGAACTGACCATCGTTTGCATGGAAGACAGAGTGCCTGACTCGGTCGAAAGTGAACCGGGCTGGGCTTGTCTCCGGACAATAGGCCCGTTTGATTTTCAGGCAGCCGGGATCGTTCATTCGCTGATCACCCCGCTATCCACCCATGGCATCGGCGTTTTTGTCGTATGCACATTCGACGGCGAGCATTTGCTTGTGGCCGAGAGCGACCGCATCAAAGCGCGCGATCTGCTTCTTGCTGCGGGCCATGAATTCTTCCACGAGTCCTGAGTCCCGGATGTGGCGACCCCTTGCATGGGGTGCAAGGGGTCGCCAAAAAACAAGGGCCCACAGACCGAAATCTGTGGACCCTTGGCAATGCTGGTCGGGACGGCGGGATTCGAACTCGCGACCCCTTGCACCCCATGCAAGTGCGCTACCAGGCTGCGCTACGCCCCGAAAGAACGTGATTCTAGCATAGAAACTTTCACGCTGCTTGTGTTGCGGAGCGTGAGGCAAACAACGGTTTCGGCTGACGCCGTTCGACGTACAAACAAGGCCCGCTCTGCTTCTTTGCCTGGGCCTTGGCCTCGCTGGCGGCCTGGGCGACCTGATGTCGCGACTGGTACACACCGGGCTCGACAGACACGGCGCCCAGCGACAAGGTCGGCGGGTCGTAGCACCGGCGCTGACCCTGACGGTCTTCGGCCTCGTAGCTGCCGGCAGCCGACCGCCCCGTCTCGTCCAGCAGGCGGGCCATGCCCAGGGAAAAGGCGTCCAGCATGGCTTTGCAACGCATCTGCCAATCCGGGCTGCGGAACAGCAGAATGAAGTCATCGCCGCCGATATGCCCCAGGAAGTCCAGCCCGGCGTCGATGTGCGCCGACAGGACCCGTCCCAGCAACTGGATCACGTCATCCCCGCAGTGGTAGCCGAACACGTCATTGAAGGGCTTGAAATGATCCAGATCGGCATAGCACACCACAAATGCCTGGCCATCGGCCAGGCAGCGCTGGACCTGCCGGTCGATGGGCACGTTGCCCGGCAGTTGCGTCAGCGGATTGGCATGCTGCGCGGCGCGCAGTTGCAAGCGGTTGAGCGCCTGCAGCAGGTCCTGGCTGGTGCCGATGCCCAGGTAGCGGCCCTGGCCGGTGATGATGAAATCGTTGACCAGGCCATGCCCCTCGGTCTCGGCCAGCCAGCGGCTGAGCGTCATCAACGGCGTATGCATGTCCACGACCAGCGGCGCGACGTCCATGAACTGGCGGCAAGGTTTGGGGCCGTACAGTTCGCGTTGGTACGGCAGTGAAAACCGCTCGATCAGGCTGGCCCGGGTCAGCACGCCGACCGGCACGTCCTCGTCCACCACAGGAATGGTGTGCAATTCAGGGTGCAGCCGGAACAGGTCGAACACCGCCTCGTTGGGCAGGGTGGGCGACACGCATGGCACGCGGCGCAGCAGGCGCAGCGCCCGGCCTTCCGTTCCGTCGTGGGCCGGGTCGGACTCCAGGCCACCGCGTGTGTCGGCGTGCCGGCGCTCCGCCAGGCTGGCGATCAGCCCGGACCAGCACGTCCGGACAGGATCGGCCGCAGGACGGTCGATGTAATAGCCCTGGGCACAGGCCACCCCCAGATCCGCGACGCAGGCCAGTTCGTCCAGGGTCTCGACGCCTTCGGCGACGACCACGACACCGGCCACGGTGGCGATGTCGCAAACCGAACGCAGCACCTGCTGGCGCAGCAGGTCATCCTGGATGCCGGTCGTGAAGACCTTGTCGGTCTTGATGAATTCGGGCCGCAGGTCCAGCCAGCGCCCCAGATTGGAAAAGCCCGACCCCAGATCGTCGATGGCGAACTGGACTCCCTGGGCGCGCAGGCGGGTAGCGATCGGGATCAGATCGGCCCAGCACCCGCCATGGTTCTGTTCAGTGATTTCGATCACCAGACGGGCAGGCTCCAGGCCGGATTCGGCCAGCAGCGCGGCCAGGTCCAGCGCTCCGTCGGCCACGCGCAGCAGGGCCATCGGACTGATGTTCAAGAACAGGCGGCCCGGCAGGCCCAGCGCCGCGAAGCGCCGGATCACGACGCGACAGCAACGGTGCTCGAGGGGAATGTCCAGGCCGCAGGCGCGCGCGGCCTGGAACAGGCGGTCCGGCGCGCGCAGCGGGCTGTCCTGCGGCCCCCGGATGAGCCCCTCGTACCCCAGGAGCGCGCCTTCACGCATCCACAAAATGGGCTGAAAAACGGCGCTCAATTCTCCGTGGAGCAGCAGTTCGGCCACATCATCCCGGCTCTCGGGGAGAATATGGCCAGGCAGGGGCGAAGCACACAACGCGGGGGCCGGAAGACAAGACATGAAATGCGTGACTGAACGTAGTGTCACACACCTTAAACGAAACTCATGACACTGAGATGAATCCGCCCGCCGCCGCGATGCGAAAGGTCAAGAATTCCGCTCGAACGCGGAAAGAACTACAGCAAACCCAACTGCAGGCGTGCGGGCTCGCTGATCATTTCACGGCTCCAGGGCGGGTCCCAAACCAGATCGACCGTAGCCTCGTCCACGCCTTCGATATTGAGCAGCTTGTTGCGGGCTTCGTCGGCGATCATGGTGCCCATGCCGCAGCCGGCCGCCGTCAGGGTCATCTTCATTTCGATGCGGAAACGATCCGGAGCGCCGGCAGGCAGGACATTGCATTCATACACCAGCCCCAGGTTGACGATGTCCACGGGGATCTCGGGGTCGTAGCAGGTGGACAGCATGGCCCAGGCGGCTTCCTCGACGGATTCCGCCGTGGCGGGGCCTTCGTGGACGTGCCGGACGTCCTCGACCGGTTCGAAGCCCAGGGCGTCGCCGTCCTTGCCCTCGATGCGGTAGAGATTGCCTTCGACCATGACGGTGTAGGTGCCGCCCAGTTGCTGGGTGATGACGGCCTCGCAGCCGGCCTCGATGGTGACGGGCGAGCCGTAGGGGACGGTGACCGCCGGGCAGTCCCGGTTGACGATCACTTCCTGACGATTGAAGCTCATGAGGTTTACCTTTGGTTCATCGCATTATTCAGTGACGGCCGTATCGCCCGCCTGGACGATGGCGTTGTGCAGGGTATGCCAGGCCAGCGTGGCGCACTTCACCCGCGACGGGAATTCACGCACCCCCGACAGGACTTCGAGTTTGCCCAGATCGCAATCCGGGTGGGCCTCGGTCAGCATGGCGTGGATGTCCCGAAACAGCGCCTCGACCTGCTCGATCGATTGGCCGCGCACGGCCTCGGTCATCAGCGAGGCGGACGCCGTGGAAATGGCGCAGCCGTGGCCGATGAAGCTGACGTCCTGGACGATGCCGTCGCTGACCTTGGCGTAGACCGTCAACTGGTCGCCGCACAGCGGGTTGTGCCCGTCGGCGCGGTGCGACGCGTCGTCCATCGCATGGAAATTACGCGGCTTGCGGTTGTGATCGAAGATGACTTCCTGGTACAGGTCGCGCAGGCCGTCGTCGTTATCCCTCATCGGTTCATACCCCAAACAGTTTCTGTGCCTTGCGCACGCCTGCCACCAGGGCATCGATGTCACGCCCGTCGTTGTACAGGGCGAAGGACGCGCGTGCAGTGCCGGGGATGCCGAAATGCGACATCAAGGGCATGGCGCAATGATGGCCGGCGCGGATGGCCACGCCTTCGGTATCCAGGATCGTGCCCAGATCGTGCGGGTGGATGCCGTCCACCAGGAACGACAGAATGCCG
Organism: Castellaniella sp.; assembly: GCF_049650445.1. GTDB lineage: Bacteria > Pseudomonadota > Gammaproteobacteria > Burkholderiales > Burkholderiaceae_B > Castellaniella. The sequence goes on along the minus strand of NZ_JBASAD010000041.1, from coordinate 7,962 downwards.
GCCTTGTCCTCGGCCGTGCCGACCAGACGCACGCCCGGCAGCGCCCGCATGCGCTCGGTGGCCTCGGCCAGCAGCGCGGCCTCGTGCGCAGCGATGCGATCCAGCCCGACGGACAGGACGTAGTCGATGGCGGCGCCCATCACGATCGAGCCGCCGATGTTCGGCGTACCCGCCTCGAAACGCTGCGGACCGGTGGCCCAGGTGCTGCCCTCGAAGCTGACCGTGCGTATCATGTCGCCGCCGCCCTGCCAGGGCGGCAGATCGGCCAGGATCGAACCCCGGACGTAGAGCGCACCGATGCCGGTGGGGCCGTAGAGCTTGTGACCGGAAAAGGCATAGAAATCGCAATCCAGGGCCTGCACGTCCACCGGGGCGTGGGCCACGGCCTGGGCGCCATCGATCAGCACCAGGGCGCCGGCCGCGTGTGCCAGACGCACCAGTTCGGTGACCGGATTGACCGTACCCAGAGCATTGGACACGTGCGCAAAACCCACCAGACGGGTGCGCGAGTTCAACTGGGCGCGAAAATCGTCCAGGTCCAGTTCGCCGCGATCGGTGATGCGTACGTGGCGCAGCACCGCACCGGTGCGCGCACACAGCAGTTGCCAGGGCACGATGTTGGAGTGATGCTCCATCCCCGTGACCAGGATCTCGTCTCCCGCCTGCAGGGACTGGCCCCAGGTCTGGGCCACCAGATTGATGGACTCCGTGGTGCCCCGTGTGAAGACGATGTCCTGACTATCCGGTGCATTCAGCAGCACGCGCACGCGGTCCCGCGCCTGTTCGTACAGGTCGGTGGCATGCTGCGACAGCCAATGCACACCACGATGGATGTTGGCGTTGGACTCTGTGTAGAACGCCTCCATCGCCTGGATGACGGCGCGCGGCTTTTGCGTCGTGGCGCCGTTGTCCAGATAGGCCAGGCGCCGCTTGCGCACGGGCCGCGCCAGGATCGGAAAATCATCCGCCCAGGGCGAAACCAGGCCCTCGGCCAGCGATGCGCTTTGTGACGAGGTCAGCGGGGCGTTCATGCGGCTTCCTCCAGGACGGCGCCACCCGGCAGCAGCGTACGCACGGCGCGCTCCACCCGTTGGCGCAGCGGATCGGATTCAATGCGCACGACGCTGGCGGCGGCAAACGCATAGATCAGGATGTCGCGCGCAAGCGCCTCGTCCAGGCCGCGTGAACGCAGATAGAACAGGCTGTCCGCGTCGATCCGGCCGACGGTGGCGCCGTGGGCGCATTTCACGTCGTCGGCGTAGATTTCCAGCTCAGGCCGGGCGTCGGACTTGGCCAGGCGCGACAGCAGCAGGCTGTCATTGCGCTGCACGGCGTCGGTGCCGTCGGCGCCGGGCGCCACCAGAATGCGGCCGGAGAACACGCCATGCGAGGCGTCGGCCATGATGCCGCGATAGGACTCGTGGCTGACGCAGCGCGGCTTATCATGGCCGATCAGGGTGTGATGATCGACGTGGCGGCGCTGATCGACGTAATACAGACCGTTCAGCAGGGTCTCGCAGCGTTCGTCGGCAAAACGCGTGGTGATGTCGTGGCGTGCCAGCCGCGCGCCCAGGGACACCGAGTGCGAGGCGAAATAGGAACCGCGCCCCTGGACGGCGTCGATCTCGCCCAGGTGCCAGGCCTGCGCGGATTCCTGTTGCAGCTTCAGGTGCGTGATGCGCGCGTCCTGATCCAGACGCAGGCGCGTGGCCGCGTGGCGGAAATTGGCCACGCCCGGGGCGCCCACATAGTGTTCGACCACCGTGGCCTGGGCACCGGCCTCGGCCTGGATCAGGTGGCGCAGGAAGTGCGCCGCGCGCGGCGAGGCGGCCGCGCAGACCAGATGGATCGGTTGTTCCAGGGCGATGCCGCGGCCCAGCCGGACCCAGGCGCCATCGCTGGCCAGAGCCAGGTTCAGGGCGCTGGTGCTGTGGCCCTCGGCTGCGTCGCCATAGGCGGCGCGGATGGCCTCGGCATGATCGGCCCAGGCTTGCGACAGAGGCAGGATCGTCGCACCGGCCGGCAGCGAACCGATTTCGGACAGGGCGGCGTCAAAAGCGCCGTCGACGAACACCAGCCAGTGGCCCGGTTCGGCGGCCTTCAGGGCGGCGACCTGCCCGGCCACGGATTGGGCGTCGCCATCATCAAAGGTGGCGGCGGCCAGCGGTGCCAGCGAAGTGTGGCGCCAGGCTTCGATGCGGGGCGTCGGCCAGCCTTCGCTCATGAAGCGATCCAGCGCCTGGCGGCGCATGTCGGCCAGCCAGGGCACTCCGGCGCCAGGCAGCCCCCCGGCGCGCCGGCCGAACGTATCGGCCCAGGCTTGCAGGTCCGGCCCTGTCTTGGAGAGGTCCGACGCACTCATGCCCTCACCCCTCGGGCGGCGGGCTTGGCGGCAGGCGTCACGCCTTCGATCCAGCCGTAGCCTTTTTCTTCCAGTTCCAGAGCCAGTTCGTGACCGCCCGAACGCACGATCCGGCCCTGGGCCAGCACGTGCACGTAGTCGGGCACGATGTAATCCAGCAGGCGCTGATAGTGCGTGATGACGATCATGGCGCGTTCGGGCGAGCGCAGGCGGTTGACGCCGTCGGCCACCGTCTTCAGGGCATCGATGTCCAGGCCCGAATCGGTTTCGTCCAGAATGGCCAGCTTGGGTTCCAGCAGCGCCATCTGCAGGACTTCGTTGCGCTTTTTCTCGCCGCCGGAAAAGCCTTCGTTGACCGAGCGGTACAGGAATTCATCGCGCATGCCGACGAGCTTCATCTCGGCCTTGGCCTTCTTCACGAAGTCCATGGCGTCCAGTTCGGACAGGCCGCGCTCGCGGCGCATGGCGTTGACCGCCGCGCGCATGAAGTAGGCATTGGAGACGCCCGGGATCTCGATCGGGTACTGGAAGGCCAGGAAGATGCCGGCGCGGGCGCGTTCCTCGACGCTCAGTTCCAGCAGGTCGCGGCCTTCGAATTCGATGGTGCCGGCCGTGACCTTGTAGGCTTCGCGGCCGGTCAGCACCTGGGACAGCGTGCTCTTGCCGGCCCCGTTGGGACCCATGATGGCATGAACCTCGCCCGGCTTGATGTTCAGGCTCAGGCCCTTGAGGATTTCCTTGTCCTCGATCGAGGCGTGCAGATTGTCGATTTTCAGCATGAGAGGGCTCCTTAACCTACGCTGCCTTCCAGGCTCACGCCGAGCAGATTCTGTGCTTCGACCGCGAATTCCATGGGCAATTCCTTGAAGACTTCCTTGCAGAAGCCGTTGACGATCATCGAGACCGCATCCTCGGCCGACAGGCCGCGCTGCATGGCATAGAACAGCTGGTCCTCGGCGATGCGCGAGGCGGTGGCCTCGTGCTCGACGTTGGCGCTGGGATGCTGGACTTCCATGGTCGGAAAGGTGTGCGCGGCGCACTGGCTGCCGATCAGCAGTGAATCGCACTGCGTGTAGTTGCGCGCGTTCTCGGCCTTGGGCGTCATGCGCACCAGGCTGCGGAAGGTGTTGCTGCCGTGGCCCGCAGAGATGCCCTTGGAGATGATGGTGCTGGTCGTATTGCGCCCCATGTGGATCATCTTGGTGCCGGTGTCGGCCTGCTGGCGGTGGTTGGACAGCGCCACGGAATAGAACTCGCCCACGGAATCGTCGCCGCGCAGGATCACGCTGGGATACTTCCAGGTGATGGCCGAGCCGGTCTCCACCTGGGTCCAGGAAATCCGCGAGCGCGGCCCGCGACAGTCCCCGCGCTTGGTGACGAAGTTATAGATGCCGCCGACGCCGTTTTCGTCGCCGGGGTACCAGTTCTGCACCGTGGAATACTTGATTTTGGCATCGTCCAGCGCGACCAGTTCTACCACGGCGGCGTGCAACTGGTTTTCGTCGCGCATGGGCGCCGTACAGCCTTCCAGGTAGCTGACGCTGGCGCCCTCGTCGGCGATGATCAGGGTGCGCTCGAACTGGCCGGTGTCGGCACTGTTGATGCGGAAATACGTAGACAGTTCCATCGGGCATTTCACGCCCTTGGGGATGTAGACGAACGAGCCGTCGGAAAACACCGCCGAATTCAGCGCCGCGTAGAAATTGTCGGTGGGCGGCACGACCGTGCCCATGTATTTCTGTACCAGTTCGGGATATTCGCGCAGCGCTTCGGAGAACGAACAGAAAATCACGCCGACGTCGGCCAGTTGCTTGCGGAACGTGGTCGCCACGGACACCGAATCGAACACCGCGTCCACCGCCACGCCGGCCAGCTTGGCGCGCTCATGCAGCGGCACGCCCAGCTTTTCGTAGGTGCGCAACAGTTCGGGATCGACTTCGTCCAGGCTCTTGGGGCCGTCCATCTTGGACTTGGGTGCCGAGTAATAGCTGATGTCCTGGAAATCAGGGTCCGCGTAATGCAGCTTGGCCCATTGGGGCAGGCTCATCTTGAGCCATTCGCGATAGGCCTTCAGGCGCCATTCGAGCATGAACTCGGGCTCGCGCTTGACGGCGGACAGGCGGCGGATCACATCCTCGTCGAGCCCCTTGGGGAAGGTCTCGGTTTCGATCTGCGTGACGAAACCGGCCTCGTAGTCGCGGTCGAGAAAGGAATCGAGCTTGTCGTTGACGGTACTCATTTGGACAGACTCCAGTTCGTGATATTCGGAATGGCCCGGCGCGCGCCGGCCTTGGGCGCGGGGACCAGGGCGGCGGATGCGGGCGTGGGCGCAGTGAGCGCGCCGGGACCCTCGCCGTCGAGCATGTCGGCCACCGTGACGGATTCCAGCGTGCGGCGCACGATGCGATTGATGCGTTGCCAGTGAGAACGGATGTGGCAGGCACCCTCGACGCTGCACGCACCCGGCAATGCCGTACATTCGGTCAGACCGAAGGGCTGCTCTTCGAGCGCGTCGATGATTTGAGCGACATTGATGTGCTCGGCCTCGCGTCCCAGGCGGTAGCCGCCGTGGGCACCGCGCGTACTGGCAACCAGGTCGTGCTGGGCCAGCAGTTTCAGGACTTTGCTGACGACGGGCTGGCCCAGACCCAGGTCACCCGCCAGTCCGGCTGCGCTGCAAACGTGCGTCGGACGGGCAGCCATGTGCGTGAGCACGAGGATTCCGTAATCGACGATCTTGCTGATCCGCAGCATCGGGGGTTCCAGGGGTGGGCTTGAAAGCCAAATAGTACCTCTTTGGTACGATATAGGTCAAACCCTAGTATCCTGTTCGGGTCGAGACTGTTGCAGATTCCACATCCGGGCGTAGCGGCCGTCCAGCGCCAGCAGCGCCGCGTGGGTGCCCTGCTCGACCACGCGGCCGGCTTCCATCACCAGAATGTGGTCGGCATGGACGATCGTCGACAGACGGTGCGCGATGATGAGCGTGGTGCGCCCCTGGGCGATGCGTTCGAGCTGCGACTGGATGGCGCGCTCGGTGCGCGTATCCAGGGCGCTGGTGGCTTCGTCGAAGACCAGGATCGGGGGCGATTTGAGCAGCGCGCGGGCAATCGCGACACGCTGTTTCTCACCACCGGACAATTTTAACCCACGTTCACCGACCGGGGTTTCGTAGCCCTGAGGCAGCGACACGATGAAGTCATGAATGTGGGCAGCCCGCGCCGCCTGCTCGATGTCGTCCTGAGTGGCGTCGGGGCGGCCGTAGCCGATGTTGTAGCCGATGCTGTCATTGAACAGCACCGTGTCCTGCGGCACGATGCCGATATGGGCGCGCAGGCTGGCCTGGGTGTAGTCGCGGATGTCGCGGCCGTTCACCCGCACACAGCCCCCGGTCGGATCATAGAAGCGAAACAGCAGGCGCGACAGGGTCGATTTTCCGGCGCCCGAAGCCCCGACCACGGCCAATGAGCCGCCCGCCGGCACGCTGAAACCCACCCGGTGCAGGATCGGACGATCTGATTGATAGGCAAAATCCACCGCCTCAAAGGCCAGGCTGGCCTCGTTCGCCCGCAATTCGACGGCATCGGGGCGGTCGGCCACCTCCTGGCGGTTGCCCAGCAGGTCGAACATGCGCTCCATGTCGGCCAGCGCGTGCTTGATCTCGCGGTAGACGAAACCCAGGAAATTCAGCGGCGCGTACAACTGGGTCAGGTACGCCGACACCAGCACCACGTCGCCCACGGTCATGTGGCCTTGCACCACGCCGCGCGCCGATTGCCACAGCAGCGCGGTCATGCCCAGGGTGATGATGACGCCCTGCCCCATGTTCAGCAGATTCAGCGACACCTGATTGCGCACGGCCGAATCCACCCAGCGCGTCATGTCGGTGTCGTAGCGGCGGCTTTCGTAGGCCTCGTTGCCGAAGTACTTGACGGTCTCGTAGTTCAACAGCGCGTCGACCGCCCGGCCATTGGCCTGACTGTCCAGCGAGTTCATGGTGCGCCGATAGACCATGCGGCGTTCGGTGACCTTCAGCGTGAACAGCACATAGGCGGCGATGGTGCCCAAGGTCAGCGCGGCAAAGATCCAGTCATAGCGCCACAGCAGCACGCCCGTGACCATGGCGATCTCCAGCAGCGTGGGCACGATGTTGAAGACCATGAAATTGAGCAGAAAACCGATGCCCTTGGTACCGCGCTCGATGTCGCGCGTCAGCCCGCCGGTGCGCCGGCCCATGTGAAAGCGCAGCGACAACGCCAACAGATGCCGGAAGACCTGGCTGGCGACCTGCTGGATGGCGCCCTGGGTCACGCGGGCGAACAAGGCGTCGCGCAGTTCGCCGAACACCGAGGTCGCCAGACGTGACAAGCCATAGCCCAGCAGGGCTGCCAGCGGCACAGCCATCAGCGTCGGGGCAACGCCCAGCGCATCGACGATATCCTTGAGCCAGACCGGCGTAGCGACGTTGGCGACCTTGGCCACGACCAGACAGATGAAGGCCAGCACGACCCGGCCGCGAAAGGCCCAGACGTACGGCCACAGGGTCTTCAGGGTCAGCCAGTCGTCACGCCGCTCGGGTGCGGGGCCGGTATGGGAAAAACGCATGGAAATATCCGGAAATCAGGCAAGGGACGAATGGCGGAGTGCACGGCGCCGGGTCCGCATACAATAAGGGCATTCCTGGAGGAAGCGCCATCTGATCGACGCATCCCGAGCCCCGGTGAACGGGAAAGATTGTATGACTGTTTCAGTTTTCGATTTCGAAGCGGAATTAAGCGCCTGCGCGGCGGGCGACCGCGCCGCCTTCCTGGCGCTGTACCGCCATGAGTCCCCCGCCATGCGTGCCCTGGCGCTGGCCATGCTGGACGATCCCGGCGCGGCCGACACTGTGTTGCACGAAACCTTCGTCCTGATCTGGCGCAACGCGGCCGGCTACAGCCCGGCCATCGGCACCGCACGCGCCTGGGTTTACAGCATCCTGCGCTACCGTGCGTCGGCCCATGCGCGGCAGATGCGCGCCGATGGCCGCCACCCGGCGGAAAATACGCCCCTGCCCGCCCTTGATCTGCCGTCCGACGCGCCGGCCGGCACCGTCGCCGGCGCCCTGTCCACCCTGCCCGGCCCGCAACTCGACGCCCTGCTGCAGGCCTACCTGCACGGCGGCGATCCGGCCCGCATCGCGGCCCGCCTGGACCGCTCCGAGCCCGACATCGAAGCCTCCCTGTCCGCCGCCCTGGCACACATCGACGGGGCGGTGCGCGCATGAGCAACCACCACAAACACCGCTCCTACTCCGACGACGAGATCGCCCGCTACGTGCTGGGTCTGGACATGCCCGACCGCGTGGCGGACATCCAGTCGCGCCTGGCCCACGACAACGCGGCCGCCGCGCGCGCGCTGAAATGGGAAGCCTATTTCCTGGGCATCGTCGACGCCCTGCCCGCCCAGCCAGCACCCGACGCCGTGCTGGACCGCATCCGCCAGAGCCTGGGCATGGAGATGGAAGACATGCCTGTCATGGGCGAATCGCGGACGGACGGTGCCGATCCACGCACCGCATCCGGCGACGAGCCGTCGCGCCGCCGCGCCCCGCGCGGGAC
>NZ_JBASAD010000040.1:0-24881 GCF_049650445.1 Castellaniella sp. | reverse complement strand
CCGTCGGGCGGGGCTTGCCGCGCCCGTCTACAGGGTGCCGCCGTCCCGGCGTCCGGGGCTTTCGACTGAAATATTGCGTCGTTTTTAGCTGCATCGGCTTACATCGCTTTTCGGGCTTCTTGCTACGCTGTTCTCGTTCGCACAACAAGGAGAACGCAATGCGTACAGCAACGGAACGGGCCGCCCGCACGGCGGTGATCGGCAGCCTGGTGCTCTTGACGGCTTGTGCCAATATGTCGCCCCAGGGTCAGAACACGGCCGTGGGTGCCGGCGCGGGCGCCGCACTGGGCGCCGGGCTGGGCGTGCTGATCGGCGACAGCAGCAAGGCCGCGCTGATCGGCGCCGGCATCGGCACTGTGGTGGGCAGCGTCGTCGGCTACAACTGGAAGGGAGTCAAGCAGGACGTGGAGAAATCCGGCGCGTCCAATCTGGGGATCGCCGTCATCGAAATGCCCGACGGCACCCTGAAAGTCAACATCCCCAGCAACGTTTCGTTCGACACCAGCAAGGCCGTGCTCAAGCCCGAGCTGCTGCCTGTCCTGGACAGCGTGGCGCGCGCGCTCAGCCAGCACCCTGAACTGCGCGCCAAGGCGATCGGCTACACCGATTCCACGGGAACCGACGCCATCAACGTGCCGCTGTCCCAGCGCCGCGCCAGCGCGGTGACGCAGCATCTGGCCGGGCAGGGCGTGGCCGCCGACCGTCTGACGGCCGAAGGCCGCGGCGCCGCCAATCCGGTGGGTGACAACGCCACCGCCGAGGGCCGCGCCCTGAACCGCCGCGTGGAGCTGTTCCTGTACGCGGTGAAGTAAAGCTACGCTTTCTGGTAGATTTCCGCCCCCTGGCTGATGAATTCGGCTGACTTCGCCGCCATGCCCCGGGCCAGGGCGGCGGCCTCGTCCAGGCCGTTTTCCTTGGCGTAGTCGCGCACGTCCTGCGAGATCTTCATGCTGCAGAACTTGGGGCCGCACATCGAGCAGAAGTGCGCCACCTTCATCGAGTCCTTGGGCAGGGTCTCGTCGTGGAAGGCGCGCGCCGTGTCCGGGTCCAGGCCCAGGTTGAACTGGTCTTCCCAACGGAACTCGAAGCGCGCCTTGGACAGGGCGTTGTCGCGGATTGCCGCGCCCGGGTGACCCTTGGCCAGATCGGCTGCGTGGGCGGCGATCTTGTAGGTGATGATGCCGTCCTTCACGTCCTTTTTGTTGGGCAGGCCCAGGTGTTCCTTGGGCGTGACGTAGCACAGCATGGCCGTGCCGTACCAGCCGATCAGCGCCGCGCCGATGCCCGAGGTGATGTGGTCGTAGCCCGGCGCGATGTCCGTGGTCAGCGGGCCCAGGGTGTAGAACGGGGCCTCGTGACAGTGCTTCAGTTGCAGGTCCATGTTTTCGCGGATCATCTGCATGGGCACGTGACCCGGGCCTTCGATCATCACCTGCACGTCGTGTTTCCAGGCAACCTGGGTCAGCTCGCCCAGCGTGCGCAGTTCCGCGAACTGGGCCTCGTCGTTGGCGTCGTAGCCCGACCCCGGCCGCAGGCCGTCGCCCAGCGAGAAGCTGACGTCGTAGGCCTTCATGATCTCGCAGATGTCCTCGAAGCGTTCGTAGAGGAAGCTTTCCTTGTGGTGCGCCAGGCACCATTTGGCCATGATCGAGCCGCCGCGCGACACGATGCCCGTCATGCGGCTGGCCGTCATGGGGACGAAGGGCAGGCGCACGCCCGCGTGGATGGTGAAATAGTCCACGCCCTGCTCGGCCTGTTCGATCAAGGTGTCGCGGAAGATCTCCCAGTTCAGTTCCTCGGCGATACCGCCGACTTTTTCCAGCGCCTGGTAGATCGGCACCGTGCCGATGGGCACCGGCGAGTTGCGGATGATCCATTCGCGCGTTTCGTGGATGTGCTTGCCGGTGGACAGGTCCATCACGGTGTCGCCGCCCCAGCGGATCGCCCAGGTCATCTTTTCGACTTCCTCGCTGATGTCCGAACGGATGGCTGAATTGCCGATGTTGGCGTTGACCTTGACCAGGAAGTTGCGCCCGATGGCCATGGGCTCGACCTCGGGGTGATTGATGTTGGCCGGAATGATGGCGCGGCCGCGGGCGATCTCGTCGCGCACGAATTCGGGCGTGATGCTGGCCGGAATGGCGGCGCCGAAGGACTGGCCCGGATGCTGGCGGGTCAGGCGTTCGGCCAGGCGGGCGCCGTCCGGGCCGCTGTGGCGCAGGGACTCGACGTACTGCTCGCGGCGCAGGTTCTCGCGGATCGCGACGAACTCCATTTCGGGCGTCACGATGCCCCGGCGGGCATAGTGCATCTGGGACACGTTCGTGCCGGCGCGGGCGCGGCGCGGCGCCCGTTTCAGGTCGAAGCGCAGCGCATCCAGTTCGGGGTCGGCCAGCCGGGCGCGGCCGTACTGGCTGGTCAGGCCGGGCAGTTCTTCTGTGTCGCCACGCTCCAGAATCCAGGGCAGACGCGGGGTGGACAGGCCCTTGCGGATGTCGATGGACACGCCCGGATCGGTGTAGGGGCCGCTGGTGTCGTAGACCGTCAGGGGCGGGTTGGACTCGCCGCCGAACAGAGTCGGAGTGTCGTCCTGGCTGATCTCGCGAAAGGGGACGCGGATGTCGGGCCGGGACCCGGTTTCATAGATTTTGCGGGATTGCGGCAGCGGTTCGATCGCGGCCAGGTCGACGGTGGCGCGGGCGGCCAGGAATTGCGGATTGGCGTTCAAGAGGTAGCTCCAGGTTCGAAAAAATTCGGAAATGGAGCCGAGTCGGGGAGGGGGAAGCGCGTTCCGGGGGAATGGTTCCGGGAATGGACTGCAACCAGGGTGGAAACCGCGCACGCTCCCAGCATCGGCATTATCCGTACTGGTACGAAGGGTTTCTCTCAACACGCTGATCGAGTCAGCGAGTACCCCTGCGTGGGAAGGAGTATACCGTTTGTCTGGGTGAGCGGCGTGGTGGCTAGCTTTTCTCCGACATCAGCAGGCCGTCGATCAGGGCGCTGACGGCGTGTTCCACCACCAGACGGTCTTTGCGGGTCAGCGCCCAGAACTGCCGGGGATCGATCGAGGAGAAGGGCCAGGCACCTTCTCCCAGGGAACCGGCGCTGCCGGGAGGCGGTGTCATGTCGCCCTGGCCCCGGCTCAGCCAGTAGATGTCCACTTCCAGGACCTGAGCCAGATTCAGCAGCTTCTTCGGCGATTGGCGGGTGCCGTTCTCGTAGCTGGAAATTGCGCTTTGTGACAGACCGCAGGCGCGTGCCAAGGTCTCCTGCGACAGGTTGCGCAGGAGCCGGGCATGTCGAAGCCGTTCTGCAAAGGTTTCCACCCGCCCATTGGACTAAAAAGAGCAAACACATTGGTACTTATGAAATAATACATTTGTAATATTTGACGGGTCGATCAGGAGGCACTGCATGCAAGGCCGCCGGGTATGGGCATTGGCGCCGGATGACAATGTGAATTTGCAGTACCTGCGGACAGCAGGGTGCCGGGTGCGGCGCTGCCAGTCCATCGACGCCGTCGATCGCCATACGATCCTGCGCGACATGCAGGCTTGCGACGCCGTGTTGCTGATGGCGGATGCAGCGGCCAACTGCCGTGCGGCGCGGCTGGTGCGTGACATGGGGCTGCCGCTGGACCTGGTGGCCTTCATGGGGCCTGCGCGACGGGGTGAACTGACGGCGCTGCTGCAGGTCGGGGTGGACTGGGTGATGGGGCAGGACGATCCGCCGGACTTGCTGGCCGCCGTTTTGCGTGCCTTGCACCTGCGGCGTCACCATCTGGCGATGGATGGTGTGGCAGAACCGGAACTCCGGATCGGCCCCTGGGCCCTGGAGGACCAGGGATGGCGCCTGCAGCACTGCGACGGGTCCTCGCTGCGCCTGACGGTTTCCGAACGCTCGATCCTGGTTTGTCTGTTCGAGGCGCCCGGCCACCTCGCCAGCCATGCCATGCTGGACGAGGCCCTGTCCCAGGGCTGGCAGCATGCCTATGGGCGCCGACCGTACGAACCCAAGCCGCGCGGCATCATCAGCCGCCTGCGCTGGCGAGGACTGCAGGCCGGTATGGAGCCTCCGGTCGAGTCCCTGCGCGGCTACGGCTACGTCTGGGAAATCTAGGCCCGGTCGCCGTCCAGCGCCGGGCCGGCAAGCGCTCAGTGGTAGCGCTGGACGCCCAGGTCGTCGTGGCGGATGTCGGTGGGTTTGCTGGACACGATGTCCGCAATCAGTCGGCCACTGCCGCAGGCCATGGTCCAGCCCAGCGTGCCGTGGCCGGTGTTCAGGAACAGATTGCTCAGCCGGGTCGGGCCCACGATGGGGGTGCTGTCGGGGGTCTTGGGGCGCAGGCCGGTCCAGAAATTCACGTCACCGGGGGCATAGCTGCCCGGGAACAGATCATTCAGCACCATTTCCAGGGTCCGCTGGCGACGCGGGTCCAGGGCGGTGTCATAGCCCACGACCTCGGCCATGCCGCCCACGCGGATGCGCTGGTCGAAGCGCGTCAGGGCGATCTTGTAGGTCTCGTCCAGCAGGGTGGACACGGGTGCCCGTTCCGGGTTGGCGATGTCCACCGTGATGGAATAACCCTTCATGGGGTAGACCGGAATGTTGACCAGGCCGCGCAACAGCAGGGGAGAATACGATCCCAGGGCCACCACGTAGGCGTCAGCCTGTTCCAGGCCGGAGGCGCACTGCACGCCCGTGATCCGGTCGCCTGCCGTTTGCAGGGACTGGATGGTGACACCGTAGCGGAAACGCACACCCTCGGCCTCGGCCAGCCGGGTCAGGGCGTGGGTGAACAGGCGGCAGTCACCGGTCTCGTCGTCCGGTGTGCGCAGGCCGCCGACCAGCTTGTGGCGAACCTGGGCCAACGCGGGTTCGTATTGGACCAGTTGGTCGCCCCCGAGCAGTTCGTGGGCGACGCCCGCCTCGCTCAGGGCCTGGACGTCGCGCTGGGCGTCGTCCATCTGTTTCTGGGTGCGAAAGACCTGCAGCGTGCCTTGGCGCCGGCTCTCGAACTGGATGTTGGTGTCGGCCTGCAGCGCGTGCAGGCACTGGCGGCTGTAGGCCGACAGACGCAGCATGCGGTCCTTGTTGGCCGCGTAGCGGGCCGGCGTGCAGTTGCGCCACATGTCCAGCATCCAGCGCAGTTGAGTCAGGCTGCCGTCGGGCCGGATGGAGAGCGGGGCGTGCGGCGTGAACAGCCATTTGAGCGCCTTCAGCGGGATGCCGGGAGCCGCCCAGGGGGAGGAATAGCCGAAGGACAACTGGCCGGCGTTGGCAAAGCTGGTTTCCTCTGCCGTGCCGCTTTCGCGGTCGATCACGGTGACTTCGTGCCCTTGCCGGGCCAGATAATAGGCGCTCGTGACGCCCACGACACCTGCTCCCAGAACCAGAACCTTCATGATATCGCCTCAATGGATTAATTTTTCATGATGATAGGCAATATACCTAGATAAATTTTTATGAAAAAATAAGGTTTTCAGTAAAGTCCATCAGTAAAGGCAACGGGCGGTGCAGGTGAGCAGGACAAAATCCTGGTGCGCCGCAGCGGTATTCGTTCAACGGGCTTCCGGACCGCTTTTCCGTGTGCGGACGCGGCCCCCGCCCGCCTGCCGAGCCACCCTTTCCGGAGAGATATCATGCGCGTGCAGAAGGAATCGGTCCATGCCCTGGACAAGATCGATCGCCACATCCTGGATCTGTTGCAGCAGAACGGTCGCCTGTCGATGACCGAACTGGCCGACGCGGTGGGGCTGACGGTGACGCCCTGCATCGAGCGCGTGCGCCGCCTGGAGCGCGACGGCGTCATCACAGGCTATCACGCCCGGGTGTCGCCTGGCGCACTGGACGCCGGCCTGCTGGTGTTCGTGGAAATCAGCATGTCCAGCAAGTCCGGCCGCACCTTCGAGGACTTTCGCCGCGAAGTGCTGTGCGTGCCCCAGGTGCTCGAATGCCACCTGGTGTCCGGGGACTTCGACTACATGGTCAAGGCGCGGATCAAGGAAATCAGCCAGTATCGCAATCTGCTGGGTGACATCCTGCTGCGCCTGCCGGGGGTGACTCAGACCAAGAGTTGCGTGGTGATGGAGGAGGTCAAGGAGACCCAGTTCATCCCGGCGCAGCGTTAGCCTAGGTTTGGGTTCTGGGTCGCGCTACGATCATGTTGTCGCGGTGGATCAGTTCCGGGTCGGACAGGTGGCCCAGGATCTCCGCGATGCGGGCGCTGGGCTGGCGCAGGATGCGCGCCGTGTCGACGGACGAGTAGTTGATCAGTCCGCGCCCGCATTCGACGCCGTGCTCGTCCACGCAGGCCACCACATCGCCCCGCTCGAAGTCGCCTTCGACGGCGATCACGCCGATGGGCAGCAGGCTGCGGTGGCTCTGGGTCAGCGCGCGTACGGCGCCGGCGTCCAGGGTGACGCGGCCGCGCAGGCGCAGGTGGTTGGCCATCCAGCGCTGTCGGGCGGAGCGCACCGGCAGGACGGCGCGCAGTTCGGTGCCGATCGGTTCGCCCGAGGCCAGGCGTTGCAGCACGGCAGATTCGCGGCCTGAGGCGATGATGGTGTGGCCGCCGCTGTTGGCGGCACGCCGCGCGGCCAGAACCTTGGTCAGCATGCCGCCTGTGCCGATGGCGCTGCCTGAACCGCCTGCCATGGCTTCCAGCGCCGGGTCGCCCGCCTGGCCCTGATGGATGAAGCGCGCATCCGGGTGCTTGCGCGGATCGGCGCTGTACAGACCGGACTGGTCGGTTAGGATGATCAGCACGTCGGCTTCGATCAGATTGGTCACCAGGGCGCCCAGGGTGTCGTTGTCCCCCACGCGGATCTCGTCGGTGACGACCGTGTCGTTTTCATTGACGATGGGCACCACGCCCAGGGCCAGCAGCGTGTTCAGCGTGCTGCGCGCGTTCAGGTAGCGGCGCCGGTCGGCCAGGTCCTCGTGTGTCAGCAGGATCTGGGCGGTGCGCACGCCGTGGCGGGCGAAGGCGGCCTCGTAGGCCTGGATCAGGCCCATCTGGCCCACGGCCGCCGCCGCCTGCAGTTCCGACATCAGCTTGGGCCGCCGGGGCCAGCCCAGGCGCGCCATGCCCTCGGCGATCGCGCCGCTGGACACCAGCACCAATTGCCGGCCCGAGGCGTGCAGCCCTGCGATCTGCTCGGCCCACTGGGTGACTGCGTCCAGGTCGATGCCCCGTCCCTCGTTGGTGACCAGGGATGAGCCGACCTTGAGGACGAGGCGCTGTGCGTCCTGGGCGACGGAAGGAGGCAGATCCGGACGAGTCATGATGGCGGGCGGGGCGTGGGGCTGGAAGCTTCAGTGGACTTTGGAGAACTCAGCGTGCGAAGCGTGGATCGTCCGGATCGCCATCGTACGGCGCGTCCGGGCCGGCGCCTGCATCCGCATCGCCACGCGTGAAGCGGGGGTCTTCGTCATGAGCGTGGGCGCTGCGCTGCTGTTCGTCCAACCAGGACTGCAGCGCCCCGGTCAGGGCGGCCGTGCCCTGGCCGGTCAGGGCGGAGATGCCGAAGACCGGTCCCGTCCAGCCGAGTTCGCGGCAGATGCGATCCTGGACGGCGATGGGGTCTTCCACCATGTCCAGCTTGTTCAAGACCAGCCAGCGCGGCTTGGCGGCCAGGTCCGGGCTGTAGCGTTCGAGCTCGCGCACGATGGCTTGTGCGTCCAGCACGGCCTGGGCGCAGGCGTCGATGTCCGGATCGGGCGAATGCACGTCCAGCAGGTGCAGCAGCACGCGGGTGCGGCTCAGGTGGCGCAGGAACAGGTGACCCAGGCCGGCGCCTTCCGAGGCGCCTTCGATCAGGCCGGGGATGTCGGCGATGACGAAGCTGTGCGAGGGCGAGGTGCGTACCACACCCAGGTTCGGGTGCAGGGTGGTGAAGGGATAGTCCGCGATCTTGGGGCGAGCGTTGGACACACGCGTGATCAGGGTGGATTTGCCCGCGTTGGGCATGCCCAGCAGGCCCACGTCGGCCAGGATCTTCAGTTCCAGGCGCAGGCGGCGTTGCTCGCCTTCGCGGCCGGGGGTGAACTGGCGTGGCGCGCGGTTGACGCTGGACTTGAAGTGCAGATTGCCCAGGCCGCCGTTGCCGCCTTCGGCCAGCGTGACCTGTTCTCCGTGGCGGTCCAGGTCAAAGAGCTGCTCGCCGGTGTCGGCGTCGTAGACGATGGTGCCGACCGGCATGCGCAGGACGATGTTCGGTGCGCCTGCGCCATACTGGTCCGAACCCCGACCGTTTTCGCCGTTCTTGGCGCGGTGCAGGCGCGCATAGCGATAGTCGATCAAGGTGTTGATGTTGCGGTCGGCCACGGCCAGGATCGAGCCCCCCCGGCCGCCGTCGCCGCCGTCGGGGCCGCCCATGGGAATGAATTTTTCCCGGCGGAAGCTGGCAACGCCGTTGCCGCCCTTGCCGGCAACGACCTCGATGGTGGCTTCGTCTACGAATTTCATGGTGGAACCATTCTAATGAAAAAAAAGGCCCTGCTGGATAGCAGGGCCTTTTGCCGCCGAGCCGCCCCAAGGCAAAAAGCACCCCCTGAGGGGGTACGAGCTGAAGGCGCGACGTGGAAGCCTGGTGCGGGAATACGGCGATCAGTTCGCCGAATTCACCGACACGGTGCGCTTGTTGAGCGCGCCCTTGATCGAGAATTGCACGACGCCGTCCACCAGGGAGAACAGCGTGTGGTCCTTGCCGATGCCGACGTTGACGCCGGGGTGGAACTGGGTGCCGCGCTGGCGGACGATGATGCCGCCGGCCGAGATCTGCTGGCCGCCGTAGACCTTCACGCCCAGTCGTTTCGATTCGGAATCGCGGCCGTTGCGAGTTGAGCCGCCGCCCTTTTTGTGTGCCATGATGAGCTCCTAAATACGATGACCGGATCAGGCCGCAACGGCGTCGATGCGGATTTCGGTGTAGTTCTGACGATGGCCTTGATGCTTTTGATAGTGCTTGCGACGGCGCATCTTGAAGATTTTGACCTTGTCGTGACGGCCTTGTGCAAGAACGGTGGCTTTGACCGCAGCGCCTTCGACGAAAGGCGCGCCGATCTTCAGCGTTTCGCCTTCGCCGACGGACAACACCTGGTCGAGCGAGATTTCTTGCCCAATGTCAGCCGGTATCTGTTCGATTTTCAGTTTTTGGCCGGCGCAAACGCGATATTGCTTGCCGCCGGTTTTTATGACCGCGTACATGGGGATTTCCTGTGTAAATTCCCGGTGCCCCATGGCTTTGTCTCTGTACAGAGAGCCAAGCCTGTTGGTGCGTACCAGGGATGCCAAAAAAGGCCAGATCCATGAACGGATCAAGCCAAGCCTTGCATTTTATGTTGAAAACCTTTTGTAAATCAAGTGGTTTTCAGGATCAGGACCGATAGTCTGCGTTGATGCTGACGTATTCGTGCGAGAAGTCGCAGGTGTAGACCGTGTCGGTCACGTTGCCGCGCCCCAGGGCGACGCGCACCAGGATTTCGGATTCCTTCATGATGCGCTGGCCGTCTTCTTCACGGTAGTCGGGATCGCGGCCGCCCTGCGAGGCGACGCGTACGTCGCCCAGCCACAGCGACAGTCTGGACACGTCCAGGTCGTCGACACCGGCGTAGCCGATGGCCGCCAGGATGCGGCCCAGGTTGGGGTCGGAGGCGTAGAAGGCGGTCTTGACCAGGGGCGAATGGGCGATGGCGTAGGCGATCTTCAGGGCCTCGTCCGTGGAGGCGGCCTGCTCGACCTGGATCGTCATGAACTTGGTCGCGCCCTCGGCGTCGCGCACGATCTTCTGGGCAAGGTCACGGGCGGCCGCCGTCAGGGCTTCGGCCAGGATGGCGTAGCGCGGGTCCTGCTCGGACTCGATGTGCACGCCACTGGCGCCGGTCGCGATGATGATGAAGGAGTCGTTGGTCGAGGTGTCGCCGTCCACCGTGATGCGGTTGAAGGACTGGTCGGCGATGCGCTTGGCCAGACCGCGCAGCAGCGCGGGCGGCAGACCCGCGTCGGTGCCCATGAAGCCCAGCATGGTCGCCATATTGGGGCGGATCATGCCGGCCCCCTTGCTGATGCCGGTGATCGAGATCGGGGTGCCGCCCAGGTCGATCCGGGTGGAGTGGATCTTGGGCTGGGTGTCCGTGGTCATGATGCTGTGCGCCGCCTGGAACCAGTGGTCCGGGCGAGCGTCGTCCAGGGCGGCCGGCAGGCCGGCGATCAGGCGGTTGACGGGCAGCGGCTCCAGGATGACCCCGGTGGAAAACGGCAGGATCTGTTCCGGCGTGACGCCCAGCCGGTCGGCCAGCGCCTGGCAGGTGTCCTGGGCCGCCCGCAGGCCGGGTTCCCCGGTGCCGGCATTGGCGTTGCCGGTGTTGATGACCAGGGCACGGATGCCTGCGCCGGTGGCCAGGTGCGTCTCGCAGACCTGGACCGGTGCAGCGCGGAAGCGGTTGCGCGTGAAAACCCCTGCCACCGAAGTCCCTTCGTCCAGCAGCAGGACGGTCAGGTCGCGTCGCCCGGCCTTGCGGATGCCGGCCTCGGCCGTGCCGATGCGGATGCCGGGGATCGGGTGGATGGCGTCTTGCGCCGGGATGATCAGGTTGATGGCCATGGCGAGGAAGTCCGGGGGCAGAGTGTGAAGATGAAAAAAATAGCCCCCATTCTATGCCGAATGGGGGCTGTGCATCTGCGGAATCGGGCGGTCTGCGGGATTCCTGAGGGTCAGGTCGGCAGGCGTGCGTAGGTGGATTGCTTCAGGTCGCCCAGGAGATCGAACAGCGTCGTGCGCGCAGTCGGTGCCAGGCCGCCCAGCAGGGACTGGATCCAGGAGGCGTGCGCCCGTTGCATGCGACGGTGGTAGCGGCGGCCCTTCATGGTCAGGCGGATCAGCGAGCTGCGGCGGTCGGCGTCGTCTTTCAGGCGTTCGACCAGACCGTCTTTTTCCAGCTGATCGGTGATGCCGGTGATGTTGCCGTTGGTCACCATCATCAGGCGCGACAGTTCGCTCATTTTCAGGCCCTTGGGGGCATGGGTGAGCTGGGACATCAGGTCGAAGCGCGGCAGCGTGGTCTGGAATTCCGTGCGCAGCCGGCTGCGCAATTCGTTTTCGATCAGCGTGCAGCAGCTGAGCATGCGCAGCCACAGGCGCAGATCCTGAGGCTCCTGGCCGGTGGCCTGGGTTTCGAGATCCGGCACCGAGGGGGTGACGGCGGGGTGCTGGGTAGCGGCGTATTGGGTGTAGTCGGTCATGACGCGCCTCCGGGCGGACTGATCAGTGCACACCCAGTGTAGGGAACACGCGATGACGTGTCCTTGTCCTGCGTCAAGAAACTTGAAGTCCGGATTATTTAAGGTGAGACCGGACATGCAATGGTCCCGATGGGCCATTGCATGCCTGTCGAAGCGAAGCCGCCGGCAAGCGGCGAGGCGCAGGGCGGCTTTTACAGGCGCGCGAACACCCGGTCGGCCGCGTCCAGCGTGGCCTGGATGACGGCGTCGTCGTGGGTGGACGAGACAAAGCCGGCCTCGAAGGCCGAGGGGGCGAAATGCACGCCTTCGGACAGCATGCCGTGGAAGAAACGCTTGAAGGCCTCGGTGTCGCAGGCGGAGACTTCGGCCAGGCTGGTCGGTACCGTGTCGCGGAAATACAGGCCGAACAGGCCGCCCTGCCAGTCGCCGCTGAAAGCCACGCCGTGGCGCCGCGCGCGTTCGATCAGGCCCTGGATCAGTGCGCCGGTCTGCCGGTGCAGGGCGTCGTAGAAGCCTGGCTCTGCCAGGCGGCGCAGGGTGACGCGTCCGGCGGCGACCGCCACCGGATTGCCTGACAGGGTGCCCGCCTGGTAGACAGTGCCCAGCGGCGCGATGCCGGCCATGATGTCGGCCCGGCCGCCGAAGGCGCCCACCGGCATGCCGCCGCCAATGATCTTGGCGAGTGTGGTCATGTCCGGCGTGACGCCGCACAAGCCTTGCATGCCTTGAGGGCCGACGCGCAGGCCCGTCATGACTTCGTCGAAAATCAGGACGGCGCCGTAGCGGGTGCACAGCGTGCGCAGGCCTTCGAGAAAGCCGGGCGCCGGGCGCACCAGGTTCATGTTGCCGGCGATCGGTTCGACGATGATGCAGGCGATGTCCTCTGGGTACTGGGCGAAGGCGGCCTCGACGGCGGCCAGGTCGTTGTAGTCCAGCACCAGGGTGTGCTGCACGAATTCGGGCGGCACGCCGGCCGAGGTGGGGTTGCCGAAGGTCAGCATGCCCGAACCGGCCTTGACCAGCAGGCTGTCGGCGTGGCCGTGGTAGCAGCCTTCGAATTTGATGATCTTGGGGCGGCCGGTGTGGCCGCGCGCCAGCCGGATCGCCGACATGGTGGCCTCGGTGCCGGAGCTGACCAGACGCACTTGCTCGATCGAGGGGATACGGTCGATGATGGCTTCGGCCAGTTCGATTTCGGCCTCGGTCGGTGCGCCGAAGGACAGGCCGTCCACGGCGGCGGCCTGTACGGCGGCGACGACTTCGGGATCGGCATGGCCCAGGATGGCAGGGCCCCAGGAGCCGATGTAGTCGATGTAGCGGGTGCCTTCGGCGTCCCACAGATAGGGGCCCTGGGCACGCTGGATGAAGGGCGGGGTACCGCCCACGGAGCGGAAGGCGCGCACGGGCGAGTTGACGCCGCCCGGGATGGCGCGGCAGGCGCGTTCAAAGAGTTCAGTGTTGCGGGACATGGCGGGATTCCGGTTTCTGCGAGGTTTCAGGAAAGGTCGGCGCGTCGGGGGCCGAGGTTCATGGGCGGCCTGCGGCGTCGAACAGGTCGGCGCAGCGGCGCGCGGCGGCGCGGATGTCGGGGGCGTCGAACAGGGCGCTGATGACGGCGATGCTGTCGGCGCCCGCCTGGATTACCGGGGCGGCGTTGTCAGGGGTGATGCCGCCGATGGCGACGACCGCCGCGCGGCGCATCCCGCTGGCGGGCACGGCGACCTGTGCTTCGGCCAGGCGGCGGCCGGCACGGACGTGGTCCAGCGTGGCATGCACGGCGTCGGGTTTGACGCTGGATGGATACAGGGCGCCGAAGGCGATGTAGTCGGCGTCTTCGCGCAGCCGCCGGGCGGCCAGTTCCGGCTGGTCGTAGCAGGAGCAGCCGATCAGCTTGTCCGAGCCCAGTGCCAGGCGTGCCTGGGCAACGGCGCCGTCGTCCCGGCCCAGATGGGCACCGTCGGCGTCCAGGTCGGCCGCCAGGCGCCAGTCGTCATTGATGATCAGGACCAGGCCCAGCCGCAGGCACAGGTCGCGGACCGCGCGGGCCTGGGTGCGCAGATCGGCCGGGGCTCCCAGCTTGCGGCGCCATTGCAGGGCCGTCATGCCGCCGGCGTGGGCTTGTTCGATGGCCGCCAGCAGGCGGTCGGTGTCTGACCAGTCGGGTGTGACGCCGTACAGGCCGCGCGGGAATCGGGGCGGGGTCATGGGGCCTCCTTCGGGGGTGACGCAGCGTCGTGTGCAGCGGCGTGCAGCAGGATGCGCTGTCCCATGCCGGGGTGGAAATGTCGCTCGAGCAGGGCGGTGGCGGTCGTGACCGCTTGGGAGATGGCTTCGTCCGGGCCATGGCCGCGGGCCAGCAGACAGCACAGTACCGTGGCCAGCAGGCTTTCGGCGTCGCCCGTACGCACGCGCGGCGTCGGCCAGGGCCAGCGACGGCCGGCCTGGCCCTGCGTGTGCAGGATCAGACTGTTCAGTCCAGGGCCGAGTGCTGCGTTGCAGCACAGGATGAGCGGCGCACCCAGTTCGTGCAATGCGCTGATCGGGTCGTTGGCCCGTGTCGAAGACAGCAGGCCCTGGCTGGCCCAGAGTTCCGGCAGACGGGCGTCCACGACGACGAGATGTGCCTGGGGCAGCAGCAGTTCGAGCAGCGCGCCGATGGTTTCTTCCGGGTCCAGGTCTTCCAGGTCGGGGACCGATGGCGGTGCGCACAGTTGCAGCACCAGCGGCAGCGCGCTGTAGTCGGCCGCGATCTGAGCCAGAGTCGAGATGGTCTCGGGGTCGTACTGCGGGCCGATCTTCAGGGCGCCGATGGCCATGTCTTCCAGCAGGCAGCGGGCCTGATCATCGACCAGGTCCGGGGCCAGGCGCTGGATGGTTTCCGTGCCGGCGGTGTCCTGGACGTGGATTGCGGTGGCCACGGAGCCTGCGTGCGCGCCCAGACCGGCGCAAATGACCGCGTCGATCGGCAGGTGACTGGCTCCGCTGGGGTCGAACGGGCCGAAAATCAGGGGCAGGGGGATGGCAGGGGAATCGGGCGCGGACATGACAGCAAAAGACGACAAAAGAGAGGGCCGGTTGCCACGGCCGGCGGTCTGTGAGGTTTGTGTACTATAAGCATCCATTCTAATGGATGCGTGCAGGAGCGCATCCATCCGTGGCTGCGGGCTGTCTGCTGCGGTGCTCGGCTTATTCGGAAGGTGTTAAGAAATTTCATGGTCATGCGAACCTGGATGTGCCTGATCTGCGGCTTTATCTATGACGAGGCGACCGGCTACCCGGAAGACGGGATCGCGCCCGGCACGCGCTGGGAAGACGTGCCGCCCAACTGGGTCTGCCCTGAATGCGGCGCGCGCAAGGAAGACTTCGAGTTGATTGAAATCTGACCCCTTGCTGTCGTGTGTGATTCGATCCGTTTCTGATACTCTAGTGTCATGGGCCATGGGGAGCCTCTGAACAAGTCCTCGCGCCGCTTGCATCTGCGGGCTCGGGCGGTCTGCGGCGTTGCTCATCCTCGCCATAGCGACGGCTATGGCTGCGGTTCGCGCCTTGCATCCCATCCCGATCCGCAGCGCCAGCTTTCCGCTCGACTTATTCAGAGGCTCCCTGGGGGCCGGGCTACAGGAGATCGACATGACGACAGTACCGCATGCTTCCGACGCCGGTTCACGCATCGACCTGTCCAGGCAGTTCCTGCTGGCCATGCCGGGGATGGTGTCGGGTGAACTGGCCAATACCGTGATCTATGTCTGCGAACATACGGAACACGGCGCACTGGGGCTGGTGATCAACCGGCCCACCGATCTCACCGTCGGTGATTTGTTGCAGCGCATCGATCTGCCCCTGTCGCTGGAAATCGGGCCGGTGCGAGAATCGCCGGTCTTCTTCGGCGGGCCGGTGCAGACCGATCGCGGTTTCGTGCTGCACGTGCCGCGCGGCGAATACAGCTCCAGCATCGAACTGGGAGACGACGTGGCGCTGACCACGTCGCGCGATGTGCTTCAGGACGTCGCCGCCGGCCACGGTCCGGCCCGGTTGCTGGTGACGCTGGGCTACGCCGGCTGGGGCGCGGGCCAGCTCGAAGACGAACTCGCCCGCAATGCCTGGCTGAACGTGCTGTCGTCCAACGACATCCTGTTCGACACGCCGGCCGAGGACCGCTACGACGCCGCTTTGGCCCAATTGGGTATCCGCGCCTCGATGCTGGCCAGCGACGCGGGCCATGCCTGAATCTGAACAGACGCTGCTGGCCTTCGATTTCGGCCTGAAGAAAATCGGCGTGGCGCTGGGCAACACCCTGACGAACCAGGCGCGCCCGCTGTGCATCCTGACGCCGGTGACGCGTGAACAGCGTTTCGACCAGGTCGGCGCCCTGCTGGCAGAATGGCAGCCCGATCGCGTGGTCGTCGGTCTGCCGCTGACGCTGGACGGTGGCGAGCAGCCCGCCTCGCAGCACAGCCGCCGTTTTGCACACCAGATCGAAGGGCGCTTTCGCGTGCGCGTCGTGCTGGTGGACGAACGCGGTTCCAGCCTGGAGGCCCAGCATATTCTGGGGACGCATGCCCCTGACGATGCCATGGCCGCCGCCGTGATCCTGCAGCGCTATCTGGATGATCCGGGCCGGACGGTCTGAACGTCGGGCGGTTATGATGGGCGCCATTGCCCATTCCGGGTAGGGGATGCTGGTGGCGCCGTTTCTGTTCCTGTTCCGTTTCGTCTGTGTTTCAGCCTGGATTCTGCTGGGTCTGTTGACTGAGTTGGTGGTGTTTCCGGTCCTGAGCCGAGTCCGGCGGCGTCAGGTCGTGGGCGGGTGGTCGCGTGGTCTGATGCGGCTGTGCGGGGTCCGCGTGCGCCGTCTGGGCGATCCCGTGACCCGGGGGGCCGTGCTGTGGGTCGCCAATCACGTGTCCTGGGTCGATATCTTCGTGCTCAACAGCGTGCGTACCACCTCCTTCGTGGCCAAGAGCGACATCCGTCGCTGGCCTGTGATCGGGCTGCTGGTCGCCTGGGCAGGCACTTTGTTCATCGACCGGAGCCACCGGCAGGCCGTGCGCAACGCCTGTCGCCAGATGCGGGACTGTTTCGACCAGGGAGATGTCGTAGGCTTGTTTCCCGAGGGCACGACCACCGAGGGCTCGGACGTGCTGCCTTTTTATGCGGGATTGTTCGACGCTGCCGTGCAGGCCGGTGTGCCGACGCAGCCGGTGGCCCTGCGTTTCCTGAAGCGCGGGCGCCGGGCGCCGGAACTGGCCTTCGTCGGCGAGCAGACCCTGGTGGCGAATCTGTGGTTCCTGCTGAGCGCCTGGGGCGTGTCGGTCGAGTGCGATTTTCTGGCGCCGATCCCGGCGGCAGACGACCTGACTCGGGCGGAACTGGCGCGCCGCGCGCAGGCCGCCATCGGCGCGGCAGTGCGCGGCGAAGCGACCTGAGCAAAATCCCTAGCGGCAGGTCGTGCAGTTCTGCTGAACGATGGCGTGGTCGCGCAGCCGCAGCGCAGTCAGCGCACGTCCCCAGACGCAGCCGGTGTCCAGGCAGATCGCGTCCGGACGGATGTGCAGCCCCAAGGCGGACCAGTGACCGAAGACCACCGGTTCAGCCGGGTCGCGCCGGCCGGGCAGTTCGAACCAGGGCACCAGATCGGGGTCGTCATGAGGGCCTGCCTTGTGGCGGAAATTCATGCGGCCATCGTCCGCATGGCAGACCCGCATGCGGGTCAGGGCGTTGACGATCACTCGCATGCGGTCCGGCCCTTGCAGCGCGTCGTCCCATTGCAGGGGTTCCTCGCCGTACAGGTCGTGCAGGGCGGGATGCCAATCGGGCTGGCGGATGGCGGTCTCGATCTCGCCCGCCAGCGCCTGGGCCTGGTCCAAGGTCCAGGCGGGCAGGATGCCGGCGTGCACCATGACGTGGCCCCGGTCGCGCACCAGCAGCGGCCGGTGGCGCAGCCAGTCGATCAGTTCACTGGCGTCGGGGGCGTTCAGAATGTCCTGGATCGTGTCCGATTTGCCCGGAGGGCGAACCCCGGCAACCACGGCCAGCAGGTGCAGATCATGGTTGCCCAGGATGGCGCGGGCGCGCGGCCCCAGAGACCGGATCAGGCGCAACGCTCCCAGCGAATCGGGGCCCCGGTTGACCAAGTCTCCGGCGAACCACAATTCGGTGTCGGGGTGGGAAAGTTCGGGGTGATCCAGCAGGGCGCGCAGAGCACCCGCGCAGCCCTGAACGTCGCCGATGACCCAGACCTCGCGAGAGGATTCTGCAGGAGGGGTCATGCAGGGCTCCGCTGGAGCTTGCGCTGGCGCAGCCACAGGGACAGCGGGTGGCGATGTTCCATGCCCAGCAGGGCCAGCAGGGCCAGCGCCTGTCCGGCGAGGCTGGGCACCAGGGCCGTGGCCCAGGGCGGCCAGTCGCCCAGCATGCCGGCGTTCAGGGCCAATTGGTTGAGCATGAAGAAGCCGACCCCCAGAATGATGCCCGCGAAGACCTTGACTCCGACCCCGCCCCGGCGCGTCTGCATGAAGCCGATCGGTGCGGCGATGGTGACCATGACCAGCAGCGTGAAGGGGTAGGCGATCTTGCGCCACAGGGCGACTTCCTGGCGGTCGGTTTGCAACTGGTTGTTTTCCAGATAGCGGATGTAGTCCACCAGGTCCGAGATCGCCATGCGCTCGGGCGTCAGGATGCGGGCGATCAGACGTTCGGGCGTGAGCGATGTGGGGATGCTGCGCTCGTCCAGGTGAACCCGTTCGCTGATGGGCTTGTCGGGGATGCGGGCGTCGGCCAGGGCATCGGCAGACTGCGGCTGGATGCGGGTCTCGGTCAGGTCACGCAGCACCAGCCGGCCCTGTTCGAACTGCCCGTTGGCGGCCTGGACGACGTCCCGCAGCGTATTGTTCGCCGCGAATTCATAGAGCACCACGTCATCGACGCGGCCCTTGCCGGTGAGCTGGCCGATGTTGATGATGCGGGTGCCGCCCTTGTCGTCCGCTTCTTTGAACCAGTAGCCGCTGGACAGGCGCCCGCCGTCGGTGCGGCCCAGCAGTGCCAGGCGGGACTCGCTGCCGCGCAGTTCCGCCGCCGGGGTGATGAATTCCGACAGAATGAAGGCGCCCATCACCAGCGGGATCGTGATCAGCCACAAGGCGACCAGCAAGCGCATGCCGCTGACCCCCGAGGCCCGCAGGATGGTGAGTTCGTTGCGCTGCGCCAGCCCCGCAAGCGCCAGCACCGCGCCGATCAGCAGGCCGATGGGCAGCAGTTCGTACAGATGGTTGGGGACGTCCAGGGCCTGCAGGTAGAACAGGTTCAGCAGGGTCAGGCGCTGGCCGACCTTGTCCAGGCCTTCGATCAGCGCGAAGAACATGAACAGTCCCACCAGGGCCACCAGGACCACGGCAGTTGATCGGTAGATTTCGCGGGCGATGTAGCGTCGTGCCGTGCGCATGAGCGGGAAAGCGATGAAAACCTCAATAGTACCCTGAACGCCGGAGAGGCCCTGCGGCGGTCCCTGGCCACGGACGGCTGCGGGTCTGGCGGCCCGAGGGCATCCCTAAGGCACCGCAACCTGTGACATCCGCGCGCGCACCGTGGCCGTGTGGGACCGCAGGAAGGCGGTGGCGCCGTGGCGGTCGTAGTAGGCCGGGTTGGGCAGCATGGCCGCCAGTTGTGCGGCCTGGCCGGATGACAGGCGTGCTGCGTCCGTACGGAAGTAATGCCGGGCGGCGGCCTGGGCGCCGAACGTGGCGGTGCCCCACTGGGCCACGTTCAGATAGAGCTCCAGGATGCGGCGTTTGCTCATGACCGCTTCGATCATGTAGGTCAGGATCAGTTCCTGGCCTTTACGCAGGTAGTTGCGTGAATTCGACAGGAACAGGTTTTTGGCCAACTGTTGGGTGATCGTGGACCCGCCGCGCCGGCGCGAGCGGCCCTGATCGGCCTGGCGCTGGTTGTAGCTCCAGGCCTTGCGGATGGCGTCCCATTCGACCCCGTCATGATCCGTGAAGCCGCTGTCCTCGGATGCGATCACGGCGCGTTTCAGGTTCGGACTGATGCGTTCGTACGGGACCCACTCGTGCACCAGTCGGGCCTGGGGGGTTTCGGCCCGCAAGGCGTTGAGCGTGTCCTGCATGACGGGCGTGTTGGACGGGTCACGGAAATTGAACCAGACCACCATGCCCAGCAGGCCGACCTGGTACAGGAAGGCGGCGCAGAGCGCCGTCAGCAGGATGGTGGCAATGAGTTTGCGCGCACTCATGGCGCCCCCGTATCCAGGCCGTCGCGGGTGAAGTGCCAGGTCCGGGTGATGGCCAGGATGTCGGTGTGCTGCGCCAGTTCCGGCGGCAGAGGGTCAAAGGGGGCGGCCAGTTCGACGATGCGCCGGGCGGCGCTGTTCAGGATGGCCTGGTCCGAGGGCTGGTCGAACTGGATGTGGTCCAGGCTGCCGTCGCGTCGGATGTAGACGGTCAGTTGCAGGTCGCCGTAGATGCGGCCACGCGCCTCGGGCGGGTAATGCTGCGTGCCGATCAGTTCGATGCGCTGGCGCCAGGCCTCTACGTAGCGGGCGTCGTCCGAGGCCCGGGCCGATGGGGCGGTGAAGGTCTGCCGGGGCAGGGCGTTGTAGCGTTCGATGCGGTCTTTCAGGGCGGCGATGCGGGCGCTGAGCACCAGGCTGTCCTGCTGGCGGTCGTCCTCGCCCGGGTCGGTGCTGCGGCCCAGCAGTTCGGGGGAAGGCCGCGCGGCGGCCACCGTGTCCAGGGCTTCCAGTTGCGTCAGCAGGCGGCGCTGCTCGGCTTCCAGTTCGGCCTGCCGCCGCCGCAGGGCGGCCAGCACGGTTTCCTCGGCGCTGCCATCGGACGTCCGGGGCAGGGGGGACGAGGCCATGCCCTGCGTCTGGTCGCCGCCGCCGTCCAGATTCTGCTGGGCCAGTGCCTGGGGGTTCAGGGGCGCCTGCTCGCTGCGGCTGTTGACCAGGGTGACTTCCAGGGTGGACGACTGCGTGGCCGGCTGCGCAGGCAGGAAATGCCAGGCCAGCAGCGCTGCGTGCGCAGCCAGAGACAGCAGCAGGGCCGCCGCCATGCGGCCACGGCCTTCGCTCTGGGATTCCAGCAGTCGCAGCGGCAGCGTGTCCATGGCGTCCTCCGCGTTGTTCAGCCCGTTTCCCGCAGGCGGAATTCAACGTCCAGGCCGATCTCGTCGTAGCTCAGTATATCCAGCCGCACTTCCTGGCCGCGCTCGAATTCGGGCAGGCCGTTGATGCGGGTGACGAAGGGCGCGCAGGCCAGCCGGACCAGGTTCTCGCGCAGCACATGGGCGTGCACTTCCTTCAGCCCCTGCTGTTGCAGCCAGCGGATGCACCAGTAGCGTTCCATCGAGGACTGGAATTCGCCCCACAGCGCGTATTGCGCATCGAAGGCGCCGATCAGGGCGAACAGGTCCGCGTCCTTGGGTTTGAAGGGGGCGACCAGGCGTGCGGAGACGCCGTGCTCGGCCGCCGCCAGGATCTGGCCCTGGTTGACCAGGTCCACGTAGCGGCGCAGCGGCGAGGTCGACCAGATGTATTGCGGCACGGCGATGGATTCGTGCGGCAGCGCCTGGGTGGACATGCGGGTGCGGCCCATCTGCTGGGACCGATAGATGCCCGGCACGCCGTGGCGGGCCAACAGGCCGCCCCATTGTGTGTTGGCCAGGATCATGTATTCGGCCACCAGCCGGTCCAGCGGTGCGTTGCGCTGGCGCGGCACCAGGCGGACGATCGAATCGGGGTCGTCGGGCGGGCCGTCGATCTCGAAACCGTATTCGATGCGGTCGTTGTTTTCCGGCTTGCCGCGCGTGCGGTCGCGCACGGCGCACAGCGCCTGGGCGAACTGCCACAGAGGGCGCAGCCAG
This sequence comes from Castellaniella sp., assembly GCF_049650445.1. GTDB lineage: Bacteria > Pseudomonadota > Gammaproteobacteria > Burkholderiales > Burkholderiaceae_B > Castellaniella. The sequence goes on along the minus strand of NZ_JBASAD010000040.1, from coordinate 3,751 downwards.
GGGCCGTGCGGCAGGGGCGCGGCAGGGTCTTCCAGCGCGGCTTCGGTGACTTCGCCGATCTGGCCGTGACGCAGATTGGCGGTCACCCGGATGCGTTCCAGCCGGGTCTCGGTGTCCAGCACCTCGCCATCTTCCAGGCGGCCGGTGACGTACAGCGACAGGGCCGGGCGCCACTGGCCTTCGTCCAGGGAGAAGGCGGCGATCAGTTCGGGCGACAGCATGGGGATCTTGTCGCCCGGCATGTAGACGGTGGACATGCGCGCGCGCGCCTGCTCGTCCAGCGCGCCACCGCGCGTGATGGCCAGGGCCGGCACGGCGATGTGGATGCCGACGCGGATCGTGCCGGGCTCCAGTATCGAGACCGACAGGGCATCATCGATCTCGGTGGTGCTGGCGTCGTCCAGGGAATAGGCTTCGACGTCGACCTGCGGCAGGTCCGCGCCCCAATCCTGGAGGTCCACGGGCGGCCAGTCCGTGCCCCGGGGGAAATGGGCCGACAGGAATCGGTCGCGCATCATGGCCAGGGGATGGGGCCAGACGCCCAGCGACAGCAGCAGTCGTTCGGGGCTGGTGTTCGACTGCTGGACGGCGGCGTCGAAGGCTTTCCATTCGAGCGTGTTCTTGTCGGGGCGGTCCAGGAAGGTGGCGGCAACGGGCCGCAGGGCGTCGGGCAGCGTGCCGGCCACCAGGGCGTCGGTCCATTCCTGCTGCAGTTCTGCCTGGCGGCGTTTTTTCTCGATTGCGGCCAGGGCGGCCTGCAGGATCTCGGGCGGGGCGGGGCGGAAGGCGCCCTTGCCGCGCCGGTGAAAATAGGCCGGCGCGGCCGACAGGGCCAGGATCGCGGCTGTTTTTTCCACCGCGTCGGGAGCGTGGCCGAAGTAGTCTTCGGCCAGGGCGGCTGCCTCGAATTCCTGCTGTGGTGCGCATTCCCACAGAAAGCCGGCGTCCAGCGTGGCCGCCAGGGTCTCGGCGGCGGGCAGCAGACCGTCGGGGGACGGCTGCTCGAAGGTGAACAGCACGGCGCTGCGCTTGATCTTGCTGCGCTTGCCGCTGGCCGACTCGACCTGCAAGGAGGTGTCGGCTTCGGAGAAAATGGTTTCGGCCTTGAGTTTGCCGGCGTCTTCGTAGAGAACGTGCATAAAAGAATCAGGAGACTACGAGGTTCAGTGGGGGGAACGAGGCTGGCGTTGTGCCAGTCGGTCGAGCAGGGTCTGGTGGATGCCGCCAAAGCTGCCGTTGCTCATGATCAGCACCTGATCGCCGGGCTGTGCCGCGTCGCAGAGGGCGTCGGCCAGGGCATCCAGGTCTTCGCCCGCCCACAGGCGATCGCCCAGGGCGGCCAGCACCTGGCGGGGGTCCCAGCCCAGGGCGTGCTTGCCCTGGGTGGCGCCGTGGCAGAAGACCAGGTCGGCATCGGCCAGCGCTTCCGGCAGCCGGGCGGCCATCGTGCCCAGCTTCATCGTGTTGGAACGCGGTTCGATCACCGCCAGGATGCGGGTCTGGGGACCGACGCGTCGGCGCAGACCGTCCAGGGTGGTGGCGATGGCGCTGGGGTGGTGGGCGAAATCGTCGTAGACGGCCACGCCGTCCTGCGTGCCGCGCAGTTCCAGGCGGCGGCGCACGCCCTGGAAGCGGTTCAGGGCGGCGATGCCGTCCTGCGTCGCGATGCCGGCATGGTGAGCAGCCGCCAGGGCCGCCAGGGCGTTGGCCTGGTTGTGGGTGCCGGACAGGGACCAGTCCAGCACGCCGACTGCCTGGCCCCGATACAGGATGCGGCAGCGCTGGCCATCGTCCGTTTCCGGTTCCGCCTGCCAGTCGCCCCCAGGGCCGAAGGTTTCGACCGGCGACCAGCAGCCGCGTGCCAGTACACGGTCCAGGGCCTCGCCGGCCGCCGGCCGGATGATGTGACCTGAAGCCGGAACGGTACGCACCAGGTGATGGAACTGGGTCTCGATGGCGGCCAGGTCGGGGAAGATGTCGGCGTGGTCGTATTCGAGGTTGTTCAGAATGGCCGTGCGGGGGCGGTAGTGGACGAACTTCGAGCGCTTGTCGAAGAAGGCGGTGTCGTATTCGTCGGCCTCGATCACGAAGTGGCGCCGGGCGGGGTCGTAGCGGGCGGAGACGTCCAGGTCCGGCGCCACGCCGCCGATCAGGAAGTTGGCGGGTTGGCCGGATTGCTCGAAGATCCAGGCCAGCATGGCGCTGGTCGTGGTCTTGCCGTGCGTGCCCGCCACGGCCAGCACGTGCTGGCCGCCCAGGACGTGGTCGGCCAGCCATTGCGGGCCGGAGGTGTAGGGCAGGCCGCGGTCCAGGATGGCTTCCATCAGCGGGTTGCCCCGGCTGACGACGTTGCCGACTACGTACAGGTCTGCGCCCAGGCCGGTCTGGCTGGCGTCGAAGCCTTCGATCAGGGCTATGCCCTGTTCGCGCAGTTGCGTGCTCATGGGCGGGTAGACGCCTGCGTCGCAGCCGGTGACCCGATGGCCCGCCGCGCGGGCGATCAGGGCCAGGCCGCCCATGAATGTGCCGCAGATTCCCAATATGTGTACGTGCATCGTATCCTCCGGCCTGTATTGTAAGTTGTCAGGGGGCCGATGCTATGATCGACCCGGTATCATTGGATGTAAGCCCGAAGGGCGCAGCGTGGGGGTCTTTTTGCCGCCGAGCCGCCCCAAGGCAAAAAGCGCCCCCTCGGGGGCAGCAAGCGGGCGAAGCCTGCGCAGCGTGGGGGCACTTTTCACATGGACAGGCGGAAATTCTTGCGCACGGCTTCTCTGTCGGCGCTGGGGCTTGCGGCCGTGGCGCGCGGCGCGGGGGCCTCGATTCTGCCGGCCGACCCGGTCTTCGGGCGTTCGTTCGCCGATCTCCAGGGGCATGATCAGGCCCTGTCGGCCTACGTGGGGCGGCCGGTCCTGATGAATTTCTGGGCCAGTTGGTGCGCGCCCTGCGTGCGTGAAATGCCGTTGCTCGAAACCCTGCACCAGAGCCATCCCGAACTGGCCGTGCTCGGACTGGCCATCGACACCCAGGCCAATGTCGAGCGCTTCCTGAAAAAAGTCCAGGTGTCCTATCCCCTGCTGCTGACTGGCACCCAGGGCATTCCGCTGATGCGCGAACTGGGCAACAAGGGTGGCGGCTTGCCGTTCACCCTGCTGTTCAGCCGCCAGGGGCGTGTCGCCGACTCGGTCATGGGCGAACTCAAGCACGATGACATCCAGACTCGTCTGGCGAAGATCCTGTAATTCCTCCCGATCCGTCGTGCCCGCTCGTCGCGCTCTTTATCCAGTGGTTTCTTTAGGTTTCAATGACCTGGGCATCGGCCGCCATGAACCCTGTTTTCATGGACAAATCGGCGGTTTTAGCGTAAAAAGGCGCTTTGAAGGGCATCCCGATACCGGGATCAGGCGGCTTCGGGCAGGACTCCAGGGCCGCCCGCTGGCACCAGCAACCTATGTGGCCGTCGTGGATTCTCCCCCGCCTCACCGGGGTCGGACCGACGGCGCATTTGTTTTCGCCGCCCGAATCCAATCATTGAACGGCCCGCTTTCGCATGGGCAAGCACACAGGAATTGATACGTCATGGATCTCCGCAAACTGAAAACGCTGATCGACCTGGTGGCCGATTCGGGTATTGCCGAACTGGAAATCACCGAGGGCGAGGGCAAGGTCCGCATCGTCAAGTTCTCCCAGGTTGCTGCCGGCGCCCCGGCGACCGTGGCGGCTGCGCCCGCCCAGGTCGTGGCGGCACCGG
>NZ_JBASAD010000039.1:0-54126 GCF_049650445.1 Castellaniella sp. | reverse complement strand
GTTTCGGCAATGTGCTGGGCAGCACGGGCAGTGTGATCCCGAAATTCCAGGCCCAGATCGCGCATGGCGGGCCGGTGACCGTGACGCACCCGGAGATCAACCGCTATTTCATGTCCATCCCCGAAGCCGCGCAGCTCGTGCTGCAGGCGGCTGCGATGGGGCAGGGCGGCGAGATCTTCGTCCTGGACATGGGCGCGCCCGTCAAGATCGTTGACTTGGCGCGCAACATGATCCGTCTGTCGGGTTTCACCGAAGACGAGATCCACATCGAATTCACCGGCCTGCGTCCTGGGGAAAAGCTGTACGAGGAGCTGCTGGCCGACGCAGAGGAGACTCTGCCGACCCCTCACGAGAAACTGCGTATCGCGCGGTCGCGCGCGGTGCCGGAGGCGTTTTACGAGGGCGTGCTGGCTTGGCTGGCCCGGGGGCCGCAAGAGGATGTGGATGTGCGGGCGGGGTTGAAACAGTGGGTGCCGGAGTATGAGCCTAGGGGGTGATGTATTTGTCTAGCTTGCGTCTAATGCTGTCTATGCTAGGCTAACAATGATGTGCCTTTCCTCTAGGTTTCTCCCATGGTCAACGAACTGATCCAGCGGATACAAAATCACCTTGACGCAATGGCACAGGTGATTCCCAGCGAGAACATCGAGTTCTGGTATGCTCGCGATTTGCAGGAACCCCTGGGCTACGCGCGTTGGGAGAACTTCCTGACCGCTATCCGGCGCGCCATGGAGGCTTGTGAATCAACGGGTTACGGTGTGGGAGACCATTTTCGTGGCGTCACGAAAATGGTCTCGGTGGGTAGCGGAGCCGAGCGACCGATTGATGATTTCATGCTTACCCGCTATGCCTGCTATCTGATCGCGATGAACGGCGACCCTCGTAAAGAGGCGATCGCGTTTGCCCAGAGCTACTTCGCCACGCAGACTCGCAAGCAGGAGCTGATCGAGGAACGCATGCGTTTGCAGGCTCGCTTGGATGCCCGTGACCGCCTGCGTGAATCAGAAAAATCCCTGTCCCAGAACATCTACGAGCGTGGTGTGGATGATGCTGGCTTTGGCCGTATCCGCTCCAGGGGTGATACCGCGTTGTTTGGCGGCAATAGTACCCAGAAGATGAAAGACCGCCTGGGCGTTGCTCCGGCCCGTCCACTGGCAGATTTCCTGCCAACGCTCACCATCGCGGCCAAGAATCTGGCTACCGAGATGACTAACCACAATGTGCAGCAGGCGGATCTGCGCGGAGAGGTCAGGATCACCGACGAGCACGTGCAAAACAATCTCAGCGTACGCGGCATGCTCGGGCAACGGGGCATCCGGCCAGAGCATCTGCCGGCGGAAGAAGACATCAAGAAGCTGGAGCGGCGGGTGAAATCCGATGAAAGGAAGCTCGAAAGGCGCTCTGGAAAGCTGCCAGGCAAAGAAACTGTCTGATGAAATCCCCCCGTACTTCATCTAATAATCCCTAACCATTCGTATAGTCTTTCACTGCTAACCTGATGCCTTGGGCATCCAGACAGCCAGGGGAGGGTTTTTTTGGGACGAGTGGTGATGAGCGACAGGCTTCCTGTCGCATTGTTGACGGCGTCCCTGGTCCTGATGGTGTCGGGCAGCCTGCGGGATCTCGTGTCTCCCCTGGGGTACTGGGGCGCATGGGGGCTGTGGGCCGTGGTGACGCTGATCGTCACGCGCCACATCCAGGGGACCCGCACCCAAACCCGGCCGCCCGGCTGGGTGATGGCCTCTTACGCCATCCTGATCGTCGGGATGCTGCTCTCGGCCGCTTTCAATCGCGATGGCGTCTCCGCCTATCAGGCGGTCAAGATCGGCGTGGTTGCGCTCATGTTCATGGTGATGTGGCGTCTGGCCGAGCGGCTCGATGGGCGGCGGCTGGTCGGGGCGATGGGCTGGACGGTCGTGGTGGTGCTCGTCAGCCTTGCCGTGTCCAAGGTCTGGAATCCCACCGGACAGGCCCTGCTTGCCGGCCCCCGGGAAGGCAGCTTCCTGGCGGTGTACGGCGTGTTGTGGAAAGCCGGGGCCTTTTTGCTGCCGGTGTTCCTGGCGGATGCGGTCGAGACGCCCGGCGCCTGGGCCAGGAACGGCCTGATGGTCGCCGCGTGTGTGTTCCTGGTGCTGATCGATGGCAGCCGGACGGGCCTGTTGCTGCTGGGGGCGACCGCGGTCGGCTTTCTCGCCTTTCTTGTGTGGCGCGGAGGCTGGGCGTTGATGCGCCGCCAGTTTCGGTGGTTTGGGGCGGCGCTTGTCCTGTTGCTGTGTCTGCAGGTGCTCAATACGGGGGCGAACCTGGGCGTGGCGGGGCAGTGGTGGGCTGGAAACACAACGGCGGGCAGCGTGTCGGATGGCGTCGGGGCTGCGGCCCCCCCGCCAGCGGTTGCGGCCCAAGCCGCGACGGCCCGGCCGGCCCGCGTCCTGGAAGGCGCCCTGGATCGGACCTTCGAAACCCGGATCGGCGCCGGCGACCCCGCGCGCATCAAGCTGCTGCGGGCCAGCCTGGGGCAGATCGAGGCCTGTTGGCCGCTGGGCTGCGGTTTCGGTGCGACGGGGGCGGATATCGGCACCGGGACGCAGATGGTGGTCCATAACGCTTATCTGGCGGCGTTGGGGGATTTCGGTGTGCTGGGGCTGGTCGGCATGCTGGGCTTTCTGGTGGCTGCGGCGCTGCCGGTCTGGCGGGTCCTGCGGCGGGGCGACCGGTCTGCCCAGGGCCTGTTTGTCGTGGCTGCTGCAGGTTCGGCGCTGGCCTACGGCACGTCGCTGATGCTCAATACCTTCACGACCGAGATGTCGGAATGGGGCTATCTGATTCTCATGCTGGCGTTTGCGTGGGCTCCGGCTGGGGGTGATTGATCAGAACGGTGGACACTTTTGCCCTGGTGCTGCCGCCGCAGAATGGTGTGCCGGTTATGATAGCGCTTGGCAGCGGATGATCTATGAGTCGATTACGACGGTGGCCGTCGTCTTGTGTCCTGGGTGGCTGTACCTGATCAGAGGCCCGTCTTGAAATTTCTCATTCATGATGTTCGGTGCAATATTGAGGGCTACGACAGGATCGCCAGGCTTTCATCTGACCTGAAGCCGCTGTGGTTCGAGCAGATTGAATTGGATTTTTCCGGGTGTGAATGGTTCGATGCAAACATGAGCGCCCCCCTTGGGGTCGTATTGGCTCTTGCGGCGGATCGGATCAATGACGTGCGCTTGATGAATCTTCGCCCCGGCGTGGAGTCGATATTGTCCAGGAACCGTTTTCTGCTGGGGTATGGATATCAGGAGCGGACTGACGCCTATGGTTCTACTTTGCCTTATCGTCGCCTTCAACCGGATGATGCGCGGTATTTTTCTGCGTATGTGGATGCCAATCTGGAACGGCAGAGGATTCCGCGCATGTCGGACGGGTTATCGCGTCGTTTTAAAGACAGCATACTGGAAATTTTCGATAACGCGGCTGTTCACTCGGAAACAGAGTTGGGGATTTTTGTATGCGGTCAGTATTTTCATAAGCGACACAAACTGGATTTTTCTATCGCTGATGCCGGAATCGGAATTCGGAGAAAAATCGCCAATGAACTGGGCTTGAAGATGCCGTCACATGATGCTATTGCATGGGCATTGGAAACCGGGAATACAACCCGGCAAGGCAAAATCCCGGGAGGTATGGGCCTGAAGATCATGCGAGAGTTCATCGAGATCAATCGTGGCAGACTGCAGATTGTCTCGGATCGTGGCTATTGGGAGCAATGCGATGACGGCAAGCTGGTCCATCGTCGGATGGATGACTCCTTCCCGGGGACTGTGATAAATATAGAAATAAATACGGCGGACGAAAGGTCTTATCGGTTGTCCTCCGAAATTTAAATAACGGAATTGCAATGGCTGATACGGTGCTTCTTCGTATATACGATATTGTCGGCGGCCCTGTCTGGGCGTCGATGGATGATGGGCAGAAAGTCTTCGATAAGATCACCACCGCTTTCAAGGCGGGGCGGTCAGTGGCTTTGTCGTTCGCAAATCATAAAAATATGATATCCGCCTTTTTGAATGCGAGTGTCGGCCAGTTGTATGGGGGGGATTATGAATATGATTTTCTTGAAAAAAATCTTGCCTTTATCGATATCGATGAAGATGATCTGGCTTTGCTTCGTCGCACCATAGATAACGCCAAGCGTTATTTTTCAAATCGTCAGGCCTATGACCAGGCCTGGAGGGATGCTGTCGAAGATGATGAAGAATAACTCGATTCATGCGGCACCCTATGTGTTCCGTGCGGAAGAACGGATTCTCGTGGATGCCAATGTCTGGCTTTATCTGCAGCCGCCAGTGGCGCGGCCTGCGCCTTCATGGGCCAACCGGGGTTACTCCAGGGTTTTTGCCAATCTGTTGGCGGCTGGCGCTGTGCCGGTGATTGATGCGTTGATTTTGAGTGAGTATCTGAATCGGTATGTGCGAATCGAATACGACGCATGTTGGAAAGAGGGCTATGCAAAATTCAAGGATTTCAGGTCTTCTCCAGCGGGAGTGACTGTGGCGGAAAATGCCGTGGCTGAGGCAGAGCATATCCTGTCGTTCACTGGAAGATTGCAGGATACGATGGCAAACGAGATCTCCCTGAGCGATGTTTTTGCAGAATTCAAGCAGGGATCCATCGATTTCAATGATGGGATATTGATCGAGAATTGCCGTTTGCGGCAGTGGAAATTCCTGACGCATGATGCGGACATCCGGGTGGGTGGGATCGACGTCCTGACTTTGAACAAAAAACTGCTTGGCGCTTGATGTCGGGCGGTAGCCGGCCCTGTCATCCGACGACGGGTGAGCGCCATCCGTACTTCATTTCATACTCCCTAACCATTCGTATAACTCTTCGCTGCTAAGCTGACGGACTTGCATCAGATAGCCGGAGAGGTTTTTTGGAACGAATGGAGCGCAGTTCCACCCGGGCGCGGATCGCCCGCAATGCGGGCGCGCTGTATGTCGTGCAGCTTGTCTCGTTTCTCATCCCGATTTTCGAGATCCCCATTCTGGCCCGCGCGCTGGGCCCTGCGCTGTATGGCCAGGTCCTGTTCTGTCAGGCGCTGGCCCTGACGGCCTCGCTCCTGGTGGAGTACGGCTTCAACATCAATGCGGCGCAGCAGGCCGCCCTGGCACGCGGGCGGCTGGGTGAACTGAACCGTCTGTTCGGCCAGGTCTTGCTGGCCAAGATCCTGCTGGCGGTGCCCCTGGCCGGCCTGATGCTGGCGGCCTGGGCGCTGGGGCTGCTGGATGTCTATCTGAGCAGCGCGGCGCTGCTGGGGTTCGTGCTGGCCTATTTCCTGGCGTTTGGCTTCAGCCCCATGTGGTATTTCCAGGGGCGGGAACGGATGGCGGGGCCCGCGCTGCTGGATGTGGTCCTGCGCCTGTGTGGCCTGGGCGTGCTGGCGGTCCTGATCCGTGCGCCGGGCGACTTTCTCCTGGCCCTGCCGATTCTGGCGATTCCCCCTTTGCTCAATACCGCGCTGACGCTGGGCTGGTGCCGGCTCGAGGTCGGCCCGGTGCGTTGGGATTTTCAGGGCGCCTGCCGCCAGATCCGCGAGGGGTTCCATTTTTTCGTCTATCGCAGCGCCAGCAATCTGGCGCTGTCGGCGATTCCAGTTTTCCTGGGCCTCAGTGCGGGCAAGCAGGCGGTGGGTGAATTCGCGCCGCCCGAGAAATTGATCAAGGGCATGACCAGCCTGGCCATGCCGTTCCTGTCGGCGGTGTTCCCGGTCTTTTCCCGGCGCCTGGAGGCGAGGGACGAAACGGTGTCGTTCCGGGCACCTCTGGCGGTGCTGGCGGCGATTGCGGCCCTGGCCCTGGCGGGCACGGCGCTGGCGATCCTGGTCGGCCCCTGGGTGCTGGATGCGATGCTGGGTGCCGGCTTTGACGGGGCCTTGGCGATTTATTTCGTGCTGATCGTGCTGGCGCCGCTGCGCATCCTGAATCAAAGCATCGCAATGGTGCTGCTGATCCCCGCCGGCCGGTCCAAACCGGTCAGCTACGTGATTTCGGCATGCTCCATCCTGGGCGTTGCCTGCGGCACGGGACTGTCGTTGCCCTACGGGGGGCTGGGCATGGCGGCGGGCCTGGTGGGCGTCGAGGCGGTGCTGCTGGTGGTGATGGTCGGTATGGCGGTGGCCCTGGTGCGGCGGCGCGTCGCGATCGATGGAGGCGCTCGATGAGGGTCCTGCTGGTCGTGACCGGACTGCAACTGGGCGGCGCGGAACGCCAGGTGGTGGACCTGGCCGACCGGCTGGCGGCCCGGGGTCATGCGGTTGCCATCGCCTATCTGACCGGGGATGCCGCCGTGCGCCCCGGCGCTGCGGTCGAGCTGTATCCGCTGGGGTTCAGCAAGACGCCGCTCGGTGTCCTGCGGGGCTGCTGGCGTTTGCGCCGCCTGATCCGCGCCTGGCGGCCGGACGTGGTGCACAGCCACATGGTGCATGCGAATCTGGTCGCCCGGGTCGTGCGGCTGACCGTGACCATGCGCCGCCTGATCTGCACGGCGCACAGCCCGGCCGAGGGCGGCAGGGCCGTGATGCTGGCCTATCGTGTGACGGATCGGCTGGCGGACCTGTCGACCCATGTCAGCAGGGATGCCGTGCAGGCTTTTGAACGCGCGGGGGCGGTGCCCCGGGGGCGGATGCTGCCGGTGCTCAATGGCATCGACGTGCGGGTGTTTTCCGCTGCGCCGGACTTGCGCGAACAGGCTCGCCGTCGGGTCGGCCCGCCGCTGGGTGCCCGGCTGCTGTTGTCGGTGGGCCGTCTGGCCGAGGAAAAGAATCATGCGGGTCTGTTGCGCGCCTTTGCGCGGCTGGCGCCGCAGTACCCGGACGTTCGTTTGTGGGTCGTCGGCGACGGGCCTTTGCGAGACGCCTTGTTGCGCCAGCGTGCGGCCCTGGGGCTGAATGATCGGGTGGCGTTTCTGGGGGTGCGACAGGACGTGCCCGACCTGATGCGCGCTGCCGACGTATTCGTGCTGCCCTCGCGTTTCGAGGGGTTCGGGCTGGTGGTGGCCGAGGCGATGGCCTGCGGGACGCCGGTCGTGGCCACGGATGCGGGCGGGGTGGCCGAGGTCCTGGAGGGCGCGGGCATTCTGGTCCCCGTTGGGGATGATGCGGCGCTGGCGCGGGGCCTGGTCGAGGCCTTTGCGATGGACCCCGGGCGCAGGGCTGCGATGACGGCGGCGGCGCGCCGGCGGGCCGAGCATGACCTGGACATCGAGCGCGTCGTGGCTGTCTGGCTGAAACTCTATCAGGGGGAAACCACGTGCTGACCATCCTGACGCCGACGTACAACCGCCGGCCCACATTGCCACGCCTGTATGAAAGCCTGTGTGCACAGACCCGGCTGGATTTTGAATGGCTGGTGATCGATGACGGCAGCACGGATGACACGGCGGCGTGGCTGCAGTCGTGCCAGGCGCGGACTTCGGCATTCGCCGTGCGCAGCCTGAGCCAGGCCAATGGCGGCAAGCATGTGGCCCTGAACACCGGGGTACGGGCGGCGCGGGGGGACTGGGTCTTCATCGTCGACAGCGACGATTGCCTGACGCCGGATGCGGTCGAATGCCTGATGGACGCGGTGGCGCAGGCCTCGCAAGCGCCGCGACTTGTGCCGGGCGTGTGTTTTCGCCGGGCGGGCCCGCAGGGGCGATTGATGGGGCTGCCCTGCGAAGGCGTTCCGTCGCCTTTTGTGGGCACGCCCAGCCAGGTGGGGCGGATGGTCCGGGGCGACCTGGCCTATGCATTCCGCCGGGACGTCATGGCGGATCTGCCCTTTCCGGTCATCCCGGGGGAACGGTTCGTGCCCGAACTCTATATCTGGAACCAGATCGGCGACCGGGGACCGGTCTGGTTTTATCTGGACCGGGCGATCTATGTGTGTGAATACCTGGACGATGGCTATACCCGGAACTTCCAGGCGCATCTGCGGCGCAATCCCGGCGGGTTTCTTCTGTTCTATGCGGCGCAGATCGGCAGGGAGCCGCGCTGGCTGGACAAGCTGAAGGCGGGGATCCGCAGCGTGCAGTGTCTGGTGTATTGCGCGGTCAAGGCTGCGGCCGATCGCAGGCGCGCCCGGACATGACGAGCCTCGTGATCGTGTCCCACCACGCGGTGGACCTGCTGAAATTCCGGGGGCCTCTGATCCGCGACCTCGCGGCATCCGGCGTGCGGGTGCGCTGCCTGGCGCCGGACTACGACGCGGCGACGCGAACGGAACTGGCCGCGCTGGGCGCGGAGCCCGTGGATTACAGCCTGCAGCGCACCGGCATGAATCCGCTGCGTGACCTGGTGGACGTCGTGGGGCTGGTCCGCATCCTGCGGCACCTGGCGCCAGACGTCGTGTTCGCGTTTTCCACCAAACCGATGGTCTACGGGACCCTGGCGGCATGGCTGGCCGGCATCCCCAAGCGCGTCGCCATGGTCGAGGGGGCGGGCTATCTGTTCACGTCCCCGGACGAGCGGCCCGGCTGGCGCCGCCGCATCTTGCTCGGTGGGGTCAAGGCCTTGTACCGCCTCGCGCTGGAGCGCGCCCATCGGGTGGTCTTTCTGAATCCGGACGACCAGCACGAATTCGTCGAGCAGGGCCTGGTGGCGCGTGAAAAAACCGTGCTGTTGGGCGGCATCGGTGTCGATCTGCAAGTCTGGGCCGTCGCGCCGCCGGTGATCGAACCGATGTGTTTTCTGCTGGTGGGGCGTGTGTTGCGAGAGAAGGGCATCGTGGAATATGTCGCCGCTGCCCGGCAAGTCAGGAAACGGTATCCCCAGGCGCGCTTCGTGCTGCTGGGTGGCCTGGATTCCAACCCCGGGGCCTTGGACCGGGCGCAAGTCCAGTCCTGGGTGGATGAGGGGGTGCTGGAATGGCCTGGTTACGTGCCGGTGCGGCCCTGGCTGATGCGCGTCAGCGTGTTCGTCCTGCCTTCGTACCGCGAGGGCGTGCCGCTGAGCACCCAGGAGGCCATGGCGATGGGGCGGCCGGTGATCACCACCGACGTGCCGGGCTGCCGGGAGACGGTGCGCGACGGGGTCAATGGGTATCGGGTGCCGGCGCGTGACGCGGACGCCCTGGCCGACGCCATGTTGCGGTTTCTGGATGATCCTGGGCGGGTCGCATCCATGGGGCAGGCCAGCCGTCGCATGGCAGAGACGTGTTTTGATGTGCGAAAGATCAACCAGAAGTTAGCGGCCTGGCTGCTGCGGTGACTGAGCAGCAGTCCGGTCGGAATAATCTGATTAGAAATAAAGGAACCTATTACATTATCCGGCCGGCGATTCACTAGGATGTGGGTGGATCGCTCAGGGGCTTGATGCTGTAAATGGTTCATCGAGGGTTTTTCTTATCGTTGCTGCTTGCGCTGGGCCTGTTGCTGGCTGCCTTGGGCAGTTTGCGGAATATTGCCACGCCCCTGGGGTATTGGGGCCTGTGGGGTGCCTGGGCGCTGGCGGTGATGGGCCTGACGTGGCCGGTTCCCGCGCCGGGCGCGGGCCGGCCGATGCCGCCTCTCTGGGTCTGGGGCTCGTGCGCGGTGCTGGTCCTGGGCATGGTCTTGTCGGCCGCAGTCAATGACAGCGCCCTTTCCCTGCACCATGCCATCAAAGTCGGGATCATCAGCCTGTGCTTCTGCGTCGCCTGGCGCCTGGCCGGCAGCCTGGGGTGGCGCGAACGGGTCGCGATGCTGCGTTGGGCCGTGGCGATTGTGGTGGGGGTGTTCTTCGCCTCCAAGGCGGCGCCGTACGGCTATTACATCGACCTGGGTTCGGCGGGCCGCGAAGGCAGTTTTCTGGCCTGGCCGGGGGTGATCTGGAAGGTCGGGGCATTTTTCATGCCGCTGTTCCTGGCGGACATGCTGATCCGGCCCCGGGACTGGCTGGCCAACGGCCTGGCGGTTGCGGCGTGCGTCTTTCTGGTCATGATCGACGGTACGCGTACGGGTGTGCTGGTGATGGGCCTGATGGTCCTGATGTTCGGCGGGCTCCTGGCCTGGCGCCGGGACTGGTCCGCCTTGTCCGGGGTGAAGCCGGCAATGGCCGCGTGCGTGCCGGGCCTGCTTGGGTTGCTGTTGCTCAGCACCGGGATCGGCTACCTGAGCCATGGGCTGGGCACGGTGCTTTCTTCACCGGAAATGGCCAGGGCCGGCGGAATGTTCGTGGGGAAGGCCGAAGCGCTGGTGGAGACCTCGGTCGATCCGCTCACCACGACCCGCCTGGGCAACGGCGATCCCGAGCGGATCAGGCTGCTGCAACACGGGGTCGACCGCGCGGTGGACTGCCTGCCTTTGGGCTGCGGTTTCGGCTCCACCGCCATGGACCCGGGCTATGGCGTCGTCATGCAGGTCCACAATGCGTACCTGGGGGTCTTGGCCGATTTTGGCGTACTGGGGCTGGCGGGCATGCTGGGGTTCATCGCCGCGGCGGCGCTGCCGATCCGGCGGGTCCTGGGTGACCGGGCGCGTGATGCGGAGAGCACGTATTTCGTCGTGGCTTCGGCGGGTGCGGCCCTGGCCTATCTGGGCAGCCTGATGCTGCATACCTTTTCGACCGAGATGTCGGAATGGGGCTATCTGATCATGTTGCTGGCGTTTGCCTGGCTGCCCGTGATGGAGGACTATCGGGTCGCCGGTGCGGGCGCCGACGGACACCATGCCTTGGGCTGCTACGAGCGGCGCCATTCCCGCTGGTATGAGTACGTGCTGCTGGGCGGTCCGTTCCAGGTGGTGGCGGGTTTGCTGCTGGTGGCGGTCCTCCCGGCCGCCCTGGTCTGGGGTTTCCCGTTCTGGCGGCCTCTGGATCCCGCCAGGCTCAATACCCTGATTGCCGTCGGCCTGTCGTTTCTGATGTGCGTCCTGACCCTGCGGCGTCTGGGTGCGTTTTCGGGCGGGGCGATCATCGCCCATATCGTCCCGGTCGTGACGGCGGTGTTCCTGGTGGCGTTCGCCGTGCTGTTCTTCAGTCGCAGCGCGTATTCCCGGCCGATCCTGCTGCTGGCTTACGCGGTGGCCCTGGCCTGGTGCTACGGTGCCTATTTCATCGGCTGGAAGTACCGGAAGCTGAAGCTGGCGGTGGTGCCTGTGGGCGGGACATGGGTCATTCGTTCCCGGCGCAATCTGGAGGTCCGGCGGCTCACTGAACCCGATCTGGGCGGGGTCCGCTACGACGCAGTGGTCGCCGATCTGGAGGCCGACGGGCTGGACCCCGACTGGGAGCGGTTCCTGGCCCAGTGCATCCTGTCGCATATCCCCGTTTTTCACGTCCGCCAGATGCAGGAAAATCTCACCGGCCGGGTCGAGATCGAGCATCTGTCCGAGAACGACGTGGGCGCGTTGCTGCCATCCCCGCTGTATTCAGTGTGCAAGCGGCTGATCGATATCGTCGGTGTGCTGGTCCTGATTCCGGTGGTGGCGCCCCTGATGCTGCTGACGGCCCTTGCGATCCGCCTGGACAGCCCTGGCCCGGCGGTGTTCGTCCAGAGCCGCGTCGGCCTGGGCGGCCGCGATTTCCGCATCTACAAGTTTCGCAGCATGCGCGCCGACGCCGAATCGGAGGGCGCGCGCCTGGCCTGCGAGGACGATGAGCGCATCACGCGCGTGGGCCGCTTCATCCGCAATGCCCGCCTGGATGAACTGCCCCAGTTGTGGAACGTGCTGAAGGGCGACATGAGCCTGATCGGCCCCCGGCCCGAACAGCGCGAATTCGTGGACCGTTTCGACGCCGAGATCCCCTTCTACATCTACCGCCACGTCGTGCGCCCCGGCATCACCGGCTGGGCCCAGGTGATGCAGGGCTACGTCGGAGACGCGGATGAGACGCGGGTCAAAATCCAGCACGATTTCTACTACATCAAGCATTTCTCGTTGTGGCTGGATATTCTGATTGCGTTCAAGACGGTCAGGATCGTGCTGACGGGGGAGGGGGCGCGGTAGGGTAGGATGGCGGTGTGTCCCTGACCTATAAAGAGGCGCCTCCCGTGTACGAATCCCGCAATGAACCTTTGCTGCATCCCGCGCATTTCCGCCGCCGTCTGATCCTGCACGCCGGCTATGCCCTGCTGCTGGTGAGCGTCACATTGCTGGTGGGGGCGTTTGGCCACAAGCTCTTCGGCGGTCATGATTGGCATGATGCCTTGATGAACGCGGCCTTCGTCATCGGCGGCATCGGCACCTATGCGATGCCCGAAACATCCGGCGGCAAGATCTTTTCCGCCGTCTACGGCTTCTTCGTCGGTCTGGTCGTGATGGCGACGCTGGGCGTCGTGCTGGCGCCGATCGCGCATCGCATCATGCACAAGTTCCATCTGGACGAGGTGGAGGACTGAGGTCGTCATGGCGGCAGGGGTGGCTTCCTGCATGAGACGGGTGGTCTCTCTCGGCCTGTTGTTGGCCTGTATAGCCTGCAACCATCCGTCGCACGGGTCCCAGGGGCGGGCGCTACTGTTATTCGGATAGTGGCAGGAAAAGCTATTTGAGGAAGTGAGGGGCTGGCTCACACATGATCGTGTCAAACGAAACGGACTTCCAGCTTTTTGCCTAGGGCAGCCGCATATTTTTGCAACGTTGCGATGGATGGTGAATGCTTCCCCGTCATCAAGGCATTTTCCAGTCGTGCCACAGCCGGTGCCTGAGTCCCCATGCGAACCGCGACTTGGGCCTGTGTCAGGCCGGCTTCGGCCCGTGCTTTCAGAATGGCGTCCAGCATGGGCATTTCCTCACGCTCGATGCGTTCGTACTCGGCCCTCACCTCGGGATCGGATAGCGCGAGGGATTTCAGCTCTTCATGGGTGCGCATGTTGGATATCCTTCAGTCGAGCGGCGGCGATGCGGCGTGCCGCAATCGGTGTCTTTTCCGTCTTTTTGATGAAACTGTGCAGCATCACGATGCGGCGGCCCGCTTGGGAGCAATAGAACACGCGCGCAATACCTTCGGCACCCTTTAGCCGCAACTCAAACAGACCGTTGCCCAGGGCCTTGGTATGCGGTTCACCGAGCTGTAAATATTAACAAATATGTTATCTTTCGGAAAGAGTATCGATATAGCGCGGGTAGCGGCATTGTGGTGAAAGCGCGTTTGGCTGGTTTTGATCCGGTTTATCACTGTGGAGAAATACCATCTCCCGGTAGAATGTCCGCTCCATTCCCAATCATCAGATCCCGCACATGCGTCTCCTCATTGCCCTGCTGCTGCCCTGGCTGGCCTTTTTCACCATCGGCCGTCCCATTTCGGGGATCATCTGCCTGATCCTGCAGATCACGCTGATCGGCTGGATTCCGGCGGCGATCTGGGCGGTCTACGCGCTCAGCCAGTACAACACCGACAAGAAGATCGAAAAGGCGATGGGCGGCCGTGCCTGATGTCCGGCCGGCCGGTGCCCGCCGGCTGCTGAGATAGACGGACGCCGGCGTACGCCCGGGTCCATCTGTTTGAAGTGTCAAAATTCGATAAGATTCTCGTCAAGGATTCGTCGCTGGGCCTGCGTGCGATATAGTGTCCAGGCCAGGACGGACGCGGTCCGCGCCCGCCCGGAAACCAGGAAATCAAGAACCGGAGACGAATCCATGAGCGGCGATTACATCCTCAAGCGCAGTGGCGAACAGTTCACATTCAACCTCAGGGCCGGCAATCACCAGGTGATCCTGAGCAGCCAGCGGTACGCCACCAAGGCCTCCGCCCAGCAGGGCATCGAATCGGTGCGCAAGAACGCCGCCGATGATGCCCGCTACCGCCGCCTGACGGCCAAGGACGGTTCCTTCTATTTCAATCTGACCGCCGCCAACGGCGAAATCATCGGCAGCAGCGAGATGTACACGACCGACGCCGCCCGCGACAAGGGCATCGACTCGGTCAAGGCCAATGGTCCGGACGGGGTGGTGAAAGACGAAACCTGAGGGACGTCCTTGGGTGTGTCGTTCCGGGCCGGCCGTCGCTGCATCGCGGACGGACAGGCCTGGGGCGAGGTGATCGATGTGACCGGCATGCGAATTTGGAGAGCCTCATGAAGCTCTATTACTCGTCGACCTCGCCTTATGTGCGCAAGTGCCTGATCGCCGCCCATGAACTGGGCCTGGCTGACCGCATTCAGTTGGCCCCGGTCGTCACCATGCCCACCGCGCACAGTCCGGAACTGATGCGCGACAACCCTTTGTGCAAGCTGCCGACCTTGATCACCGATGAGGGCCATGCGCTGTACGACAGCCGGGTCATTTGCGAATACCTGAACGACCTGAGCGGCGGCCGGCTGATCCCGGCTGGCGGCGGCAAATGGACCGCCCTGGTCGATCAGTCGCTGGCCGACGGAATTCTGGACGCCGCCCTGCTGATGCGCTACGAAGCCGTCCTGCGGCCCGCCGAACGGCAATGGCCCGCCTGGCGCGAGACCCAGGAAGAAAAAGTGCGCAGTGCCCTGGGCCAGTTCGAACGACAGGCCGCGGGCTGGCCGGCCGGTCGCCTGGACATCGGGGTGATCGCGCTGGCCAGCGCGCTTGGCTACCTGGACCTGAGGTTTCCGGACATGGACTGGCGCGGCGCGGCCCCGGGGCTGGCGGCCTGGTTTGCCGGCTTCGATCAACGGCCCTCGATGCGGGCCACGGTGCTGAAGGCCTGAAGCGGCGGAGCGGACGGTTTGCGGCGGGCCGAGGTCAGTCCGTGATGCCTTTGACCTGGGCTTCGTAGTCGGCCAGGCGGCCCTGGACGGCGCGTGTGCCGTAATGGAAAGCCAGCACCGCCGCAGGCCATTGTCGCAGTTCGCTGCCATCGATCTGTTGTTTGCCGAACCGTGTGCGGGTCGTCGACCAAGCGATGGGCAGATGGTTGTTGTGTACGAATTTCATCAGTCCCTTCAGTAGTTCCGGCCTGCTGATGAAACGATCGCTCCATTTGATAACGCTTGCCGTCCTGATCGACACGGAATACCCGTTTGATGAGAAAAGCGGCCTCCAGGTATTCGGAGAAGGTGAGCGGCGGCAGCAGAAAATCGGTGAGTCGGCCTGCGCCCGATTCGGTGCTCTGCCATCCGGCCGGTTTGCCACCACAGGTTCAGTCTCTTAAGATGGTCCGTAACCTGTTGATTTGAAACGTCTCTCATCCGAAAATCCAGTTAAGCATGAATTTTTATGCTTAACTCTATCATGAGAGCAGAGCCGCGGTCTCCCCTGGGCTGCGCGGCGCTAAACCACCAGCGCCACCGCGTTCCGGTATCCCGCGCACAGCGCCAGCACCCGGGCTTCTAGCGTGCGGGTGTCCTCGTGCCGGTCCGTCTCCAGCGGCCGGCGGTCCGCGTCGCGCCGGGCCAGGGACAGCACGGCCTCGTTCACCTGCGTGTCGTGCACCAGCACGTCGGCCTCGTTCAGAGCGCGCAGTTGGCGCAGGGTGATGTCGCCCGGGTCGGCGGGGCAGGGGGCGATCCAGCGCAGGGTGCGCGGCGGCGCCGGTTCGTCGCCGGCCTCGTCCAGGCGGGCAAGCAGCATGCGCTCCGCTGCGGTGGCGTCGTCCGCGTGCAATTGCTCCAGGACGGGGCCCTCGTACAGCCAGTCGTAGAAGCGGCGGCGCGCGCCGTGGTCGGGATAGGCTCGACGGATGGCGGGCCGGTGGTCGTGGGCCAGCCGGGCCAGATCGCCCAGCGCGGGATCGAACAGGGCTTCCATACGCTCGCGCAGGCGCCGGGCGAGGACCGGGGCGGTGCCGCCGGATGACACGGCGATGGTCAGGGGCGCACGGTCGACGACGGCCGGCACCTGGAAGGACGACAGCGCCGGGTCGTCGACGACGTTGGCCAGGATGCGGCGCGTGTCCGCGGCTGCCCTCACTCGGGCGTTGAGCGCGCGGTCGTCGGTGGCCGCGATGACCAGCCAGGCGGAGGCCAGCCAATCGTCCTGGAACGGACCGTCCAGGTGTGCGAGGCGGCCTTCGTCGGCCCATGCCCGCAGCGCGCGGGTCAGGCGCGGCGCGCCCACGCGCACCTCGGCGCCGCAGTTCAGCAGGGCGCGCGTCTTGCGCTCGGCCACGGCGCCGCCGCCCACGACCAGGACCGCGTGGCCGTCCAGGTCGGCGAACAGGGGGTAGAGGGCCTTCATGCGGGGCAGGCCGTGGGGCTGGCGGCCGGGCGATCATTCTGGCCGGGCACGGAGATCGCGCCGGATGCGCGGTCCGCCGGCGCCTTTCCCGGATGGCCGGCTTCGTGTTCAGGCAGGTCTTCCACCCAGGGCACGAGCGCCGGATCGGCCAGGGCGACGACGTCGCCGATCACGATCAGGCAGGGCGATTCCAGTTCGCGGCGGCGGGCGGCCCGGGCCAGACCGGCCAGCGTGCAGCGCACGGCCTTCTGGCGCGAGGTGGCGCCCTGGGACACGAGCGCGGCCGGCGTGGTGCCGGGCAGGCCGTGCAGCAGCAGTTCCGTGCCGACGTGGCCGGCCTGGGACAGCCCCATGTAGAACACCAGGGTGCGCTGGCGGTCCGCCGCCAGGGACGTCCAGTCCGGGTCGCGGGCGCCGTCCCGGCGGTGAGCGGTCATCAGGCAGACGCCGGCCGCCAGGTCGCGGTGCGTGAGGGGGATGCCGGTGGCGGCTGCGCAGCCCGAGGCGGCGGTGACGCCGGGCACCACCGTCACCGGGATACCCTGGGCGCGCAGGGATTCCATTTCCTCGCCGCCGCGTCCGAAGATGAAGGGGTCGCCGCCCTTCAGGCGCACCACGGCGAGTCCGGCCCGGGCATGCGCGGCCAGCAGGACGTGGATGTCTTCCTGGGGCACGCTGTGCTGGCCCGCCCGCTTGCCCACGGAGATCCGGAGGGCACCGGGGCGGCAGTGGCTCAGCAGTTCCGGGGCGGTCAGGCTGTCGTGGAACACGACATCGGCGGCCTGCAGGGCGCGCAGGCCGCGCAGGGTGATCAGGTCCGGGTCGCCGGGGCCGGCGCCTACCAGCCAGACATGGCCGTCCGCCGGGGCCGACGGGGATTCATGCGATGGTTGCGGATGCATGGGTGGCCTCCAGGATGTGGATGGTTTCGGGGTGGCCGACGCTCAGGACGCCATCGGCGTCCACGCGCAGCGGCCAGCGACGCACGCGCACGGTCTCGTCTTCCAGGCACTGGCCGGTGTCCAGGCGGAAATGCTGCTTGTACATGGGCGAGGCGACGACTGCGTGCCCCTGGAGTTCGCCGACGATGCCGCGCGCCAGCACGGCCGCGCCGCAGAAAGGATCGATGTGGTCCAGGGCGAACAGGCCTGACTCGGTCAGGAACACGGCGACCTGTTCGCCGTGGGCGCGGGCCGCGATGCCGGCGTCTGGGATCAACTCGTCCAGGCGGCAGATGGGCTGCCAGGGCGCGTCCGCGGCGGTGTCGGCGCGGATGCGCCCCTCGGGTTGCGGCGTATCGTCCGGGTCGAGGGACTGGGCGACGCCCTTGGCGCGGCGATGGGTCGATGGCTTCATGGCGTTCTCCTTCATTCGGCCGGGGCGGCCAGGGCCTCGCGTTCCCGCACGGTGGCCGGGCGCGGCTGGCCGCGTTCGCGTACGTGGACGATGTGTTCATCGGGTGCATCGCTGTTGACCAGGGACCGGAAGCGGCGCAGGGCCTGCTCGTCCTTCAGGGTGGCGGCCCATTCGCATTCGTAGGCGTCCACCAGGGCCTGCATCTGCGCCTCCAGTTCCGCGCCCAGACCCAGGCTGTCGCGCACGACCACGTCCTTCAGGTAGTCCAGGCCGCCTTCCAGGCTTTCGCGCCAGGCGGCGGTGCGCTGCAGTTTGTCCGCCGTGCGGATGTAGAGCATCAGGAAACGGTCGATCATGCGGATCAGGGCATCGTTGTCCAGATCCGAAGCCAGCAGTTCCGCGTGGCGCGGGCGCATGCCGCCATTGCCGCAGACGTACAGATTCCAGCCCTTTTCGGTGGCGATGATGCCCACGTCCTTGCTCTGTGCCTCGGCGCATTCGCGCGTGCAGCCCGAGGCGGCCATCTTGATCTTGTGCGGCGCGCGCAGGCCCCGGTAGCGCTGTTCCAGGCGGATGGCCATGCCCACCGAATCCTGCACGCCGTAGCGGCACCAGGTGCTGCCCACGCAGGACTTGGCCGTGCGCAGGGCCTTGCCGTAGGCGTGGCCGGACTCGAAGCCGGCGTCGACCAGTTCACGCCAGATCGTCGGCAACTGTTCCAGGCGCGCGCCGAACAGGTCGATGCGCTGGCCGCCGGTGATCTTGGTGTACAGATCGTACTTGCGGGCGACCTCGCCGATGACGATCAGCTTGTCGGGCGTGATTTCCCCGCCCGGGATGCGCGGCACCACGGAATAGGTGCCGTCCTTCTGCAGGTTGCCCAGGTAGGCGTCGTTGCTGTCCTGCAGAGGCGCGTGCCTGGGCGCCAGCACGTATTCATTCCAGCACGAGGCGAAGATCGACGCCGCCGTGGGCTTGCAGATGTCGCAGCCCTTGCCTTTGCCGTGGCGGGTGATCAGGGTCTTGAAGTCGCGGATGTCGTTGACGCGGACCAGGTGGTAGAGTTCCTGGCGGCTGTAGGGGAAGTGTTCGCACAGGCTGTGGTCCACGGCGATGCCCCGGCGCCGCAGCTCGCTTTCCAGCACCTGCTTGACCAGGGGCACGCAGCCGCCGCAGGTGGTGCCTGCGCGGGTGCGGGCCTTCAGGTCGCCCAGAGTCGCGCAGCCGTCGACGATGGCGCAGCACAGGGCGCCCTTGCTGACCTGGTTGCAGGAACAGATCTGCGCCGTGTCGGGCAGAGCGTCCACGCCCAGGACCGGGGCGGCGCCGGCCTGCGGCGCGATCAGCGCGGCGGGCTGCGCAGGCAGATCCAGGCCGTTGCTGAAATACTGGTCCAGCAGGCCGAAGGCGCTGGTGTCGCCCACCAGCACGGCGCCGCGCAGGCGCTTGCCCTTCGTGTCCATGACCAGCTTGCGGTACGTGCCGGCCAGCGTGTCCTCAAACACGCAACTCACGCTGTCGGGCGCGCGGCCGTGGGCGTCGCCGATGGAGCCGACGTCCACGCCCAGCAGCTTGAGTTTGGTGCCGGGCAGGCTGCCCTGGAAGACGGGCGTGTCCCGGCCCAGCAGGTGCGCGGCGCAGACCCGCGCCATCTCGTAGCCGGGCGCCACCAGACCGAAGGTGTTGCCTTGCCAACTGGCGACTTCGCCGATGGCGTAGACGTCGAGGTCGGAACTGCGGCAGTGTTCATCGATCACGACGCCGCCGCGCGCGCCGATCACCAGGCCGCAGTTGTGCGCCAGGCGGTCGCAGGGGCGGATGCCGGCGGAAAAGACCACCATGTCGGTTTCCAGGAAGTCGCCATCCGAGAAACGCAGGCGGTGGCGCGAGCGCAGACCGTTGCCGATGGACGAGGTCATCTTCGAGGTGTGGACGTGGATGCCCAGGGCCTTGATCTTCGTGCGCAGCAGCCGCCCGCCGGGCTCGTCCAGTTGCGCCGACATCAGGTGGGGCGAGAACTCGACGACGTGGGTGTCCAGTTTCAGCCCGCGCAGGGCGCGGGCCGCCTCCAGTCCCAGCAGGCCGCCGCCGATGACCACGCCGCACTGGCTGCCGGCGGCGCAGGCGCGGATAGCCTCCACGTCCTCCAGGGTGCGGTAGGGCAGGCAGCCGGTCCGGTCCGCGCCCTTGATGGGCGGGATGAAGGGGGTGGAGCCCGTGGCAATGACCAGTTTGTCGTAGGTGTGGAACTGCTCGTCCGACACGTGGACACGGCGCCGCTTGCGGTCGATCCAGGCGGCCCGCGTGCCGCGCAGTACGGTGATGTCGTGCTCGCGGAAGAAAGCCTCGTCGGCCAGCGCCAGGTCTTGGGCATCTGCGCCGTCGAAGCATTGGCTGAGCCGCACCCGGTCGTAGGCCAGGCGGGGTTCTCCGCAGAGCACGGTGATGTCGTAGCCGTGCGCTTCGCGTACCAGGGCTTCCAGCAGGCGATGGCCGACCATGCCGTGGCCGATGACAATCAGGCGTGGCGTGGCGACCGGACCGGCGGCAGAGGCGGGAAGATCGTGGGGATTCATGGTTCGCTCCAGGAAAATCCGGTAGTTGGATGAGACTCAGGGCCGCGCGGTGGGCGTGTCCAGGGCGGGTCGTGCGTCGGATTCCCGGACGGTGGCGGGTGCCGGGACGGGCCGGGCGGGCGAGGCCGCCCGGTAGGCCCCCGCGACGAAGACGGCCCCGCCTGCGAGATTCCCCAGCGTCACCCAGACCAGGTTCCAGACCATGCCGCCCAGGCTCACGGTCTCGGGGTGGTTGCCGGCCAGGGCCAGCAGCAACAAGGTCATGTTCGCCACGCTGTGCTCGTAGCCGCTGGCGATGAAGGCCATCAGGCACCAGGAGATGACGATGCAGCGCGCGCTGTCGGAGGACACGCGGGCCGACATCCAGACCGCCAGGCAGACCAGCCAGTTGCACAGCACGGCGCGGGCGAACAGGCTCGCGGCGGTGCCGTTCATCTTGTGCGCAGCGGCCGTCATCAGCAGGCCTTGGGGATCGTCCAGCAGCCCGCCGCCTCCGCCCATGACGAACAGGCCCGCCAGCACGGCGGCGCCGCACAGATTGCCGACCCAGCTCACGCCCAGGACCGAGAAAGCCTCGGCCCAACTCCCCTGGCCCCGGTAGCGTCGCAGGGCCATGACCATGGTGTGGCCCGTGAACAGTTCGGCGCCGGCGATGACAACGAGGATCAGTGCGATGCCGAACGTGGCGCCCATGACGAGCGGGCGCAGGTCCGGCGGCACGTGGCTGCCCAGGCTGAGAATCAGCAGGATGCCCAGGCCGATATAGGCGCCGGCCAGCATGCAGCCCACGAAGAATCCGTGCGGCGCGCGGCGCAGCAGGTCGAGTTTGGCGTTGGCGGCTTTCACGAAACCGTCGATGGTGTCGTCGTACATGGTGCTCTCCCTGTCAATGAAAGGACTTCATTCAGAGTGAAGCAATTCACGTGCCAACTTTCCGGATCGTGTTCAGGCGGGAGGCGCCTTCGGTCCGGACGGGCCGGAGGGCCCGCCGATGGGGCAGGCCTGCATCAATGCGGTGCCGCGGTGC
Organism: Castellaniella sp.; assembly: GCF_049650445.1. Classification (GTDB taxonomy): domain Bacteria; phylum Pseudomonadota; class Gammaproteobacteria; order Burkholderiales; family Burkholderiaceae_B; genus Castellaniella. Next base: position 33,072 of record NZ_JBASAD010000039.1, on the reverse strand, counting down.
ACCATGGTTCGCCGGTGAGCGCCTGCGGGCGGTCGCCTGGAATGTCAGTAGAATATTTGTCCCACATCCCATGAGCCTGGGCCGATGCAGCGCAGCCTGCGTCGATCCGGATGGACAGGACACACATGCCGGACCTGATCGCAATTCCCGAAACTGATGGCCTGCGTATTTCGCTGGCCTACGCCACACCCGACAACCTGACTGGCCGGCCGGTGTATGCCTCCGGCGCCCGGTGCGCCCTGAGACCGATCGCGGCGGACTGTCTGCAGCGGGCGGCGCGTGCGGCGCGGCGGGCGGGCCTGGGCCTGATCGTCTACGACGCCTACCGCCCGGCGGCGGCCCAGGCGGTGTTCTGGCGGCTGTTGCCTGATCCGCGCTACGTGGCGGACGCGTCCCAGGGGTCGAATCACACCCGGGGCGTGGCGGTGGACGTGGGGCTGCTGGACGCCGGCGGCGTGCCGCTGGACATGGGCACGGGTTTCGACGACATGCGTGACCAGTCGCATCACGATCGCGACGATCTGCCGCCCGACGCGCAGCGCAACCGGCATCTGCTGCTGGGGATCATGCTGCAGGCTGGATTCTGCTCGATTCCGACGGAGTGGTGGCATTACGAATTGCCCGATGCGCAGGAATATGCCTTACTGCCGGAAAGCGATATGGTCCGGGTTGACGTGGACTGAAACGATTTCGAGACGATTTCATCGGAGGAGACACCTATGCAATCCAGAATTCGAACGGGCATGCGCCGCACCCTGATGGCGGCCGTGCTGGGCGCGGGGGCCTGGGCCCTGGCGGGCGGGGCGCTGGCGGCGACGCCGGCCGATACGCTGGTGATCGGCAAGCCGGCCGACCCGCAGACGCTGGACCCGGCCATCACGATCGACAACAACGACTGGACGGTCACCTATCCGGCCTATCAGCGCCTGATGCGCTACAAGCAGGTCGATGGCAAGGGCTCGACCGAGGTCGAGGGCGATCTGGCGGCCAGTTGGTCCGCCTCGCCGGACAATCTGGTCTGGACGTTCAAGCTGAACGCAGGCCAGCAGTTTTCCGACGGCAGTCCCGTGAACGCTCAGGCGGTGAAGCAGTCCTTCGAACGTCTGCTGGCCAAGAAGCAGGGGCCGTCCGAGGCCTTCCCCGCCGACATGAAGATCGACGCTCTGGACGTGCAGACTGTGCAGTTCACGCTGCAAAAGCCTTTCGCGCCGTTCCTCTACACGCTGGCCAATAATGGCGCTTCCATCGTCAACCCCAAGGCCATGCAGCGTGATGACGCCGATGCCTGGCTGTCGGGCAATACGGCGGGCTCCGGACCCTACCAGTTGGTGTCCTGGCAGAAGGGCCAGTCGCTGTTGCTGGAGCGCAATCCGCATTACGCGGGCTCCAAAAAGCCGGCGCTGGACAAGTTCGTGGTGAAGATCGTGCCGGAATCGTCCGCGCGCCGCCTGCAACTGCAAAAGGGCGATCTGGACGTGGCCGAGGAACTGCCGGTGGATCAGCTCCAGGCCCTGAAGAAAACCAAGGACGTGGTCGTGGCCGAATTCCCGTCGCTGCGGGTGACCTACCTGTACCTGAACAATGCCAAGGGACCGCTGGAAAACGCGGACCTGCGCCGTGCCGTGGTGGCCGCGCTGGACTACCAGGGCATCGTGGATGGCATCATGATGGGTCAGGCCAAGCAGATGCGCGGCCCGATCCCCGAGGGCATGTGGGGCTATGACGCCGATCTGCCGCAGCCCAGGCAGGACGTGGCGGCGGCCAAGGCGCTGGTGGAAAAGGCCGGCGGGGTGAAGTCGCCGCTGCTGCTGCGCTATTCCACCCAGGACCCCGCCTGGGAGCCCATCGCCCTGACGGTGCAGGCCAATCTGACGGCGATCGGCGTGCCGGTCAAGCTCGAAAAGCTGGCCAACGCCACCTTGCGTGAAAACCTGGGCCAAGGCAATTTCGACATTTCCATCGGCAACTGGAGCCCGGACTTCGCCGATCCCTACATGTTCACCAGCTATTGGTTCGATTCGGGCAAGAAGGGCCTGGCGGGCAACCGTTCCTTCTATTCCAATCCCCAGGTGGACCAGTGGCTGCGCGAGGCCGCCACGCTCAGCGACCAGGCCAAACGCGTGGCGCTCTACAAGCAGGTCCAGGCGCAGGTCGTGAAGGACGCGGCCTACGCCTACCTGTATCAGAAAAACTATCAGGCCGGGCTGGGGGCGAACGTCAAGGGCTTCGTCTTCAATCCCATGCTGGAGCGCGTGTTCAACGTTGCCGACATGACGAAGTAAGTCATGAGCGTGTCCTGGCTGTCTGTGGTGCGCCGCCGGCTGGCCAGCCTGGTCTGGGTGGTGGTCGGGGTGTCCCTGATCACCTTCGCCATTTCCCATATGGTGCCCGGCGACCCGGCTCGCCTGGTCGCGGGCGACCGCGCCACGCCGGAAATCGTCGCCCACATCCGCGCGCAACTGGGCCTGGATCTGCCCTTGCCGCAGCAGTATCTGCACTACATGGGGCAGTTGCTGCAAGGCGATCTGGGGACCTCCATCCGCACGCACCGGCCGGTGCTGCAGGACATTGCCGCGTTCTTCCCCGCCACCCTGGAACTGGCGCTGGTGGCTTTGCTGCTGGCGACGCTGCTGGGCATTCCCCTGGGCGTGCTGTCGGCGGTCTATCGCAACCGTTTCGTCGATCACGTCGCGCGCACGCTGGCCGTCACGGGCATTTCCACGCCGGCCTTCTGGCTGGGGCTGGGCCTGATCGTGCTGTTTTACGGCGAGCTCGGCTGGCTGCCGGGCGGCGGGCGCATCGACCAGGGCCTGGCGCCGCCGCCCAGCCTCACGGGCTTGTACTTGATCGATGCGGCGGTGGCGGGTGACTGGACCGTCTGGCGCAGCGCGCTGGAACACCTGATCCTGCCCGCGCTGACGCTGGGTTTCGTGCACCTGGGCGTGGTGGCGCGGCAGGTGCGTTCGTCCATGCTGGAACAGTTGGGAGAAGATTACGTGCGTACGGCCCGCGCCTACGGCCTGAGCCCCTGGGCCGTGGTCGTGCGCCATGCCTTGCCCAATGCGCTGATCCCTTCCGTGACGGTGCTGGGCCTGGCGCTGGGCGATCTGTTGTACGGGGCGGTGCTGACGGAGACCGTGTTCGGCTGGCCGGGCATGGGCGCCTATGTGGTGGATTCGATCCAGGCGCTGGATTTCCCGGCGGTGATGGGCTTTGCCGTGGTGGTGTCCTTCGCCTACGTGATTCTGAACCTGCTGGTGGACCTGTTGTACCGGCGGCTCGATCCGCGCATCCAGGAGGTCGGATGAGCTATGTGCTGTACCAGTTGCGCCGCAACCCCCTGATGTTGCTGGGGCTGGCGATCCTCGCGGCGGTGGGGCTGGCCGTGATCCTGGCGGACTGGGTGGCGCCCTACGATCCCGAAAAGCTCGACCTGGTGCACCGGCTGGCGGCGCCGTCGGCGGCGCACTGGTTCGGCACCGACGAGGTCGGCCGGGACATCTTCAGCCGCGTGCTCTACGGCGGGCGCCAATCCATCGGGGTGGGGCTGTTCGTCGCCGGCTGCGCCAGCATCGTGGGCGCCGTGATCGGCTGTTTCTCCGGGATCGTGGGCGGCCGCCTTGACGGCCTGATCATGCGGTCGATGGACGTGGTGCTGTCGGTGCCGTCGCTGGTGCTGATCATGGCGCTGGCGGCCGCGTTGGGCCCCAGCCTGTTCAATGCCATGCTGGCGATCACGCTGGTCCGGATTCCGTTCTATGTGCGGCTGGCGCGCGGTCAGACCCTGAGCATCCGCGAGATGGCCTATGTGCGGGCGGCCTGGACCTTTGGCGCGACGCGGCGCCACGTGGTGCGCTGGCACGTGGCGCGCAATGCGGCTTCGCCCCTGGTGGTGCAGGCCACGCTGGACATCGGCGGGGCGATCCTGATGGCGGCGGCGCTGGGCTTCATCGGCCTGGGTGCGCAGCAGCCCACGGCCGAGTGGGGCGCCATGGTGGCGACGGGGCGCAATTTTCTGCTGGATCAGTGGTGGTACACCGTGACGCCGGGCTGTGCGATCCTGGTGACGGCGCTGGCCTGCAATCTGGTGGGCGACGGTGTGCGCGACTTGCTGGATCCGAAGTCGAGGGCGAAATGAGCATGACGGAACCCGTCCTGGATATTCGCGACCTGTCGCTGGAATTCCCCGTCTTCGGCGGCTCGGTCCGGGCGCTGGCTGGCGTCAATCTGCGCGTCATGCCGGGCGAGATCGTCGGCGTGGTGGGCGAATCCGGCTCCGGCAAGTCGGTGACGGCCATGACGGCGCTGCGGCTGCTGCCCCCGGGCGGCTACCGCGTCACGCATGGCGGCCTGCGGCTGTGCGGCGAGGACGTGCTGGCCGCATCCGAAGCACAGATGCGGCAATGGCGCGGACGCCGCGCGGCGATGATTTTCCAGGAGCCGATGACTGCCCTGAACCCGACCCGGCGCATCGGCGATCAACTGGCGGGCGTGTTGTGCGCGCATCACCGCCTGAGCCGACGCGAGGCCCTGGCGCGCGCCAGCGGGCTGCTGCGCGACATGATGATCCCCGATCCGGAGCGGACGCTGCGGGCCTATCCCTTCGAGTTGTCCGGCGGCATGCGCCAGCGGGTGATGGTGGCGATGGCGTTTTCCTGCGATCCGGCGCTGCTGATCGCCGACGAGCCCACCACGGCGCTGGACGTGACGGTGCAGCGCCAGGTCCTGCAGTTGCTGCGCCAGCGGGCGCGCGAGCGCGGCACCGCGATCCTGTTCATCACCCACGATATGGCCGTGGTGTCGCAGTTCTGCGACCGGGTGTACGTCATGTACGCGGGGACGGTGGTCGAGCAGGGACCGACCGGCCAGGTACTGGGCGCTCCGTGCCATCCCTACACGCGCGGTTTGCTCGATGGCTTGCCGGAGCGCGCCGTGCCGGGTGCCGATCTGGCCGCCATCCCGGGCCGGGTGCCGGACATGCGGCAGCCGCCGCAGGGCTGTGTGTTCTTCGACCGCTGCGCGTTTGCGGACGATGCTTGCCGCCAGCGACCTGAGTTGCGGCCTGGGGCCGCGCCGGAACGCCGGGTGGCCTGTTGGCATCCGCTCGACTCAGACCCGGCTCCGGCGCCGGCCGTGCAGTCTGCGGGAGACATGACATGACGCCCGTCGGCACGGCCGGCATCGGGGCGCGTCCGGCATCTGGCCCGGGCGTCCACGCCATGCAGGGCTCGTTGGTGCTGGACGCCCACGAGATTCATGTGCGCTTTCCGCTGGCCCGGGATTGGCGCGGCCGGGCGGTGCGCCACGCTCATGCCTTGAACGGTGTCAGCCTGCAGGTGCGGCGCGGCGAGGCCTTCGGCATCGTCGGCGAGTCCGGCTGCGGCAAAAGCACCCTGGCGGCGGTGCTGATGAACTTGTTGCCGCCCTCCCAGGGTGAACTGTCGCGGCTGCCGCGCGCCGACGGCCGCCCGGCCGACGTCCAGATCGTGTTTCAGGACCCGCAGTCCTCACTGGACCCGCGCCTGCCCGCCTGGCGGGTCATCATCGAACCGCTGGTGGCCGCAGGCCGCCGTGCGGCTGCGCCGCGAGGCGGTCGCCTGGACAAGACCACCTTGCGTGCGCGGGCCGATGCCCTGGCCCTGCAAGTCGGTCTGCGCCCCGAGCAGCTCGACCGCTACGTGCATGAGTTTTCCGGAGGACAGCGCCAGCGGATCGCCATCGCCCGGGCGCTCGCCCCGGAGCCCGACGTCATCGTGCTGGACGAGCCGACCTCTGCGCTGGACATTTCCGTCCAGGCGCAGATCCTGAACCTGCTGGGCGCACTGCGCCGTGCACACGGCCTGACCTACGTGCTGATTTCTCACAACGTCTCGGTCGTGCGCCATCTGTGCGATCGGGTGGCGGTGATGTATCTGGGCCAGGTGGTCGAACAGGGGCCGGCCGCGCAGGTGCTGGAATCCCCGCGCCACCCTTACACGCGCGAACTGCTCGATGCCGTGCCGCGCCTGGATCGACCCTGGCCCGAAGCCGCGCCGGCCGTCCCGGCCGAGCTGCCGGGTAACAGCGCGCTGCCGCAAGGCTGTTTCTTTCGCGGCCGCTGTCCTTGGGCGACGACCGGTTGCGACCAGCCGCAAGTCCTGCTGGCCCGGCCCGACGAGCCCCTGCACGCCTATCGCTGCCATGTGGCGGGAACGCGCCAGGGGGCTGGCGCCTGAGCGGTACGGCGGCACGCGGCCTGTGATCCGGGAGGGTCATTGTGGAAACTACGGCCGTAGTTTTGCGACTATCCGACACACCGTCATTTTTCTATCCTGTCCGCACCATACGAACAGGAGCAGCGACATGCGGGAACGGCTGGATTGCGCGATTCTGGCGCCGGGCAGGGAAGACTGGGCAGGCGCTTTGCGCGGCCCGCATCTTGGGGGGCGGTTGATGCTGCACACACCACAGCAGCCGCCCGGTTCGGCGGCCGATGCGCTGGCCGATCCGGCCATGGCGCGGGGCCGCTACGACGCCGGGCTGCTGTACGTGGATGCATCCTCGATCCGCGATTGGCGCACGGCGCTGGCCGCGCTGGCAAGCCGCCTGCCGGCGGTGCTGCTGGTCTACGCGGTGGGTCTGCGGGCCCAGGCCGTGCGCGATCTGATGGCGCTGGGGGTGGCCGATTTCCTGCGGCCGCCCTTTTGCCCGGAGGAACTGCGTGCGCGTCTGGATCATGCCCTGAACCTGCTGGCTCCGGCCCGTCTCTGCGAACAGGGGCCGGTCTATGGCGCCGGCTTGTCGGGCTCCGGCCTGTCGGGCGCCGGGGCCGTGTCGCTGTCCCCGCGTGTCCTGTCGGCCGGCACGCCCGAACCGCCCGTCACCGAATCCGAGATCGCGTTCTGCAACACCATCCTGGACCGTTCCGGCAACGAACTGGAAGCCTATGCGGTGGCCGTGGCCATGCAGCGGGCCACGTCGCGGGAATCCTTTCGTGTCGCCAAATGTCAGGTCGTCGCCCGGTTCGAACGTGCCTACATCCGCGCGGCCCTGGGGCGGCATGCGGGCAACATCACCCTGGCGGCACGCATGGCCCAGAAGCACCGGCGTGCGTTCTGGGCCTTGATGCGCAAACACGACATCGACCCCGCGCCCTACCGCCGCACGCAGGCTGCGGAATGAAACAGGCGCGGAATCGCCCCTGGGTGGGGGGACGATTCCGCGCCTGGCGTATCCAGGTGGCCTGTGGGCCCCCTGGAGATGCTCGGTCGCGGGTCGATCAGGACTGCGGGTTGTTCTGGAAGTAGTCCCGCGTCAGCTTCACCACCAGCGGGCTCAGCAGAATCAGCGAGATCAGGTTGGGCAGTGCCATCAGACCGTTCAGCGTGTCGGCCAGCAGCCAGGCAAAGTCCAGTTGGCTGATGGCCCCGAACGGGATCACGGCGACCCAGATGATGCGGTAGGGCAGGGTCGATTTCGTGCCCAGCAGGAATTCCCAGCACTTCTCGCCGTAGTAGCTCCAGCCCAGGATGGTGGTGAAGGCGAAGACCACCAGCGACACGGTCAGGATGGCCCCGCCGATGCCCGGCATGGACACCTCGAAGGCGGCGGCCGACAGGGCCGCCCCGCTGGCGCCGCTGCTCCAGACGCCGGAACACACAATGGCCAGGCCGGTGATGCTGCAGATGATGATGGTGTCGATGAAGGTGCCCATCATGCCGATCAGGCCGGATTGCACGGCGTTGTTGGTGGTGCCTGCGGCCTGGGCGATCCCGGCCGATCCCAGACCGGCTTCGTTGGAGAAGATCCCGCGCGCCACGCCGTAGCGGATGGCCGCCATGACGGCGGCGCCCGCGAAGCCGCCGGTGGCGGCGATGGGCGAGAAGGCGTGCGTAAAGATCAGATCCAGAGCTTCGGGGATGCGCTCGACGTTGATGGCCAGCACGACCAGGCCTGCCAGCACGTAGGCCACGCACATGAAGGGCACCAGAGACGCAGCGACCGCGCCGATGCGCTTGATGCCGCCCAGAATCACTAGGCCGATCAGGACCATCGTGACCACGCCGGTCACCCACAGCGGGATGGAGAAGGACGACTCCAGGGCCTGGGCCATGCTGTTGACCTGGACCATGTTGCCGATGCCGAATCCGGCGAAGCCGCCGAAGATCGCGAACGCCACGCCCAGCCACAGCCATTTGCGGCCGAGGCCGTTCTTGATGGCGTACATGGGGCCGCCGGCGTGCTCGCCACGGTCGTCCTTTTCACGGAAATGGACGGCCAGCACCACCTCGCAGTATTTGGTGGCCATGCCGACCAGGGCCGTGCACCACATCCAGAACAGGGCGCCCGGACCGCCGACGGCGATGGCCGTGGCCACCCCGGCGATGTTGCCGGTGCCGACGGTGGCGGCCAGGCAGGTCATCAGCGCCTCGAACGGGCTGATCTCACCGGTGGTGCTGTCGCCCCGGTGACGGCCGCGCCAGATCATGGCAAAACCGGTGCCGATGCGCCGCAGCGGCATCAGCTTCAGGAGCACCATCAGGAACAGGCCGGTCCCCAGAATGAGGACCAGCATCGGCGGCCCCCAGACCAGACCGTTGATCTGGTTGACGAGTTGATTCAGGAATTCCATGGCTCACGACACCCTTAGATATAAAAATTTCGTGAATGCTAACACCGGGGTTTTAGATAAAAAGCCTGAATTTCTATTGGACGACGAGAAAATTTCTGGTATTTGGGGAAAAGCGGCCTGTTTAAGGGTAAACCATGAGGTGCGAAAACGGGCTTTGACCCGTGATTCATGCGGATCGCAAGCGGGGTTCTGGCCGGCTTCTGCCCGTCTTTCCCAGGCCGGGTAAAATCCCGACAACGTCCCCGCACGGACGATTTCCCGGATCCGTGGTGGGATACCCGCACCATCGGATACTGTGCTGTTCTCTTAGGATACGCTGTGCCCGAACTGAAAAACGACACCTTCCTGCGCGCCCTGCAGCGCCAGCCTGTGGCCTACACCCCGATGTGGATGATGCGCCAGGCCGGACGCTACCTGCCTGAATACAATCAGACCCGGGCGCAGGCCGGCTCTTTCATGGGGCTGGCCCAGAATCCGGAATACGCCTGTGAGGTCACGCTGCAGCCGCTGCGGCGTTTCGATCTGGACGCGGCCATCCTGTTTTCCGACATCCTGACGGTGCCCGACGCGATGGGGCTGGGTCTGCAGTTCGTCGCGGGCGAGGGGCCGCGCTTTGACCGCCCCCTGCGTGACGAGGCCGCCATCCAGGCCTTGCAGGTCCCCGACCTGGATCGCTTGCGCTACGTGTTCGACGCGGTGTCGCTGATCCGCCGCGAGTTGAACGGCTCGGTGCCGCTGATCGGTTTTTCCGGCAGTCCCTGGACCCTGGCCTGTTATATGGTCGAAGGCGCCGGCAGTTCCGACTACCGCCAGATCAAGACGCTGCTGTATCAGCGCCCCGACCTGCTGCACCGCATCCTGTCGATCAATGCCCAGGCGGTCCAGTCCTACCTGAACGCCCAGATCCGGGCGGGCGCCCAGGCGGTGATGGTGTTCGACAGTTGGGGCGGGGTGCTGGCCGACGGTCTGTTCCAGCAGTTTTCCCTGGCCTACACGCGTCAGGTGCTGGACGGTCTGATCCGCGAACACGAGGGCCATCGCGTGCCCGCCATCGTCTTCACCAAGGGGGGCGGGCAGTGGATCGAGGACGTCGCCGCCACGGGCTGCGACGCCGTGGGGCTGGACTGGACGGCCAATCTGGCCGCAGCCCGGCGCCGGGTCGGCGACCAGGTCGCCCTGCAGGGCAATCTGGATCCCATGACCCTGTTCGGCAGCGAGGCCGGGATCCGCACCGAGGTCCGTCGGGTGCTGGCCGACTTCGGTACGGTGGGCAACGGAGGCCACGTCTTCAATCTGGGTCACGGGATTTCCCAGTTCACGCCGCCAGAGGCGGTTGCGATCCTGGTGGACGAGGTCCACACCGCCAGCCGCGCGTACCATGCAGGCTGATCCACGTCTCTCCGCTCCCTGATGAATGCGGACGGATGAGGCGGGACGTAGGATGGTGCTCTGCGGACTGTCCTATGCCGGATGAATCGAATCGGCCTGCAGACCGTGACGTGGATGCGGGCCTTTTCACCCGATGAAGGCCGGAAAGGAGTACAGGGCGGCCTGTTTGAAGTCGAAAACCCCGCGTGATGCGGCCTTCGGGCTAATGTGCTTATGCACAAAAAAATTCGGAACCAGGGTTTACGTGCATTCTTGCAGAACGATTCTGGTTATGCTCCATAAACCATTGATTTGGATAGATAAATCTGCCTTCATTAAAAATCTATAAGACACTTGACCATTTGGGCGGCTTGGTGTTGACTCTTTCCCGTGGCGATTCTCCACAAAGTTATCCACAGGCTGGGCGCGGTATGGCGGCGGCGGAGCTGTCATGCCGCTGAAACGCCCGATGGATGCGGTTTTCGGGGAAACGGGCGGAGTCGCTGATCGGGAGCCGGACGTGGCTCGGTCGCCTGCGCCGCCCGCCGATCCGCAGCAAACGGTCTATCTGGCCGTGGCGCTGGACGTGCCTTTGCCCGGCCTGTTCGACTATTCCCATGACCGGCCCGTAGCGCCGGGGGTGCGCGTGCGGGTCATGTTCGGCCGTCGGGCCATGGTGGGCATGGTGTGGGCTGTGCGTGACGCGCCGGGTGTGGCGGTCGATCGCGTGCGGCCGATCGAGGCCGTGCTGGACGACCTGCCGCCCATGCCGGCTGACTGGCTGCGTCTGGCGGAGTTCGCTGCGCATTACTACCACCGCCCTTTGGGCGAAGTCCTGTTGCCGGTGCTGCCGCCGCCCCTGCGCAAGCCCGCCGCCTATACCGGCACGCGCTCGGCGGGCGGGCCGGTATGCCGGGCTGATCGCCGGCCCGGGGCTTCACGCGCCGTCCGCAAGCGCAAGGACACCGCCCAGGCAGTACCTGTGGATGGGGACACTGAGGCGGGTGCCACTGCTGCGGCGTCGTCGCCCTCCCATCCGGCGCCTGCCGAGGACGGCCCGGCCCTGACCGATGCCCAGGTCAGCGCCCTGGCGGGTCTGCGTGAACTGTTGGCGGCCGGCACCGGCGTGGCGCTGCTGCATGGCGTGACCGGCAGCGGCAAGACCGAACTCTATCTGCGCCTGGCACAGGATGTGCTGGCGACGGGGCGGCAGGTGCTGCTGCTGGTGCCGGAAATCAATCTGACGCCGCAACTGGAACACAGCGTGCGCGCGCGTCTGGGCGACCGGCTGGCGGTGATGCACAGCCGCCTGTCCGAAGGCGACCGCCTGCGCGCCTGGCTGAGGGCGTCGCGCGGCCAGGCCGATATCCTGCTGGGCACCCGCCTGGCCCTGTTCACCCCTCTGCCGCGCCTGGGCCTGATCGTGGTCGACGAGGAACACGACGCCTCTTACAAGCAGCAGGATGGCTTGCGCTATTCGGCGCGTGATCTGGCCGTGTGGCGCGGCCACGACCTGGGCGTCCCGGTGGTGCTGGGCTCGGCCACCCCGTCCCTGGAAACCTGGCGCCACGCACAGGAAGGCAACTACCGGCTGCTGTCGCTGCCGGAGCGCGCCCAGGCACAGCCGCTGCCGGAAATCCGCCTGGTGGACACGCGCCGCGCCCGGCTGGAACAGGGCTTCACGCCCCAGTTGCTGGACGCGCTGGAGGCGCGGCTTGCGCAGGGCGGACAAAGCCTGGTGTTCATCAACCGGCGCGGCTATGCGCCGGTGCTGCGCTGCGCATCCTGCGCCTGGGTCAGCCAGTGCCGACGCTGCACGGCACACATGGTGCTGCATCGCCTGGGTGGCCGGCACGTGCTGCAATGCCACCACTGTGGCGACGCCATGCCGGTGCCGCGCGCCTGCCCCGACTGCGGCGACCCCGACATCCAGCCCATGGGGCGGGGTACGCAGCGGGTCGAGGAATTCCTGGCGGAACGCTTCCCCGGCGCGCGCATCCTGCGCATCGACGCCGATACCACCCGTCTCAAAGGCAGCGCCGAAGCCCTGTTCGCCCAGGCGCACGCTGGCGAGGCCGACATCCTGGTCGGGACGCAGATGGTGTCCAAGGGGCACGATTTCGCGCGCCTGGGGCTGGTGGGTGTGCTGAACGCCGACGCCATGCTGTTTTCCCAGGATTTCCGCGCACCGGAACGCTTGTTCGCGCAACTGATGCAGGTGGCGGGCCGCGCCGGCCGGCGCCAGGGCGGGGCCCAGGTGATCGTGCAGACCGACTATCCCGAGCAGGCGATCTACCAGGCGCTGTTGCAGCACGACTATGTGCGTTTTGCCGCCTATGCCCTGGAAGAACGCCGCGATCTCGGACTGCCGCCGTTTTCCAGTCAGGCCCTGCTGACGGCGCAGGCGGTCCGGGTGCGTGACGCGCTGGACTTCCTGGAGGCTGCACGCGACCAGGCGCAATCCCTGCCCGAATCCGCCGGAGTGCGGATTCATGATCCCGTGCCGCTGCGCATCGTGCGCGTGGCGCGGGTCGAGCGTGCCCAGTTGCTGTTCGAGTCGGACGGGCGCGGCGCGCTGCACCGGCTGCTGCGGGCGCTGCTGCCTGGCCTGGACGAGACGGCCCGGGGTGTGGTCCAGCATTGGGGGATCGAGATCGATCCCCAGGAGATCTGAGGCCATGGAAGGTCTGGACGCCCTGAACGCACGCCAGCGCGAAGCCGTGCTCTATCTGGACGGCCCGTGCCTGGTGCTGGCCGGTGCGGGCAGCGGCAAGACCCGCGTCATCACCCAGAAAATGGCGTATCTGCTGCGCGAATGCGGCTACCAGGCCCGTCACGTGGTGGCCCTGACCTTCACCAACAAGGCGGCGCGCGAAATGAACGAGCGGGTCCGTACGCTGGTCGATCCCCGGCTGCTGCGCGGACTGACGGTGGGCACCTTCCACTCGCTGGGCCTGCGGTTTTTGCGCGAGGAATACGCCGGCGCGGGGCTGAAGCGCGGCTTCTCGATCCTGGACGCGACCGATGCCCAGGGCATCGTCCAGGAACTGCTGGCCACCACCGATCGCGCCCGCCTGCGTGCCGTGCAGCAGACGATATCCCTGTGGAAAAACGCTCTGCTGGACCCTGATGGCGCGGCACGGGTGGCCCAGGGGGCCGATGAGGCCGAGGCCGTGCGCATCTACCGCAGCTACGAGGCGACCTTGAAGGCCTATCAGTCGGTGGATTTCGACGACCTGATCCGCCTGCCCGCGCAGATGCTGGCGGCCGACCAGGCCCTGCGCGCGCGCTGGCAGGCCCGGGTCCAGTATCTGCTGGTGGATGAATACCAGGACACCAACGTCTGCCAGTATCAATTGGTGCGGATGCTGTGCGGGGATCGGGCCATGTTCACGGCGGTGGGCGACGACGACCAGGCGATCTACGCCTGGCGCGGCGCGACGGTGGAAAACCTGGCCCAGCTCTCGCGTGACTATCCGGCGCTGCGGCTGATCAAGCTGGAGCAGAACTACCGTTCCGTCCAGCGCATCCTGGAGGCGGCCAATCGCGTGATCGGCCACAATCCCAAGACCTTCGACAAGACCTTGTGGTCGGAACTGGGGGCTGGGGAGCCCATCGTGGTCACGCCCATGGATTCCGACCTGGCCGAGGCCGAGTCCATCGCCATGCGCCTGTCGGCGGCGCGCTTCGAGCGCCAGGCCCAGTGGAAGGATTTCGCCGTGCTGTACCGGGGCAACCACCAGGCCCGCATCATGGAACAGGCCCTGCGCACGCTGCGGATTCCCTATACCGTGTCGGGCGGGCAGAGCTTCTTCGACAAGGCCGAGATCCGCGACGTGCTGGCCTGGCTGCGGCTGATTGCCAACGAGGACGAGGACCCGGCCTTCATCCGCGCCGCGACCACGCCCCGGCGCGGCATCGGCCAGGGCACGCTGCAAGCCCTGGGGACGGAGGCCGCCCGGCGCGGCGTATCGCTGTACGCAGTGGCGGCCGACGTGTCCGAGGCCATCCTGCCGGCCGGGCGGCAGCGCGAGGCCGTGCATCAGTTCGTCAGGCTGGTGGATCATTTCCAGGCGCGTGCGGCGCGGCGGGGTGGCGCGGTGCCGCCTTTGCCGGGTGCGGACGTCCAGGGCGATCTGCTGGCCTTCGATCCGGACCCGCCTGCATTTGACGCGGACCCGCCGGCTTTCGATGCGGACACGGCGATCCGCCCGTCGGATGCCTTGCAGGCGGCGCGGCCCGGGGCGCCTGTCGGCCTGGCGGGTGCGGCTGTGGGCATCGACGGCCAGCGCGGCGACGATGCCGCCCGCGTGCTGGACGACCTGCTGGCGGCCATGGGGTACGAGCGCCATTTGTACGACATATTGGACGAGCGCCAGGCCCTGGCCCGCTGGACCAATGTGCTGGAATTGCTGGACTGGCTCAAGCGCAAGGCGGACGAGGACGAGATGACGCTGCTGGAGCTGGTTCAGCACGTCGCCCTGGTCACCATGCTGGAACGCGCCGATGATGAGGAACCCGACGCGGTGAAACTGTCCACGCTGCACGCATCCAAGGGGCTGGAATATCCCCACGTCTACCTGATCGGGGTCGAGGAAGGCCTGCTGCCGCACCGGGGCGGCGACGATGAGGGCGATGTCAGCGAGACCGCCGTTGAGGCCCGGGCGCGTCGCATCGAGGAAGAACGGCGCCTGATGTATGTGGGCATCACGCGCGCGCAGCGCACGCTGCGGGTCAGTTGGTGCCGCAAGCGGCGGCGCGGGCGCGAGGACACGATCTGCGAGCCCTCGCGTTTCATTGCCGAAATGGGTCTGCAGGCCGAAGTGCCGCGCCCCGTCGGCGATACCGATCCGGACCGGACGCTGGACCGGCTGAAGGCGCTGTTGAAGCGTTAGTATGAAAAACACCCCAAAGGCTGGATGGATGTCCAACTTTTGGGGTGCAGTTCACTGCGCAGCCGGTTTTGAACATGGACCGATCGGTGTCCAGGTTCATCCCGCGGGTGGATTACCAGGGCGTGCGGGTGTAGTGCATGTCGCGTGCGCGGGCTTCGGCCTGGGCGTTGATCGCGTCGGCGATGAAGCGGCCGGTGGCGGTGACAGCGCGCTTGAGTGCGCGGCCCAGTTGTCGAACAGCCTTGCCCAGCTGCAGGGGCTGGTACGAGGTGTCGAGAAAGGAACGGCTGTAGGCGCGCTCGAGAGCGTCGGACAGCAGGTTCGGGGTGTGCGTGGCGTACATGACTGACTCCTGTTTCAGAAGTTGTAGGTTTCAATAGAGTCAGTATAGGGTAAACCCTAGGATAAAGATAGGGGAAAACCCTAATCTCATGCAAGCGCTTGAAAACAACCCCGGTCCTTGATGGGAAAACAACAGTTTTGCCTCAGCGCGTCCGGGCGAAGAACTTCTGGAAGGCCGCCTGGGCCTCGGGTGATTTCAGGCGTTCAAAGAACACCGCAGCCTCGGCGTCCAGGACACGGTGGACCTCGGCGCGGCCGGGTTCGCGCAGCAGGCGCTTGCTGGCGCGTACGGCCGGACCCGGCTGGGCGGCCAGCGACCGGGCGCAGGCGCGCGCGGCGGCGAGCGGATCGTCCTCCACGGCGCTCAGCACCTGTCCGGCCAGGGCGTCTGCGGCCCCGAACGGTTCCGCGCCCAACAGCCACCGGGCGGCCCGGCGCTCGCCCGCGAGGCGGGGCAGCAGCAGGCTGGAGGCGCCCTCGGGGCACAGGCCCAGGGACACGAACGGCAGGCGGAACGCCGCGTCGGGGGCGGCATAGACGAAGTCGCAGTGCAACAGCAGCGTGACCCCCACGCCGACCGCCTGGCCCTGTACCGCCGCGATCACCGGCACGTCTACGGACGCCAGTGCGTGCAGAAAGGCAATCGAGCCCACGTCGCGGCTGTCCTGCGGCATCTGGAATTCCGCCAGATCGTTGCCGGCGGTGAAGTGCCCGCCCGCACCGTGCAGGATGACGGCCGCACAGGCGGGGTCCGCGTCGGCCTCGCGCAGGGCGCGTTCGATGTCGCGGTACATGGCGTCGGTCAGAGCGTTGCGCCGTTCCGCCCGGTCGATGAGGATCTCCAGGATGGCGTCCCGGCGTTCGATGCGGATCATGCGCGGACCTCCTCGACGAAGCCGTCGCGCAGCGCCTGGGCGGCCTCGCGGTATTCGTCGCGCAGGCGGGCGACGATGTCGGCGGTGGGCCGCACGGCGTCGATGTTGCCCACGCCCTGGCCGGCGCCCCAGATGTCGCGCCAGGTTTTCTTGCTGTCGCTGCCGAAGTTCGTACCCTGGGCGGCCGGCAGATTGTCGGGGTCCAGGCCGATGGCGCGTACGCAGGGCTTCAGATAGTTGCCCGGGATGCCGGTGAAGTAGGGGGTATAGACAATGTCGGCGGCCGCCGTGTCGACGATCATCTGCTTGTATTCGGGTTGGGCGTTGGCTTCTTCGCTGGCGATGAAGCGCGTGCCGACGTAAGCGAAATCAGCGCCCATGGCGCGCGCCGCCAGGACGTCCTGCCCCCGGCTGATCGCGCCCGACAGGCAGATCGGGCCGTCGAAGATGCGCCGGACTTCGCCCAGCAGGGCGAAGGGCGACAGCGTGCCCGCATGGCCGCCGGCCCCCGCGCACACCAGGATCAGGCCGTCGACACCAGCCTCCAGCGCCTTTTGTGCGTGGCGCAGCGTGGTCACGTCGTGGAAGACCTTGCCGCCCCAGCCGTGGACCGCATCCACGACCTGATTGGGCGCGCGCAGGCTGGTGATGATCAGCGGCACGCGGTGCGCGGCGCAGACCTCCAGGTCGTGCTGCAGCCGGTCGTTGGACCGGTGGATGATGTGGTTGATCGCGTAGGGCGGAATCGGCCGGTCCGGATCAGCGGCGCGCAGGGCTGCCAGGCTGGTGTCGATCTGCGTCAGCCATTCGCCCAGCTTTTCCTGGGGGCGCGCGTTGAGCGCCGGCATCGAACCGATGATGCCGCTGGCGCACTGGGCGATCACCAGTTCAGGGTTCGAGACGATGAACATGGGCGCCGCCATGACGGGCAGCGTCATGGACTGGTGCAGCGACGTGACGAGAGGGTGAGGCATGAGGTTTTGTCTCCGCGTGAGGATGGGGCCGCCGGCCCGCCGGGTAGTGCCTCATTCTAAATCAAACAATTGTTTGAAAACAGGGTGGGTGAACCCTGACCGTGAGCTGCGCCGTCCGCGCATGAAAAAGCCCCGGCGCGAGCCGGGGCTGATCGGTGCCGAAAGGCCGCGCCGGGGCGGCGGAATCGGGCCTACTTCGCGGCGTCCACCATATATTCGATGGCGGCCTTGAGCTCGTCGTCGGAGGCTTGCGAGCCGCCGCGCGGGGGCATGGCACCCACGCCGGAGATGGCGTTCTTCAGCATGGTGTCCGGGCCCGTCTTGACGAAGGGTTCCCAGGCGGCCTTGTCGCCGAACTTGGGCGCGCCGGCCAGACCGATGGAGTGGCAGGTGATGCAGACGGATTCGTAGATCTTTTTGCCAACCGCGTTGCCGGCCTCGGCCTGGGCGGCAGGCTTGACCGCTTCGGCCTGGGGCGCGGCGGCCGGGGCGGGAGCGGGTTTGGCTTCGGCAGCCTTGGGGGCTTCGGCCGGGGCGGCGGGCGCAGCGGCTTCGGGCTTGGCCGCGCCGTCGGCGGCCGGTTCCTTGGGTTCTTCGAAACTGGCACCCGACTGGTTGGTCATGTAGACCACGGCGCGCGCGACTTCGAAGTCGTCCAGCGAGGCGTTGCCGCCCTTCGGGGGCATGGCGCCAATGCCGTGGATGGCGTTCTTGACCAGGTCTTCGTAGCCCTGCTTGATGAACTTGGCCCAGGCGTCCTTGTCGCCGAACTTCGGCGCACCCGCCACGCCCGTGCCGTGGCAGGCCGAACAGGTGGATTGGTAGACTTGCTCGCCGGTCTTGAAGACCTTGGGCGCATCAGCGTCGACCAGCTTGAAGCCGGCCACGGGCTGGATGCGCCGGGCGATGGATTCTTCGGATTGGCTGTCGGAGCCGGCGCCCGTGCGGATGGACGAACCCACCAGATTGACCAGCAGGATGATGACCGCGATCGGGATCAGGAAGGCCAGGACGACGGTGATCAGCAACTGACGCGGGGTCTTGATGGCGCTTTCGTGTCCGTGGGCGTTTTCAGGGAGACTCATGATGGGATCCTAGTACGCGTTCGTGTTATAGACTTCAACCGAAGATTATAGCGACTGGCCTGTGTGGCTGCATGGATGTGTGCATGTCGCCGTTGCGCCGCCGCCGTGGGCGGTGCTCCGCCCTGCGCGCGTCTGGCCAGCAGCGGACGCACAAACACGATACAATGGCGTCCCCGTGCCGCAATGGCAGGGGCGCCTGTGTAGGCCCATGCGGCTGTGCCCAGGTAGACACGTCGGCCCCGTGCCGACGGCTGATGCGCCTGTAGTTCAATGGATAGAATAGGAGTTTCCGAAGCTTCTGATACAGGTTCGATTCCTGTCGGGCGCGCCACCTGCATGATGCTCAGCCACGGCTGGGCATTTTTCATTTGGGCCGGTCAGAGCCGTTTTTCCATCCGGTAGTGACGGATCGGAACGCCGTGGCGCAGGAAATCATGGCGCTCGATTTCCCGGAAACCGTGACGATGGGTGGCTTCACAAGAAGCCAGGCCGCAGTCAGCCTGCCAGCCGATCCGCCGCGTCCCGCAATCCTTTCAGGATGCAGTCGGCGAGCGCGGGCGGAAAATCCCGAGGCAGGCGGGCCTGAACCGTGTCCAGCGCATCGGGCGTACGGGCGACCAGGTCGTCCACGACGGATCGAACGTCGCCACCGTCCGCGCTTATCACGCCATGGCGCTCTCCGACCGCCAGCCAGTGCCGACACTGGATGTCGCGCATGCGCCAGTGCGGATTCTTCGAGCGCACCGCCATGGCCATCTTGACGCGGTGCGGCGAGATTCGGCCTGGCCCTTCACCGAGTACCGGATAGGCCGACAGTACGTCGTACAGCGGGGTGAGCGCGTAGGCGCCGCCTGGCCGCAGGGACAGGCTGAAGTTCTTGGCGTGGCCGTCCGGGGCGCACAGCATCCAGAAGAGCACCTGGGCCTGGAAAAACGTCCGCACGTCTTGCTCGGGCTGGGCGGAGGTTTTCAGCAGGGGCATGATCGTGTCCATGCCGGGGCCGCCATCGGCCTCGTATTTGAGGTGGGGCGGGGTGCGGGTCGCCTGGCACAGGTCTTCCTGCGGCAGGCGGATGAGCTGAGGGGCACCGTTGTCCGGATGCCACCACCGCCGGTCGAAGCGCTCGACAGCCAGGACTTTCATGTCTTCGAACCGCAGGGGTTCGCAGCGGGCAACAGGCATGCCGTAGGCGGCCAGGATTTCGGCGCAGAGCCATTCGTTCTCGATGGAGTCCCTGAGATCGAGCCGCATATTGCCGACCAGTCCCAGTGGCAGCTTCAGGATGTGAGACGTCGGCGTGGTTTCATGAGGCCGGCACCATCGGCCATCGAATCGCAGCAACGCGGTTTTTTCCTGGGCGCCGGCGATGGAAATCCGGAAGCCTTCATCATCCGCGCCGACAGCGGCGGGCGTGAGCGTGTCACGCAGCAGTTGTGCGATTTCTGCGTCACTCAACGGACTGGCCTGGATGGATGCCGTCTCGGCGGGGTGGGCACCTTCGGGCAAGATCTGCAGAGCACCTACGCAATCGCGACCGACTTCCGCCAGCAAGTCGAAAGCAGAGACAGAGGCCGTGCCGTATCGCCGCGCGATCCGTTCGCGGATGTTCTGGCTGTCGGGCAAGAGATTGTCGAACCAGGCATGGACGGCGTTTCCACGGTGTGGTGCGTTGTCCGGCGTGAAGGGCAGGGACAGAGACAGCGGACGTCCCTGCGGTGATGCGATCCAGTCAGCGTCGTAGTGCAGGGTTTCGACGCCCTGGGGCGGGAGGGTCCAGGTGCCGACGAAGGCGCCGTTCATCCAGAGCCCCAGTGCATGGGTGCGGGATCGGCGGCCCATGGCGCTACCAGGCCGGGCCTGACGTGGACGTGTCGGGCTGCGTGCCGTCGCGTTTGCGCAGGACGAGGTCGACTCCCAGAATGCTCAGCAGGCGCAGCAGGCGCTCGGTGCTGACTTTTTCCGCGTTGCGCTCCAAGGCAGAGAGCGTCTGTTGCGTGACGCCCAGCCGCAGTGCTGCCTCGGCCTGGGTCAGGCCGGCCTGCTTGCGAAAACCCTGTAGCAACGCGGGCAGTTGCTGCGCAGTGCGGATGGTGAAGTCGTTCATGGACGCGACCCTGCAGACGAGCGGTACCACAAATCTTAGGTTGTATATTCAAAATACACAAGATAATTTGTATTTATAAAATACAGCTTATTCAATGTATTTATAAAATACAAATCACCGCCTGTGTTTCAATCTCAATGCACCGGAACCGGCCCCAGCGCCGCGTGGAAGCGCGCCACGTAGTCCTCGAAGGAAATCGTGTCGGCGGCTTCGATGGCGGCCTGGTCCGCGATGGAGGCCCGGGCAGTCGCGTCGTAGTCCGCCAGGACATCGGCCGGCAGGCTGTTCGCGCGCAGGGCATCCCAGTGGGCCTGGCTTTGTGCCAGGGTCCAGTCGTGGAATTCCTGGCCGCTGTCACGCAGGGCGGCCAGCAGGCGGGCCGAGGGCGTGGCCTCTGGATCGCGGGTCTTGGTGCGTTGCGCATCCAGGGCTGCGGCATGGCCGCCATCGCCGGTCAGCTCATCCAGCAGGCGGGCATAGGGCACGAGGCGATCCAGAACCTCTTCGGCCCAGTCGCGCAGGCTGGTGGCATGGCCGTCGCGTTGCAACAGCAGACCGGGGCTGCGGCCTGCGCGGGCAACCAGGCCGAAATTATCCTGACTTTCCTGGCAGAAACCAGGCGGGGGAAACATCGGGCTGTCCTCGACCGCGCAGTACAGCAGGAAGGCGTCCAGGAATCGGCTGGTTTCGACCGCGATGCCGGCGGGTGCCCAGGGGTCGATGTCCATGCAGCGAACCTCGATGTACTGGATGCCACGTTGGCGCAGCACGGTGTTGGGCCGTTCGCAGCGGGCCGTGGTCTGCTTGGGCCGGATGTTGGAATAGTATTCGTTCTCGATCTGCAGGATGTTGGTGTTCAACTGGATGCGCTGGCCGTCGCGGTGGGTGCCGATGGCCTCGTAGGCGGGCCATGGCGTCGTGGCGGCGCGGTGGATGCGGGCAGTGAAGGTATCCAGATCGTTGTAGCAGAGCTGCAGGTCGGACTGGATCGGGCTCTTGTAGCCCAGGTCGCTCATGCGCAGGCTGGTGGCCCAGGGCAGACAGTAGGTGTCCGGGCTGAGCCGCGTCAACTGGGCCTCGAAGCCGGCGTGCTGCAAAAAGCTGCGGGACACAGCCGGCGAAGCACCGAACAGGTACATCAGCAACCAGGCGTGGCGTGTGAAATTGCGGATCAAGGCCATGTAGCCGGTGTTGCGCCGGTCCTGCGCCGTGTCGCCGTCGGCCAGCAGGTCCCAGGTGGCCTCTGGCAGCGAGAAGTTGTAATGCACCCCGGCGATGCATTGCATGACCTTGCCGTAGCGCCAGGCCAGGCCCTGCCGGTAGACGTGCTTGAGCATCCCGGTGTTGGACGTGCCATACCAGGCGATGGGGATGTCGGCCTCTGGCGGCAGGTGCGCCGGCATGGACTGGTTCCAGATCGGTTCGCCGGGGTTGCGTTGCGCGACGTAGCGGTGGATGTCGGTCAGTTCGCCGATCAGCGCAGGCGCGTCGGGCAAAGGCCGGGTGATGAGTTCCAGCAGGGATTCGGAATAGTCGGTGGTGATGCGGGGGTTGGTCAGTGCCGAGCCCAGGGCGGATGGATGCGGGGTCGTGGCCAGGTTCCCGGCCGCATCCACCCGCAGGCCTTCTTTTTCGATGCCGCGTCGGATGGCGCGCAATAGTTCAGGTTGCGCCGCCAGGAGGGCGCGTCGTTCCGAGGCCAGGCTCATGATGAATGTGTACCGGTTTGGTCTGAATAAAGAGGGATTTTAGCTGCATCGCGCGGGGACGCGTCCTGACGAACGCTTTCCCGCAGGACCTCGATTAGCAGTTCTGCCGGACGGGGAAGCGAGCGGCCGGCGCGCCGCAAGATGCCGATGTGCCGGTAGATTGGCGGGTTGGTGATTGCCACCTGGCGCAGGCGCCGGGTGTCGCCGCCCAGGCCTGCCAGTTTCGACAGTACGGCGACGCCCAGCCCCTCGGCCGCCATGGCCAATATGGTCGAGTTGTAGACGGCCTCGTGGGCGGCGGGCAGCAGGATTTTCTGCTTGTCGGCGGCGGCCTCGATGTGCATGCGGACGCTGCTGTCCCTGACTGGAAGGATGAGCGGGTGCGCGGCCAGTTCCTTGAGCGTCGTCGTGCGCCGCGACTTCCATGGGTAGTCGTGGGCCATGAAGGCGTAGAAGTGGTCCGTCATCAGGTTTTCCCAGGTCAGTTCGGGCACACGCTTGATCTGGCTGCTGAGTCCGAAATCGGCATCACCGTTTCGTATCAGGTCTGTCACTCGCGTGGCGACCGTATCGGCAATGCGTACGTCGATGCGCGGATAGTCGCGTTTCAGGCGGCGGATCGCCTGGGGCAGCAGCCCTGCCCCTAATGAGGGCAGCACGGCGACGGTGACTGTGCCGCGCTCGGGATCGCTCGCGTCGCGCGCAAATCTGACGAGGTCCTCCATCTGGGCGATCACCTGCTCGATGCGCGGCAGCAGTGCCAGTCCCTGGGGGGTCAGACTGACATGGCGGCGGCTTCGATCGAACAGTTGCGTGTCCAGTTGCGATTCCAGTTGCTGGACCTGCAGGGTCAGGGCCGATTGTGAAATATGGAGCTCATGCGCCGCCCGTGTGAAGTTGCCCAGGCGTGCAATGGCCAGTGCCGCTCGCAACTGCTTCAGATCTCCCAGCATCCGGTCGTCTCCTTTTCCTGGCTGTCAAACTATTGAAAAAATAGAATACTATATTCATCAATTTCAATTTTACTAATTAATCCTCGATATGTATATTGCCTTCTTAAATCTTTCGAGAAGGCAATATGAATAAAACTGGAAAAGCCGTGGTGATTGGTGGCGGCACGATGGGATCGGCAGTGGCGGCGATATTCTGTGCTGCGGGCTGGAACGCAGACGTCGTTGAAACGGATGCGTCCGTGCGAGCGGCCTTGCCGGGAAAAATCACCGCAGCCGGCAGTGTCATCGGCAACGGGAATATAGGTGGAACAGTCACCATCCATGAAGAATTAGACGCAATCGATTGGCGGGGAGTGGATATCGTCATTGAATGCGTGTTTGAAATTCTGGCAGTCAAGAAAGCGGTATTCGCCCGGCTAGAAGCCCTCTGCCCGGCATCGATTCCGTTGACCAGCAATTCATCCAGTTTTCCCATCAGCGACATTGGACAGGGTCTGTCGACGCTTGATCGCATGCTGGGATTGCACTTCTTCATGCCGGCACACCTGGTGCCTGCCGTCGAGGTGGTGCGCAGCGCGGCGTCCGATGAGGCCGTCACCGAGCGGGTATGCCAGATCATGTGCGAAGTCGGCAAGAAGCCCATCCGGGTGCAGCGTGATGTTCCGGGCTTCCTGGCCAATCGTATCCAGCATGCCCTGATGCGCGAGGCAATTGCCTTGGTGGAAGAGGGATTCGCTTCGGCAGAGGACGTCGATGCCGCCGTCCGCTATGGCTTTGGTCTTCGCTATATCGCCGCCGGTCCGCTTTTGCAGAAGGACCTGGGGGGAATCGATATTCATTATGCCGCAGCAAAAACCATGTACCCCCATTTGCACAACGACCAGGAGCCCAGCGCTTATATGCGCCGCCTGGTCGAAGAAGGCCATATCGGCGTCAAGTCGCCAGCGCGCAAAGGCTTCTACGACTGGACCGAGGACAGGATTGCGGCCGAGCAGCTGCGATATGAAACCGCACTATTGAAGGCGATCAATATCTTGCTGGACGAAGAAGCCCGCAAGGAATAACGCATTCAATCCCCACGATTCTTGGGCGCCAGAACTCCGACCCACTGCTGCCCGGATTACGGACATAAAACAGGAGAGTCATCCATGTCTAAGGAAGTAGCCACCGCAGTCGAAGGCTCGCGCATCGAATCTGTGCAGGCTCGCACGATCAGTGTGCCGCTGGACCATCCCACCGCGTTCTCCACACGGCACGTCACCGCTCGGGAATATGCCCTGGTGAAAATCCGCAGTATCGACGGCCACGAGGGCATCGGCTTCTGCTATGCCGGCAGCCACAGCGGCTCGATCGTCACGCAGGCGGTACGCCAACTGCACCGTGACCGTCTCAAGGCGCAGAGCGCTCTCCAGGTGGAGGGGCTATGGGTCGATATGTACCAGGCCTCCCTTCTGCACGGCCGCACCGGATCGGTGATGCGCGCCTTGTCGATCATCGACATCGCTCTATGGGACCGCAATGCGCGGGCGGCAAACCTGCCCCTGAGCCAGTATCTCGGTGGTTATGCAAAGGGCTCCGTCAATGCCTACGCAAGCGGCGGATACTATCTGGATGGCAAGACGCCCGACAAGCTTGCCCAAGAGCTCGCGGGCTACGTCAGCCTGGGATTCAAGGCGGTGAAGATGAAGATCGGCCGTCTGTCGGTGCAAGAGGAAGAAGCGCGCATCAAGGCGGCGCGCGAAGCCATCGGCGACGACGTCCTGCTGATGCTGGACGCCAACAACGCCTGGAGGGATCTGCCGACTGCCCTCGAATATGTGAAGCGCTACGAGCGCTACGACCCCTATTTCATCGAGGAGCCCTTCAGCCCCGATGACATCAACAACCATGCGCAACTGGCCCGCCGGACTGCGGTTCCCATTGCCACTGGTGAGATCGAGGCCGGCCGTTGGAGGCACCAGGAGCTTCTCGAGAAGCGCGCCGCCATGATTCTGCAGACCGACGCTGCAGTATGCGGCGGCATCACCGAATGGAAGCGGATCGCGGCCTCGGCTGCAGGCTTCGGGGTCAGCATGTATCCCCACTGGTTCCATGACTTGCATGTGCACCTGGTTGCTTCGACGCCCAATGCCGAATACGTGGAGTTCTTCCCCGACGATCAGGTTCTGAACTTCCGGCGAGTGGTCGATACGCAACTGGAGTTCTCGGCCGGCATGCTGCGGGTGCCGACCGCGCCAGGCCTGGGCTTCAGGTTCGATGAGCAGGCGGTCGAGCGTTACGCCTTGGATGATTGGGCCTGAGAGACGGGCAAACCCGGGAGAGCACTATGCGAAAAAACAGCGGATTGCAGGGGGTGTACTCTCCCGTCGTCACACCTTTCGATGCGACGCTGGAGCCTGACAGTTGGCTTTTCGTCAGGCATTGTCGCTGGCTGGTGGAGCAAGGCGTGGGTCTGGCTGTGTTCGGCACGAACTCGGAAGCCAACTCAATGTCGGTCGGTGAAAAGATCGATCTGCTGGATGCCTTGCTCGATGCCGGCATTCCGGCCGCGCGGCTTTTGCCGGGCACGGGGTGCTGCGCGCTGCCGGATTCGGTCAGGCTCACGCACCATGCCGTTAACCACGGGACGCCGGCCGTGCTGATGCTGCCGCCGTTCTTCTACAAGAACGTCAGCGACGATGGCCTATTCGCCAATTATGCGGAGCTCATCCAGCGGGTCGCGGACGACAGATTGCGCATTTACCTGTATCACATACCGCAGGTATCGCAAGTGGGTTTTTCTTTGTCGCTGATCGAACGCCTGCTGGCCGCTTATCCGCAGACGATTGCCGGAGTCAAGGACAGTTCCGGCGACTGGGACAACACGCAGGCGATGATCACCGAGTTTGCCGCCGACGGCTTCAGCGTCTTCGCCGGTAGCGAGCCCTTCCTGTTGCAGACCATGAGAGCAGGCGGAGCCGGCTGCATCACTGCCACGGGAAACGTGAACCCCGCAGCGATCGTGCGTCTCCACCAGTCCTGGCAGGACGAAGATGCCGACATGCAGCAATCGGCGCTGAATGCCGTGCGTGGAATCTTCCAGGAATTTCCGATGATACCGGCCTTGAAGGCTGCGATCGCTCACTACGGGGCCAGTCCGGATTGGGTTCGGGTACGCCCGCCACTGACCGCATTGAGCCAGACACAGCAGCATAGTCTCGTAGAACGGTTGGCGGCACATGGTTTTTCCATGCCTGGTCTGTAGGCCATGAATGCTGGTGGACGAGGAGGACGTTGACGGGACATCATCCGGGTCGGACGAATATAACTAAAAGGACAAGACGGTATGAGCAGCAATGTCGTAGTTCAGGATGGGGTCGTCGCGCTGCGGCGGACCATGCGAAAAATAAACTGGGTCGCTGAAAAGTGCGCTGGGATATTCCTGGTTGGAATGGTCGCGGCGGTCACTATCTCGGTGGTTGCCAGACTGCTGTACACCTACGCGGGCATTGCCGTTTCCGTTACGTGGGCCGAGGAGCTCGCCCGCTACTTGATGGTGGGCGCCGTGTTCATCGGCGGCGCGGTTGCCGCGTATGAGCACCGCCTGATCGGGGTGGATGCGATTCAGTCGCTGGTCTCTGCTGGCATGGCACGCTGGCTTCGCCTCGCTGGGCACCTGCTCACGCTGGTGCTGGGGTGCCTGCTGGTCTGGAAATCCGGCCGATTGATCGAGCTTGGCCTGAAACAGTGGTCGCCGGCCATGGAAATCCCCATGGCCTACGTGTATAGCTTGATGATCGTGGGGTGCATCCTGTTGTCCGCCAATGCACTCACCCACGTGGTGACGGAGGCGCTGGGTATTGCGCCCGATGGCGAGGCCACGGCCCCGGAGGCCATGGACGTGGGCCCGCTGGGTAAGGAGCATCTGTCATGATCCCGGTCCTTGGTTTCTCGTTCTTTGTCATCCTGCTGATTGGCGCGCCTATCATGACGGCGCTCGGGCTGTCGGCTGCCATGGCCCTGGTATCCGGTGATCGGCCGCTGCTGATCGTCGTGCAGATGGCCTTCCAGTCGATCGATTCATTCAGTCTGATGGCGGTTCCCTTCTTTATATTGGCGGGCCACCTGATGCAGTCAGGCGGCATTGCGCGCCGTTTGGTCCGCCTTGCGAATGCCTTCGTCGGCTGGATCTGCGGGGGCCTCGGCGCCGTGGCCGTGCTGACCTCTATGCTGTTCGCCACGGTGTCGGGTTCTTCGTCGGCGACGACTGCAGCTATCGGATCGGTCCTGATTCCCGAAATGGAAAAAAAGGGCTACCCGCGGGCATTCGCGGCCTCGGTCACGGCATCGTCGGGTGAGCTCGGCGCGATCATCCCGCCGTCGATCCCGATGATCGTCTACGCGCTGACCGCCAATGTCTCCGTGGGATCTCTGTTTATCGCCGGCATCCTGCCAGGGTTGCTCATCACGGCGTCCCTCATCGTGACGGTCTGCGTGGTGGCCAGCATCGTCGGATTCGACAAAGTGACGAAGGTCGGCGTCCGCGACTGGTTGAAAGAAATCTTTGCGGCCTTGCGCGAGGCCCTGTTGGCGCTGCTCATGCCCGTCATCATCCTGGGCGGAATATACGGAGGCATCTTCACGGCCACCGAGGCCTCGTGCGTGGCCGTCCTCTACGGGCTCGTGCTGGGCATGTTCGTCTACAAGGAAATCACCTTCCGGTCGCTGCTCGGCGTCTTTGCCCGGTCGGCGGTCATGTCCGCGATCATCTTGTTGATCGTGGCATTCGCCGCCGTGTTTGCATACCTGCTCACCATCAACCAGGTGCCGCAGCGTGCATCGGTGCTGCTCGGTTCGTTCACGACCAGCCCCTTCGTCTTCCTGATGCTGGTCAACGGCATGCTGTTCATCGTAGGCATGTTTATCGAGGCCTTGGCAGCCATCCTGATCATCGTCCCGATTCTCGCGCCCATCAGCATCGGGTTCGGGATCGATCCCATCCATTTCGGGATCGTTGTGATCGTCAACCTCGCCGTCGGCATGGTCACACCGCCCGTCGGGGTCAATCTGTTCGTCGTATGCGAAGTGGCCAAGCTGAAGATGCACCAGTTGGCCCGTTATCTGGTCATTTTTCTCGCAGTGCTGGTCGTGGACATCCTCATTATTTCCTACGTGCCTGCAATCAGCACATTTTTCTTATAAACAACGGTCCATGGGGACGGCGTGAAGTTTTGCATGCACCGTCCACCGGATTCGCAAGGAGACTGCAATGAAACGATTGAAAGCCATTCTTGGCGGCGGCGCCCTCAGCCTGGCGGCGCTGTCGATGCCAGCGCACAGTCTGACCATGGACATCGGGCACACGCTCACCACCGACAGTCCCTTCCACGTGGGCGCGCAGAAGTTCGCCGACCTGCTGAAGGAAAAATCGAACGGCGAAATCAAGGTCAACGTCTTCCCCCATTCGCAACTGGGTGGCGAACTCACGATGATCCAGGGCACGGTCGCCGGGACCAACGATCTCCTGATCACGGGGCAGCCCACGCTGAACAATACGGTGAAGGAGTTCCTGGTCTTTGACGCGCCCTTCTTGTTCGATAGCGTGGAACAAGCCAACACCATCCTGAACGGTCCGGTGGGCCAGAAGTTCATGGACGTGCTGCCCAAGTACGGGATGGTGGGCCTGGGCTGGTTCTCGGCGATCGAGCGCGATGTCTTCGGTAACCGGGCGATTAACTCGGCCGACGACATGAAAGGCATGAAGATCCGCGTCATCCAGTCCCCCGGCTATGTCGAGAGCTATAACGTCCTGGGGGCTCAGGCCACGCCCATGGCGTATTCCGAGCTCTACCTGGCGCTGCAGCAGGGCGTGATCGATGGCGGTGAGACCACACCCGACCAGTTTGTGTCCGACAAGTTCATTGAGGTCTCAAAGTACTTTAACCTCACGCATATCAATATTCACCCCGCCCTGCTGATCATGTCGAAGG
Source organism: Castellaniella sp. (assembly GCF_049650445.1). Classification (GTDB taxonomy): domain Bacteria; phylum Pseudomonadota; class Gammaproteobacteria; order Burkholderiales; family Burkholderiaceae_B; genus Castellaniella. The sequence continues at coordinate 4,187 of NZ_JBASAD010000039.1, read as the reverse complement.
CGCGTTGGGATTCTCTGTCTGACAGTCAGCGGAAGATCGTCAAGGAATCGGCGGACGAAGCGATGGAGTATGCCCGGGCGTATTACAAGAAGGTCTACGACGAAGGCATGAAGACCATGGCCGAGAAGGGCATCACCATCGTCCAGCCTGGCAACCTGGGGTCGCTGGTCGAGGCGACCCGGCCCGTAGTCGATACGCTCATCAAGCAGGCACCCAACGGGCAGGAGCTCTACGATGCCCTGATGGCCGCCAAGGCCAAGAAGTAAAGGCCTGATGAGACCTGATCTTCTGCAGATCGGCTTGTTTCCTGCCTTCGTGCAGGAAATGATCGATGCCCGGTTTCAGTGCCATGATTGGGCGGTGGTGCAAGGATGCAGCCGCCTGCGTGGCCGTATACGCGGCATCATCACCCGAAGCAACTGCGATGTTCCTGAGGCGGTGTTCGGGCTGTTGCCGCATCTTGGGGTGATCGTCACCTACGGCGTGGGCTACCACCAGATCCCCGTCGAGCTGGCGCGGCACAAGGGCGTCCTGGTGGCGCACACGCCAGGGGTGCTCGAGCGAACGGTGGCCGAGTTCACGCTCGGTCTGACGCTCGCCCTGCTGCACCGGATTCCTGCGGCAGATCAGTACGTTCGGTCCGGGCAGTGGCGCCGCTCCGAGATGCCGCTGGGCACGGGGCTGGTAGGGAAGGCAGTGGGGATTTTCGGGCTTGGCCGCCTCGGCAAGGAAATCGCCCGTTGCTTCGGTGGCCTGGGGGTCGACCTGGCCTACCATGGCCGCACCCGCCAGGCCGTGGCCCTGCGGTACGAGGCCAGTCTGCGGGACCTGGCGCGGCGCAGCGACATCCTCATCCTCGCAGCCCCAGGAAGCGCGCAAACGTGGCACAGCGTGGACGCAGAGGTTCTGGCGGCCCTGGGGCCATCGGGCTACTTGGTCAATGTTGCCCGAGGCTCCATCGTGGACGAGGAAGCGCTTCTTCATGCGTTGGGCAGCGGTGGGATCGCCGGAGCGGCCCTCGACGTGTTCGCGAACGAGCCGGAGATCGACCCGCGATTCCTGGCGCACGAGAATGCGGTGCTCACCCCGCACATCGGCAGTGCGGTGTTCGAGACACGGCGGGCCATGGCCCAGCTCGTACTTGACAACCTGAGCCTGTTTTTCCGAGAGGGTACGGTACTGACCCCCGTGCCTGCATGATGTTTTTTCACGGCCCCTCTTTCGGGATGAGGGTTCCCGTGGCCTTTGAACCAGGTGGATACTAATGAGTGACTTCGTGAATTCAGAAAAATTGCGGGTATTGATCACCGGCTCGGCAGGTAATATCGGCCTGTGCCTGCGGGCTGGACTGCGGGGGCGCTATGCCTTGTTGCGGCTGGCCGACATCGCCGAGCAGGCGCCGGCAGAAGGCAATGAAGAGATCCGGCACATGGATCTGCGCGATGTCCGCTCGATCGAGGACTGCATGGAGGGGATCGACTGCGTCATCCATCTCGCGGGGATCTCCTCGGCAGAATCATGGGATCGGATTCTGCCCATGAACATCGAAGGTTGCTACAACGTGTTCGAGGCGGCACGCCGCAAGGGCGTACGTCGCGTGGTGTTCGCCAGTTCCAACCATGCGGTGGGTTACCACCGGCGGGAGCGATTCCTGGATGATACCGTGCAGCCGAGGCCTGATTCGGAATATGGGATCTCGAAGGTATTCGGCGAAGCGGTGGGCAGGATGTATGCTGACAAATATGGCCTGCAGGTGGCCTGCCTGCGCATCGGCACATTCCGGACGCCCGACCGGCCGAGCGAGGCCCGCCAACTGCTCACCTGGATCAGCCATCGCGACATGACGGAGCTGACCCGTTGCTGCATCGAGCACGCGTCCTATCATTTCATCGTGGCCTATGGCGTCTCGAACAACCTGCGGAACCGCTGGGACAACTCGAATGTGAAATTCCTGGGATATGTGCCGCAGGACGACTCCGAGGTGTTCGCCGCTGACATCCTCGCACAGGATATCCCGGAGGACGCTGTCGCAGCCCAGTTCCACGGCGGTTTCTATTGTCCGATCGGGTTCGTGGGCACGACCGACCGGATTTCCTGAGCCTGAATTTCCCATATCCTCGTGGCGCATCGCCAACGACAACTCTTGTGAAGGACCTCCCATGTATGCTGCACCGCCAGTCCAGATGGCCCAGGAATTCGCCCGTTTGCCTGAACGTTTCCGGCGGGCGGAAGCCAGTTCGGAATGGCATCGGCATCAGCCCGGCAATCAGCCGGCCCACTCATTGCTGGAGGGGCCGTCTTTCGACGGCCAGGGGCGTCTCTATTGCGTGGACGTGCCCTGGGGGCGTATTTTCCGCGTCAGTCCGGACGGACAGTTCGAGTTCGTCGCCGAGTACGATGGCGAGCCCAACGGCCTGAAGGTCCACCAGGATGGCCGGATATTCATCGCCGACTATGCGAACGGCATCATGATGCTGGACCCCGGGACCGGCCAGGTGACGCCCGTCGTGCAGCGCATCCATCTCGAGCGGCTCAAGGCGGTCAACGACCTGGTGTTTGCTTCCAACGGGGATATGTACTTTACCGATCAGGGGCTGACTGGCCTGCATGACGCGACCGGCCGGGTCTTCCGGAGCCGGGCGGATGGGCGCGTGGAGTGCCTGCTGGACAACGTGCCCAGCCCCAACGGTCTGGTCCTGTCCCCGGACGAATCCGTGCTGTATCTGGCCGTCACCCGGGCGAATGCGATCTGGCGTGTGCCGCTCACACGTGACGGCGGTGTGACCAAGGTGGGGACCTTCATCCAGATGTCCGGCGGTGGCGGCCCGGATGGGCTTGCGATCGATGAGGATGGCAACCTCGCGGTCGCCCACGTGGGCCTGGGTGCGGTCTGGCTGTTCAGCCATCGCGGCGAACCCATGCTGCGCATCAATTCGCCGACCGGCGCGTTGACGACCAACGTTGCATTCGGAGGTCCTGACCGCAAGACGCTCTACATCACCGAGGCAGAATCGGGATGCATCCTGACTGCGAAGATGCCGGTGGCGGGCCGCAGGATGTTTTCAGGCGTCTGACGGCAGCCTGCGTAGGTCTTCCCTCAACGGCGCTGCATCGCGCGCCGTACAATGCGGCCGAAGGGCCTCCGGCGCCGAGCGGGGCGCAATCGGGGCATTTGTGGGAGACGGCATGTTCAGGATTCTGGCGATCGTGTGCTGTGCGGCCTGGCTGGCCGCCTGCTCGCCGACCTTTGACTGGCGGCCGGTGGCCTTTGGCCAGGGCGGCGCGACGGGGGTGCTGCCGGACACGCCGCAGACGCAGGCCCGCCCGGTGACGTTCGAGAACCAGACGTTGAATCTGACGATGCGTTCGGCGCGGGCCGGTGGCGTGCTGTTCGCACTGGGGGCGGCGGATCTGCCGCCCGGTTGGGCCGATGATGCGGCGGTCCGGCGGCGTCTGGCCCGCTGGGCGATCGATGCTTTGTACCGCAACGTCGGGGCCGAGCCACCTGGCCCGGATGCGGATCTGGAGCAGCGGTTTTCCTTCGAGGGACGCGGGCCGCAAGGCCCGGTGCAGGTCGAAGCGCAGATCAGGGTGACGGCGACCGAATGGCTGGAGGCGGTGGTTATTTCCGGGTCCGACGACCGTGCACGCGCGCCGTTGGGTGACTTTTGGTTGTCGTTGCGCTGGCCGGGCGGGGTGGGGACAGCAGTGCCTGGCTCATCGCCGCCGTGATGGCGGCCTGACGCGTACGTACCGCCAGTTTGTCGCAGGTATTGGAGATGTGGAAATTGGCAGTCCGTTCGCTGATGCCCAGGATGCACCCGATTTCCCAGCTTGTTTTGCCTTGTGCCGCCCAGTACAGGCAGTCGTGTTGGCGCTCGGTCAGCAAGGTCATGGTGATGTGTCCTCCGAGATTTATTAATCTATTAATGAAAGCTAACGTGAGCAAATGTATCCACCGTTTTTCGGCTTGCCAAGCAGGAATCCAAAAAACGTTGATGTGACTTAATTCCGGGGGGTGACCGGATGTGCTCAGGCTCCACCAGCCGTGCGAAAGGCGGGCTGTCAACGCTAAATAGAAATGTCCGGTTTTCTCCCAAATAGAAATGTCCGGTTCAGGGGGAGGCGGCCGGGTGTGCGCGCAGGCGTTCGATAGGCCCCTCCCAGCGTCTCCAGGGATGATTGGC
>NZ_JBASAD010000038.1:0-134019 GCF_049650445.1 Castellaniella sp. | reverse complement strand
GACAGCTCGCGCTGCTGCTGGATCTACCCACCGTGCTGTCCTCGCGCCGGGGCCTGGATCTGGCGCGCCTGGACGCGGCGCTGACTGCCGCGCTGCATGAATCCTGGCCGACGGCCCGCATGGCGCAGATGTTCAATCTCAGCCCGCAGCGCTTCCACGCCCGCCTGCTGGAACTGACCGGCCGCACGCCGGGCGACTATCTGCGCACCCTGCGGCTGGAATCTGCCGGTCGGATGCTGGCGCGGGGCGCGACGCTGGAAGTCGCCGCCGCCCGGGTCGGCTACGGGTCCGGCAGCAGCCTGGCCTACGCGCTGCGGCGCGACCGGGGGGTCGGTGCCCGCGCACTGCGGGACTCGACCCGCTGAACCACGAGCGTTTCTCGACAAACGTCCGCCGCTCATCCTGCCATCATGGCGGCATGAGCACGATCCCCACTTCCTCCCCCGCCATGTCCTCCGTCCAGCCTCTGCGCGGCATCCTGCTGGTGCTGTGCGCCGGCATCCTGTGGGGCACCACAGGCACGGCCCAGAGCTTTTCCGACGGCACCCTGTCACCCTACTGGGTAGGTGCCTTGCGTCTGGGCGTGGCGTCCCTCTTTTTTCTGGCCTACGCCGGTGCGACCAACGGACTGCCCCACCTGGGCCGCCAGCTCGCCGCTCTGAACTGGCGCCATGCGATCTGGGCCGGGGCCTGCGTGGCGACCTACAACCTGACGTTCTTCGCCGGCGTGAAGGCCACGGGTGTCGCGGTGGGCACGGCGCTGACCATCGGCAGCGGTCCGATCTGGGCCGGTCTGCTGCAACTGATGGGCGGCGCACGGCCCGGCCTGGGCTGGTGGACCGGCACGCTGCTGGCCGTAGGCGGCGGCGTGCTGCTGGTGTTCGGGCGCGGCGACGCGCTGCAGGTCGATCTCCTGGGTATCGCCCTGTGTCTGACCTCGGGCCTGACCTATGCGATCTATACCCTGCTGAACAAGAAGCTGGTGCAGCACTCGGAGCCGGCCGTCAGCACACTGGCCGTGTTCACGGTGGGCGCGCTGCTGGCCCTGCCGGCCGCCGCTTTCTGGGCCGGTGCCTTGCAGATCACGACCACGGGCTGGCTGGTGGTGAGCTTTCTGGGGATCGCCTCCACAGGGATCGCCTACCTGCTGTTCAGCACCGGCCTGCGCAGCATCAGCGCCGCCACCGGCGTCTCGCTGGCCCTGATGGAGCCCGTCACCGCCTTCCTGCTGGCCCTCGTGGTGGTAGGCGAGCGGCCCGGCGCACTGGCCTATGCGGGCCTGGCCGCGTTGCTGGCCGGGCTGGCCATCGTGATCCGGGCAGAGACGCGTTAACCGAAACGCATCAGGCCGATTCGCGCAGGCTGCGGCGGCGCTCGTGTTCCTGCAGGTAGCGCTTGCGCAGACGGATCGACTTGGGCGTGACCTCGACCAGTTCATCGTCGGCAATGAACTCGACTGCGTATTCCAGGTTCAGGGCGATGGGCGTGATCAGGTCGATGTGCTCGTCCTTGCCGGAAGCGCGGACGTTGGTCAGCTTCTTTTCCTTGATCGGATTGACCACCAGATCGTTGTCGCGCGAATGGATGCCGATGATCATGCCTTCGTAGACCGGGTCCTGGGGCGACACGAACATGCGGCCGCGTTCCTGCAGCTTCCACAGGGCATAGGCCACGGCGGTGCCGTCGTCCTGGCTGATCAGCACACCGTTGCGGCGCTCGCCCACCCCGCCTTCACGCATCGGACCGTAGTCGTCGAAGATGTGGCTCATCAGGCCGGTGCCGCGCGTCAGGGTCATGAATTCGCTCTGGAAGCCGATCAGGCCGCGCGCCGGAATGCGGTATTCCAGGCGGGTGCGGCCGCGTCCGTCGGGCTGCATGTCCTGCAGGTCGCCCTTGCGACGGCCCAGTTCTTCCATCACCCCGCCCTGGTGCGTATCTTCCACGTCCACGGTCAACAGTTCGAACGGCTCGCAGCGCTCGCCGTCGATGTCCTTGAACATCACGCGCGGACGCGACACGGCCAGTTCATAGCCTTCGCGACGCATGTTTTCCAGGAGGATGGTCAGGTGCAGTTCGCCCCGGCCGCAGACCTCGAACACGGTGTCGTCGTCGGTATCGTTCACGCGCAGCGCAACGTTGGACTTCAGTTCACGATCCAGGCGATCGCGCAACTGGCGGCTGGTGACGAACTTGCCTTCGCGCCCGGCCAGGGGCGAGGTGTTCACCATGAAATTCATGGTCAGCGTGGGCTCGTCGATGCGCAGCATCGGCAGCGCCTCGGGCGCGGCCGGGTCCATCAGGGTGCAGCCAATGCCGATTTCCTCGATGCCGTTGATCAGCACGATGTCGCCGGCTTCGGCCTCGTCCACCAGTTCGCGCTCCAGGCCCTTGAATTTCAGCACCTGGTTGACGCGCCCCTTGAAGGACTCGCCTTCGGGGCCGAACTTCCCGATCACGTCCTGGCCCGCGCGGATGCGGCCCCGGTTGATGCGGCCCACGCCGATCTTGCCGACGTAGCTGCTGTAGTCCAGCGAAATGATCTGCAGTTGCAGGGGGGCTTCGGCGTCGTCGTCACGCTGCGGCACGTATTGCAGGATGGCGTCGAACAGAGGCCGCATATTGCCGGAACGCACGTCGTCAGTCAGCCCGGCGTAGCCCGACAGGCCCGAGGCGTAGATCACCGGGAAATCCAGTTGTTCCTCGGTCGCGCCCAGCTTGTCGAACAGGTCGAAGGTGGCGTTGACCACATAATCCGGGCGCGCGCCCGGGCGGTCGACCTTGTTGACCACCACGATGGGCTTCAGGCCCAGCGCCAGCGCCTTGCGCGTGACGAAGCGGGTCTGGGGCATCGGGCCTTCGACGGCGTCGACCAGCAGCAGCACGCCGTCCACCATGGACAACACGCGCTCGACCTCGCCGCCAAAATCGGCGTGGCCCGGGGTGTCGATGATGTTGACGTGCGTGCCTTCGTATTCGACGGCACAGTTCTTGGCCAGAATCGTGATGCCGCGCTCGCGCTCGATATCGCCCGAGTCCATGACACGCTCGGACACCTGCTGGTTGTCGCGGAAGGTGCCGGACTGCCGCAGCAGCTGGTCGACAAGCGTGGTCTTGCCATGGTCCACGTGAGCAATGATGGCTACGTTGCGCAAAGCTCGTTTCATAGAATGTTTTCCTCGGTGGAAACGCTGGCCGGACGCAGACCGTCCGGCAAGGCGTGTAAAGGGATCAGCGCCGTCACCGGCGCTTCCATGGCTTGCAAGGCTTCCAGCCCCACGGCCTGCTCAATCGAAAACGGCCCGACGGCAGTGCGCCGCAGGGCCGACAAATGCGCCAGGCAGCCCAGGCGACGGCCGATGTCCTGAGCCAGGGTGCGTACGTAGGTGCCCTTGCTGCAATGCACCCGGACCCGGGCGCTGCGACCCTCGCAGGCCAGCAGTTCCAGCGCGTGAATCACGATCCGGCGCGGCGGGCGCTCCAGTTCGATGCCCTGGCGGGCGTATTCGTACAGCGGTTTGCCGTCGCGCTTGAGCGCCGAGACCATGGGCGGGATCTGTTCGATCTCGCCCCGGAACGGCACCAGTGCGGCCTCCAGGGCCTGGGCGTCGACACCGGCAAAATCATCCGGCGCACGCGCCGTGATGTGCCCCGTCAAGTCGCCGCTGTCGGTTTCCTCGCCAAAGGTCAGTGTCGCCTCATAGACCTTGTCGGCCTCGAGCATGGCGGCGGAAATCTTCGTCGCCCGGCCGAAGCAGCAGATCAGCAGGCCCGTGGCGAACGGATCCAGCGTACCGGTGTGGCCCGCCTTGCGGGCGTCCACCGTACGTTTGGCGCGCTGCAGCGCATGGTTACTGGAGAGGCCCTCGGGTTTGTCCAACAACAGGACACCGTCGAGCATCTGCCCGCGTCGGGAAGCCATCGTTCAATCTGTCCAGATGAGTGACGACCGCCCTGTCAGGGCTGGCCGTCCGGGTCTTCGAGTTCGGGGATGTCCGAAGCGCCCGCCTGGGGACGATTGGCCCGATCGATCAATTGCGTGAGTTCGATGCCGCGCGCCAGTTGCACATCGTGCACGAAGCGCAGGGTGGGTACCGTATGGATGTGCAGCATGCGGAACAACTGCGAATGCAGCCAGCCCGCCTTGTCGTTCAAGGCCTCGGTCGCGACCTCGGGTTCGGCACCCAGCACCGTGAAGTAGACCTTGGCGTGGGCGTAGTCGGCCGACAGATCGACGCCCGTGAGCGTGATCAGGCCGGAGCGCGCGACGTCGAGTTCGCGCTGCACCAGGGCCGCCAGATCCTTCTGGATCTGGTCGGCCAGGCGCGTATTGCGTCCGGGATTCGGCTTGGATTTATGACGGCCCATGATTCATGCCACACGATCAGAGCGTGCGGGCGACTTCCTTGATTTCAAAGGCTTCGAGCTGATCGCCGACCTGGATGTCGTTGTTGCCCTTGAGGGTGATCCCGCAATCGAAGCCGGATTTGACTTCCTTCGCATCGTCCTTGAAGCGGCGCAGCGAGTCCAGGGAACCAGTCCAGTGCACCACGTTGTTGCGCAGCAGGCGGACCTGGGAATCGCGGCGGACCACACCTTCGAGGACCATACAACCGGCGATGTTGCCGATCTTGGACACGGTGAAGATCTCGCGGATCTCGACCAGACCGATGATTTCTTCGCGCTTTTCCGGTGCCAGCATCCCCGACATGGCGTTGCGCACGTCGTCGATCGCGTCGTAGATGATGTTGTAGTAGCGCAGGTCGATTTCGTTGGTCTCGGCCAGCTTCTTGGCCGGCGCGTCGGCCCGCACGTTAAAGCCGATCACCACGGCACCCGAGGCGATCGCCAGGTTGACGTCGCTTTCGGAGATGCCGCCGACGGCCGCGTGCACGACCTGCACCCGGACTTCGTCGGTGGACAGCTTGAGCAGCGACTGCACCAGCGCTTCCTGGGAACCCTGGACGTCGGTCTTGACGATCAGCGGCAGGGTACGCACGCCCTCGCCCAGATTGTCGAACATGGACTCCAGCTTGGCCGCCTGCTGGCGGGCCAGCTTGACGTCGCGGAACTTGCCTTGGCGGAACAGCGCGATTTCGCGCGCCTTGCGCTCGTCGGTCAGGACCAGGACCTCGTCACCGGCGGCCGGGACTTCGGCCAGGCCCTGGATCTCGACCGGGGTCGAGGGGCCGGCTTCGTTGGTGGGCTTGCCGGTGTCGTTCAGCATGGCGCGCACCTTGCCGAATGCCACGCCGGCCAGCACGGCGTCGCCGCGATGCAGGGTGCCGCTCTGGACCAGGATGGTCGCCACGGGGCCGCGCCCCTTGTCCAGCCGGGCTTCGATGACGATACCCTTGGCCGGTGCGTCGACGGGCGCCTTGAGTTCCAGGATTTCGGCTTGCAGCAGGACGTTTTCCAGCAGTTCGTCGATGCCCTGGCCAGTCTTGGCGGACACGGGGATGAAGGGCACGTCGCCGCCGTATTCTTCCGGCACGACTTCTTCAGCCACGAGTTCCTGCTTGACGCGGTCGGGATTGGCTTCAGGCTTGTCGATCTTGTTGATCGCCACCACCAGGGGCACGTTGGCCGCGCGGGCGTGGTGGATGGCTTCCTTGGTCTGGGGCATGACGCCGTCGTCGGCCGCCACCACCAGGATGACGATGTCGGTGGCCTGGGCGCCACGGGCACGCATGGCCGTGAAGGCCTCGTGACCCGGAGTGTCCAGGAAGGCCACTTGGCCACGATCGGTCTTGACGCTGTAGGCGCCGATGTGCTGCGTGATGCCGCCGGCCTCGCCGGTGGCGATCTTGGTGCGGCGGATGTAGTCCAGCAGCGAGGTCTTGCCGTGATCGACGTGGCCCATCACGGTGACGACCGGCGCGCGCGGCAGGGCCTCGGCCTCGTCGGACACCTCGGTGTCGGCCAGGAAGGCCTCCGGATCGTCCAGTTTCGCGGCGATGGCGGTGTGGCCGAGTTCCTCGACCACGATCATGGCCGTTTCCTGGTCCAGGATCTGGTTGATGGTGACCATCTGGCCGAGCTTCATCAGATGCTTGATGACTTCGGCCGCCTTCACGGACATCTTGTGGGCCAGGTCGGCGACGGAAACCGTTTCCGGCACGTGAATTTCACGCGTGATGAATTCGGCCTGCATCGGTTCCTGGTGCTCGGACTGGCGGCGGCCCTTGCCGCGCCCGCCCTTGGAACCACGGCTACCGGCCTTGCCGCCTGCGCGCCAGGCATCGCGCCCGGCGCCCGGCGACAGCGTCTCGGCCTTGGAAGGCTTCTTGCGACCGTCATTGGACCAGGTCGAGGACACGTCGGCGGTCTTGATGACCTTCTTGCCTTCGGATTCCTTCTTGACGGTGGTCTTGGTGCCGGCGGGCTTGTGCAGCGTACCGGTGGTCGGCGTTTCTTCGGGTTCGGGCGCGCGCAGGACCTTGCGCGGCTGGCGCATCATTTCGCGCAGCGCAGCGGCCTCGGCCTCGGCGGCGCGGCGGGCGCGTTCACGGTCGGAATCGGCCGGCGCGCGACGGGCCTTGCCCGGCGTGGCCTGGGGCGCAGACACCGGCGCGGAGGACGCGGGCACGGGTTCGGCGCGAGGCGCGGGTTCCGCAGCCGGGGCCGGTTCGGCCGCAACGACGGGCGCTTCGGTCACGGGTTCGGCGACAGGGGTTTCGCTCACGGTGTCCTGTTGGGTTTCAACCGGGGCGACGGCCTCGGCGGGTTCTTGCGGTTCAGGGGTCTCGTCCACCTTGGCCGGAGCCTCGGCCACCGGGGCCTGGGGTGCAACCGGTGCCGCCTCGGGCACGACGGCTTCGGGCGCGGCGGTTTCGACGGCACGGACCTCGGCGACCGGTTCGGCCGCGATCGGGGCCGTGGCGACGGATTCGGTCTGCGGCACAGGCGCTTCCGCCGGAGCGGCTGTGGCAGCCTGGGCAGCTTCGGCGCGCGCGGCTTCGGCCAGCTCGGGGCGGTCGCGCTTGACCAGCACGCGCTTCTTGCGGACTTCGACCTGGATCGTGCGCGAACGGCCGGAGCTGTCGGCCTGATGGATTTCCGACGTCTTGCGGCGCGTCAGTACGACCTTCTTGCCCGTATCGGAGCCGTGCGAACGCCGCAAGGACTCGAGCAAGGCGCTCTTGTCTGCTTCGGTCACGTCGGCGTTCACCGAACCCAGCTCGACGCCGGCCGAGCGGAAATGATCCAGCAGGACGTCGGCGGGCATGTTCAGTTCTTCGGCGAATTTGGCGACGGTGTTACTCGACATTCGACTCTCTCTTTAACTACGTTGATGGGCGGCGGGGTTCAATGCGACGAAGCGATCAGGCTTCGTCGTCCTCGAACCAGTGGGCCCGCGCCTGCATGATCATGTCGCTGGCGGTGTCCTCGGGCAGCCCGATCAGTTCGGCCAGTTCGTCCGAGGCCAATTCGGCCAGGTCGTCCAGCGTGGTGATGTTGTTTTCAGCCAGCTTGGCTACCAGGGCCGGGTCCATGCCCTGGATTTCCAGCAGATCGCGAGCGGTCTGCACGCGTTCTTCCTGGGCGATGGCCTCGGTCAACAGCGCATTGCGTGCACGAGTACGCAACTCGTTGACGGTGTCCTCGTCGAAGGCTTCGATGTCCAGCAATTCCTGCATGGGCACGTAGGCGATTTCCTCGAGGCCGGTGAAGCCTTCGTCGATCAGGATGTCGGCGACTTCCTCGTCCACGTCGAGCTTCGTGATGAAGGTGTGACGCAGCGTGGTGCGCTCGGCATCCTGACGGTTCTGGCTTTCCTCGGGCGTCATGATGTTGATCTGCCACTTGGTCAGCTCGGACGCCAGGCGGACGTTCTGCCCGCGCGCGCCGATGGCTTTGGGGAGGTTTTCCTCGTCCACCACCACATCCATGGCGTGCTTGTCTTCGTCCACCAGGATCGATTCGACGTGCGCCGGCGCCAGTGCGCCGATCACGAATTCTGCCGGATCGTCGGCCCACAGGACGATATCGACCTGCTCACCGCCGAGTTCGTTACGCACCGCCGTGACGCGCGAACCGCGCATCCCGACGCAGGTGCCGATCGGATCGATACGCTTATCGTACGCCACGACGGCGATCTTGGCACGCACGCCGGGGTCGCGGGCCGCCGCCTTGATTTCGAGCAGACCCTGCTCGATTTCGGGGACTTCGTTTTCGAACAGTTCGCGGATGAAATCGGGCGAGGTGCGCGACAGGATGACCTGCTGGCCGCGCGCGGCGTGATCGATCTTCAGGACATAGGCGCGCACGCGGTCGCCGGCACGGATGTTTTCCTTGGGGATCATCTCGGTGCGCGGCAGACGGGCCTCGACCTTGCCGATCTCGATGATCGCGTCGCCCTTGTCCAGTCGCTTGACCGTGCCGGACACGATGGTCTCGCCCCGGTCGAGGAAGTCATTGAGCACCTGCTCGCGCTCGGCGTCGCGAATCCGCTGCAGGATGGCCTGCTTGGCGGCCTGCGCGCCGATGCGGCCGAATTCGATAGGTTCGAGGGGTTCCTCGATGTATTCGCCGATCTCGATGCCCGGCACAATATCCTGTGCGTCGGTATAGAGTTCCTGGGCGTCAGGTTCTTGCAGCCCGGCCTCGTCGGGCACGACCAGCCAGCGGCGGAAACCCTCATGCTCGCCGGACTGACGATCGATGGCTACGCGGATGTCCACGTCTTCCTTGAACCGCTTTTTCATGGCCGAAGCCAGCGCGTTTTCGAGAGCGCCGAACACCACATCGCGTTCGACGTTTTTTTCACGCGCCAGGGCGTCTACCAACAGCAGAATTTCGCGACTCATCGCTTCTTACCCTTGAAATCGAGAACGGGGTCCAGCCGAGCCCGGTCCACATCGTCAAAAGAAAACGGCAGCGTCCGCACCTGGCCGGACTGGTCTTCCCAATCCAGACTGAACACGGGCGTCTCATCCCCGCTGGCCCGCAGGATGCCAGTGAAGGTCTTGCGGGACTCGACCGGCTCGTGCAGACGCAGTTCGATGCGCTCGCCGGCAAAACGGACGAAATCCGCCGGGCGGCGCAGGGGCCGATCCACGCCGGGGGAACTGACCTCCAGACGCTTGTAGTCGATGTTTTCGACTTCGAACACATGCGACAACTGGCGGGAGACCTGCTCGCAGTCCTCGATGCGCACCCCTTCGGGGCGATCGATCACCACACGCAAAAGCCCCAGGGGCGCGCGTTCCACATCGATCAGTTCCACATCGAAGCCCAGCAACGCTTGCTGGGCGACTGTCAAGATATCCGCCATAAATTCCAAAAAAAAGGGGCTGTCCCGCAGCCCTTTGTGCGCCCCGGGAGCACCCGAAGCCTATTCAGGAACCGCCGACGGCTTGCTCGGTCCCGCACGCTAAAGCGCACACGGGGCCAGGGTCATGCAATGTTCGCATCCATGCCGTATCTATATTCATGCGGCACGACGCAAACGGTGCGCCCTCGGCGGACACAGCACAAAGGTGCTGTAAAGCCTTACATTATAACAGCATTTCTTTGCCAAAGACTATCTTGCGAAACCCCGGCATTCAAGCCAGGGTTTCAGCGACATTGCTTGGGGAACCTCTGAATCGACACCCGGCCCCGACGTGTCCGTCATACTGGGCCAGGGCCGGTTCAACCCTGCCGGATCAGCGGCTGCGCCCCAGGAAACCCAGGCGGGACTCGTGCGCATGCGCGCCGCGCGGCTGGTGCTCGCCCCCGCCGCCGCCCGCCTGCTTGCGGGGTGCCTTGTTGCCGCCCGGCTTACGGCCGGGTTTCTGGGCGGGTTTGTTCTGGGCAGCTTTGGGCGGACGCGACTGCGCAGCCATCCCGTCGCCCTGGGGCTGCGCCCCACCCTGGGCGTGCTTGCCCGGCTTGCCGGCACCGGGCTTGCCGGACCGGGCCGGTTTCCCGGCAGGCTTGGCCGTGGGCTTGCCGTTGGCGTGGCCGGCGGGCTTGTTACCCGGTTTGCCCGGTCGTGCCGGACGGGACGGCCGGCTGGATGCAGGCCGGCCTTCACCGTGCCCGTCCTGGGCCTCGAAGCCCTGGCCCTGGGCATGACCATGAGAATGGCCATGGGATTTGGCCGGCTTGCGGCCGGACTTGGCGCCCTGGCGAGGCTTGCCGCCCTCGGCCCTGTGGCCATCCGGATGACCATTGGCCAGCCCGCCACTGATGAGCAGCCCGGTCGTGAATGGATCAATGCCGCCCTTGCGGCCGCCCGCCACCTTGCCCCGGCGGTTCAGGCGTGCGCCGTTCTGGCCGTTCTGGCCCGGCGTACCGAAACCCGGCGGCAGCGCGCTGGCGTGCGATGTCGGCTGACGCTCGGCTTGGCTGTCGTCGTCTTCATCGCCGCTGCGCACCAGGCCCAGTTGGACCATCAGCGCCCCGACCAGTTCGGAATCCAGTTCATCCCAGCGCCCCCGGCGCAGATTGGTGGGCAGCATCACATCGCCGAAGCGGGTGCGGATGAGGCGACTGACCGTCACCCCTGCCGCATCGAACATGCGGCGCACCTCGCGGTTGCGGCCTTCGCTGAGCGTGACCCGGTACCAGCGGTTGCTGCCTTCGCCACCGATGTAGTCCAGTGAATTGAATTGCGCCGGCCCGTCTTCCAGTTCGATGCCACGGGTCAGGCGGGCCTGTTCCTGCTCGCCCAGTTCGCCCAGGACACGAACCGCGTACTCGCGCTCCGAGCCGTAGCGAGGATGCGACAGGCGGTTGGCCAGTTCACCCGAGGTCGTCAGAATCAGCAGGCCCTCGGTATTCAGGTCCAGACGACCCACCGACAGCCATTTGCCCGTGCGGATGCGCGGCAGGCGGGCGAACACGGAGGCCCGCCCCTCGGGATCGTCGTGGCTGACGATCTCGCCGGCCGGCTTGTGATAGAGGATGACACGAGGCAGCTTGCCCGCCTTGGGGCGCGTCACCAGGCGACCGTTGACGCGAACCTTGTCGTCGGGGCCGATGCGCTGCCCCACGTGAGCGGGTTCACCGTTGACCGAGACACGGCCGGCGACGATCAACTCTTCCATGTCACGCCGCGACCCCACGCCCGCATCGGCCAGCACCTTGTGCAGCTTCGGCATCAGGACGTCACTGTTCAGATAGCGATCCAGACGCCGGGCGGTCGGCTGCGCATCATTCAGGTAATGCAGGGCGCGATCGGCTTCTTCGGCCGTGCCCGCATCAATGGCCTCGCCGACCTCGGCTTCCCGGGCTTCGGCCCCCTGGGCACCGCCCTGCTGCGCATCCCCCCGGCGGCGGCGAAACGGCGTGCGCAGCTTGCGCCCGCGCGGCTTGCCGTTGTCCGGCCGGTTTTCAGGGGTGGACGACGCGTCAGGCGTACCTGTCACGTCACGCGGCATCGTCTCTGTATCTGCTGTCATGGGGTTCAGTGACTCCTATGCAAAATTCTGTTCTTCGTTCATTCGGGCTCTCGCGCCCCCAAAGCCGGAGGGTCATCCGCATCAGCGTCCGTCTCCGGAGAGGCGGCGGACTCCCCGGGCGTCGGCTCAGGCGCATCCGCCCGGACCGTCTCGCCGTCGACATCTTCGCCTTCGGCGACTGCCGCATCATCCGCACCAGTCGCGGCGCGCTCGCCAGACCCGGTATCCGATCCGTCTTGCGCATCGAACGCCAGGACACCCAGCGCCTCTGTCGCCTCGTCCCCCTCGAGCGCGGGCAATTCGTCCAGCGCCCTCAGACCGAGGTCTTCGAGAAAGCGGCGCGTCGTCCCCAACAGGGCCGGACGCCCCGGAGCATCGCGATAGCCCAGGGTTTCAATCCAGCCTCGATCTTCGAGGGTACGGATGATCTGAGCCGAGACCGTGACGCCGCGGATGTCCTCGATGTCCCCGCGCGTCACGGGCTGTCGCCATGCAATGATGGCGAGCGTTTCGAGCACGGCGCGAGAATAACGAGGCGGTTTTTCGGGGCTCAGGCGCCCCAGGTAACGCTGCATGTCGGGACGGCTTTGGAAGCGCCAGCCACTGGCGAGCTGCACCAGTTCGAGCCCCCGTTCCTGCCAGTCGAGCTGCAGGGCAGCCAGATGGCGACGGATGTCGTCCCCGGAAATCGTGTCCTCGAAGAGGCTGCGCAGATCAGTGACCGTGAGAGGCGCATCGGCACACAACAAGGCCGTTTCCAAGACTCGCAGGACTTCCGTTTCCATCATTTTAGCTTGAACTCCGATAGATTGCTTGCATTATTTTCGCAGACTTGCTATAGTTCAGTTCTTCAGACGCGGGGTGGAGCAGTCTGGCAGCTCGTCGGGCTCATAACCCGAAGGTCACAGGTTCAAATCCTGTCCCCGCAACCAGTTTTAGAATGCAGGCCGAATTCCAGTGGAATTCGGCCTGTTTTCATTTCTGCCTGCTGATCGCCTCTTCATCCCGCCCGCACCAGCGCCTCGAACTCGGCCACCGGCAGCGGACGGCTCAGCAGGTAGCCCTGCCAGGCATGGCAATGATGCCGCTCCAGAAAGGCGCGCTGGGCCTCGGTTTCCACGCCTTCGGCCATGACCCGCAGGCCCAGGCTGATTCCCAGGGCCACGATGGTGCGCGCGATCGCCGCGTCGTTGGGGTCGGTCAGCACGTCGCGCACGAAGCTCTGGTCGATCTTCAACTGGTCCAGCGGCAGGCGCTTCAGATAGGCCATCGACGAATAGCCGGTGCCGAAATCATCCAGCGAAAAGCCCACGCCATAGCCCTTGAGCTGCACCATCTTGCGGATCGTGTCCTCGATGTCCTGCAACAGCAGGCCTTCGGTCAGTTCGAGCTCGAGCCGGTTGGCGTCCGCACTGGTTCCTGCCAGGGCCGCCAGCACCTGATCGACGAAGCCGGGCTCGTGGAACTGACGCGGGCTGACGTTGACGGCCAGGCTCAGGTGCGCAAACGCAGGGTCCTGGGCCCAGCGGGCCAGTTGTTCGCAAGCCGACCGCAGGACCCATTCACCCAGCGGCAGGATCAGACCGGTCTCCTCGGCCAGAGGAATGAAGGCGGCGGGCGATACGAAGCCATCCTGGGGATGATGCCAGCGCAGCAACGCCTCGCAGCCAATGATGCGGTCACGGTCTTTCTGCGGCTGGTAGAACAGTTCGAACTGGCCCTGCTCCAGGCCGATGCGCATGTCCAGTTCCAGCGTGGCGCGCCGATGCACTGCGGCCTGCATCAGCGGGTCGTAGAAACGCAGCGTGTTGCGGCCCGCCGCCTTGGCCTGGTACATGGCCAGATCGGCCCGCTTGAGGTGTTCGTCCACCCCCTGCTCCAGCCCGTGAAATACCGCGGCTCCCATGCTGACCGTCGCATGGTAGTGCTCTCCCTCCAGCAGGTAGGGCTCGCTCAGCAACGTCAGGATGCGCTGGCCGATTTCCTCCGCCTGCGCGGCGGCCTCTTCGGCGGAGTCGCCCAGTCCCTCCAGGACGACCACGAACTCGTCATCCCCATGCCGGGCCACAGTCTGCGAGTCGGGCAGACTGGCCAGCAGACGTTCGGCGACCTGACGCAGCACCAGATCTCCGCAGTCATGGCCCCGCGTCTCGTTCAGGGTCTTGAAGTGATCCAGGTCCAGCATCAGCAGCGCGCCCCAACGCTGATGACGCGCGGTGGACGCCAGGGTCTGCTGCAACCGGTCCAGCAGCAGGCGGCGGTTGGGCAAGCCGGTCAGCGAATCGTTGAAGGCCAGGTAATTGATTTCCTCCTCGGCCGCCTTGCGTGAGGTCAGATCCTCCAGCATCAACAGGTAGTCGTCGCCCAGCAGGACACCGGCGATTTCGACCGTCCGATAGGCGCCGTCGCCACACAGTATCCGATATTCACCGACCGCGATGACGCTCTCGCCCGACTGACGAGCCGCAGCGTAGCGCTGCGACCAATGCTGGCGCGCCCGTTCACGGACATCGAGGTCAGGGCAGATCCGCGCCCACCAGGTCTGCACATCGGGAACAGCCTGTTCGGCATTGCCGAAAGTCTGCACGAACTGTCGATTACGGAACGTGATGCGCTCATCGTGCCGCACCAGACACACCCCCACCGGCAGGTGATCGAGGATGCTGCGCAGATGCCGCTCCCGATCCTGCAACGCGTCCTGCATCCGGCGCCGCTCGTCGATGTCCTGGATGACGGCGACGTGGAAGTCGGGCGCCTCGCCCGGCTTCCAGATAGGGGAGACCGTCAAGTCCACCCAGATCGGTTCGCCCCCCTTGCGCAGGACGCGCTTTTCGAGCCGGAACTCGCGGATCTCTCCTGCCTGGACGCGCCTCATCTGCTCCACGTCCAGTGCCAGATCGTCCGGATGGGTCAACTGCTGGAAATCGAGTTGCAGCAGTTCGTCCCGCGTGTAGCCCAGGATGTCGCAATACTTTTGGTTCACGCGGACCAATGCGCCGGTCTTGACGTCGGTCAAAGACACGCCGACCGCCGCCTGGTTGAAGACGGCGCGAAAGCGTTCCTCGCTGTGCCGCAGGGCCTCATGGGTAGAGGCGACCTCGGTGACGGCCCGCGTGCGCTGCCGCGTCAGCAGGCCGGCCAGCACCATCAGCAGCAAAGTCATGGCCACGCCCGCGCCGCCGATCCACCAGGGCATCATCCGCTCGGTGGGGGACAGCAAGGCGCGGCTTGACACGAAGTCCAGCCTCCAGGTCCGTCCCATCACGTCCAACATGCGGGTTTCTTCGAGCACGGGCCCTGGCGCGGACGCACCCTGCGGCAGCGACGAGGTGCCCAACAGGACCGGCACACCCGTGCCGCCCGCAGCGCCGGCATCCTGCAAGCGCAGCGACAGACCGCGCAGGAACCCGGATGCGCGCATGGCATCCAGCATGCCGCTGACCCGCACCACGGCGGCCACCGCGCCGATGAAACGGTCGTCCTCGCCGTGATGGAACACGGGAAAGCGCAGCACGAAGGCCGTGTTGTCTTTCTTTTCCTGAAGCAAGGAGAAAGGCGCCGAGGCGACCGGGCGGCCCGTCGTCCACCCCGTCAGTACGGCGGCCAGATTGGCAGGCTGGGAGGCGATGTCCAGCCCCAAGATGCCCTCGTTGCCTTCCCTGGGCCAGAGATACTCGACGATATAGTGGTCGGGTCGATTGATCTGCGGGTGAATGATCGGCACCGTCGGGTCCGCTGCCGGGAACCGGGCGCGCAGCCGCGCTTCATACAGGAGCAGTCCTTCGGTGGGTACCCGGCGTACGAAGGACAGGTTGACCAGTTCGGGGTAGTTCTGGCGCACGTCATGCTGCGTCACCACACGCTCGAACAGCGCGTCATCCAGGTCGGGACTCACCATGAACAGATCGCGCAGGCCGGCCACGACCTCGGCATAGGCCACGATGCGCTGGGCGATCGCGTCGCTGGAGGAGCGAACCTCTTCGGAAAACCGGATCTGGGCAATCGACCGCCCGGTTTCTCGCTGTTGCTGCACCAGTCCGTAGGTCAGGCCGAACCCGCACACGGCCACCAGAAAGCCAGGCAAGCATAGGCCGAATATTCGTCTTGCAGAAAATGCCGCCATGAGGCTCCTTGATCGAAAGGGCAGGCACAAAGAGGCGGGTGGGCTTTATGCGCGCCCCGCCAGGCGGCGGGACTTCGGGGCTAAGGATAGCGGTTTTTACGTGACTGTTGTGAACTGTTTCACACGACGGCGCTGACGCCCCCAAAACGCCGGCGCGTGCTGACCAACGGCATGCAATCGCCGGCCGGCCGCGTCAGATGCGCGCGGCACTCACCAGCGCACGAAGAACAGCACCCAGGCCCAGCAAAACGGCAGCAGACCGGCCGCGACCAGAGCCACGGCCCCCAGCCTGGGGAACAGTCTCTGCGTGCGCAGACCTGCCAGCCGCCACTCGAAGCGCAGGCTCCAGGCGAGCGCCAGCGTCAGCAGCGTGAAGCGCGTTGCGTTGGCCCAGCCTGTGGGCACGCCCTCGTGTTGCAGCAGGGTCAGCGTCGTCGCCGACAGGCCCAGGAACACCCCTACACCCGCTGCCGGGATCAGGCCCTGAGCCAGTTTGTGCACGCCCGCCAGGCGACTGCGCAGCAGCCGCCCGTCTGCGTCCCGCACCCCGGGCGCCTGCATCGCCGGCAGCAGGCAATCCGCCAGCCACAGGCCACAGAACACGGCACCGCCCACGATCACGGCTGCACCGCCGATGAAGAGCAGAATGACGGCACCATCCAGCCAACTGAAGCTGTCGTTGACCTCCGGATAATGCGTCAGTATGAACCAGGGGGCGTTATCGGCCAGCGGCCAGAAGATGTCGTGCTCCACCAGCCAGGTCGCGGCGGCCTGCTTGATCGACACGAACCAGGGGCTGGCGCTCCACAGAAAGGCCCCGACAGCCAGGCCCATCAAGCCGAACACGATCAGCGCCGTCTGCCAGCCGCTGCCTTCGGCCACATGGACGATCTCGGCCTCGGGCGAACGGGGCGTGAGGGCGATGGCACCCCGATAGTCACTGCAACGCCCGCACATATGGCATTCGGCCCCGCCCTGCATATTGCGCAGGGGCAGCAGGGGCGCGCAGTTGATGGATTCGGTCCGCCGCACAGGTGCGCGCCAGGCGGCAGCATCCACCCGGTAGTGCCAGGGAGCGAGCTTGGCCAACAGGTTGAACACGCCGTTGACCGGACACAGGTATTTGCACCAGACGCGCTTGTCGCGTCCGTAGAGCCAGCCGACGATCATGGCGGCCACGGTCGAACCGCCCAGCACGGCGGCAACCGCCCAGGGGTACTGGTAGACGCTGACCAACTGGCCGTAGATCGTGGTCAGGCTGAAGGCCACGAAAGGCCAGCCGCCCCAGCGCATCCAGCGCGGGATGGCCCGCCCGCGCCCATGCCGGCTGGCCCATTCGGTCAGAGCGCCCTCGGGACAGAACAGGCCGCACCAGGCGCGGCCGAACAAAGGGATGGACACCAGCACGAACGGCCACCAGACGCCCCAGAAGGCAAACTGGGCCACGATGGTGAGATTATTGAAGACGGACGCGGTGCGGTCCGGCAGCGGCATGACGGCCGGGATCGCCAGCAAGGCGACGTAGACGACGACGATGGCCCACTGTATTCCCCGGATCGCGCGCTGGTGATCGCGCAGGAAATCCCCCGCGCGTGCGACACCGGAACGAAACGAATGCGACCAGACCATGCGGCTATGCCATTTCAAGTCTTGAGACAAGGCGGTATTCTCCACGCATCCCTTCTTCCAAGCAAACAGGAGCGTTTCTCATGAAAGCCATCGGATACCGGCAGGCCGGCTCTCTCGACCGCGACGACGCGCTGGTCGACATCGAACTCGAGCGCCCGGTGCCACAAGGCCGCGATGTGCTGGTCGAGGTCGCGGCGATATCCGTCAACCCTGTCGACACCAAAATCCGCAAGAACGTCTCTCCCGAACCCGGCCAGTGGAAAGTCCTGGGCTGGGACGCTGTCGGCCGGGTCGCGGCGGTCGGCCCCGACGTCACGCGCTTCCAGCCCGGCGACGCAGTGTTCTACGCCGGGGCGCTGGATCGGCCGGGTGCCAACAGCGAATTCCATCGGGTCGACGAGCGCCTCATCGGCCGCAAGCCCGGCACGCTCGGCAACGCCGAAGCGGCCGCCCTGCCCCTGACGGCCATCACCGCCTGGGAAATGCTGTTCGACCGGCTCGACGTGCGGCGCCCCGTGCCCGGCGCGGCAAACACCATCCTGATCATCGGCGGCGCGGGCGGCGTCGGCTCGATCGCCATCCAGCTCGTCAAGGCGCTCACGGACCTGACCGTCATCGCCACCGCGTCCCGCCCGGAAACCCGGGCCTGGGTCGAGGCCCTGGGCGCCGACCACGTCGTCGATCATCGCGAACCCCTGGCCGGACAGATCGCAGCCCTGAGCCTGGGCCGGCCCGCCTTCGTCTTTTCGACGACCGCGACCGACCGGCACGCGGCGCAGATCGCCGAACTCATCGCCCCGCAGGGCCGCCTGGGCCTGATCGACGACCCCGACGCCATTGACATCAAGCTGTTCAAGCGCAAATCGGTATCGATACACTGGGAATTCATGTACACCCGTTCGATGTTCGAAACCGAGGACATCGCAGCGCAGGGCCGGCTGCTGGACGAGGTCGCCCGGCTGGTGGATACGGGCCGGCTGCGCACCACGCTGACGGAAACCCTGCGCCCGATCAACGCGGCCAACCTGCGCAAGGCACACGCCCTGCTGGAAAGCGGCCGCGCGCGAGGCAAGATCGTCCTGGAAGGTTTCGGGGCCTGAGGCCGGGAGACGCGGGTGAGCCACTCTGCCCGCCCGCCCGATCGGCCGATCATCACACTGCTGCGGTCGCCTTGGCGCGGCCGACGGGCGACGGCGCCGCAGTGCGGCGCAGCAACCACGCCACGACGCACCAGTACGCCAGCCAGATCAGCACCTGGGACAATGCGGGATAGGCGCGGTAACCGGCGAAATCAGCCAGGACCTTGCCCAGCCCGCCTTCGGTCTCCAGCAGCCAGGAGGTGTCCCACACCGGATCCATCAGCGCCGGCAGCACGCCCAGGGAGATCAGTCGATCCGTGGCCGACACCAGCAACGCGCCGGCCAGCAGCAGCAAGAGGATTTCGCTCAGCTTGAAAAAACGTCGCCAGGTGATGACCCGCCCGCCCAGTTGCAGCAACCAGAAGGTCAGCAGCGCCGCAGCGAACCCGCCCAGACCAGCCAATACCATCGCACCGGTGTCGCCCGATGCCTGCGAGGACAGGACGGTGCCGTACAAAAAGACCACGGTCTCGCTGCCTTCGCGGGCCACGGCGATCATCACCAGAATCAGCAGGCCCCACCAGTGGTCGCCGCCGACCTGCTGCGCCGCGCCGGATTCCAGTTCGCGCTTCAGCCCACGCCCGTGCGCACGCATCCAGACGACCATCTGGACCACCAGCCCGCAGGCGACCAGCGCCATCAGCGCCTGGAACCATTCCTGACCTTCGTCGGACAGCCAGGAGGCGACCCCCAGCAGCACCAGCGCCAGCGCTCCGGCCAGCAGCAAGCCTGCGCCGACGCCACCCCACAGCCAGGGCAGGCCGCGCCGGCCGTCCGGCGAAGCGCGCAGCCAGGAATACAGGATGCCGATGACCAGCAGGGCCTCGACACATTCACGCCAGACAATGAAAGCGACTTGTTCCATGATGGAGTACGGGTATCAGGGCTTGGGCAGCACCACCAGGGTGCCCTTCACCTGGGGATGAAAATCATCGAAGAAGGGATATTCGCCAGGCCGCGACAGGGACAGCACCACGAACGAAGTCACCCCCGGTCCCAGGACTTTTTCCTTGCGCAGCGGCAGGCTCTCGAACTCGACGGCCTCGGTGCTTTCGTTGACCAGGATGATCTTGAAGCGGCCCGCCGACACCTCCAGACGGGTCGGCTCGAAAGTGCCATCCGCCTTGAAGGTCAGCGTGTAGACCGGCATCTCGTCGGCCCGCGCCGCCTGGAGCGGCGCCAGCCAGCCCGCGCAGATCAGCGCCGCCAGCGCCATCCAGGCGCGCAGGCCAGCCATGTGTATCCGTGTCATGACGCCCCCCTGGATCAGTAGCCGCCCTTCTTGCCGGTGCCGGCATAGACGAACTCGTACTTGACCTCGAAGGGCTTGAACCACGGCGCGACACCGGTTTCCTTGTCGACGTGGCGACCGAAATGGTTGTTGTGCGCGGTTTCGGGCGAACCAACGATGAAGGTCAGATTGTATTTGCCCGGGCCTTCGAGCTTGACGTTGTCGCCGTAGTGCGGACCGTCGTTGGCCACCATGGGCATCAGGTCACCCTTCAGGACCTTGTCGCTGCCCTGCTTCTGCAACACGTACTGGATGTTCAGGTACGGTGCCCAGGCGCCTTCGGGCAGACCGTTCTTGTTGTCTGCCGTGGCGTGAATGTCGGCTTCCAGGTGGATGTCGGAGTCCTTCGCTGCGCGCATCATGCCGTCCGGTTCCATTTCGACCGGCTGCAAGTAGACCGCCGCCACTTCCAATCCATGGATCTCGCTCGGTTTGCCGATGGGATATTCGGCCGCCAGAGCGGAAGTGGCCAGGCCGATGCCGGCCAGTGCGACGAATAACTTGCTCACCATGAATGATCTCCGTGTTAGTAAGAAGAATGATTCTCGTTAATATAGCACCAGGAAACCGTCCAGCCATGAAGGTGGATCAAGAAAATTCGAGATCGGTTCGGAGATCGGGATGCGGCCGGGCGTTGCACCCGGCCTGCGATCACTTTTTCTTTTTTCCACCCTCGGGTGGCTGCCCGGGGAAAGGAAAGGCGGAGAACATGGAGCGCGTCTGGTCCTGCATCTGGTCCTGCATCTGGACGAACAGACTGCGGCTTTGCTCGATGTAGTTATTCATCATGTTCTGCAGGGCCGGCGTCTGCATGTTCATCAACTGGGCCCAGGCCTCGGGGCCGAAATGCTGCTGATACAGGCCCTGGGACTGTTCGGTCATCCGGTCCTGGATGTCCATCAGCACCTGGATGTTCTTTTCCAGGAACGTGCCCATCACGCCCTGCATGGCGTGGCCGTAGAAACGGATGATCTGCGCCAGCGCCTCGGCGGAAAACATGGGTACGCCGCCGGATTCCTCTTCCAGAATGATCTGGAGCAGGATGCTGCGGGTGAGGTCGTCGCCGGTCTTGGCGTCGACGACCTTGAACACCGTACTGTCCAGGACGAGCTGCTTGATGTCGGCCAGCGTGATGTAGGCACTGGACTGCGTATCGTACAGACGGCGGTTCGGGTATTTCTTGATCAGCCGTTCCGCCTGAGGGGGAGTCGTGTTCCGTGCCATGATCAGCCCATATGCAGGCCGCCATTCAGGGAGAAGTCCGCCCCGGTGGCAAAGCCTGAATCATCGGATGCCAGCCAGGCAACAATGGAGCCGATTTCTTCCGGCGTACCCAGACGCTTGACCGGGATGGTGGCGACGATCTTTTCCAGCACGTCGGGGCGGATGGCCCGGACCATGTCAGTGCCGATGTAGCCTGGGGAAATGGTGTTGACGGTGACGCCCTTGCTGGCGACCTCCTGGGCCAGCGCCATGGTGAAGCCATGGATGCCTGCCTTGGCGGTGGAGTAGTTGGTCTGGCCGAACTGGCCCTTCTGGCCGTTGACCGAACTGATGTTGATGATCCGCCCCCACTGGCGATCCACCATGTCATCGATGACCTGCTTGGTCACGTTGAACAGGCTGTTCAGGTTGGTGTCGATGACGGCGCGCCAGTCTTCCTGGTTCATCTTGCGAAAGAGGCCGTCGCGGGTGATGCCGGCGTTGTTCACCAGCACGTCGACCGGACCGAATTGTTCCTTGATCTTGACGAAGGCCTCGACCGTGGAATCCCAGTCGGACACGTTGCCGACCGAAGCGTTGAACTTGTAGCCCAGCGCAGCCTGCTCGGCCAGCCACTTGGCATGATCCCGGCTGGGTCCGCAACCGGCCACCACCGTGAAGCCTTCTTTTGCGAGACGCTGGCAGATCGATGTTCCGATGCCGCCCATACCCCCCGTCACGTAAGCCAGTTTGCCGCTCATGATGTTCTCCTGTTTGAATTGCTCTCGACTTGAATTCAGACTGCTTTGACCTTGACATAGCGCCCGGGTGCGGGCTCTATGGCTGGGTATTTGCGATTGCCCAGGGTACGGCGGGCTGCCCGCCAGACCCCGGAATGTCCGGCCAGCCAGTCCAGCCAATCGGGCCACCAACTGCCCTTGGCATGGTCCGCCTGCTCGAGCCAGGCCTCGGGATTGCCCGGCGGCGTGGCGCCCTGATTCCGGGACCAATACCCCCGCTTGCCGCGTTCGGGCGGATTGACCACCCCGGCGATGTGACCGGATTCACCCAGCACGAAGCGCAGCGGTCCGCTGAGCAAGCGAGTCGAAGCGTAAGCCGAGGTCCAGGGCACGATGTGGTCTTCGCGCGAAGCGTACAGATAGGCCGGCATGTCCAGGGCACGCAAATCGACCCGTTCGCCGCAGACGCGCAACTGACCGGTTTCCAGGCGATTTTCCAGGTAGGTGTTGCGGAAATACCAGGTGAAGAACGGTCCCGGCAGATTGGTGCCATCGGCGTTCCAGGACAGCAGATCGAAAGCGCGCGGCGATTCGCCCATCAGATAGTTGGAACCCACGTAGTTCCAGACCAGTTCCGAGGGCCGCAGGAACGAGAAGGTGGTGGACAGCTCACCCGCCGTCAGCAGGCCGCCCTCGCCCAGTTGCTGTTCACGCACGCGGGCATGTTGCTCGTCGACAAAGACGTCGAGGATGCCGGTCTCGCGGAAATCCAGGAACGTGGTCAGCAAGGTCAGCGCCGCCACCGGGTCTTCGCCCCGGGCGCGCGCCACGGCCAGCGCAGTGGACAGCAACGTGCCGCCGACGCAGAAGCCCAGGGCATTGATCTGCGACTGGCGGGTCACGTCGCGCACGACCTGGATGGCCTGCAGCACGCCGTCCTCGACGTAGTCGTCCCAGGTCTTGAGTTCGATGCCGTCCTGGTCTCCGTGCAGCGGATTGCGCCAGGACACCATGAAGACCTCGAAGCCGGCTTGCACGGCATGCTGCACCAGAGAATTGGCCGGCTGCAGATCCAGAATGTAGTACTTGTTGATGCAGGGCGGCACCATCAGCAAGGGCCGCTGGCGGACTTTCGCCGTCTGAGGCCGGTACTGGATGAGCTGGATCAGGGGATTTTCGTAGATCACCGTCCCCGGGGTCATGGCCAGGTTTTCGCCTGGCGCGAAGGCGGATTCGTCGGTCTGCGTGATGCGGCCCCGCGTCAGGTCGCGCATCAGATTGGCCAGCCCCCGCTGCAGGGATTCACCCCCGCTGTCGGCCATGGCTTTCAAGGCGTCAGGATTGGATGCCAGGAAGTTGGACGGCGACGCGGCCTCTATCCATTGCAAGACCGAAAATTTCAGGCGTTCGCGGGCGGTGTCTTCCAGATCGGCGGCCTGCGCCAGACGCTGCAATGCGTCGGCCATGATGAGATAGGCGTGCGCCGAGAAGAGCGCATGGGGATTGCCGGCCCAGGCGTCCGACGAGAAACGGCGATCGGTGGGCGGCGTCAACGCCCCCTGTCGGAACCGGTCCAGCAGCGACTGCCATGCCTGAGTGAATTCTGACTGAATGGCTGCCAATTGAGCGGGAGCGACCCCGGGCGCCGCACGCTTTTGTGTTGTGTTCCGATCAGCCATTCACCATCCCTTGTACCGCCAAGACCCCGAAATCGTCCGGAACCTACCGTTAGTCTATTCTGTCATTCTGGAAAATAGCGTCAATTCGGGTAAGTCGCTAGCCTGAACAAGCCCCCTGCCGGTACCGGCATCGATCAAATATTGATATAGATCAAAATGACGGCCGCCCAGAGTCACACCAGATACGCCAGGGTCGCCTGCCGGCCCGAACCCGGATCGCGTCGATGAGAAAAATATCGATCCGCTTGCGTCCAGGTGCATTCACCGCTGGACTCGACTCGGGCAACACCAGCCCGCAACAGACGGGCGCGCGCCAGGCCTGCCAAATCGGCCAGCCAACGCTCGTCATGCTCCGTTTGAAGCACAAAAAAATCTGCCGATCCGGCATCCTGGTCCAGGAAAGCGGCCCTCACTTCCGGGCCGACCTGAAAGGCCTGCGGCCCGATGCCCGGGCCGATCCAGGCGCGCCAGCCGCGCGCCTGGGGCGCCCGGCGGCGCAGGGCGTCCAGCGTGTTTTCCAGCACCCCGGCCACCAGCCCGCGCCAACCCGCGTGGGCGACACCCAGCACGGTGCCGGCTGCGTCCGCCAGCACCACCGGCAGACAATCGGCGGTCATGATCGCCAAGGGCCGGCCGCGCTGAGCCGTCACGGCGGCGTCGGCGCACGGAACGATGGCGACGTCGAAACCCGGGGTGGACGCGGCATTCGCATCGAACACGGCCGTGCCGTGCACCTGCTCCAGCCAGAGCGGCTCGTCCGGCAGGGCGCGCCGCAGCCGCGCGCGGTTTTCCCGCACGGCCGCCGGGTCGTCGCCGACATGCGTACCCAGGTTCAGACTGTCCCGAGGCGCCGGACTGACGCCGCCGACGCGCCAGGTCGAGAAATAGCGCACCCCGGTCCAGGGTTCACCGGTCACGCCCCGCAGACCGGGGGCGGGCTCAAGCAGCGTCGTCGCCATTGCGTTCCCAAAGAATGCCGTCCTGCACACGGCGGAAATCATCCGGCAGTTCCGCCGTATAGGCGCAGGACCGCCCGCTGACGGGATCGTCAAACCCCAGGGCGCGCGCATGCAGCATCTGACGCGTGGCGCCGGCCTCCAGCCGCCCGCCGTACAGGGTGTCGCCCAACAGCGGATGCCGCAAGCGGGCCATATGGACGCGAATCTGATGCGTGCGTCCCGTCTCCAGGCGACACAGCACCTGGGACACGACGAGCTCGCCGCAGCGCCCGATGCTCCGGGACGCGTAATGAGTGATGGCGGGCTTGGGCGCCACCGGGCGGTCCGAACTCATGCGGACCGGCACCCGGGCATCGCGGCCGATCGGCGCATCCACCGTGCCCTGCCCCGACAGCGCGCCATGCACCAGTGCGCAGTATTCGCGCCTGACCGTACGCGCCTGCAGCTGGCGCACCAACTGCGTCTGGGCGGTTTCCGTGCGGGCCACGACCAGCAGGCCCGAGGTGTCCTTGTCCAGCCGGTGGACGATGCCGGCGCGGGCCACGCGGGTCAGCTCAGGATAACGGAACAACAGACCGTTGAGCAGCGTGCCGTGCCAGTTGCCTGCGCCCGGATGGGTCACCAGACCAGCGGGCTTGTCCACCACGATCCAGTCCGGGGAATCATCCACGACGCGAAAGGCCACGTCTTCGGGAACGAAGGCCAGGTCCTCGGGCGCCTGTTGGGGCCAGACCCGGATCAGCGCGCCAGGCCCTACCCGGGTGCGGATCTTGCCCATGGCACCGTCGACCTCGACGTGTCCGTCCTCGATCCAGGACTGCAAGCGGCTGCGCGAATGCTGCGGCATCAGGCGCGCAAGCGTCTTGTCCAGCCGGTCCGGCAGGACCTCGAGCGGCAGGTGAAACACCTCGGGCGCGTCGGGGCCGGAGTCTTCGGTGGCGATATCCGTGTACGGCATGGCGACAAATCATATAATCTGCCGACAATGCTAACACCTTGATCAAGGACGTTCCGTGCCCGCGCATGCTTTCGTGTTCCCCAAAGCCCTGTCAACCCACCTCCGGCTGATCCTGGCTTGCCTGTGCATGGCCCTGGCGGCGGGCTGCAGTTCGACCAAAGGCAACGTCGATCCGACCGCAGGCTGGAGCGCAGAACGCCTCTACAGCCAGGCCCGTGCCGACATCAGTTCGGGTAGCTGGAGCGAGGCCCGCAAGAACCTGGAGGCCCTGGAGGCCCGCTATCCTTTCGGCATTTATGCGCAGCAGTCCCTGATCGATCAGGCCTACGTCAACTGGAAGGACGAGGAACCCGAACAGGCCAAGGCTGCGATCGACCGCTTCATGCAGCAATATCCGAACCACCCCGGCACGGACTACATGCTGTACCTGAAAGGCATGATCACCTTCACGCCGCCCAGCGCCGTCCTGTCGAGCTTCACGCGCCAGGACCCCAGCGAACGCGACCCCAAGGGCCTGCGCGAATCCTACGAAGCCTTCAACGAACTGATCAAGCGCTACCCTGACAGCCGCTACACGCCGGACGCCCGCAAACGCGCCGCCTGGCTGGTCAACACCATCGCCGAAAACGAAGTCCACATCGCCCAGTACTACTACGAGCGCGGCGCCTACGTGGCGGCGGCCAACCGCGCCCAGACCGTGGTCACCGACTTCGAAGGCGTACCCGTCGCTGAAAAGGCCCTGTACCTGATGATGCTCAGCTACGACAAGCTGAACCTGCCGGACCTGCGCGACGACGCCAAGCGCGTGCTCGACCACAATTTCCCGGACAGCAAGTACTACAAGCAGGGGCTGGACGAGTCCGTCAACCACTGGAACCCGATCAACTGGTTCTGAGGGTTCTTTGGACGAAGCAGTCGAACGGTCGAATTAATATTCGGCCGTTTTTTCTGCTGCAACGACCGGCGGATTCGCCAAAAATTCCAGCGCCACTCCGGCATCCCGGGTGCGGGCAAAAGGCGGCAGGCCCTGCCACAACAGCCGCCCATAGGGCTTGTCCACCAGACGGCCGTCGCCCACCATCAATACCCCCCAATCGGTTTCAGACCGGATCAGGCGCCCCGCGCCCTGCTTGAGCAGCAACGCCGCCTGCGGCAACTGGTATTCCATGAAGGGATTGCCCCCCTCGGTCCGGCAGGCGTTCAGGCGGGCTTCCAGCACCGGATCGTCGGGCGGTGCGAACGGCAGCTTGTCGATCGCCACCAGCGTCAGCGCATCACCCGGCACGTCGATGCCTTCCCAGAAGCTGGTGCTGCCCACCAGCACGGCATTGCCGGCCGATCGAAAACGGTCCAGCAGCACGCCGCGCGAGGCCTCGCCCTGGCGCATCACCGGCCGGTCCGAAGACAGCATGCCGCGCAGCAGGACGTCGGCGACGCGGTCGACCGCCCGCAAGGTGGTGCACAGCACCAGCACCCCGCCCGAGCAGGCGTCCACCAGCGGCAGCAGGGCCTGTGCAAAGGCCTCCGTGAAGCCGGGGTCGCTGGGCCAGGGCAGCGTCTTGGGCACGTACAGCAGGCCCTGCGCCGGATAATCGAAGGGCGAGGCCCAGCTTCGCGTTTCGGCGCTGCTCAGTCCCAACTGGCGCTGGAAGTGCTGAAAATCGCCACGTACCGACAGCGTGGCCGAGGCCAACACCCAGGACTGCCCCGGCCGCCGGAACCCGGAAAAGATCCGCGCCACCGACAAAGGCGCACGCTGCAAACGCACGGAGTGCGTGCTGTGCTCGATCCAGCGCACGGCGGCTTCGTCTTCCTGTTCAGCTTCGCCGCGCCCGGGATGCGCCCACTGCCACAGCCGGGCACGCAAGGTGCGCGCCGTGCGGGCCGCTGCCGCCAGGTCCGGGTGGCGTTCTTCCTGGGTGCCCAGGGATTCGGTCAACACATCCAGGGCCTGCGCCAGTCGGTCCAGAGACTGGTCGAAGGCCTCGGCCTCGGGGATCTGCTCGAAGGTCGCACGTCCACCCGGCAGCTTCCCCACCGGGGCGCTGACCAGGCGCAGGTCGCGCGCCGCTGCATCCAGCGCCTGGCACAGTTCGCTCCAGCGAACGGTTTCGCGCGCATGGGCCAGCCCGGCCGCCTCGGTCTGGCGAGCGCAGTCCAGCACCTGATGCAGCGACAGGCTCTGTCCCAGAAAACGGGTGGCGGTATCGGGCAGTTGATGCGCCTCGTCGAACACCACCAACTGGGTTTCCGGCAGCAGATCGGTGATGCCTTCTTCCCGCAGCGCCAGATCGGCCATGAACAAGGCATGGTTGACCACCACCACGTCGGCGTCCTGGGCGTGACGGCGCGCTTTCAGCAGAAAGCAATCGCGCACGAAGGGGCAGTCCTGGCCCAGGCAGTTTTCCCGGGTCGAAGTCACCCGGCTCCAGATGTCGGCGGTTTCCGGCACCTCTGGCAGATCTGCACGGTCACCGCTATCGCTTTCCCGGGTGAAGCGGCGGATGGCGCGCAACTGGGGCATCTCGTCACGCGATTTCAGGCCGCGCTCATCCTGCTCCAGGCGCTCCAGGTGGTAGTGGCAGACATAATTGCCACGTCCCTTGAGCAGCGCCACATCTACCGGCAGGGCCAGGGCGGCCCGCAGGCGCGGGATGTCGCGACGGAACAATTGGTCTTGCAGCGTCCGGGTGCCGGTGGACACCAGCACCTTGCCGCCCGACAGAAAGGCCGGTGCCAGATAGGCCCAGGTCTTGCCCGTGCCCGTGCCGGCCTCGGCGATCAGCACGCCGCTGCTGTCCAGGGTGTCGCGGATGGCCTCCGACAGTTCGAGCTGGGCCGCGCGCGGCACGTAGCCCGGCAACTGGCGGGCCAGCGGGCCGTCGGGGCCGAAGATTTCGGCAAGATCGTTGGAAAACATGGTGCGAGGCGCGGCGTGGAGACGGTTCAACCTCCGGATGATACGCCAGGCATTCCAATCCGGCGGGCCGGGTGTGGCAAAATGCGCCGCTTGTACCGGCACTTTGCGACACTCATGATGACCAGCCCCGACTCCCAGACCCATGCCGTCGATCCCGCCCGCATCCTGCGGCTGCTGACGGCGGAACTCGATGCCCGCCCCGCCCAGATCGCGGCGGCGGTGGACCTGCTGGATTCCGGCGCCACCGTGCCCTTCATCGCCCGCTACCGCAAAGAAGTCACCGGCGGGCTGGACGACACGGTGCTGCGTCAGCTGGAAGTGCGCCTGCTCTACATCCGCGAACTGGAAGGCCGCCGCGTGGCGATTCTGGACTCCATCGCAGGCCAGGGCAAACTGGACGACGCCCTGCGTGCACAGATTCTGGAAGCCGACAGCAAGCAGCGGCTGGAAGATCTGTACGCCCCCTACAAGCCCAAACGCCGCACACGCGCCCAGATCGCCCGCGAGGCCGGTCTGGAGCCCCTGGCCGACGCCCTGCTGGCCGACGCTGCAGCCGACCCCGAAACCCTGGCGGCGGGCTACCTGAACGCCGAGGCCGGCTTCGAGGACGCGCGTGCCGCCCTCAATGGGGCACGCGACATCCTGGCCGAACGTTTCGCGGAAAACGCCGCGCTGCTGGACACGCTGCGCACCGAACTCTGGAACGGCGGCCGGATCTATGCCCAGGTCGTAGCCGGCAAAGAGACCGAGGGCGCGAACTTCCGTGACTGGTTCGACTTCAACGAAGCCCTGCGCACCCTGCCCTCGCACCGCATCCTGGCCCTGCTGCGCGGTCGCCAGCAAGGCGTCCTGGATCTGCGTCTGGGACTGGATCCCGAGCGCGAGGCCGAGACGCCGCACCCCTTCGTCGCGCGCGTGGCCGGTCTGCTGGACCTGGACGCGCGCTTCGATGCCCGCGCCACGCCCCGCCAGCACTGGCTGGCCGAAGTCTGCCGCTGGACCTGGCGGGTCAAGTTGCTGACCGGCTTCGAGACCGAACTGATCGGCCGGCTGCGCGAAACAGCCGAGGCCGAGGCCATCCGCGTGTTCGCCGCCAATCTGAAGGACTTGCTGCTGGCCGCGCCCGCCGGGCCGAAGACCGTGCTGGGCCTGGACCCGGGCATCCGCACCGGCGTCAAGGTCGCCGCCATCGACGCCACCGGCAAGCTGCTGGAAACCGCCACCATCTACCCCTTCGAGCCACGCCGCGACGTCGAGGGCAGCCTGAAGACCCTGGCCGCCCTGGTCGCACGCCACAAGATCGACCTGATTGCCATCGGCAACGGCACCGCCTCGCGCGAGACCGAACGCCTGGCTGCCGCACTGCGCGAACGCCACCCCGAACTGACGTTCGAACGCGTCGTCGTGTCCGAGGCCGGCGCCTCGGTCTATTCGGCCTCCGAACTGGCGGCCCTGGAATTCCCCGAACTGGATGTCAGCCTGCGCGGCGCGGTCTCCATTGCCCGCCGCCTGCAGGACCCGCTGGCCGAACTGGTCAAGATCGAGCCCAAGGCCATCGGCGTGGGCCAGTACCAGCACGACGTCAACCAGCGCGAACTGGCCCGGTCCCTGGATGCCGTGGTCGAAGACTGCGTGAACGCCGTCGGCGTGGACGTGAACACGGCTTCGGCGCCACTGCTGACGCGTGTGTCGGGGCTGAACCAGTCCCTGGCGCGCAACATCGTGCAATGGCGCGAGGCCAACGGCGCCTTCCGCAACCGCAAGGCGCTGCGCGACGTGCCCCGTTTCGGCGACAAGGCCTTCGAACAGGCCGCCGGCTTCCTGCGGGTACCGGGGTCCGACAACCCCCTGGACGCTTCGGCCGTACACCCCGAGGCCTACCCCGTGGTCGAGCGCATCCTGCTTAAGGCCGGCCAGCCCGCCGCAGCTCTGATGGGCAACGCCGACTCCCTGAAAGGCCTGTCCCCGGCGGACTTCACCGACGAGCGTTTCGGCCTGCCCACGGTGCGCGACATCTTTGCCGAACTGGAAAAACCGGGCCGCGACCCCCGCCCCGAATTCAAGACGGCGAAGTTCAAGGAAGGCATCCAGGACATCAAGGACCTGGTCCCCGGCATGATGCTGGAAGGCGTGGTCAGCAACGTCGCCAATTTCGGGGCTTTCGTGGACATCGGCGTACACCAGGACGGTCTGGTGCACGTGTCCGCCCTAGCCGACAAGTTCGTCAAGGACCCGCGCGACGTGGTGCGCGTGGGCCAGACGGTGCAGGTGCGCGTGCTGGAAGTGGACGTGGCGCGCAAGCGCATCGCCCTGAGCATGCGCAAGGACGATCCCGAACCCCGCACCTCGGGCGGCCCTGCCGGCTCAGGCGCGGGACGGCCGGGCGGACGCCCCGGCGGCCCGCGTGGCGGACGCAACGACAAGCCGGTCAGCGCGCCTCAGGGCGCCATGGCCGAAGCCTTCGCGCGGCTGCGCAAGTAGGCGCCGACCGGCCTCAGGCCGGATCGGGCGTCAGCAGCTCCAGCAGCAGGCGGCGGTGGGCCGCCCGCAGCCGGGGCATGACGTCGCGCACGTGCTCGTCGCTCTGCAGCATCCTCAGGACGGCCGCCAGCAGAATGGGCGCATGGATGAGCTGCACCATATCGGTCAATGCGCTGTCGCGCAAAGCGCCGCCCTCGACCGCACGCCGCACCATGGCCTGCTGGCTATGAAGCAGCCGGAGATGGTCCGCGCGCCAGTCCTCGATGGCCTGCCGGACCCGCGGCCCCTCTGCGATCAGCAAGTGCAGCGTGCGGATGAAGCGATCATCTTCCAATCGCGCGTAGGCGTTTTCCAGGAAACCATCCACCAGCGCAGCCAGGGACGGCTGGGCGGGCGGGCGAACGTCGAACAGCAGGTTGGGCAGCAGCATGCGCCGCATCAGCGCCTGGAACACGGCACTCTTGCTGTCGAAATGCGCGTACAGGCCGCCCTTGGACAGGCCGGCCCGGGCGGCGATATCGTCCATCCGCGCCGCACCGAACCCCCGTTCCGAGAACTCATGCAAAGCCGCGTCCAGGATCTGGTCGCGGCGCTCGTGAGCGGGCAGGCGCCGGTTCCTGGGCGTACGGCGTGCGGCGCCCGACGGCTGGCCGGCGGCGTGCTGGGTCGGGGACGGCATGTTCGGCATAACGGTTGATTCTGGAAGGAAAGTTCGTCGGAGTCCTTGATCTTGATCAGGGCCGATCATCTAATTATCGACTAAAAAGTCGTTAAGGAGAATCGCCATGTCACCCTCTCCAGACATCCAAGCCACCGACACCCAGGCCGCCCGGCCCTGGGCGACGCCCCCGGGCGCTACGTACTGGAAACCTGACCCCCATGCCCCGCCCCATGCCAAACCGACTGAAACCGATCATCCGCACCCTGGGCGCCGCCAGCCTGCTGTTGGCCCTGACGGCCTGCGTCAACCTGGCTCCCCGGACCGAAACCCCGCCCCCGCCCGTGGCCGACGCCTGGCCGGACGACACAGAAACAGCTACCGTCCGCGCGCTGCACGACCTGAACTGGGCGAACTACTTCCAGGACAGCGACATGCGCCGGCTGATCGGCCTGGCGCTGGAGCACAACCGCGACCTGCGTCTGGCCGTGCTGCGCGTGCGCGAGGCCGAGGCCGCCTACCGCATCCAGCGGTCCGACCTGGCGCCATCGGTCGGCGCCCAGGGAAGCGTCGAACGCAGCCGCGTGCCGGGCGATCTCAACGTCACGGGCCAGTCCCGGGTCCAATCCCAAAACCAGGCCAGCATCGGCCTGACCCACTGGGAAATCGATCTCTGGGGCCGGATCCGCAATCTGCAAGAGGCCGCGCTGGACGACTGGCTGGCCACGGACGCGGCCCGGCAGGCCGTTCAGGTGGCGCTGGTGCGCCAGGTGGCCGATTCGGTGCTGGCGCTGCGGGAACTCGACCAGCGCGCCTTCCTGGCGGACGAGGCCGTGCGCAACCGCAGCCAGTCCCTGGACATTTTCCAGCAACGCAAGGCGGCCGGCTCATCCTCGGAACTTGAACTGACCCAGGTGCGGACCCTGCTGATCCAGGCCGAGTCCCTGAGGGTCCAACTGAAACAGGAACGGGCCGCCGCCGCACACGCCTTGACACTGCTGACGGGCACCTACCCCGGGATCGCGCCGACGCGCAGCATCGATCTGGAGGCCACCCGGCTGACCCGGCTGGAACCCGGCCTGCCCTCCGAAGTCCTGCTGGCGCGCCCGGACATCCAGGCCGCCGAGCATCGGCTGCGATCCGCGCACGCCCGCATCGGTGCGGCGCGCGCCGCCTTTCTGCCGCGCATCGCCCTGACGTCGGGCCTCGGGACGGCCAGCGCCGAACTCGACGGGCTGTTCGGTGCCGGCAGCCGGGCCTGGACCTTTGCGCCGGCCATCGAAATCCCGATCTTCACGGCCGGTCGCCTGCGGGCCAATCTGGATGTGGCCGAGGTCCGGCGCGACATGGCGGTGGCCGCCTACGAGCAGAACATCCAGACCGCCTTCCGCGAAGTGGCCGACGCCCTGTCGGCTCGCCAGGGACTGGCCGAGCAGATGGACATCCAGGCTCGCATGTCGCAGACCCAGGCGCAACGGGCGGATCTGGCCCAGTTGCGCTATGACAGCGGTGCCGCCCCCTATCTGGAAGTCCTCGATGCCCAGCGCGATCTGCTGACGGCCCAGCAGCAACTGGTCCAGAGCCGCCGCGCCTGGCTGTCGAGCCAGGTGGCCCTGTATGCCGCGCTGGGCGGCGGCGCCGGCCAGGGTCCGGGCACTGCCGCGACGGCCGCAGGCCACTCCGCCCCCTCCACCCACACCAACCCCTGAGCGACATGCACCTGACCGACACCCTCAAGAAATCCCTGCCGCTGATTCTGGTCGCCGCCGTGGCTGCCGGCGCCTACGGCGCGTGGCGCTGGTCCCAGGACCGCGGCCCCGGTCCCGGCTTCATGCAGGGCAACGGCCGCATCGAAGCGACGGAAATCGACATCGCCACCAAACTACCCGGCCGGGTCGACCAGATCCTGGTCGACGAGGGCGACTTCGTCAAGGCGGGCCAGACTCTGGCCATCATGAACCCTGATTCCCTGCAGGCGCAGTTCGACGAAGCCCGGGCCCGCCAGCGCCAGGCCGACCACGCCGTCGTCGCGGCCCAGGCGCAGGTCGCCCTGCGGGAAAGTGACGTCGCCACGGCGCAGGCCATCGTCAAGCAGCGCGAAAGCGATCTGTTCGCCGCCCGGCAGCGCCTGAACCGATCCAGTTCGCTGGTCAAGCGCGGCGGTGCCTCGCAGCAGGAGCTGGACGACGACCAGGCCCGGCTGCACAGCGCCGAGGCCGGCCTCGCCGCCGCTCGCGCCCAGGTGGTGTCGGCCCAGGCCGGCGTGTCGGCGGCCCGGGCCGATCAGGTGGGCGCCGAATCCGCAGTCACGGCGGCGGCCGCCACGGTGGCACGCATCCAGGCCGATCTGGAGGACAGCCGCCTCAAGGCGCCGCGCGAAGGCCGCATCCAGTTGCGCGTCGCCCAGCCCGGCGAAGTCCTCGGCGCGGGCGGCCGCGTCCTCAACATGCTGGACCTGGCCGACGTCACCATGACCTTTTTCATGCCCGAGGCCGCCGCCGGGCGCCTGGCAATCGGCAGCGAAATCCGCATCGTCCTGGACGCTGCCCCGCAGTACGTGATCCCCGCTGCGGTCTCTTTCGTCGCCAGCCAGGCGCAGTTCACGCCCAAGACCGTGGAAACCGCCAGCGAGCGCCAGAAGCTGATGTTCCGCGTCAAGGCCCGCATTCCGGCCGACCTGCTGCTGAAGCATCTGGAGCAAGTCAAGACCGGCCTGCCCGGCGTGGCCTGGGTCCGCACCGATCCGGCGCTGCCCTGGCCCGAATCCCTGACCGTCCGCCTGCCCGGGTGAGCACATGACATCGCCTGCTTTCGCGGCCCGGGTCCGGGGACTGGATCACCGGTACGGCCGGACTCGCGCGCTGGACGGGATCGACCTGGATGTGCCGTCCGGCCAGATGGTGGGGCTGATCGGCCCGGACGGCGTGGGCAAATCCACGCTGCTGTCGATCCTGGCGGGCGCCCGGGTCATTCAGCAAGGACAGGTGGAAGTCCTGGATGGGGACATGGCGCAACGAGCCCATCGGGATCGCGCCTGTCCGCGCATCGCCTACATGCCGCAAGGTCTGGGCAAGAACCTGTACCCCACGCTGTCGGTCGAGGAGAATCTGCAGTTCTTCGCCCGGCTGTTCGGCCACGACGCCGCCGAACGACGCCGGCGCATCGACGACCTGACCCGCAGCACCGGTCTCCATCCGTTCCTGTCGCGCCCGGCCGGCAAACTGTCGGGCGGCATGAAGCAGAAGCTCAGCCTGTGCTGCGCCCTGATCCACGATCCGGACTTCCTGATCCTGGACGAACCCACCACCGGCGTCGATCCGCTGGCCCGCGCCCAGTTCTGGGATCTGATCGCCCGCATCCGCGCCGGCCAGCCTCGCATGACGGTCATCGTGGCCACGGCCTACATGGACGAAGCGCAGCGCTTCGACTGGCTGGTCGCCATGGACCAGGGCCACATCCTGGCCACCGGCACGCCCGCCGAACTGCTGGCCGCCACTGGCCAGAAAACCCTGGAATCGGCCTTCATCCACCTGCTGCCGGCCGCCCGGCGCACCGGCTACGCCCCCGTAGAGATCCCGCCGCTGCCCGAGGACGGCGCGCAGGACATCGCCATCGAGGCGAACGATCTGACCATGCGCTTCGGCGATTTCGTCGCCGTCGATCACGTCAGCTTCCGCATCCGGCGCGGCGAGATCTTCGGCTTCCTGGGCTCGAACGGCTGCGGCAAATCGACCACCATGAAGATGCTGACGGGGCTGCTGCCCGCCAGCGAGGGCCGCGCCTGGCTGTTCGACCGCGAGATCGACCCCAACGACCTGGACGTGCGCCGCCGGGTCGGCTACATGTCCCAGTCGTTCTCGCTGTACGGCGAACTGACGGTCCGCCAGAACCTGGTCCTGCACGCCCGCCTGTTCCACGTCGCGCCGGAACGCATCGGCGAGCGCGTCCGGACCATGGCGGAGCGCTTCGACCTGGGCGAAGTACTGGACATGCTGCCCGACAGCCTGCCGCTGGGCATCCGCCAACGGCTGTCGCTGGCCGTGGCGATGGTGCACGAGCCGGAACTGCTGATCCTGGACGAACCCACGTCCGGCGTGGACCCCATTGCCCGCGACGACTTCTGGCGCCTGCTGATCACACTGTCGCGCCGCGACCGGGTGACGATCTTCATTTCCACCCACTTCATGAACGAGGCCGAGCGCTGCGACCGCATGTCCATGATGCACGCGGGACGCGTGCTCGACAGCGACCGGCCCGCCGAACTGGTGCGCAAGCGCGGTGCCGGGACCCTGGAGGAGGCCTTCATCGGCTACCTGCTGGAGGCCAGCGGCGAGTCCGCGACACCGCCCGGGACCGGCGCGCCCGGAACGCCCGGGACCGATGCACCGGCCACGCCGCCCGGCTCCGGCGGCCAGGAACCCGCCGTGCCGGCGCGGCCCATCACCCGCGCGTCCCGCATCCCGGCCTTCAGCCCGGCCCGCCTGCTCAGCACCATGCGACGCGAATCCATGGAACTGCGCCGCGATCCGGTGCGCGGCACGCTGGCCCTGCTCGGATCCCTGGTGCTGATGTTCGTCATCGGCTTCGGCATCAGCATGGATGTGGAGAACCTGCGCTTCGCCGTCCTGGACCGCGACGACAGCACCATCAGCCGCGACTACGTGCTGAACCTGTCCGGCTCGCGCTATTTCGTCGAGCATCCCCCCATCCTCGACGAGGCCGACATGGACCGCCGCATGCGCAACGGCGAACTGTCGCTGGCCAT
This sequence comes from Castellaniella sp., assembly GCF_049650445.1. Taxonomy (GTDB): domain Bacteria; phylum Pseudomonadota; class Gammaproteobacteria; order Burkholderiales; family Burkholderiaceae_B; genus Castellaniella. The sequence goes on along the minus strand of NZ_JBASAD010000038.1, from coordinate 98,087 downwards.
CGAGATCCCGCCCGGCTTCGGTGCCGACCTGCTGCATGGACGCACCGCCGACATCGCTGCCTGGATCGACGGCGCCATGCCGCAGCGGGCCGAGACCATCAAGGGCTACGTCCAGGGCATGCACCAGCACTGGCTGATGCAGCAGGCCCGCGAGCGCCTGAGCATGCCGGTCGGCCAGCCGGTCAGTCTGGAGACCCGGTTCCGCTACAACCCGGACGTACGCAGTCTGCCGGCCATGGTGCCGGTGGTGATCCCCCTGATGCTGATCATGCTGCCCGCCATGCTCACCGCCCTGGCCGTGGTGCGGGAAAAGGAAATCGGCTCGATCATCAATCTGTACGTCACGCCGGTGACCCGTGCCGAATTTCTGCTGGGCAAACAGATCCCCTATATCGGACTGGCCCTGGTGAATTTCGCCGCCATGTGCCTGCTGGCGGTGACGGTGTTCGGGGTGCCGATCAAGGGCAGCCTGTTCACGCTGGCGCTGGCGGCCACGGTCTTCTGCATCACCTCGACCGGTCTGGGCCTGCTGGCGTCGGCCATGACGCGCAGCCAGATCGCTGCCATGTTCTTCACCATGATCGCAACCCTGATTCCGGCGATTCAGTTTTCCGGGCTGCTCGACCCGGTCAGTTCCCTGGAGGGGCTGGGCCGGCTGATCGGCGAGACCTACCCGGCCGCCTACATGTTCACCATCAGCCGCGGCATCTTCAACAAGGCGCTGGGGTTCCGGGAACTCTGGCCGTCCATCTGGCCCCTGGCGCTGTCGATCCCGATCATCCTGGGCGGCGCGATCGCGCTCCTTCGCAAGCAGGACCGCTGACATGAAGCACCGATCCCTCGAAACGATCCTGCGACTGGGCGTCAAGGAACTCTGGAGCCTGTGGCGCGACCCGGTCATGCTCGTGCTGATCGCCTTTTCCTTCACAGTCTCGGTCTACACCGCCGCCACGGCCGTCCCCGAAACCCTGCACCACGTCCCGATCGCCATCGTCGACGAGGATCATTCCCCCTTGTCCCGGCAGATCGCCGACGCCTTCTATCCGCCGCAATTCATGGCACCCGCCATGATCGACCACGCCCAGGTCGATCCGGGCATGGACATCGGCCGCTATTCCTTCGTGCTGAACATTCCGCCCGATTTCCAGCGCGACGTGCTGGCCGGACGCCCTGCGGAAGTCCAGATCAACGTCGACGCCACCCGCATGAGCCAGGCCTTTACCGGCAACGGCAACATCCAGCGGATCATCCAGGACGAGATCACGGATTTCATGCGCGGGCGCGGCCGGGCCGTCAGTCCGCCCGTCGACCTGGTGCTGCGGGCGCGCTTCAACCCCAGCCTGGAAAACGCCTGGTTCGGCGGCCTGATGCAGATCATCAACCAGATCACCATGCTGTCGCTGATCCTCACCGGCGCCGCCCTGATCCGCGAACGCGAACACGGCACCATCGAACACCTGCTGGTGATGCCGGTCACGCCGGCCCAGATCATGCTGTCCAAGGTCTGGTCCATGAGTCTGGTCGTGCTGGTCGCCGCCGCCCTGTCGCTCAACGGCATCGTGCGGGGACTGCTGCACGTGCCGATCGACGGGTCCCTGCCGCTCTTCTTCGCGGGCGCGACCCTGCACCTGTTCGCCATGACCGCCATGGGCATCTGGCTGGCCACCCTGGCGCGCAACATGCCGCAGTTCGGCATGCTGATGATCCTGATCCTGCTGCCCATGCAGATGCTCTCGGGCGGGACGACCCCGCGCGAAAGCATGCCCCAACTGGCCCAGGACCTGATGCTGGCCGCGCCCACCACCCATTTCGTCGAACTGGGGCAGGCCATCCTGTACCGGGGCGCGGGCTTCGACGTAGTCTGGCCCTCGTTCCTGGCCCTGCTGGCCATCGGCTCTCTCATGTTCTATTTGTCGCTGCGACGGTTCCGGACGACCATCGGCAGCATGGCCTGACCCTCTACAGAAGGAATCCTTCATGCTTGATCCCGCCCTTGCCGTCCTGCGCAACCGGACCTTCGCGGAGCTCGCCGCGTGCGATCACGCCCGCATCACCTCATGCACCCTGGTCCTGATGCTGGCGCACCACGACCGGAGCACCCCTCTATGACCTGCGGCCAGACCTCCTCTTCCGGACAATCGCTGATCCTGGTCCTGAACTGCGGCTCATCGAGCATCAAGTTCGCTCTGTTCGACACGTCGGCCAGCCCACTGCCACGCCGCCCGGCCTGGAACGGAAAAGCTCAGGGCATCGGCGGCGCACATCCGGACTTCGGCGAAACCGGCGTCGCGCCGTTTGCGATCGATCTGGACCCGCAAACCCCTTACCGCGACGCCCTGGACCTGATCCTGCGGCGCGTGCAGACCCGCCTGGGCGACGGGCGCCTGGTGGCCGTCGCTCACCGCGTCGTCCACGGCGGCAGCAAATATTCCGCGCCGGTGCGCATCGACACCGGCGTCCTGGAAGACCTGCGCGACTACATCCCCCTGGCGCCGCTGCACCAGCCCTTCGCCCTGGATGCCATCGACATCCTGCTGCGCGAACGGCCCGACCTGCCCCAGATCGCCTGCTTCGACACCGCCTTCCACCATACGATCCCGCAGGTCGAGCAGATCCTGCCGCTGCCCTACGACACGTGGGAACGCGGCCTGCGCCGCTACGGCTTCCACGGCCTGTCCTACGAATATCTGTCCATCGCCCTGCCCGAACGCCACGGCGACCGGGCACGCGGGCGCCTCATCGCCGCCCACCTGGGCAGCGGCGCCAGCCTGTGCGCCATGCATGACCTGCGCAGCCAGGCCACGACCATGGGTTTTTCCGCCCTGGACGGCCTGATGATGGGCACCCGCACCGGCTCGCTGGACCCGGGGGCCGTGATCTACCTGATGGAGATCGAGCGGCTCAGCCTGCAGGAAGTCAGCCACATCCTGTATCACGAGTCCGGCTTGAAGGGCGTGTCGGGCATTTCCGCCGATCCCCGGGACCTGCTGGCCTGCGAGGCGAATGAGCCACGCGCCCGTCTGGCGCTGGACCTGTACGTGCGCCGCGTCGTACGCGAGATCGGCGCGCTGACGGCCGCGCTGGGCGGGCTGGACATGCTGGTGTTCACGGCCGGAATCGGCGAACACAGCGTCGAGCTGCGGCGACGGATCTGCGCAGAGCTGGCCTGGCTGGGCGTGCGCCTGGATGACGACGCCAACGCCGCCCAGGCAAGCTCGCTGTCAGCGCCCGGCAGCATCGTGCAGGTCGCCATGGAACCCACCAACGAGGAATGGGTCGCCGCCCGGCACGCTCTCGGCCTGTTGGGCTGAGGCCGGCCGGACCAGGCCCAGCCCTTTTCTTATCCAACGGAGCACTTCGCCATGTTCTTCCACAACAACACGCTTCTGGTCATTTTCATCCTCGGGGTGATCGCCACTTTCTTCGGCTTCGGGCTGCGCGACCGCAACCCGGGCATCATCCTGCTGAGTCTGGGGTTCCTGGCGATGCTCTTCGTCGTCATCCGCAAGGCGATCGACACATTCGGCTGAACGCCGCTTCTCATGATAAGATAGTAATTAATTACTATCTTTCAGGGAAATGGCATGCCGATACCTGCCCAGAAATACCTGCCGGCGGAAGAACGGCGGGCAGCCACCGTACAGGCCGTCATCGCATTGGCGGCCTGCGGCAACCCGTCCGACATCACGACGGCCGCCATCGCCCAGCACATGCGGCTGACCCAGGGCGCCCTCTTCCGGCATTTCCCGAACAAGGAAGCCATCTGGGATGCCGTGATGGCCTATACCAGCGAAGCGCTGCTGAGCCGCATCGATGCGGCCACCGCCCAAGCCGATGACCCGCTGGCGGCCTTGCAGGCCATGTTTCAGGCTCACGTGGATTTCATCATCGACCACCCGGGGGTGCCGCGCATTCTGTTTGCCGAATTGCAGCATGACCGGGAAACCCCCGCGAAGACCCGCGTGCAGGTTTTGCTGGATCATTACCGCGAACGACTGCTGACCCTGGCCCGCCAGGGCATCGCCCAGGGCGCGCTACGCGACACGCTGGACCTGAACGTCCTGCCCGTGCTGTTCGTGGGCATGATCCAGGGCCTGGTGATCCAGTCCATGCTGGCCGGCGACATTCAGCGCATGAAACACCAGGCCTGCGCGCTGTTCATCGAGTTCCGCCACGGCATCGAGGCCTGCCCATGAAGACCCCGTCCGTCAACCGGAAACAGGTGCTGCTGGCCGCGCTGGCGCTGGCCCTGCTGGGGCTGTTCCTGTACGTCGCCCTGCGCTCCGGACCGCTGGCCCGCATCCCGGTCACCACGGCTTCGGTCCAGGAGGCCTCCATCCGACCAGTACGCTTCGGCATCGGCACGATCGAAGCCCGCCAGATCCACCGGATCGGCCCGACGCTGACCGGGCGGCTGCTGCGGCTGGACGTGGAGGTGGGCGACACCGTGCGGGCTGGCCAGACGCTGGGGGAAATCGACCCCGTGGATCTGGATGACCGCATCCAGGCCCAGACGGCGGCGCTGGACCGCGCGCGCACCCTGACGCAGGAATTCCGCATCCGTCAGGATCGCGCCCAGGTTCAACTGCGCCGTTACGAAACCCTGCTGCGGGCATCGGCCATCAGCGAAGAAACCACCAGCGACAAGCGCCATGAACTGAAACTGGCGCAGTCCGCCCTGCAGGCCGCCACCCTGGACACCGAGCGGCTGCAGGCCGAACTGGCGGCACTGCAGACTCAGCGGCGCAATCTGGCGCTGGTGTCGCCCATCGACGGCCTCGTCCTCACACGCGAGGCCGATCCGGGCACGACCCTGATGGCCGGGCAGGCCATCGTCCAGGTGATCGCGCCCGACACGCTCTGGATCAATGCACGCTTCGACCAGGCCGGCCCCGCCGGGCTGGCCGAGGGCCTGGCAACCCGGATCGTGCTGCGATCCCGTCCGCTGCAGCCGGTCGAAGGCCGGATCGCCCGACTCGAACCGGTCGCCGACGCCATCACCGAGGAACTGCTGGCCAAGGTCGCCTTCGACACGCTGCCCGCGCCGCTGCCCGCCCTGGGCGAACTGGCCGAGACCACGGTGGAACTGCCCGCCACGGCACCGGGGCCGGTGATTTCCAATGCCGCCATCCGCCACCAGAACGGACAGCCCGGGGTCTGGCGCATCCAGGACGGGCGGCCGGTCTTCGCCCCGATCCGCGTCGGCGCCGCCGATGCCCGGGGCATGGTCCAGGTGCTGGACGGACTGCGGGCCGGAGACCCGATCATCGTCCATAGCGCCAGCCCCTTGACGGCCCGCAGCCGGGTCCGCAACACCGGCCCGGCGCCTGCGGAACCCTCGACATGATCAGTCTGGCCGGACGCGACATCCTGCATGCCTGGGGAAAATTCCTGTTCACCGGCATCGGCCTGGGCTTGCTGATCGGCGTCACGCTGATCATGGCGGGCGTCTACCGGGGTCTGGTGGCCGACGCGCGGGCCTTGCTGGACAACAGCGGCGCCGACCTGTGGGTCGTGCAGAAAGACACCCAGGGGCCGTATGCCGAAAACTCCAGTCTGCCCGACGACGCCTACCGCAGCATACAGGGGCTGGAGGGCGTGGATCAGGCGGCCAACGTCACCTACCTGACCATGCAGGCGCATCATCTCGGCCGCGACGTCCGCATCATGGTGGTGGGCGTGGCCCCGGGTGTTCCGGGCGCGACCCCGGGCTGGCCGCCCCACCTGGTGGCCGGCCGCCAGATCGTCCTGGGCCACTACGAAGCCGTGGCGGATGTGACGACCGGCTTCGCCCTGGGAGACCGGATCACCATCCGCCGCCATCAATACACCATCGTCGGCCAGACCCGGCGCACGGTCTCCTCCAGCGGCGACCCGATGGTCTTCATCCCCTTGAAAGACGCGCAGCAGGCGCAGTTCCAGAAAGACAATGACGCCATCCGGCAGAGCCGTCGGCGCACGGCAGCCAATCCCGGCCTGAACCTGCCCGGCAACGATGCGGCGCTGCGCGCGGTGCTCGACAGCCAGACGACCAACCCCTACGTCAACGCCGTGCTGGTGACGCTGGCCCCCGGAGCGGACGCCGACGCGCTGGCCGCCCGGGTTCGTCGCTGGACACGGCTGTCCGCCCACACGCGAGCCCAGATGGAAACCATCCTGGTGGACAAGCTGGTGGCCTCGTCGGCGCGGCAGATCGGCATGTTCCTGGCCATCCTCGCCCTGGTGAGCGCGGCCATCGTGGCCTTCATCATCTATACCCTGACCATGGACAAGATCCGCGAGATCGCCGTACTGAAGCTGATCGGCACACGCAACCGCACCATCGCCGGGCTGATCCTGCAGCAGGCCCTGGCCCTGGGCCTGATCGGTTTCATGGTGGGCACGATCGCAGCCACCTTCTCGGCCCCCATCTTTCCCAAATACGTGCTGCTGATGCCGGCCGATTCCATCGCGGCACTGATCACGATCCTGCTGATCTGCGCCCTGGCCAGCCTGGTGGCCATCCGCATCGCCCTGCGGGTCGATCCCGCCCACGCCATTGGATGAATGTCATGAGCGATTCCGGCATCCTGATCGAAGGGCTGAGCAAACGCTATGGCCAGGGCGATACGGCCGTCCTGGCCCTGCGCGACGTCAATCTGTCGGTCGCGCCCGGAGAGGTCGTGGGGCTGATCGGCCCATCGGGCTCGGGCAAGAGCACGCTGCTGAAATGCCTGGGGGCCGTGATCGACCCGACCGGCGGACGCATGACGCTGGGCGGCGAGCTCATCTACGACGATGGCTGGCGGGTCAAGGATCTGCGGGCGCTGCGCCGCGACCGGATCGGCTTCATTTTCCAGGCGCCCTATCTGATCCCGTTCCTGGACGTCACCGACAACGTGGCCCTGCTGCCGATGCTGGCGGGCGTCAGCACGCGCGAAGCCCGCGCCCGCGCGCTGGACGTGCTGGCCGCACTGGACGTCGACCACCGTGCGCGGGCCATGCCCCCGCAACTGTCCGGCGGCGAACAGCAGCGGGTCGCCATCGCGCGTGGACTCATCAACCGTCCGCCGGTCATCCTGGCCGATGAGCCGACGGCACCGCTGGACAGCGAACGCGCCCTGTCGGTCGTCCGCATCCTGCACCACATGGCGCAGCAATACCGGACCGCCATCATCGTGGTGACGCACGACGAAAAGATCATCCCGACCTTCAAGCGGATCTACCGTATCCGCGACGGAGCCACGCACGAGGAGGCAGGCGAAGGCCGGCCCTTTGAATGATCGCCGCGACGGCGGCCGGCGCTCATGCGGCAGCACTCACGAGGCAAAACGGCCCAGCCCGAACTCGACCAGCCGCCCTTCGCGCCGCAGCAGGAACAAGGCGTCCAGCCCCAGGCGCCGCGCCAGGGCCGGCCCTTCGTCCGGTCCGGCCACCAGCAGCGCCGTAGCCCAGGCATCCGCATCCATGCAGTCGGTCGCCAGCACCGTGACGGATGCCACCGGGTTGCGGACCGGCGCCGCCCGGCGGCCATCCATGGTATGCGCCAGGCGTTCGTCGCCGACCCGGACCCAGCGGCGGTAATCGCCTGAAGTCGCCACCGAGAGGTCGGCCAGCTCGATCACCCCGTGCGCCGCGCGGCAACCTTCCTGCGGGCTTTCCAGGGCCACGGCCCAGGGCCGGCCATCGTCCCGGGTGCCGCAGGCCCGCAGTTCGCCGTCCAGGCTGACCAGGGCGTGATCGATGCCATGCCGGTCCAGGACCTGGGCCATCCGATCCACGGCATAGCCCTTGGCGATCCCGCACAGATCCAGGCACAGGGGGGCCCGCTTGCGCGCCCGCCCCTGCGCCGGGTCGACGTCCAGCCAGAGATGGGCCGGACGATGACCGCCGGCCGCCCGCCGGATGGCGGCCGGATCGGGCGCATCCGCCGTCGCACCGAATCCCCAGGCGTTGACCAGGTCGCCGACGGCCGCATCATAGGCGCCACTGCTCAGGGCGCCGATCTCCAGCGCACGCGCCAGCACCTCCAGCATCGCTTCCGGCAGCGCCACCCACTGCCCCGGCTCGGCCCGGTTCAGGCGCATCAGGTCGCTATCCGGCTTCCAGGGCGACATCTGCGCATCCACCCGCGCCACGACCTGGGCCAGGCCGATCGACAGCGCCCCATGATCGAAGCCTGGCGGCGCCTGATATCGGACCGCCCAACGCGTGCCCATGGTCGGGCCGCTCAAGGTGGACTCGGCCACCGGATCAGAAGACGTCTTCGGCATAGCGCTCCCGTTCCCGCAACCGACGCACGTCCAGGCCGAGCGGACTCAGAATATCGTTCAACACCTCGACGACGCCATTCGCCATGGGCCGGCTGCCGCAGATCCGCAGCACGGCGCCCTCGGCGACCAAGGCCCGCAGGCGGTCCGCATCGCGGCGCAAAGCATCCTGCACGTAGCCGCCCCCCTCCTTGACCCTGGAGAAGGCCATGCTCAACGCGGACAGCCGCCCCTCGTCCAGCCAGCGGCGGATGGACGCGCCGAAATAGAAGTCTTCATCCGGATGACGCGCCCCGAAATACAGGAACATGGGCGTCTTGCGGGCGTTGCCGCGGATGAAGCCCGCCAGCGGGGCGATGCCGGTGCCTGCCCCGATCAGCACGACGGGACGGCGCGAGGCGTCCAGGGTGAAGCCCGGGTTGGGCTTGATGAAGGCCTGGACGCTGTCGCCGGGCCTCAGATCGTGCAGAAAGCCGGAACAGATCCCATCGGGCATCCGCCTCACGCAGATTTCCAGGAACCCATCGCGAAACCCCGAAGCAAGGGAATAGAAGCGGGGCACCGGACTGCCGGGCGGCACGACGCCCATCAGGTCGCCCGCTTTGAAATGCGGCATGCCACGGCCCGGCAGCCGCGCCAGCAGGCCGCTGTCCCGCCATCGCAGGCGCAGGATCGCGGTCGGGCCGACATCGCCGCCCGCATAGTCCTGCCGTTCCACCAGTTCCAGGGAAAAAGTCGGCGGAATGCGGGGCACATAGTCCAGCGTCAGCGTTTCACCCAAGGCCCGGGACAAGGCCGCGCCCCAGCGGTCGAACTGCTGCGGCGACTGCTGATGGATGCATTCCAGCGGCAGGATGTGCGGCCAGCCGGCCGCCCTCAGGGTCCGGTCCAGCGCCTCAGCGTAGCCGCAAAAGTCCGGAAACTGCCGGTCACCAAAGCCCAGCACCGACACCGGCACGGGCCCAGCCGCCAGGCCGGCGATCCGGTCAAGCGCCCGGACGGCATGCGCCGGCGCCTGGCCATCCCCATAGGTCGCGGCCAGGATGAACACTTGACGCGCCGATTCGGGCGTCTGAAACTGTTCCAGCGGCGCGGTATGGACCGCGTGGCCGTTGCGCGTCAGGGCGTCGTGCAGCGCCTGGGCGAAACCCCAGGTCGTGCCGCCCTCGCTGGCCACGAAGATCAGCGTGTCGGCCCGCTGCGCCGGGCGGTTGTCCGCCAGGCGCGGCACTCGAGCCCCGCCCTGCCGCCAGATCAGGAACCCGGAGGCCCAGAAGACCGGGATGCACAGGCCGGCCAGGCCCAGGATCAGCGCCCAAGCCCACAAGCCCTGTCCGGTATGCAGCGCGTAGACCCAGTCATACAGGGTGCGAGCGGCGGATGCCGGCCGCCAGGCCAGCACGTGGCCGCTGCGTCGGTCGATCCAGCCGTCACCGGCATCGGTGGAAACGGCCCAGGCGTCCTCCGGATCGTCCGCCGCCGGGAAATTCAGCTTGCGCAGGCCTTCGGCCGACAGGGCCTGCAACAGCGGCAAGGCCCCCACCGCCTGGTCCGGCTGCTCACCGGGGACGGATACGACGTCCGGTTCCTGAGCCGAATCGTCCGGTATGAGACCGAAGGTCGTTGCGCTCATGTAGAGCGCGGTCAGCGACGACAAGGCCAGGACCAGCGCAAGGATGCGGCCGCTGATCCCATGGATGCGCTGGGCTGGTGTTCCCCGAACGCGGCCGGACACGACATGGCGCCAGCCGCCCAGGCGCCGGGCCAGCATCAGGGTTCCGGACAGCGCCAGCAGCAACATGGCCAGCGCGACCCCGGCCGCGCCCAGGCGGCCCGGATCGTCCAGCATGAAAGAACGGTGCAGGTTGCGCACCCAGCGCTCGACGGCGGATGCCTGATAGTCGCCCAGCACCTGGCCGCTGGCCGGATCGATCCGGCTGGCGCGGGCCTGATCACCATCGAAGGAAAAGACGACGAACTCTCCCGAGGGCAGGCGGCGGATTTCCTCGACCCCGGAGATCCGGTCCGCCGCCCGCTGCGCGACGACCGCCACCGTCAGGCCGGGCTCGGCCTGGACGGCCCGCCAGGTGTCACGCACCGGGAAGAAAGCCAGGATCAGCCCGGTGAGCCCGACCAGCAGAGCCAGGGTACCGGCCCACAGGCCCAGCCAGCGATGAATCCGTCGCCATTGCATGAGGATCACTGCGCCCGATAGGTGAAAGACTGGATGAACCGGCGCCCCGCCGTGGACTGGCCGGCGCCGGCCGTGGTCAGCGGCACGCGGATTTCAGCCGGACTGTCGCGCATGTCCTCCACGGCGGCATCGACGCGGATCTCGTAACCGGCATCGAACAGGGCATCGGCCAGATCGGCGGTCACCTTCAGTGTCCGGCCCTCGCCCACGCTGGCGCCGGTCACGCCGTCGAGCCGGGCCGCATCCCCGGCCGACAACCGGTACCAGTCGCTCAGGTGCTTGTGGTACTTGGCCTTGCCGCCGGCCACCCACAGAGTGCCCGCATAAGCGCCCTGGGCGTCGGTCAAGTAGACCGCCAGGTAGGCGCCGTCGCCGCCGTAGTTTTTCAAAGCCGCGGACACAGTCACCGTGCGGGCCTGCGCCAGGGCAGGCACGGCCAGGGTCGTGGCGGCCAACAAGGCCGCGATCGAAAAAGTCTTCATGAACATGCTCCTGTGTAGGTTTCAGCCGGGACGGATCACTCGATCGAACCGCCGGAGACGGATATCGCAGTGGACGGCCTGTCCGCTGCGATCGCCGGCGCCGCGCCCGGCGCGGTGCTGCGAGAATCGCGCAAGTCGCGAGAGTCGCGGTCCCGGTCACGGCGACGGTCGCGGTCATGGTCATCGTGGTCGCGGTACTTGATCTTCACGACCTCCAGCGTCTCCGGATCCAGCTTGGCCTTGAAGGTACGGCCCTGGGCATCCGTGCCACGGACCTCATAGCAGCCATCGTCGATCTTGATGCGTTTCAGATCCCAGTTTTTCTCGCCGGCCATCCGGGTGACGGCCTCACGGGTCTGCCAGCGCTCGACGGGCACGTCGCAGTCATCGCCGGCCATGACCGGCGATACGGCCAGACCCAGCGACCCGGCCATCAGACAGGCGCCGAGCATGCTCCAGGGTTGCTTCATGATGGTTCCCTCATTCATCCGGCCGCCGGGCGGCGACCATCCATGTTTCCATCATAGGGAGGGAAACATTGACCTCAGATGAACAGGGGGATGAACCAGGTGCCGACGGAGCCGGACCTTGACGCCAGTCAAGCGCGCCGACGCGGACGCCGTGGCTGAGGGGCTACACGAGAGGGAGGTCAGGGAAACGGGCGGCCACGCCGGGCCGCCCACCGAGGCGTGCTAGACGACGCCGCGCGCCTGCAGGGCCTGGACCTCGTCCTGCGCCAGGCCCAGGACTTCGGTCAGCACGTCAGCCGTGTGCGCCCCCAGGGCGGGGGGCGGCAGACGGTAGTCCACCGGCGTGTCCGACAGACGGATCGGGCTGGCCACCAGCGGCACCGCGCCGGTTTCCGGATGCGGCATCTCGATGCGCAGGCCGCGCGCACGCACCTGGGCATCCTCGAACACCTGCTCGATCGCGTTGATCGGACCGCAGGGCACGGCGCGCGATTCCAGCGCCGCGACCCATTCGGCCGTGGTGCGGGCCGTGGTCAGGTGGCGCAGGATGGGGATCAGCTCATCCCGGTGTTCCACCCGAGCCCGGTTGGTGGCAAAGCGGACATCCTGCGCCAGATCCGTCCGACCGGCTTCCTCGCAGAAACGGGCGAACTGGCCGTCGTTGCCGATGGCCAGAATCATGTAGCCATCGGCCGTGGGGAAATCCTGATACGGCACAATGCTGGGATGGGCATTGCCCAGCCGTCCCGGACTGCGCCCGGTGGCCAGATAATTCATGGCCTGGTTCGCCAGGCAGGCGACCTGCACGTCCAGCAGCGCGGTGTCCACGTGCTGGCCGACGCCCGTGTGCTCGCGCGCTGCGAGCGCGGCCTGAATGGCGTTGGCGGCGTACAGGCCGGTCAGGATGTCGGTCAGCGCCACCCCGGCCTTCATCGGCCCACCGCCCGGCTCGCCGTCGGGCCGGCCGGTGACACTCATCAGACCACCCAGGCCCTGCACCAGAAAATCGTAGCCCGCGCGCGCCGCGTAGGGGCCGGTCTGGCCAAAACCCGTGATGGAGCAATACACCAGGCGCGGATTGATGGCGCGCAGACTGTCATAGTCCAGGCCGTAGCGCGCCAGCCCGCCCGCCTTGAAGTTTTCCACCAGCACGTCGGACTGACAGGCCAGGCGGCGGATCAGGTCCTGCCCCTCCGGACTGGCCATGTCCACCGTCACCGAACGCTTGTTGCGGTTGGCACACAGATAATAAGCCGCGATGCGCGAGTCCGCGCCCTGCTCGTCCGGCATCCACGGCGGCCCCCAGCCGCGTGTGTCATCCCCTTCGCCGGGACGTTCGATCTTGATCACGTCCGCGCCCAGGTCGCCCAGGATCTGCGTGGCCCAGGGGCCGGCCAGGATGCGCGACAGGTCCAGGACGCGGATGTGCGACAGCGCGCCCCGGGGCGCAGCGCCCGGGGCGGCCGCATGCCCGGCGGCGCCGGTGTGTGCTTGCGCCATGGCCGTCAGTTGGCGAAGGCGGCGATGCCGGTGATGGCCCGCCCCAGGATCAGGGCGTGCACGTCGTGCGTGCCCTCGTAGGTGTTGACGACTTCCAGGTTGACCAGGTGACGGGCGATGCAGAACTCGTCGGAAATGCCGTTGCCGCCCAGCATGTCGCGCGCCGTGCGGGCGATGTCCAGGGCCTTGCCGCAGGAATTGCGCTTGATGATGGAGGTGATCTCCACCGGTGCCAGATCCTCGTCCTTGAGGCGGCCGACGCGCAGCACGGACTGCAGACCCAGAGTGATCTCGGTCAGCATGTCGGCCAGCTTCTTCTGGATCAACTGGTTGGCGGCCAGCGGGCGGCCGAACTGCTTGCGGTCCAGCACGTACTGGCGGGCGGTTTCGTAGCAGGCCTCGGCCGCACCCAGCGCCCCCCAGGCGATGCCGAAGCGCGCCGAATTCAGGCAGGTGAAGGGGCCCTTCAGGCCACGCACGTCCGGGAAGATGTTTTCTTCGGGCACGAAGACTTCGTCCAGCACGATCTCGCCGGTGATCGAGGCGCGCAGGCCGACCTTGCCGTGGATGGCGGGAGCGGACAGGCCCTTCCAGCCTTTTTCCAGGATGAAGCCGCGAATGTCACCGGCCTCGTCCTTGGCCCAGACCACGAACACGTCGGCGATCGGGCTGTTGGTGATCCAGGTCTTGGCGCCCGTCAGGCTGTAGCCGCCCGGCACCTTCTTCGCGCGCGTCGCCATGGAGCCCGGGTCCGAGCCGTGGTCGGGTTCGGTCAGACCGAAGCAGCCGATCCATTCGCCCGAAGCCAGCTTGGGCAGATATTTTTGCTTTTGCGCTTCGGTGCCGAAGGCATTGATGGGCACCATGACCAGAGAACTTTGCACGCTCATCATCGAGCGGTAGCCGGAATCGACCCGCTCGACTTCACGGGCGATCAGGCCGTAGCAGACGTAATTCATGCCCGCGCCACCGTACTGTTCGGGAATCGTGGCGCCCAGCAGACCCAGTTCACCCATTTCACGGAAGATCGCCGGATCGGTCTTTTCATGACGGAAGGCTTCCTGGACCCGGGGCAGCAGACGGTCCTGAGCATAGGCGCGGGCAGCGTCGCGCACCATGCGCTCGGTTTCGCTCAGTTGCTGGTCCAGCAACAGGGGATCAAGCCATTGAAACTGGGAACGGGAAGCGGACATGAGGGTCTCCGGAAAAGAATAGGACTAAATCAGTGATATTCACGCATCCTAACGGGATATTTTTCAACATACAAACGATATAAACTACGCTATTCGTGATTTTTACTCATTCCGATATGCGTAAACGCTTGCCCAGCACCCAGGCCCTCCAGGCTTTCGAGGCCGCCGCGCGGCACGAAAGCTTCACCCGTGCCGCGCAGGAACTGTCCCTGACCCAGGGCGCGATCTGTCGTCAGGTCGCCGGGCTGGAAGCCCTGGTCGGCGTACCGCTGTTCCAGCGCGCGCGCCGGGGCGTGCGCCTGACCGACGCGGGCGAACGCTACAGCCGCGTGGTGCGCCGGCAACTGGACACGCTTGAACGCGACACCCAGGCGATCATGGCCCACCAGGGCGGCGGCGTCCTGGAACTGGCCGTGGTGCCGACCTTCGCCACCCGCTGGCTGCTGCCGCGCCTGACGGCGCTGCGCACCGAACGCCCCGGCCTGCAAATCAATATGGCGACCCGCACGCATCCCTTTCTGTTCGAGGACACCGAGTTCGATGCCGCCATCTATTCGGGCGATCCGCGCTGGCCGGGCACCCAGGCCTATTTCCTGCTGCGGGAAAATCCCGTGCCGGTCTGCAGTCCCCGTCTGGCCGCAGGTCCGCTGGACGCGGCCGGCATCGCCACCCTGCCTCTGCTGCAGCAAAGCACCCGGCCCACTGCCTGGCGCGAATGGTTCGCTTCGGCCGGCGTCGCGGCGCCCGCCGCCCTGGCGGGCATGCGGCTGGAACTGTTTTCCATGCTGTCCCAGGCGGCGGGCGATGGATTGGGCGTGGCGCTGATCCCGCCCTTCCTGATCCGGAGGGAGCTGGCTCAGGGCACCCTGGCCGTGCTGAATCCGCACAGCGGCCCGGGCCAGCGGGCCTTTCACCTGATCGTCCCCGAACGCAAGGCTACCCTGCCCGCCCTGGCACATTTCCGCGACTGGCTGGTCGGGCAGGCGCAGGACGATGAAGCGGGCATCGAGGGCGCACCGACGGACGGCACGCGGGCGGGCGCGACTGCCCTCGTCTGAACGCAGCCGCGCACGGTGCCCCGACCCGGGGACCGGGTTACATCGTCTTCGCCACCTCGTCCAGCGACTGCGCGAAGCGATCCGCCAGCGTCTCGACCTGGGCTTCAGTGATGATGAGCGGCGGGCAGAAGGCCACACTGTCCTGGATGCCGCGCAGGATCAGACCATTGTCCTGCGCCTGACGCACGACCTGGGCGCCGACCTTGCCCAGAGGATCGAACGGCGTCTTCAAGGCCTTGTCGGCCACCAGTTCCACGGCCGCGATCAGACCGATGCCCCGCACCTCGCCCACCAGCGGATGATCCGCCAGTTCCCGCAACCGGCGCTGCAGCACGGCGCCCGCTGCGGCCGCGTTGTCCACCAGTCCGCGCTCCTCGATGATGCGGATGTTCTCCAGCGCCACGGCCGAGGCCACCGGATGGCCGCTGGCGGTGTAGCCATGACCGAAGGTGCCCAGTTCACCGCTGTGGCGGGTGAGCACCGAGGCCACGCGCTCGTTCATCAGCACGGCGGCCAGGGGCTGGTACGAAGACGTGAGCTGCTTGGACAGGGTCATGAAATCGGGCTCGATGCCGAACAGGTCCGAGGCGAACATCCGCCCCGTGCGCCCGAAGCCGGTGATGACCTCGTCGGCAACCAGCAACACGTCGTACTTGCGGCACACGGCCTGCATCTTCGACCAATAGGTCTCGGGCGGCACGACCACCCCACCCGCACCCATGACGGGCTCGCCGATGAAGGCCGCCACCGTCTCCGGGCCCTCGGCCAGGATCAGCGCCTCCAGTTCGGCCGCCAGCCGGTCGGCAAAGGCGGTCTCGGTCTCGCCCGGCAGGCCTTCACGGTACCAGTGCGGGCAGCGCGTGTGCAGGATGCGCGGCAAAGGCAGGTCGAAGCTGCGGTGATTGCCCGCCAGGCCCGTCAGGCTGGCCGAGGCGACCGTCACCCCGTGGTAGCCGCGCTGGCGGGCAATGATCTTCTTCTTTTCCGGACGACCCAGGGCGTTGTTGTAATACCAGACCATCTTGACGATGGTGTCATTGGCTTCCGACCCGGAATTGGTGAAAAAGGCCTGTGCCATGCGCCCGCCCGTCAGGCCGATCAGCTTCTCGGCCAACTGGATGGACGGCACGTTCGCCTTGTGGGTGAAGGTATGGTAGAAGGGCAGACGCTGCATCTGCTCATAGGCCACCTGCGCCAGCCGGGGCTCGCTGAAGCCCACCGCCACGCTCCACAACCCCGCCATGCCCTCGATATATTCCTTGCCCTCGGTGTCGTACACGTGGATGCCGTTGCCGCGATCCATGATGCAGGGGCCCTCCTCGTGATGCCTCTGGGCATTGGTGTAAGAGTGGAACTGATAGGCCACATCGCTGCGTGCCAGGGTGTCGTTCTGCGTCATATCCAGGTTTCCTTCAGGTACGGTCTTCTATCGGTCAAAAATCAAAAGAGCAGCCCTACTCGTCAGACGTAGCGGCGGATCACGCGCGCCAAGGCCTCGAAGGCGGGCCGGATTTCATCCGGGGTCGCTCCCGCGTACCCCAGCAGCAAGCCGGGCCGGGCATGCGCCCGGTCCATGTAATAGGTGCTCAACGGACGCGTCACCACGCCGCCTTGCTGCAAGGCGTCCCGTTCGACCATGATGTCGTCCACGCCATCGGGCAGGGCCAGGATCAGGTGCAGGCCCGCGTCATCGCCCACGATCTCCAGCGTGTCGCCGAAATGTCGGTGGATTTCTTCAATCAAACAGGCGCGCCGTTCCGCATACCGGCGCCGGACCCGGCGGATATGCGATCCGAGGTGGTCCTCGCGGATGAATTCCGCCAGGACCGCATGCGTCATCATGTTGCCCTCGCGGTAGAGTTCGGCCACCGCATTGGCAAAAGCCGCGGCAAGCGCCTCGGGCACGACGAGGAAACCGACCCTCAGGCCCGGGCACAGGGTCTTGCTGAAACTGCCGGCGTACAGCACGCACCCGTCCTCGTCCATGCCTTGCAGAGACGGCAGGGGACGGCTGCCGTAGCGAAATTCGCTGTCGTAGTCATCCTCCAGAATCCAGCAGGCGTGCTGGCGCGCATAATCGAGCAGCATGCGCCGGCGCGCCAGGCTCATCACCATGCCCAGAGGATATTGGTGCGAAGGCGCCACCACGATCAGGCGCGGCGGGCGGGAGTGCTCGATCTCGCCCAGCCCCAGGCCTTCGTCGTCGACCGGCAGCGGCACGAGCTTCAGGCCGGCGGATGCCAGCAGATTGCGCACCCCCCAATAAGCGGGCTCCTCGATCCAGACAGTATCGCCCGGGTCGCACAGCAAGCGGATGGTGACGTCGATGCCCTGGTGGATGCCCGTGGTCATGATGACCTGGGCGGCCGTGCTGCGCACGGAACGCACACTGCCGAGATAATCGGATAAAGCCTGACGCAGGGGGCCGTAGCCGCCCGCCGGCGCATAGCGCATCAGATCCCAGGGCCCTTCGCGCCACTGGCGGTTCTGGATGCGTGCCCAGGTCTTCAGCGGGAACTCGCGCACATCCGGAATGCCCGGCATGAAAGCACCCGACTGGCGATTGGAAAACCCCAGATGCGACAGCAGTGTGCTGCCGCGGCGCGACAGGTGCTGCGCTGGACCCGAAGCAGCCTGGGCATCGTCGGCCTCGCCCTGCGCGGGGACTTCGAGCACGTCCTGGCTGATGTCCTGCACATAGGTTCCCCGCCCTACCCCTGCATGCACATAGCCTTCTTCGGTCAACTGATCGTAGACCTGCAGCACGGTATTGCGCGCAATGCCCAGATCGGCGGCCAGATCACGCGTGGAGGGCAGGCGCGCGCCTGCGGCCATACGCCCCTCAAGAATGGCCCTACTGATCATCACATAGAGGCGTTGATAAGCAGGACTATCGCCCGTGGGAGCGAAGTGCTGCTGTAGCCACTCTGATAGAACAAAGGATTCCAAATTGGCCCCATTGATTTTTAATAAAATGGTTTAAACAAAGAACCATATGCACAGTATAGGGGAAACCGCCTTCTGGGGAAATAGGCATGCGAGATCCTGACAGCGTTGTTCGCGCAACATCCACACATTGTCCCCTGGGTGTCCATTTTCTCCGGGGCCAAATCCTGAGTCCAGGGAACCAGGCGCCGCCTGCGACTACAACAACGCCCTCTTCGGCGACCGGCCCGGAATGATCCTGGCCTCTTTCTCGGCCTCCGCCATGTTCATTGTCTCCTCAGCCATGCATGCGCTCGTTGCTGATGCGAATTCCGGATTGCATCAGTCCAGCCTAGAATGAGAGACATCGGGAATCCCCGGGGGGCCCTCAAGGCCCTCGTGGCGCCCCTTCGGCCCCCGCCACTATCAGGGGCTCCCCTACAAGCCTCACAATTGGCCCCCGTTGATCATCGAAGATAAGGGAAAATCCCAGGTCCATACGCTACCGTCTGAATTTCCAAGGAAATTCCTTGAAAGCCCCTGATTCTGATTAATTGGCCCCATTAATAATAATCAAATGGACCTATTTATCAAACCAAAATGACAGTATATTAGCCAAAAAAGAAGAACCATCCCCTCTCAGCGGAGACATTCGTGACTGGACTGAATCAGCAATTGCAGGCCCGCAAGAACGCGGCCATTCCCGACGGCATCGGCATCACCTGCGATTTCTACGCCGACCGCGCCCTGAACGCCGAACTGTGGGACGTGGAAGGCCGGCGCTACATCGACTTTGCGGCCGGCATCGCCGTGGCCAACACCGGCCACCGCCATCCGCGCATCGTCGAAGCCATCCGCGCACAACTGGACTCTTTCACCCACACGGCTTTCCAGGTCGCGCCCTATGGCTCCTACGTGGAACTGGCCGAGCGCATCAACCGCCTGACGCCCGGCGATCATCCCAAGAAAACCGCCTTCTTCACGACCGGCGCCGAGGCCCTGGAAAACGCCGTCAAGATCGCGCGCGTTGCCACCGGGCGCACCGGGGTCATCGCCTTTTCCGGCGCATTCCACGGCCGCACCTTCATGGGCATGGCCCTGACCGGCAAGGTCGCCCCCTACAAACAGGACTTCGGCCCGCTGCCGGCCGAGGTCTACCATATCCCCTTCCCCAACCCGCTGGACGGCATCACCACGCAGGACGCCCTGCGCGCGCTGGATCTGCTGTTCAAGGCCGACATCAGCCCGAACCGGGTGGCGGCCATCGTCATCGAGCCGGTCCAGGGCGAAGGCGGTTTCAACGTCGCCCCGCCGGAACTGCTGCGGGCCTTGCGCGAACGCTGCGACACCCACGGCATTCTGCTGATCGTCGACGAAGTCCAGACCGGTTTTGCCCGCACGGGCAAGATGTTCGCCATCGAGCATTCCGGCGTGATGCCGGACCTGATCACCATGGCCAAGAGCCTGGCCGGCGGCATGCCGCTGTCCGGCGTCTGCGGCCGGGCCGAACTGATGGACGCCGCACCGCGCGGCTCGCTGGGCGGCACCTATGCAGGCAACCCGCTGGCCATCGCCGCCGCCCTGGCCGTACTGGACGTGATCGACGAAGAACAACTGATCGCACGCGCCGAAAGCCTGGGTGCGCGCCTGCGCCAGGCCCTGGCCGGCTTCGCACACCCGCACGTGGCCGAGATCCGTGGCCTGGGCGCCATGGTCGCCGCCGAGTTTCGCCATCCCGACGGTCGTCCCGACCCCGACAGCGCCGTCCGCATCCAGCGCCGCGCATTGGAGCACGGCTTGATCCTGCTCACCTGCGGCGCTTACGGCAACGTCATTCGATTCCTGTTTCCCCTGACAATCCCGGATGGCCTGCTGGAAGAAGGTTTGGCTATCCTCAAGGAAGCCATGGCCTAGCAGGGTCCCGCGCCCCCCAGCCCCTGACCCGTTCTGGCTCCCCTTCATCCATTCCGGAGGTTGCTCCCGATGTCCGCAGTTCCCGCCCCCGAACCCCTGGTCCGCTTCCAGGGCGTTCAGAAATCCTACGATGGCAGCAACCTGGTTGTCCGTGATCTCAATCTGGACATCCACCCCGGCGAGTTCCTGTCCCTGCTCGGTCCCTCCGGCTCGGGCAAGACCACCTGTCTGATGATGCTTGCCGGCTTCGAATCCCCGACGCGGGGCGACATCGTCCTGGAAGGACGCCGCCTGAACGACGTCCCGCCGCACCACCGCAACCTGGGCATGGTGTTCCAGAATTACGCGCTGTTCCCCCACATGACGGTCGAACGCAATCTGGAATACCCCCTGAAGGTCCGCAAGATGCCCGCCGCACAACGTGCGCAGCGCATCCACGAAGCCCTGTCCATGGTGCAGATGCAGGACTTCGCCAAACGCTACCCCGCCCAACTTTCAGGTGGCCAGCAGCAGCGCATCGCCCTGGCGCGTGCGCTGGTCTTCCAGCCCAAGATCGTCCTCATGGACGAACCACTGGGCGCGCTGGACAAGCAGTTGCGCGAACACATGCAGCTCGAACTCAAGGCGCTGCACCGGCAACTGGGCATCACCTTCGTCTACGTCACCCACGACCAGAGCGAAGCCCTGACCATGAGCAACCGCATCGCGGTGTTCAACCAGGGCGTCATCCAGCAGGTCTGCGCCGCCGACACGCTGTACGAGACCCCGTGCAACCGCTTCGTCGCGGGCTTCGTGGGCGACAGCAACCAGTTCCCCGGCACCGTGCGCGCCATCGAAGGCGAACTGTGCCAGGTCGAACTGGCCGGCGGCACGCTGCTGCGCGGTCTCAACGTCCAGGGCCTGCAGGCCGGCGCCCCCTGCGTCGTGGCGATGCGCCCGGAACGCGTCATGCCCGCTCCGCCGGGCAGCGACAACGGATTCCAGGCCCAGACGGTCGACGAGGTCTACTTCGGCGACCACGTCCGCCTGCGCTGCCGCCTGGACGGCGGTGACACCTTCTTCGTCAAAATGCCCCTGGCCGCGGACGCCGGGTCGCATGCACCCGGAACCCGAATCCCTCTCCGGATCGATCCCGGGCACGTCCGCGTTTTCCTCCCCTGATATTCCTATTCCTACGACAACACAGGAGACATCCCATGAAAAACCAGACTCTGCTGACGGCTCTGGCCCTCGCGCTACCCCTGGCACTGGCCCAGGCGCCCGCCCAGGCCCGCGACCTGACGGTCGTGAACTTTGGCGGCGCCAACGGCGACGCCCAGAACGCCGCTTTCATCCAGCCCTACGAAAAAGAAACCGGCAAAAAGGTCATCCCCGTGGCCTATAACGGCGAGCAGGCCAAGGTCAAGGCCATGGTCCAGTCGAAAAACGTCGTCTGGGACGCCGTCGAAGTCGAGACCGGCGATCTGGGTCGCGGCTGCGACGAGGGCTTGTACGAGAACATCGACTGGGGCACCATCCTGAACAAGGCCGACATGGTGCGCGGCGCCCTGAAATACTGCGGCGTGGGCACCTTCGTCTGGTCCACCGTCCTGGCCTACAACGCCGACACCCTGAAGACCCCGCCGACCGGCTGGGCCGATTTCTGGGATGTGAAGAAATTCCCCGGCAAGCGCGGCCTGCGCAAGGGCGCACACTACAACGTCGAATTCGCCCTGATGGCCGACGGCGTGCCGCCGCAGGACGTCTACAAGGTGCTGGCGACGCCCGAAGGCGTGGACCGCGCCTTCAAGAAGCTCGACGAAATCAAGCCCCACGTCCAGTGGTGGGAAGCCGGCGCCCAGCCGCCGCAGATGCTGTCGGCCGGCGACGTCGTCATGTCCGCCGCCTACAACGGCCGCATCGACGCCGCGCAGCGCGAAGGCCGGCCCCTGAAGGTCGTCTGGGCCGGCAGCGTCTACGACTTCGACTACTGGGTCATCCCCGCCGGCTCGCCGAACAAGGACCAGGCGATCGAGTTCATCCGCTACGCCAGCTCACCCAAGGCGCAGGCGTCCTATTCGGAGCACATCGCCTACGGACCGGTCAGCAAAGAGGCCATCGGCATGCTCAAGCCCGAGGTGCTGGCCAATGTGCCCAATTCTCCGGCCAACGCCCGCAACGCCCTGTTCAACGATCTGGAATTCTGGACCGACCACGGCGAAGAACTTGAACAGCGCTTCACGGCCTGGGCCGCCCGCTGATCTGTTGATTCGCCTGGGGGCCGGCTGGGCGCCGGCCCCCAGCGCTTGACCAAGGAAAACCCTGCCATGGACACGACCTTAGACGACCCCGGTGCCATCCGGCGCTCGATGCGCGCCACGCAGCGACGCGAGACCGGGCGCGCCCTCCTGCTGGTCGGGCCCCTGGCCCTGTTCCTGCTGGCGATCTTCGTGATCCCGATCGCGGCCCTGTTGACACGCGCCGCCGACAATCCCGAAGTCATCGACACCCTGCCCCATACCCTGCAGGCGCTCTCCCAATGGGACGGCCAGGCCACGCCGCCTGACACGGCCTTCCAGGCGCTGGCCCAGGACCTGACAAACGCCAAAAGCTCTCCTGCTGCAGGCGAACTCGCCCGCCGCCTGAACTACGAGATCGCCGGCTACCGCTCGCTGATCTTCAAGACCCTGCGCCATATGCCGATCCAGGCGGCCGACGCCGCCGACGCCCGCGCACAACTGACCGATCTGGACAAACGCTGGGCCGAACCCGCCTACTGGCGGGTCATCGCCAACAACGACAAGGCCTGGACGCCCTACTACCTGCTGGCGTCTCTGGACCTGAAACTCGACGAGAACGGCTCGATCGTGGCGGCGCCCGAGGGCACCTCCGCCTTCCAGGAAATCTTTTCGCGCACCTTCATCATGAGCCTGGTGGTCACCCTGGTCGCCCTCGCACTGGGCTACCCCCTGGCCTACTGGATCACGCGTCTGCCCAAACGGCGCGCCAACCTGGTCCTGATCTGCATCCTGATCCCCTTCTGGACCTCGGTGCTGGTGCGCATCGCCGCCTGGGTGGTGCTGCTGCAGCGCGAAGGCCTGATCAACAGCGCCCTGGGCGACCTGGGCCTGATCTCCGAACCCCTGCCCCTGCTGTTCAACCGCCTGGGCGTCTACATCGCCATGGTCCACATCCTGCTGCCCTTCATGGTGCTGCCCCTGTACAGCGTCATGCAGTCGGTGCCCCCCAGCTATCAGCGCGCCGCCATCTCTCTGGGCAGCCATCCGTTCGCCGCTTTCTGGCGCGTGTACGTGCCGCAGACCTACCCCGGCATCGCCGCCGGATCGCTGCTGGTGTTCATCATCGCCATTGGTTACTACATCACGCCGGCCCTGCTGGGCGGTGCCGGCGACCAGATGATCAGCTACTACGTCGCCTACTTCACCAACCAGACCATCAACTGGGGCATGGCCAGCGCGCTGGGCCTGATCCTGCTGGTGGCCACCCTGCTGCTCTACGCCCTGTACCGCCGAATCTCCGGCAAGGAACTGGCCCTGAACTGAGAGGACAGACATGTTCAAGACCGAATTCCCGCCCTACCTGTCGCTGACCGAGCGCACCTGGCACTACACGCTGCGCATCCTGTGTGTGCTGCTCCTGGTGTTCCTGCTGCTGCCGATCCTGGTGATCGTCCCGCTGTCGTTCAACCAGAGTTCGATGCTGCTCTACCCCATCGAGTCCTTCTCGCTACGCTGGTACGAAGCCCTGTTCCAGTCGGACGACTGGGCCCGGGCGACCACCAACAGCTTCATCGTTGCCCCCGCCGCCACCCTGCTGGCCACCGTTCTGGGGACGCTGGCCGCAGCCGGCCTGCATCGCGCTCAATTTCCCGGCAAGGGCCTGCTGATGGCGGTGCTGATTTCGCCGATGATCGTGCCGCTGGTGGTGACCGGCCTGGGCATCTACCTGTTCTTCGCGCCCTACGGCCTGGTCAACAGCTACGGCGGCCTGATCCTGGCCCTGGCCGCGATAGGCGCCCCCTTCGTGGTCACCACCGTCTCGGCCACCCTGCAGGGCTTCGATCCCAACCTGCTGCGCGCCAGCTACAGCCTGGGTGCCGGCCCCGTCCAGTCCTTCTTCCGCGTGACGCTGCCCATCATCGCACCCGGCGTCATCGCCGGCGCCCTGTTCGCCTTCGCCACGGCATTCGACGAAATCGTGATCACGCTGTTCCTGGCAGGCCCCGAGCAGGTCACGCTGCCGCGCCAGATGTTCACCGGCATCCGCGAGAACATCAGCCCGGTGATCGCCGCCGTGGCCACCATCCTGATCCTGTTCTCGACGGCGCTGCTGCTGGCCCTGGAATGGCTGCGCGGCCGCGTCGAGGCCAAGACCGTACGGCTGGACAACTGAGCGGTCCGAGCGCCGGTCCCCGGGGACCGGCGTGGCCCGGCCGCGCCCGTCAGAAGCGGGCGCCGGCCCCCACGATGAAGCGCGCATCGCGCGAGCCATCATCCACATCGTGTCGGCGGTTGGCGCCCACCACTGTCCCCGACAGGGTCAGATGCTTGCCCAGGGTGTAATCCATGCCGACGCCGTAGTCGAGCTTGTTTCGCAGATTGGACGCGTCATAGGTCTGGTAACCCGCGCCCAGCCGCAGGTCGAGCCTGTCCATCAGAGGATGGGTATAGCTCACCTTGTAGTACATGTCGTTCTTGTTGACGTCTTCGCGCATGCCGCGATAGACCTTGAACCCGAGCCGCTGGTAGTTCAGGCCCGCATAGACCTCGCCCGCATTGCGCGAGCCTTCACCCGGATAGAAATAATGGATGTAGCCGGCATCCAGCCCGAGGTCCTTGGACAGCTGTGCCCGATAGCCGCCATAGGTGTCCATTTTCAAGTCTGCGTTGCCGAAACGGCCAGTCGAATTCCAGTTGCCGACATAGAAGCCGCTGTCGAAATCGTAATCCACCCCGCCCTGGACGGCCGGACGCACCGATTCGTTGCGATCATTCTGATCCACGCCCCGGTCCTTGTACAAAGACACTGCGCCAAGATTGAAACGCGCCGACCCGGCCTGGACCGGCAGAGATGCGGACAATACCGCAGCGGCCAGAACAGCCGCAAAGCACCCACTCGACTTCATTCGAAACACATCCTCTCTATCAAACTCGTGAAACCCTGATGCGCAGGCGCGCCCGCGCTCAAAGTTGTGCCAGGGCTTGCCGAACCGCCGCCAGGCGATCCGCGGGAACATGAGCCCAACACAGGCTGTCGGCCTCCAGCGTGACCAGACCATCGGCTCCGGGCACCAGACCCGACAGGTCCCGTCCGGCGAAAGACCGGCCCAGGGCGTTCAAGGCCTTGGGGTCACCGAAGGGCTCGGACAGCAGCAGTTCGGTGCCATCGGCACCGAACAGACGCTGGCGGAACCGGCCGTCCTCGTCGCGGAAAGACACGATCCGGGCGCGGCTCGCGCGCGCGGCGCCGGACGCCCCTGCCGCATGTGCGGCGCCGGTCCCTGCAGTCATGCGCAAGCCCACGGCCTCGCGCAAACGCGCCATCATCGGCGTCGCAATGCGCCGGGCCTTGGCCGCGCCGGCCTGCAGAATGTCCTCGATCCGCTCGGGATGGGCCATCAGGTCCGCATAGCGTTCACGCATCGGACCGATCTGCGTCTCGATCTGCTCACACAGCGCCTGCTTGGCCTCGCCCCATCCCAGACCACCTTCCAGGGCCGCACGGAACGCCACCGTCTGCGCGGGCGTGGAGAAAGCCTGATACAGCATATACAGGTGCGAACCCTCGGCGTCCTTGGGCTCGCCGGGCAGACGCGAATCGGTGACGATCCGCGCCACGGTCGACTTCAGCGCCTTGGTCCCGCCCTCGAACAAGGGAATGGTGTTGTCGTAGCTCTTGGACATCTTGCGGCCGTCCAGGCCCGGCAGCGTGGCGACGGCCTCGTCGAGCTGGACTTCCGGCAGCACGAACAGGTCCTCGCCCCGGCCGTAGAGGTGGTTGAAGCGCTGAGCGATGTCGCGCGCCATTTCCAGGTGCTGGACCTGGTCGCGCCCCACCGGCACGCGGTGGGCGTTGAACATCAGAATGTCGGCGGCCATCAGCACCGGGTAGGAAAACAGCCCCATGGTCACGCCGTCGTCCGGTTCGACGCCCTTGGCGGTGTTGGCATCCACGGAGGCCTTGTAGGCGTGCGCCCGGTTCATCAGGCCCTTGGCCGTGACGCAGTTCAGCATCCAGCACAGTTCCGGGATTTCCGGGACGTCCGACTGACGGTAGAAAGTCGTCCGATCCGTATCCAGGCCGGCCGCGATCCAGGTCGCAGCGATCTCCAGCCGCGAGCGCGCGATGCGCGCCGGATCGTCGCACTTGATCAGCGCGTGATAATCGGCCAGGAAGAAGAAGGCGTCCACGCCCGGCTCGGTGCTGGCCTGGATCGCCGGGCGGATGGCGCCGGCGTAATTGCCCAAGTGGGGAGTGCCCGACGGGGTGATGCCGGTCAGGACGCGGGTGGCGGGTGTGCTCATGGGATTTCCAGACGACAAGGGCGTGTCCCGCCCCTACAGGACGACCGAGGCCCGGCGCGTTTCGGCCAGGTATTCGCGCGACTGCATTTCCATCAGGCGCGACACGGTACGGGAGAATTCATTCGACATCGGCCCTTCAGTATAGAGGGCATCGGCCGGGCACTGCGCCGACAGGATCAGCTTGACCTTGTGGTCGTACAGCACGTCCACCAGCCAGGTGAAGCGGCGCGCCTCGGACGCCTGGCGCGGGCTCATGCGCGGCACGTCGGACACGATCACGGTCTGGAAGCGGTCGGCCAGATCCAGGTAGTCGTTCTGCGAGCGCGGAGTACCACACAGGGCCTGGAAACTGAACCAGACCACGGTCCCGGCCAGTGCCACCGCCTGGACCTCGCGGTTCTCGATCCGCAGGACGGGCTTTTGTTCAGCCGTATCGGCCAGACGATCGAAGGCCGAGCGCAGCTCGTCATGCGTCGCGGCCACGATCGGCGTGATATAGGTGCGCAGTTGCGCCAGGGTGCGGCGCCGGTAGTCCACGCCCGCATCGACGTTCATCACGTCCATCCGTTCCTGGATCAGAGCGATGGCCGGCAGGATGCGGTCACGGTGCAAGCCGTCCGGGTAAAGCGTGGACGGCTCGTAGTTCGACGTCATGACGAAGGACGTGCCGTGCTCGAACAGGCGCATCAGCAGCCGGTACAGAATCATGGCGTCTGCCACGTCCGAGATGTGGAACTCGTCGAAGCAGATCAGGCGATAGCGGGCGGCGACCTTGCGCGCCACGTGGTCCAGCGGATCGGCCTCGCCGCTGACGGCCCGGATTTCCCGGTGGACCCCGCGCATGAATTCGTGAAAGTGCAGGCGCACCTTGCGCTTGACGGGTACGGTCAGGTAGAACGCATCCATCAGAAAGCTCTTGCCGCGCCCGACACCGCCCCACAGGTAGACCCCGCGCGGCACGGCCGGGCGCAGGAACAGCTTTTTCAGGCCGTTCGAGCGCTGACGCTTGAACTCGATCCAGTCGTCATAGTATCGCTGCAGGCGCTCGACCGCTGCGCGCTGGGCTTCGTCAGCGACGAAGCCCCGCTCGCTCAGGGCTTGCGCGTAATACGCGCTGACATCCATCGTCAGCGGCTTACAGGTTCAGCGTGCGCTTGTCGACGGCCAGGGCGGCTTCCTTGACGGCTTCGGACAGGGTCGGGTGCGCATGGCAGATGCGCGCGATGTCTTCGGCGGCGCCGCGGAATTCCATGATGGTCACGGCCTCGGCGATCAGTTCGGAGGCCATCGGGCCCACGATGTGCACGCCCAGGACTTCGTCGGTCTTGGCGTCAGCCAGGATCTTGACGAAACCGGTGGTGTCGCCCAGTGCGCGCGCACGGCCATTGGCCATGAAGGGGAAGCTGCCCGCCTTGTAGTCGCGCCCCTCGGCCTTGAGCGCCTGTTCGGTCTTGCCGACCCAGGCGACTTCGGGCGAGGTGTAGATGACCCAGGGGATGGTGTCGAAATTGACGTGCCCGTGCTGGCCGGCAATGCGCTCGGCCACCGCCACGCCTTCTTCTTCGGCCTTGTGCGCCAGCATCGGGCCGCGCACCACGTCACCCACGGCCCAGACGTTGGGCAGGTTGCTGCGGCAGTCTTCGTCGACGACCACGAAACCACGCTCGTCCAGCTTCAGGCCCACCACGTCGGCACCCAGCCCCTGGGTGTTGGGCACCCGGCCGATCGACACGATCAGGTGATTGACGGCCAGCTTCTGTTCGGCGCCGGCCGCGTCCGTGTACTGGACGTTGACACCCTTGGCGGAAGTCTTGACCTCGCCGATGCGCACGCCGGTCTGGATGTCCAGGCCCTGCTTGGCAAGCGCCTTCTGGGCTTCCTTGGCCACGTCGCGGTCCACCGCACCGAGGAACTCGGGCATGGCTTCCAGGATGGTGACCTCGGCGCCCAGCCGGCGCCAGACGCTGCCCATTTCCAGGCCGATGACACCCGCGCCGATGACGCCGAGTTTCTTGGGGACGGCTGGGATGCGCAACGCGCCGTCGTTCGACAGAACGAGTTCTTCGTCAAAGGGCAGGCCGGGCAGCTCACGTGCGCTGGAACCGGTGGCGACGATCACGTGTCGGCCTTCCAGGTCCTCGTCGGTCTTGCCGGCGACCTTCACCGACCAGCCGAAGTCCGTCTTGGCGGCCAGGGTGCCGGTGCCGTGGAAGAAGGACACCTTGTTCTTCTTGAACAGGAACAGGATGCCGGCGTTGTTCTGCTGAACCACCGTGTCCTTGCGGCCGATCAGCTTGGCCAGATCCAGGCTGACGCCCTTGGCGGTGATGCCATGGTCGGCGAAGTGATGATTCAGTTGCTCGTAGTGCTCGGACGATTGCAGCAGAGCCTTGGACGGGATGCAGCCCACATTCGTGCAGGTGCCGCCGGGGGCGGGCTTGCCAGCGGCGTCGGTCCAGGCGTCCACGCAGGCCACGGCCAGGCCCAGTTGGGCGGCGCGGATGGCGGCGATATAGCCGCCGGGGCCGGCACCGATCACGATTACATCAAATTGTTTTGCCATGTTCTTCTCTCAAAACGACGCACCCCGAAGGGTGCGTACTGGATTACATCAAAGCCGCCGATCAGACGCTCAGCAACAGGCGTTGCGGGTCTTCCAGGGCTTCTTTCATCGCGACCAGCGCCAGCACGGCCTCGCGCCCGTCGATGATGCGGTGGTCATACGACAGCGCCAGATAGTTGATCGGACGAATCACGATCTGGCCATTTTCCACGACCGGACGGTCCTTGGTCGCGTGAATGCCCAGAATGGCCGATTGCGGGGGGTTGATGATCGGAGTGGACAGCATCGAGCCAAACACGCCGCCGTTCGAGATCGAGAAAGTCCCGCCGGTCAGTTCGTCCAGCGTCAGCTTGCCGTCCTGTGCGCGGCGACCGAAATCGGCGATCTGCTTTTCGATGTCGGCCAGCGACAGTTGATCGGCATTGCGCAGGACAGGCACCACCAGGCCGCGCGGGCTGCCGACGGCCACGCCGATGTCGAAATACCCGTGATAGATGATGTCCTTGCCATCCACCGAGGCGTTGACCACCGGATAACGCTTGAGCGCTGCGACAGCCGCCTTGACGAAGAAGGACGTGAAGCCCAGCTTGACGCCGTGTTCCTTTTCGAAAACGTCCTTGTATTTCTTGCGCAGGTCCATGATGGCCTGCATATTGACTTCGTTGAAGGTCGTCAGGATGGCGTTTTCGGACTGCGACTGAATCAGGCGCTCGGCCACACGGGCGCGCAGACGGCTCATCGGCACGCGCTGTTCCGGGCGGCCGTCCAGGCTGACCGGCACCGGGGCGGACGGGGTCGCGGCGGCCGGGGCCTGCGCGGCACCCAGGGCGTCGCCCTTGGTCACGCGACCGCCACGGCCCGTGCCTTCGACGGAGGCAGGATCGATGCCCTTTTCGGACAGGATCTTGCCGGCGGCCGGGGACACCACCGACGACTTGGTGGCGGGCTTGGCAGCCTCGGCGACGGCCGGCGCGGGCGCGGCAACAGCGGCCGGAGCCGCAGCGGCGGCCTTGGCGGCGGTGTCGATGCGGGCCAGGACTTCGCCCGAGGTCACGGTGCTGCCGTCGCCCTTGACGATCTCGGACAGCACGCCCGAGGCGGGGGCCGGCACTTCCAGCACGACCTTGTCTGTTTCGACTTCGATCAGGATCTCATCGGCTTCGACGGCTTCGCCGGGCTGCTTCTTCCAGTTGAGCAGAGTGGCCTCCGACACCGATTCGGAGAGCTGCGGAACGAGGACTTCGGTAATAGCCATAATATTTTTCCGTGTTGTCTGTATTTGAGGGAAATCGGATTACTTGATCAGCGAGAAACTTTTCAGTTTGGGGGCGAAGGCCTGCTCGATCAGGGCGCGTTGCTGCTCCTGATGCTTTGCCATATAGCCTACTGCCGGCGAAGCCGACGCCGGGCGACCGGCATAACCCAGTTTCTGACCATCATTCATGTTTTCGTACAGGTGATGCTGCACATAGAACCACGGCCCCTGGTTCTGGGGTTCGTCCTGCACCCAGACCAGTTCCGTGACGTTGTCGTATTTCTGCAGTTCAGCCTGGAAAGACTTGTGCGCAAACGGATAGAGCTGCTCGATGCGCAGGATGGCGACGTCCTTGCGGCCTTGTTCTTCGCGGGCATGGACCAGGTCGTAGTAGACCTTGCCGGAACACACCAGCACGCGCTTGACGTCTGCCGGCACGATGTCGGCGTTGGTTTCGCCGATGACGGGCTGGAACGTGCCTGTCGCCAGATCGTCCAGCGCAGAAGTCGCCGCCTTGTTGCGCAAGAGCGACTTGGGCGTCATGATCACCAGCGGCTTGCGGAAGGGGCGGATCATCTGGCGGCGCAACACGTGGAAGATCTGCGCCCCGTTGGTGGGCTGCACGACCTGCATATTGTTGTCCGCGCACAGTTGCAGGAAACGCTCGATCCGCGCGGACGAGTGTTCCGGCCCCTGGCCTTCGTAGCCGTGCGGCAGCATCAGCACCAGACCGCAGGCGCGGCCCCACTTGGCCTCGCCAGACGCGATGAACTGGTCGATGACGACCTGCGCGCCGTTGGCGAAGTCGCCGAACTGGGCTTCCCAGATGGTCAGCACATTGGGCTCGGCGGTGGCGTAGCCGTATTCAAAGCCCAGCACGGCGGCTTCGGACAGCACGGAGTCGATCACTGTGAACGGCGCCTGGCTCTCGGACACGTTCTGCAGAGGCACGTAGGTGCCGTCATCCCAGCGTTCGCGCTTTTGGTCGTGCAGCACGGCGTGGCGATGGGTGAAGGTGCCACGGCCGGAATCCTGGCCGGTGATGCGGATGGCGTAGCCGTTGGCCACCAGGGTGGCGAAGGCCAGGTGCTCGCCCATGCCCCAGTCCACGGGGTGTTCGCCGCGCGCCATCGCCAGACGGTCGGCCAGCAGTTTATTGACCAAGGGGTGGACCGTGAATCCGTCCGGCACCTGGGTCAGTTTTTCGCCGATGCGGGTCAGTTCGGCCAGCGGCACGCCGGTATCGGCATGATCGGTCCATTTGGCGCCCAGGAAGGGCGACCAGTCGGTGGCATACTTGTTCTTGTAGTCGGTCAGGACGGGCTCAACCGTGCGCTGGCCGTCTTCCATCAACTGACGGTAATCCTTGACCATCTGATCGGGTTCGCCTTCGGCCAGGGCGCCCTGGGCGACCAGGCGATCCGCATAGAGCTTGCGGGTGCCCGGATGGACGCCGATGCTCTTGTACATCAGCGGCTGCGTCAGGGACGGCGTGTCCTGTTCGTTGTGGCCCAGCTTGCGGAAGCAGACGATGTCCACCACGACGTCATGCCCGAACTGCTGGCGATAATCCAGCGCCAGCTTCGTCACGAAGACCACGGCTTCAGGGTCGTCGCCATTGACGTGGAAGACCGGGGCTTCGATCATCTTGACCACGTCCGTGCAGTACAGCGTGGAACGCGTGTCGCGCGGGTCGGAAGTCGTGAAGCCGATCTGGTTGTTGATGACGATGTGCAGGGTGCCGCCGGTGCCGTAGCCGCGGGTCTGCGCCAGGTTCAGGGTTTCCATGACCACGCCCTGGCCGGCGAAGGCTGCGTCGCCATGCACCAGCACCGGCAGCACCTGATCGCCCCGTTCGTCATTGCGGCGGTCCTGACGGGCGCGCACGCTGCCCTCGACCACCGGGTTCACGATTTCCAGGTGCGACGGGTTGAACGCCAGAGACAGGTGGACCGGGCCACCGCGCGTGGACAGATCGCTGGAAAAGCCGTTGTGATATTTGACGTCGCCGTCGCTGAGTCCCTGGGCGTGCTTGCCCTCGAATTCGGCAAACAGATCGCCGGGCATCTTGCCCATGATGTTGACCAGCAGATTCAGGCGGCCCCGGTGGGCCATGCCGACGACGATTTCCTGGACGCCATTTTCACCGGCGTGATTGACGACCTCGTCCATGGCGGCGATGAAGCTTTCACCGCCTTCCAGAGAGAAGCGCTTCT
Source organism: Castellaniella sp. (assembly GCF_049650445.1). GTDB lineage: Bacteria > Pseudomonadota > Gammaproteobacteria > Burkholderiales > Burkholderiaceae_B > Castellaniella. Next base: position 65,544 of record NZ_JBASAD010000038.1, on the reverse strand, counting down.
GGCCGACGTATTTGGTGTGCAGGAAGCGTTCCAGGCCTTCGGCCTCGGTCACCTGCTGCAGGATGTTGCGTTTCTGCTCGACGGTGAATTCCGGCACGCCCAGGGTGGATTCCAGGCGTTCCTGAATCCAGCGCTTCACCGCCGGATCGGCGATGTGCATGAATTCGGCGCCGATGTTCTGGCAATACGTGTCGCGCAGGGCCTTGAGGATGTCCCGCATGGTCATCGTATCGGCCTTGGTGAAATACGTGTTCGTGGCCGAATAGATCTGGTCCAGATCGGCCTCGGTCAGGCCGTAGAAGGCGGGGTCCAGTTCCGGGATGTCCGGACGGTCGCGGCGCTTCAGCGGATCGAGCTGGGCGATGCGGGACCCCAGCGAGCGATAGGCGGCGATGATGGACTGGACATAGACCTGCTTGCCGGCGATAGCCAGGGACTGGTCGGAAGCTTGCGCGGGGCGGATCTGGAAGGCGTTTTCTCGGGCGCGCTGAGCGAAAGAGGCGACGATCGGAGCGTGAGCCTGGTCGCGTGTGGCCTCACGGCCATCTGCGGCGGGCAAATGCTGCAACTGATCGAAGTAGGTGCGCCACTGGTCCGGAACGGAACCCGGGTCGTTCAGATAGGCTTCGTAGAGGTCTTCTACGTAGGGCGCATTGGCGCCAAACAAATAGGAATTGGACTGGAGTTCTTGTTCCGTGGACATTGTGCGCTTCACCTGACGGGTGCTTCACCCGAACGATGCAGATTGAGAAACCTTCCGCGACTCGGCCAGACCGATGAGCGGATAGCAGGGGCAGAAGGCAATGGTACGACGCCTTGCATAAGCCGTATTAAGGGGAAAGTATACCCGTCCGGCGGCATGGGTTTAAACTGACCGGCCGAAAACGCCCATTCCAGGCTGCTTTTCGCCCGATTGACGTTGGGATTAACAAACACTTCAAGCAATACTCGGGCAGAATGGGGTTTGCCGAAGCCATACCCTCGCGGCAATACAAACGATACAAAACAACCAGCAGGAGCACAGGTAGTCATGGACCTGAAAGACGATCGCGCCAAGATGGCGCTCGATTACCACGCATTCCCCACCCCCGGCAAAATCTCCGTCGTCCCGACCAAACCCCTGGCCAACCAGGACGACCTGAGCCTGGCCTATTCCCCGGGCGTGGCAATCGCCAGCATGACAATTCACGCCGAGGGCGAGTCTGCCGCAGCCAAGTACACCTCGCGCGCCAATCTGGTGGGCGTGGTCACCAACGGCACCGCCGTGCTCGGCCTGGGCAACATCGGCCCTCTGGCAGCCAAGCCCGTCATGGAAGGCAAGGGCTGCCTGTTCAAGAAATTCGCCGGCATCGACGTCTTCGACATCGAACTGAACGAAAACGATCCGGACAAGCTGGTCGACATCATCGCCGCGCTGGAACCGACGCTGGGCGGGATCAATCTGGAAGACATCAAGGCGCCGGAATGCTTCTATATCGAGAAGAAGCTGCGCGAACGCATGAAGATCCCCGTCTTTCACGACGACCAGCACGGCACCGCCATCATCTCCTCGGCCGCCGTCCTGAACGGCCTGAAGGTCGTGGGTAAAGACATCGCTCAGGTCAAGCTGGTGTGTTCGGGCGCAGGCGCCGCCGCCATCGCCTGCCTGGACCTGATGGTCAAGCTCGGCGTCTCGCAAAAGAACATCTATGTGGTCGATTCGCGCGGCGTGATCTGGCAGGGCCGCGATGAAAAGATGGAAGCCAACAAGGCCCGCTACGCTCAACAGACCGACGCCCGCACCCTGGCCGACGTCTGCAAGGGCGCCGACGTGTTCCTGGGGTGCTCGGCCCCCGGCGTGCTGACCCAGGACATGGTGCGCTCCATGGCCGACCGCCCGCTGATCCTGGCCCTGGCCAACCCCGATCCGGAAATCCGTCCCGAGGACGCCAAGGCCGCCCGCCCCGACTGCATCGTCGCCACCGGCCGTTCGGACTATCCGAACCAGGTCAACAACGTCCTGTGCTTCCCCTTCATCTTCCGCGGCGCGATGGACTGCGGCGCCACCGTCATCAACGAAGAGATGAAGCTGGCCTGCGTCAAGGCCATCGCCGAACTGGCACAGGCTGAAAGCAGCGCCGAAGTCGCGAGCGCCTACGCCGACCAGGATCTGTCCTTCGGCCCGGAATACATCATTCCCAAGCCCTTCGACCCGCGCCTGATCGTCAAGATCGCCCCGGCCATCGCTCAGGCCGCTGCAGATTCCGGCGTGGCCCGCCGCCCCATCGAGGACATGGACGCCTACCGCCAGTCCCTGATGAGCATCGTCTACCACTCCGGCCAGTTGATGCGTCCCCTGTTCCATCAAGCAAAATCCGCGCCCAAGCGCGTGATCTACGCCGACGGCGAGGACGAGCGCGTGCTGCGCGCCGCCCAGACAGTGCTGGACGAAGGCTTCGCCCAGCCGATCCTGATCGGCCGTCCCGCCGTGATCGACATGCGCATCCAGAAGTTCGGCCTGCGCCTGGTGCCCGGCAAGAACGTGGAAATCGTCAATCCCGAGGACGACACGCGCTTCAACGAAACCTGGAGCGCCTACTACAAGCTGCGCGGCCGCGAGGGTGTCACGCCCGACATCGCCAAGGCCATGGTACGCAAGCACAACTCCCTGATCGGGGTGATGCTGCTGCAGCGCGGCGACGCCGACGCGATGATCTGCGGGGTGGCCAGCCGCTTCGACAATCAGTTGAAATACGTCGAAGAGGTCATCGGCCTCAAGCCCACGGCCCGCACCTACGCGGCCATGAACGTGCTGATGCTGCCGACCCAGACCCTGTTCATCTGCGACACGCACGTCAACGAAGACCCCACCGCCGAACAGATCGCCGACATGACGATCCTGGCCGCCGAGGAAGTCCGCCGCTTCGGCATCGTACCCAAGATTGCCCTGCTCTCGCACTCCAACTTCGGCAGCCGCCCTACGGCGTCCTCCCGCAAGATGGCCGAAGCGCGTCGCCTGATCGAACAGCGCGCGCCCGAACTGGAAGTCGACGGCGAAATGCACGCGGACTCGGCCCTGTCCGAAACCATCCGCGTCCATGCCTACCCCGACACGCAACTGAAGGGACCGGCCAATCTGCTGATCATGCCCAATCTGGACGCGGGCAACATCACCTACAACATGCTGAAGATGACCGGCAGCCACGGCGTGGCCATGGGTCCGGTGCTGCTGGGCGCTGCGCGCCCGGTGCACATCCTGACCACCAGCTCCACGGTGCGCCGTATCGTCAACATGACGGCCCTGGCCGTAGTGGACGCCCAGCAGGAAGCGGGCCAGGCAGTCTGATCGCCCTGCCCCACGGGAAGACCGGCCGTCCTTCGGGGCGGCCGGTTTTTTTGCAGCCGGACGCCTCAAGGTGAAAGCCTCCCGGGGGACATCACATCTGTGAAAACAGCGCGCGGTATGCGCTGGGCGACGTCCGATACGCCTGACTGAAATGCTGGCGCAACGATGCCGCACTGCCGAAACCCGCCTGCTGCGCGACGGTTTCCACGGGCTGATGCGTGGTCTCCAGCAAGCGCTGCGCATAGGCCAGGCGCTGCCCCAGCAGCCATTGTCCGACCGTCGTGCCGGTCAGGTCCCGGAACCGGCGCGTGAAATTTCGGCGGCTCATGGCGACGCGCCCGGCCAGGGAATCGAGCGTGTGCGGTTCGGACGGATGGGCCGCCACCCAATTCAGCAGATCGGACAGGCGGTCACCGCCCGGCGCGTCATGCAAAGGCTGCTCGATGTATTGTGCCTGCCCGCCCTGCCGGTGCGGGGCCACCACCAGCCGCCGCGCCACGAGGTTGGCCACGTCTGCGCCATGCCAGCGGCGCAACAGATCCAGGCAGCAGTCCAGGCCGGCGGCCGTGCCGGCGGACGTCACCAGACGGCCCTCGTCGGCATCCTGGTACAACACGTCGGGCATCAGTTTCACACGCGGGTAACGCCGTGAGAACGTCTCGACGGCGCTCCAGTGCGTGGCCGCCTCGTGACCATCGAGGATGCCTGCTTCCGCCAGCACGAACGCCCCCAGGCACAGGCCGACCACGGTCGCGCCGCGCGCGTGGGCCGCGCGCACGGCATCGACCATCGGCGCGGGCGGACATTCGTCCGGATCGCGCCACGACGGCACGATCAGCACGTCCGCCTGCGCGGCGTCCGCCAGAGTCAGGCTGGTTTGCACAGTGAACCCGGCGGTCGTGCGCAGGCCGCCCCTGGGGACGGGCTCTCCCGCGCAGATCCATAGTTCGTGTGCGGGCTGGCCGATGCGGTTTTCAAACACCAGGCACGGCACGGAAAGGTGAAACGGACTGATGCGATCAAAGGCCAGAACGGCGATTTTCCGAGGCAACATGGTAGTGGTGCGAGTTTGGCCCGATTCTTTCGATAGCTGTTATTCAGGACACTTGTTGGAAGGATAGCCGTGCGCGAAGATGCTGTCCATGGGCGTTCGTCACGCCCACTCTCACATACCGATCCCATCGATTTCCAGGAGTCCCGCCATGACTGCCCACACCGCCCCGAAGCGCGCCTTGATCGTCATCGACGCACAAAACGAATATTTCACCGGAGAGCTGCCGATCGAATATCCGGACCCGTCGCTCACCATCGCCAATGTCGGCCTCGCCATGGACACGGCGCAGGCGGCCAAAATCCCGGTGATCGTGGTGCAGCAGACCTCGCCCGCCCGTTCGCCGCTGTTCGCCATCGACACCGAGGGTTGGCAACTGCATCCAGTGGTCGCCGCCCGTCCACACGATCATTACCTGCGCAAGACGCTGCCCAGCGCCTATCCGGAAACCGATCTGGCTGCCTGGCTGCAGGCGCGCGGCATCGACACGCTGACGGTGGTCGGCTATATGACGCACAACTGCGATTCCTCGACCATCAACCACGCCCTGCACAACGGCACCGCAGTCGAGTTTCTGCACGATGCCTCGGGCGCGGTGTCCTACCGCAATCAGGCCGGACTCGCGAGCGCCGAAGACATCCACCGCGTATTCAGCGTGGTGCTGCAATCGCGTTTCGCGGCGGTGATGTCCACCCGGGACTGGGTCGACAGCGTCAAGACCGGCGCGCAGCCGGTGCGCGACAACATCTACCTGTCCAACCAGCGGGCGCGCGATCTGCTGCACGACGCGGCGACGCAGCAAGCCGCCTGAGCGGCCCGCGCGGAGCCAAAGGAAAACGGGCCTCGCGGCCCGTTTTCCATCCTGCGACGAAACGGAAGAATTACTTCACGTCGCGCACCGCAGCGCCGGTGTACAACTGGCGCGGGCGGCCGATCTTGTAGTCGGGGTCGGACAGCATTTCGTTCCACTGGGCGATCCAGCCCACCGTGCGGGCCAGGGCGAAGATCGCCGTGAACAGCGACGTGGGGATGCCGATGGCGCGCTGCACGATGCCCGAATAGAAGTCCACGTTCGGGTACAGCTTGCGATCCACGAAGTACTTGTCTTCCAGCGCGATGCGTTCGACTTCCATCGCCAGCTTGAACAGCGGATCGTTATGCAGACCCAGCGCGTCCAGCACTTCGCGGCAGGTTTCCTGCATCATCGTGGCGCGCGGATCGTAGTTCTTGTAGACCCGGTGGCCGAAGCCCATCAGGCGCACACCCGAGGTCTTGTCCTTGACCTTTTCCATGAACTCGCCGACCTTGGCGACGCCACCGTTGGCCTGGAGGCCTTCCAGCATGTTCAGGCAGGCTTCGTTGGCGCCGCCGTGCGCCGGACCCCACAGGCAGGCCACGCCGGCCGCAATCGCCGCAAACGGGTTGGTGCCGGAGGAACCGCACAGGCGCACCGTGGAGGTGGAGGCGTTCTGCTCGTGATCCGCATGCAGAATGAAGATGCGATCCAGGGCGCGCTCGACGACCTCGTTGACCTGGTAGTCATCGCAGGGCGTGGCGAACATCATGCGCAGGAAGTTGCCCGTGTAGGACAGGTCGTTCTTCGGGTAGATGAAGGGCTGGCCCAGGGAATGCTTGTACGCCATGGCGACCAGGGTCGGCAGCTTGGCGATCAGGCGGATCGCGGAGACCTCGCGGTGACGCGGGTTGGTGATGTCGGTGGAGTCATGGTAGAAGGCCGACAGCGCGCCCACCAGGCCCGTCAGCACCGCCATCGGGTGCGCGTCGCGGCGGAAGCCCTGCAGGAAGGTGTGCATCTGCTCGTGCACCAGGGTGTGGTGCGTGACCAGATCGTCGAAGTCATGCTTCTGCTGCGGCGAAGGCAGTTCGCCGTTCATGATCAGGTAGGCGACCGACAGGAAATCGCAGTTCGTCGCCAACTGGTCGATCGGGTAACCGCGATACAGCAGTTGGCCCTTGTCGCCATCGATGTAGGTGATGGCGGATTCGCAGGAGGCCGTCGCCATGAAGCCGGGGTCATAGGTGAACATCCCCGTCTGACCGTAGAGCTTGCGGATGTCGATCACGTCCGGGCCAACCGTGCCCTGGTACACCGGGAATTCGACCGAGGGGCTGCCGTCGGAGAACGAGAGCGTGGCTTTTTTATCGGATAGCTGCATGTGAATCTTCCTTTAAGTTACAGCGCTTTCATCTGCTCGACGAGCCGGCGGATGTCGGGATCGTCGTAGGGACCCGACAGGTCCGCGCGTCCCAACAGGACGTCGAGCAATTCGGTATCGACCATTTCGAAAAGCTGCGTCAAGGCCCGCACGTCGTTCTCAGTCAACTGCGCTTCGTGGGCATCCAGGAAGCGCGTGATGATGAGATCGTTCTCGAGCAGGCCGCGACGTGCCCGCCAGCGCAGGCGGGCGCGATCCAGAACGGTCAGGTCGCCAGACATGTCCGAATCCTAGACCGTGCGGCGCACGAGCATTTCCTTGATCTTGCCGATCGCGGCCGACGGATTCAAGCCCTTGGGGCAGACATCCGTGCAGTTCATGATCGTATGGCAGCGGAACAGGCGGTACGGGTCTTCCAGATTGTCCAGACGTTCGCCGGTGGCTTCATCGCGCGAATCGGCGATGAAACGGTAGGCCTGCAGCAGGCCGGCCGGGCCGACGAACTTGTCCGGATTCCACCAGAAGGACGGACAGGCGGTGGAGCAGGAGCCGCACAGGATGCACTCGTACAGGCCGTTGAGTTCCTCGCGTTCCTCGGGGGACTGCAGGCGTTCCTTTTCGGGCGGCGGCGTGTCGTTGATCAGGAAAGGCTTGACCGAATGGTACTGGTCGAAGAAGAAGGTCATGTCCACGATCAGGTCGCGCACCACGGGCAGGCCGGGCAGCGGCTTGAGGACGATGGGCTCCTTGAGCTCGAGCAGGTTGGTCGTGCAGGCCAGGCCGTTCTTGCCGTTGATGTTCATGGCGTCGGATCCGCACACGCCCTCGCGGCAGGACCGGCGCAGGGCCAGGCTGTCGTCGAGCTCGTTCTTGATGCGCAGGATCGCGTCCAGCAGCATCTTGTCGGTCGGCTGCAGCTCGACCTCGAACTTCTGCATGTACGGCCGTTCGTCCTTGTCCGGATCGTAGCGGTAGATCTCGAATTTCACGATGCGTTTTTGACTCATGACGATATCCAGATTAGAAGGTACGCGGCTTGGGCGGGATGCTGTCCACGGTCAGGGGCTGCATGCGCACCGGGGAGTATTCGAGGCGGTTGTCCTCGGCGAACCACAGCGTGTGCTTGAGCCAGTCCACGTCGTCGCGTTCCGGGTATTCCTCGAGGGCGTGGGCGCCGCGCGATTCCAGGCGGGCGGCCGCCGAGGTCGTCGTGGCGCGGGCCACCTCGATCATGTTGGAGACTTCCAGGGCCTCGATGCGGGCGGTATTGAAGACCTTGGACTTGTCGGCGAAATAGATGTCCTGGACTTCCGGCACCAGGTCAGCGATCATTTCCGCGCCTTCCTTGAGCAGATCCAGCTTGCGGAACACGCCGCAGTGAGCCTGCATGGTCATGCGCATCTTGTTGGCCACGTCCTGGGCCTTTTCGCCCGAGGTGCGGGTTTCCAGACGGTTGACGCGATCCAGCGAGGCATTGATGTCGGTGTCCGGCAGCGGCTGGTGGCTGTGCGTACGTTCCGGGTGCTGGTCGACGATGAAGTTGCCGGCCGAGCGGCCGAACACGATCAGGTCCAGCAGGGAATTGGTGCCCAGGCGGTTGGCGCCGTGCACCGAAGTCGCCGCGCATTCGCCGACGGCGTACAGACCGTTGACGATCTTTTCCTGGCCGTTGACGCGGGTGACGACCTGACCATGATAGTTGGCCGGAATGCCGCCCATCTGGTAGTGGATCGTCGGCACGACGGGGATCGGGTCCTTGATCGGGTCGATGTTGGCGAACTTGATGGCGATTTCGCGGATCGAAGGCAGACGCTTCTGGATGGTTTCTGCGCCCAGGTGGTCGAGCTTCAGCACCACGTAGCTGCCATCGCCGCAACCGCGGCCTTCCTTGATTTCCTGGTCCATCGAACGCGAGACGAAGTCACGCGGCGCCAGGTCCTTGAGTTGCGGCGCGTAGCGTTCCATGAAGCGCTCGCCGTCCTTGTTCAGCAGGATGCCGCCTTCGCCGCGCACACCTTCGGTGATCAGCACGCCGGCCCCGGCCACGCCGGTGGGGTGGAATTGCCAGAATTCCATGTCCTGCAGCGGGATGCCGGCGCGCGCGGCCATGCCCAGGCCGTCACCGGTGTTGATGAAGGCATTGGTCGAAGCCGCCCAGATCCGGCCTGCGCCGCCGGTGGCCAGCACGGTGTGCTTGGCTTCCAGGACGTAGATTTCACCGGTTTCCATTTCCATCGCGGTCACGCCCAGCACATCGCCGTCGTTGTTGCGCAGCAGATCGAGCGCCATCCATTCGACGAAGAAGTTCGTGCGGGCGGCGACGTTGCGCTGGTAGAGCGTGTGCAGCATCGCGTGGCCGGTACGGTCAGCGGCGGCACAGGCGCGCTGGACGGGCTTTTCACCGAAGTGCGAGGTGTGGCCGCCGAACGGGCGCTGGTAGATGGTGCCGTCCGGATTGCGGTCGAAGGGCATGCCGAAGTGTTCGAGCTCGTACACGGCATTGGGGGCTTCGCGGACCATGAATTCGATCGCATCCTGGTCGCCGAGCCAGTCGGAGCCCTTGACGGTATCGTACATGTGCCATTGCCAGTGGTCTTCGCTCATGTTGCCCAGCGAAGCGCTGACGCCGCCCTGGGCGGCCACGGTGTGCGAGCGCGTCGGGAAGACCTTGGACAGCACGGCCACGGACAGGCCGGCCTGAGCCAATTGCAGGGCACAACGCAGGCCGGCTCCGCCGGCACCGACGACCACCACATCGAACTGGCGGCGCGGAAGGGATTTGTTGACAGCGGCCACGTTATAGACTCCAGAGAATTTGACCGAAGAAGACCACTGCGGCCACCAGCCACAGGATCGTCAGGACCTGCAGAAACAGGCGCAGGCCGTCGGAATGCACATAGTCCATCCAGATGTCGCGCACACCGATCCAGGCGTGCCAGGCAAGCGACAGGAAAGCCAGCGTGGCCAGCAGTTGCCCGACCGGCAGCGTGCCGACGGTGAAGGCAAAGAAGGCGCGCCAGGACTCGAAATCCAGGCTGCTGCCCAGGACCGCGTACAGAACCAGGACCAGGGTGTAGACCGCCATGATGACGGCGGTGGTGCGCTGGACGATGAAGTCGCGCGTGCCGTAGTGCGCGCCCACAACCAGGCGCTTGCGACCGATGCGTTCTTGAGCCATTACCATGCTCCAAAGAGTTTCAGACCGAAGACCACGGTCAGTGCCAGCGCCACGCCGATCACCAGGGCGCCGGAGCGCTGCGAGGGTTCACGCGCATTGCCGACGTGCAGATCCAGCGTCAGATAGCGGATGCCTGCGCAGAAGTGGTGGAAGTAGCCCCACATCAACACCAGCAGCACGATCTTACAGGCCGGATTGGCGACCCATTCCTTCATGGCGGCGAAAGTCGCGGGCGACTGTACGCTTTGCGCGAACAGCGGCACGATCACCAGCGGCAGTGCCAGGAACAGCAGCGCGCCGCTGATCCGGTGCAGGATGGATGCCTTGGCAGCCGGAGGCAGCCGGTAACTCATGAGGTCGCTAAACCCCAGGTTACGGAACTGCGGACGCGGCTTTGAAGCTGATTCAGACATGATGGCCTCGTAGTTGGAAGATGGAAGAAATTCGGGACTCACTTGGCATTTTCGCCCATCCGCGAGTCAATTCAAACTGTTGCGGTAATGGTAGCGCTCTGTGACGTAATGACCTCGGCGCAATTCCATGGGGCGGTCGCCGTAGGTATAGGCGATACGCTCGACCTGCAGCAGCGGGCTGCCGGGCTGGACGCGCAACAGTTCGGCCTGGGCCTCGGTCGCGGCCACGGCGCGGATTTTTTCTTCGGCACGCACCATGCTGACGCCGAATTCGGTTTCAAACAGGGCGTACACCGGACCTCGGTAGCGCAGCAACGATTCCAGGGTCAGGCCCTTGAAGATGCTGCCCGGCAGCCAGATATCGTCCAGAATGGTGGGCACGTCGTCAAAAGACAGCGCGCGGCGCATGTTCACGACCGCATCCCCGGCGCGCAGGTCCAGGGCTGCGGCGATCTCGGCCGAGGCCTTGGTGCGGCGGCAGTCCAGGATCTGGCTGCTGGACACGGCGGGCCGGGCCTCGTCGGGTGCCAGCCGCAAGAAACGATAGCGCACCTTGGCTTCGTTGTGCGTGGCCACGAAGGTGCCCTTGCCCTGGCGACGGATCAGCAGGTTTTCAGCGGCCAGTTCGTCGATCGCCTTGCGCACGGTGCCCTGGCTGACCTGGAAGCGGGCGGCCAGTTCGAGTTCGCTGGGGATCGATTCGCCGGGTTTCCATTCGCCCCGGTCCAGGCCCTGCAGGATCAGCCCCTTGATCTGCTGGTACAGAGGGCTGAACGCAGCGCTGTGAGGAGCGCGGCTCGGCGTCTGCTGGCGATCGATCGGGGGAGATTCGGACATGTCGGTCAGGGATGCTGCGGTGCGGCTATGCTACAAGATGAGACGGCGCATTTTCGCACTTCCAGGGCAGGATGTCTAATACTCTTGTGTCTTATATAAGATATAAGACCCTTGACGCTGACTAGTGGAATACACTACTCTTTTCGGCGTTTTCGCACACCCAGCCATCCTCTCACCCTATCGGAGAATCACCATGTCCAAACCCGCCATGCGCGTCGCGGTCACCGGCGCAGCCGGCCAGATCGGCTATGCCCTGCTGTTCCGCATCGCCTCGGGCGAAATGCTCGGCAAGGACCAGCCCGTCATCCTGCAGCTTCTGGAAATCCCCGACGAGAAGGCCCAAAAGGCCCTGCAAGGCGTGATGATGGAACTGGACGACTGCGCCTTCCCGCTGCTGGCCGGCATGAGCGCCCACAGCGATCCGCGCACCGCCTTCAAGGATGCCGACGTCGCCCTGCTGGTCGGCGCCCGTCCGCGCGGCCCCGGCATGGAGCGCAAGGACCTGCTGCAGGTCAACGCCCAGATCTTCACCGCCCAGGGCAAGGCCCTGAACGAAGTCGCCAGCCGCAACGTCAAGGTGCTGGTGGTCGGCAACCCGGCCAACACCAACGCCTACATCGCCATGAAGTCCGCTCCGGACCTGCCGGCCAAGAATTTCACCGCCATGCTGCGCCTGGACCACAACCGCGCACTGTCGCAGCTTGCCGCCAAGACCGGCAAGGCCGTGGCCGACATCGAAAAGCTGGTCGTGTGGGGCAACCACTCGCCCACCATGTACCCGGACACGCGCTTCGCCACCATCGGCGGCCAGCCCGCCCAGGCCCTGGTCAACGATGCCGCCTGGATCGCCGACACGTTCATCCCCACCGTGGGCAAGCGCGGCGCGGCCATCATCGCCGCACGCGGCCTGTCCTCGGCGGCCTCTGCCGCCAACGCCGCCATCGACCACATCCATGACTGGGTGCTGGGCAGCAACGGCAAGTGGGTCACCATGGGCATCCCCTCGGACGGCTCCTACGGCATCCCCGAAGGCATCATCTACGGCGTGCCGGTCACCACCGCCAATGGCGAATACACCCGTGTCACCGGTCTGGAAATCGACGCGTTCTCGCGCGAACGCATGGACTTCACCCTGCAGGAACTGCTCGAGGAACGCGACGGCGTCGCCGACCTGCTGAAGTAAACCCCCGGTGGCGGACGCGCGGCGGCCTGGCTGCCGCGTCCGCCACCGAATGTCCGGCCAATGACAGACAGACGGGCCCCGCACGGCCAGAATGCTTCTGCCATAGACTGGAACCAGCCCCTACCCGGGGCGAATGCTGCCGCGAACCCGGGCGCGCCTGGCGACGACGGCCCACCGGAGCATCCACCATGACCCGTCCCGCCTCTCCCGGCGCCCTGCTGCGCCAGGCGCTGATCGAAGAATCCCCCCTGCAGATCGTCGGGGCCATCAACGCCAATCACGCCCTGCTGGCCCAACGCGCCGGCTACCGTGCCGTCTACCTGTCGGGCGGCGGCGTGGCCGCCGGTTCGCTCGGCCTGCCCGATCTGGGCATCAATACGCTCGACGACGTCCTGACCGACGTGCGCCGCATCACCGACGTCTGCGACCTGCCGCTGCTGGTGGACATCGACACCGGCTTCGGGCCCTCGGCCTTCAATATCGCCCGCACCGTCAAGTCCCTGATCAAGTTCGGCGCCGCCGGCTGCCACATCGAGGACCAGGTCGGCGCCAAGCGCTGCGGTCACCGGCCCGGCAAGGAAATCGTCGGCACCGAAGAAATGGCCGACCGCGTCAAGGCCGCCGTGGACGCCCGCACCGACAGCGACTTCTACGTCATCGCACGCACCGACGCGATCGCCGTCAGCGGTGTGGACGCGGCCCTGGAACGCGCGCACGCCTGCGTCGAAGCCGGTGCCGACGCGATCTTCGCGGAAGCGTCCTACGATCTGGACACCTACCGGAAATTCTCCAGCAGCCTGAACGTCCCCGTGCTGGCCAACATCACCGAATTCGGCCAGACGCCGCTGTTCACCGTCGAAGAGCTCAAGGGCGCGGGCGTGGGCATCGTGCTCTACCCCCTGTCGGCCTTCCGTGCCATGAACAAGGCGGCCGAGGCCGTCTACCAGGCCATCCGCCGCGACGGCCACCAGCACGCGGTGCTCGACCAGATGCAGACACGCGAAGAACTCTACGACCGGATCGGCTACCACCGCTACGAAGACCAACTCGACGCCCTGTTCCAACAGGGCAAGCACAAGGCGTCCTGACCGGACCCCGCTTCCGAACACCTCATCCAAGGAGACCGCTGATGGCGACCAAGAACACCTCCACTGCCAAGAAAACCCCCTCCGCCCAAAAGGCCCCGGCCCGCAAGCGCGCTGCGTCCAAGGTGCCCGCCGCGCCGGCCGCCGCCCAGGCTGCTCCCGCCACCACCGCGCCCGCAGCCGCCACGCCCGCAGGTCCCAAGCCCAAGAAATCCGTCGCCCTGTCGGGCATCGTGGCCGGCAACACCGCGCTGTGCACGGTGGGCCGCAGCGGCAACGACCTGCACTATCGCGGCTACGACATCCTGGACATCGCCGACACCTGCGAATTCGAGGAAGTCGCCCACCTGCTGATCCACGGCAAGCTGCCGACCTCGGCCGAACTCAAGGCCTACAAGGAAAAGCTGCGCCGCCTGCGCGGCCTGCCCGCCCAGGTCCAGGTCGCCCTGGAAGCCCTGCCCGCCGCCAGCCACCCCATGGACGTGATGCGCACCGCCGCTTCGGTGCTGGGCTGCGTGCTGCCTGAAAAGGACGACCACAACCTGCCGGACGCGCGCGACATCGCCGACCGCCTGATGGCCAGTCTGGGCTCGGCCCTGCTGTACTGGTACCACTACAGCCACAACGGCCGCGTCATCAACGTCGAGACCGACGACGACAGCATCGGCGGCCATTTCCTGCACCTGCTGCATGGCGAGACTCCGTCCAAGGAATGGGTCCATGCAATGCACACCTCGCTGATCCTGTACGCGGAACACGAGTTCAACGCCTCGACCTTCACCGGCCGCGTGATCGCCGGCACGGGATCGGACATGTATTCGGCCATCACCGGCGCCATCGGCGCGCTGCGCGGCCCGAAGCATGGCGGCGCCAACGAGGTCGCCTTCGAAATCCAGAAGCGCTACGACAACCCGGACGAGGCCGAGGCCGACATCCGCCGCCGCGTCGAGGCCAAGGAAGTCGTGATCGGCTTCGGCCACCCGGTCTACACCGTATCCGACCCGCGCAACCAGGTCATCAAGTCCGTCGCCCGGAAACTGTCCAAGTCCGCCGGTTCGACCAAGATGTATGACATCGCCGAGCGCCTGGAATCGGTGATGTGGGACGCCAAGAAGATGTTCCCCAATCTGGACTGGTTCTCGGCCGTGTCCTATCACATGATGGGCGTGCCCACCGCCATGTTCACCCCCCTGTTCGTGATCGCCCGCACGGCCGGCTGGTCGGCGCACATCATCGAGCAGCGCATCGACAACAAGATCATCCGCCCGACGGCCAATTACGTCGGCCCGGAAGACCGCAAGTTCGTCCCCCTGGCCAAGCGCCGCTGACACCCTCGGAGCGCGGGCCGGGCGCCACGGCGCCCGGCCCATCCGCACCGCGGCCCTACCGCTCATGATCTGATCGCTTCTGGACGCCATGAACACTGCACATCGCACGCCCCTGCCCGGCACCCGGCTGGATTACTTCGACGCCCGCTCGGCCGTCGAGGCCATCAAACCAGGCGCCTACGACACACTCCCGTACACCTCGCGCGTCTTCGCCGAAAACCTGGTGCGCCGCTGTGATCCCGCCATCCTGAACGATTCGCTCACGCAGCTCATCGAGCGCAGGCGCGATCTGGACTTTCCCTGGTTTCCGGCCAGGGTGGTGTGCCACGACATCCTGGGGCAGACCGCGCTGGTGGACCTGGCCGGCCTGCGCGAAGCCATTGCGGCAAAGGGCGGCGACCCCGCCCGGATCAACCCCGTGGTGCAGACCCAGTTGATCGTCGACCACTCGCTGGCCGTCGAACATGCCGGCTTCGAGCGGGACGCCTTCGACAAGAACCGGGCCATCGAAGACCGTCGCAACGACGACCGTTTCCATTTCATCAACTGGACCAAGCGCGCCTTCAAGAACGTCGACGTCATCCCGCCGGGCAACGGCATCATGCACCAGATCAACCTGGAGCGGATGTCGCCCGTGGTGCATGCCCAGGACGGCGTGGCCTTCCCGGATACGCTGGTGGGCACCGACAGCCATACGCCGCACGTCGATGCGCTGGGCGTGATCGCCATCGGCGTCGGCGGCCTGGAAGCCGAGAGCGTGATGCTCGGGCGCGCATCCTGGATGCGCCTGCCCGACATCATCGGCGTCGAACTGACCGGCAAGCCGCAGCCGGGCAGCACCGCCACCGACCTGGTGCTGGCATTGACCGAATTTCTGCGCAAAGAAAAAGTGGTGTCGTCCTATCTGGAGTTCCATGGCGAGGGCGTCGCCCACCTGACCCTGGGCGATCGCGCCACGATCTCGAACATGACGCCGGAATACGGCGCCACGGCGGCGATGTTCTACATCGACCAGCAAACCATCGACTACCTGCGACTGACCGGCAGAGAGGACGAACAGGTCAAGCTGGTGGAAACCTACGCCAGGCACACCGGCCTCTGGGCCGACAGCCTGAAGTCCGCCGAATACGAGCGCGTCCTGCGGTTCGACCTGTCCAGCGTCGTGCGCAATATCGCCGGCCCCTCGAACCCGCACAGCCGCGTTCCGACTTCCGAGCTCGCCGCCCGGGGCATTGCCGGCACGGTGGAAAACGAGCCCGGCCTGATGCCGGACGGCGCCGTCATCATCGCCGCGATCACCAGCTGCACCAACACCAGCAACCCCCGCAATGTCATCTCCGCCGGCCTGCTGGCGCGCAACGCCAATGCGCTGGGCCTGACCCGCAAACCCTGGGTCAAGTCCTCCCTGGCGCCTGGTTCCAAAGCGGTTCAGCTCTATCTCCAGGATTCCGGGCTCTTGCCGGAACTTGAAAAACTGGGCTTCGGCATCGTCGGTTTCGCCTGTACGACCTGCAATGGCATGAGCGGCGCGCTGGACCCGAAAATCCAGGAAGAAGTCGTCAGCCGCGACCTGTACTCGACCGCCGTGCTGTCGGGCAACCGCAACTTCGACGGCCGCATCCACCCCTATGCCAAGCAGGCGTTCCTGGCTTCGCCCGCTCTCGTCGTCGCCTATGCCATCGCAGGCACCATCCGTTTCGATATCGAGAAAGACGCGCTGGGCCAGGACCGGGACGGCAAGCCCATCACGCTCAAGGACATCTGGCCGTCCGACGCGGAAATCGACGCCATCGTCGCCGCCAGCGTCAAGCCCGAGCACTTCCGCCAGGTGTACGAACCCATGTTCGCCCGCGACCTCGTGGCCAACGGGCATACCAGCCCATTGTACGAATGGCGCCCCATGAGCACCTATATCCGCTGCCCGCCCTACTGGGAGGGCGCGCTGGCAGGCGAACGCACGCTGACCGGCATGCGCCCCCTGGCGGTGCTGGGCGACAACATCACCACCGACCACCTCTCGCCTTCCAATGCCATTCTGCCGGACAGCGCCGCAGGCGAATATCTGGCCAAGATGGGTTTGCCGGAAGAAGACTTCAACTCTTATGCCACCCACCGCGGCGATCACCTCACCGCGCAACGGGCAACCTTTGCCAACCCCAAGCTGTTGAATGAAATGGTGAAGGACGGCGACCGGATCAGGCAGGGGTCGCTGGCGCGCATCGAACCCGAAGGCAAGGTCACCCGCATGTGGGAAGCCATCGAAACCTACATGCAGCGCAAGCAGCCACTCATCATCGTGGCGGGCGCCGATTACGGCCAGGGTTCATCGCGCGACTGGGCGGCCAAGGGCGTGCGCCTGGCCGGTGTGGAGGCCATCGCCGCCGAAGGCTTCGAGCGCATCCACCGGACCAACCTGGTCGGCATGGGCGTGCTGCCGCTGGAGTTCAAACCGGGGGTGAATCGTCACACGCTCGGCATCGACGGCACCGAAACATACGACGTCGTCGGCGAACGCACGCCGCACGCCACGCTGACGCTCGTCATCCACCGCAAGAACGGCGAACGCGTCGAGGTGCCGGTCACCTGCCGCCTGGACACCGCCGAGGAAGTGTCGATCTACGAGGCCGGCGGCGTGCTGCAGCGTTTTGCGCAGGACTTCATCGAATCGAACGCAGCGGCCTGAACCACACCACAGCCACACGACAGGACATCGGCCATGGCTCACCTACCGCAAATCAAAATCCCCGCCACCTACATGCGCGGGGGCACCAGCAAAGGCGTGTTCTTTCGCCTGCAGGATCTGCCTGCGGCCGCCCAGTCACCCGGCGCGGCGCGCGATGCGCTGCTGCTGCGCGTGATCGGCAGCCCGGACCCCTACGGCAAACAGACCGATGGCATGGGCGGCGCCACGTCCAGCACCAGCAAGACCGTCATCCTGTCCAAAAGCAGCAGACCCGATCATGACGTGGACTATCTGTTCGGTCAGATTTCCATCGATCGGGCCTTCGTGGACTGGAGCGGCAATTGCGGCAATCTCTCGGCGGCCGTGGGGCCTTTCGCCATCGCCGCCGGATTGGTCGACCCCGGGCGCATCCCGCAGGACGGCATGGCCACCGTCCGCATCTGGCAAGCAAACATCGGCAAGACCATCATTGCCCACGTCCCGATGACGCAAGGCGCCGTCCAGGAGACCGGCGACTTTGAACTCGATGGCGTGACCTTCCCCGCCGCCGAGGTGCCACTCGAGTTCATCGCGCCGGCCGCCGAAGAAGAAGGCGCGGGCGGCGCGATGTTCCCCACCGGCCAACTGGTCGACGCGCTGCAGGTTCCGGGCATCGGCACCCTGAAGGCCACGCTGATCAATGCCGGCATTCCCACCATTTTCATCAATGCCGAAGACGTCGGCTACACCGGCACCGAACTGCAGGACGCGATCAACGGCGATGCCAAAGCCCTGGCCCGGTTCGAAACCATCCGCGCGCACGGCGCGCTGCGCATGGGCCTGATCGAACACCTCGACGAGATCGCCCAGCGCCAGCACACGCCCAAGATTGCGTTCGTCTCCAAGCCGGCCCCCTACGTGTCCTCCAGCGGCAAACCGATCGCCGCCGAGGAGATCGACCTGCTGGTGCGCGCGCTGTCCATGGGCAAGCTGCACCATGCCATGATGGGCACGGCCGCCGTCGCCATCGCCACGGCAGCGGCCATTCCCGGCACGCTCGTGAACCTCGCCGCTGGTGGGGGCGAACGCAACGCAGTATGCTTTGGTCACCCCTCCGGCACCTTGCGGGTCGGCGCGCAAGCCCGGCAACAAGGCGACGACTGGGTCGTCGACAAGGCACTCATGAGCCGCAGCGCCCGCGTCCTGATGGAAGGATGGGTGCGCGTGCCCGGCGACGTGCTTTAGTGCCCGGCCCTCCGGTTGACTCACACAATCGAGCAGCAGACATGCCGCCCAAAGGAAGGCTCACCCCAAGATGCAATCCAATGTCCGCCCCGATCCCGACCAGGTCCTGGTCGATATCGTCGATTACGTCTTCGACTACAGGATCGACAGTGCCCTGGCGCTCGAAACCGCCCGCAACTGCCTGATCGACACGCTGGGCTGCGGCCTGGAGGCCCTGGAATACCCGGCTTGTCGCAAGCTCATGGGGCCCATCGTGCCCGGCACCGTGGTGCCCAACGGTGCCAAGGTCCCCGGCACGCAGTTCCAGCTCGACCCGGTGCAGGCCGCTTTCAACATCGGCTGCATGATCCGCTGGCTGGACTTCAACGACACCTGGCTGGCGGCCGAATGGGGCCACCCGTCGGACAACCTGGGCGGTGTCCTGGCCGTGGCCGATTGGCTGTCACGCAACGCCGTGGCCGCCGGCAAGACGCCGCTGACCATGCGCGCCGTGCTCGAAGGCATCATCAAAGCGCACGAGATCCAGGGCTGCATCGCGCTGGAAAACTCCTTCAACAAGGTCGGCCTGGACCACGTGGTCCTGGTGAAGGTCGCTTCCACCGCCGTGGTGTCCCGGATGCTGGGCCTGTCGCGCGAAGAAGCCATCAACGCCGTGTCCCTGGCCTGGGTGGACGGCCAGAGCCTGCGCACCTACCGCCACGCGCCCAACACCGGCAGCCGCAAGTCCTGGGCGGCGGGCGACGCCACCAGCCGCGCCGTGCGTCTGGCCCTGATGGCCCGCACCGGCGAAATGGGCTATCCGTCCGTGCTGAGCGCGCCGGTCTGGGGCTTTTACGACGTGCTGTTCAAGGGCCAGCCCTTCAAGTTTCAGCGCCCCTACGGCAGCTACGTGATGGAAAACGTGCTGTTCAAGATCTCCTTCCCGGCCGAATTCCACTCGCAGACCGCAGTGGAATGCGCCATGGACATCCACGAAAAGCTGAAATCCCTGGGCAAGACCGACGCCGATATCCGGAAGATCACGATCCGCACCCACGAGGCCTGCATCCGCATCATCGACAAGAAGGGCCCGCTGAACAACCCCGCCGACCGCGACCACTGCATCCAGTACATGGTGGCCGTGCCCATCCTGTTCGGCCGCCTGACCGCCGGTGACTACGAGGACGCCGTGGCCGCCGATCCGCGCATCGACGCGCTGCGCGACAAGATGGTCTGCGTGGAAGACCCGGCCTTCACCACCGACTATCACGACCCGGACAAGCGCTCCATCGCCAATGCGCTGACGGTCGAATTCACGGACGGCTCCCGGCTCGACGAGATCGTCTGCGAATACCCGATCGGCCACAAGCGCCGCCGCAAGGACGGCATCCCGCTGCTGGAAGCCAAGTTCCGCACCAATCTGGCTCGCCAGTTTCCTCCCCGCCAGCAGCAGCGCATCCTGGACGTGTCGCTGGATCAGGCCGCGCTCGAAGCCATGCCGGTACATGAATACGTGGATCTCTATGTCATCTGAAGCCCAAACCACCCCAGTCCGCGCCATCCGCCACAATGAAAGCGCCCACCGCTTCGAGTGGACGGAGGACGGTCATCTGTGCGTGCTGGACTACGTCCTGGACGGTGCCGTCGCGTCGTTCACCCACACGCTTGTGCCGGCCGCCGTGGGCGGTCGCGGCATCGCCGCCGACCTGGTGCGCTTCGGGCTGGACACGGCCCGGACGCACGGCTGGCAGGTCCGGCCCGTGTGTTCATACGTCGCAGCCTTCGTACGGCGCCACCCGGAATACCAGGACCTGGCGATCTGAAGACCTGAATGCTAATAAATAAGTAAGAAACACATGTTTTCTTGATCCGGATTAAGTCACCGGATCTCGGGTTTCCCCACAATACGGTCTGTCATAACCACACCGTACACAGGGAGAACCTCCATGGCATTCCGCCTTCGTCACACCGCCCTCGCCTGCGCCCTGGCCGCCGGCTCGATCGCCGCCGCCCCCGCGCTGGCCCATGAAGCAGGTGACATTCTGCTGAAGGTCGGCGTCTCGCACGTCGAGCCCCAATCCAACAACGGCACCCTCGCCGGCGGCACGGTCAAGCTGGACATCGGCGGCAGCACCCGTCCCAGCTTCACCCTGACCTACATGGCCACGCGCAACATCGGTATCGAACTGCTGGGCGCCTTCCCCTTCAAGCACGACCTCAACGCCGATGGCCTGGGCAAAATCGGCTCGACCCAGCACCTGCCGCCGACCCTCAGCCTGCAATGGCACTTCCTGCCGGACGCCACCTTCCAGCCCTATGTGGGCGTGGGCCTGAACTACACGACCTTCTTCGACACCAAGACCAGCGGTGCGCTGGCCGGCAACAACCTCAGCCTGAAAGACTCCTGGGGCGTCGCGGCCCAGGTCGGCGTGGACTACAAGCTGACCGACCGCTGGTTCCTGAACGCCGATCTGCGCTACATCGACATCCGTTCCACCGCGCGTCTGAACGGCGTGGACATCGGCAAGGCCAAGATCAACCCCTGGGTCGCCACCGTCGGAGTCGGCTACCGCTTCTGAACGGACTCCGGGCACGTCGCCTGGCGGCGGGACGCGCCCCGCCGCCCGTCCGGCACCCAGGCGGGTTGGATGCAACACATCACGCCTCCGGTCTTATATCTTATATAAGACTATTGCCTGATGCGCTGGCTTACCGGTAAAATAGCCACGTTCTCCAACCCTCTCTCCTGGGGCATTATTCCATGCTGGACTCCTACCGCACCGAAGCCGCCGCCCGCGAGGCGATCGGCATTCCGCCGCTTCCCTTGACGGCCAAGCAGACCGCCGACCTGATCGAACTGCTGAAAAACCCGCCCGCCGGCGAAGCCGAATTCCTGCTGGACCTGTTCACGCACCGCATCCCCGCAGGCGTGGACGACGCCGCCCAGGTCAAGGCCTCCTATCTGGCCGCCGTCGCATTGGGCAAGGAATCCTGCCCCCTGATCGACGCCCGCCGTGCCACTGAACTGCTGGGCACCATGCTGGGCGGCTTCAATATCGGCGCCCTGATCGAACTGCTGGACCACCCCGACCAGGCACCGGTCGCCGCCGAAGGCCTGAAGAAGACCCTGCTGGTCTTCGACGCCTTCCACGACATCGAAGAAAAGGCCAAGGCCGGCAACGCCCACGCCCAGGCCGTGCTGCAAAGCTGGGCCGACGCCGAATGGTTCACCAGCCGCCCCGAAGTCCCGCAAAGCCTGACCCTGACCGTGCTCAAGGTCACCGGCGAAACCAATACCGACGACCTGTCGCCCGCCCCCGACGCCTGGAGCCGCCCGGACATCCCGCTGCACGCGCTGGCGATGCTGAAGAACCCGCGCGACGGCATCACGCCCGACGCCCCGGGCCAGGTCGGTCCGATCAAGCTGATCGAAGAACTCAAGGCCAAGGGCAATCTGGTCGCCTACGTCGGCGACGTGGTCGGCACGGGCTCCTCGCGCAAATCGGCCACCAACTCCGTCATCTGGTACACCGGCGAAGACATCCCCTTCGTGCCCAAC
The DNA here is from genome assembly GCF_049650445.1 of Castellaniella sp. Taxonomy (GTDB): domain Bacteria; phylum Pseudomonadota; class Gammaproteobacteria; order Burkholderiales; family Burkholderiaceae_B; genus Castellaniella. The sequence goes on along the minus strand of NZ_JBASAD010000038.1, from coordinate 43,522 downwards.
AAGCGCTTCGGCGGCGTCTGTCTGGGCAACAAGATCGCCCCGATCTTCTACAACACCATGGAAGATTCCGGCGCGCTGCCCATCGAACTGGACGTGTCCGCCATGAACATGGGCGACGTCATCGAACTGCGCCCCTACGAAGGCAAGGCCCTGAAGAACGGCCAGGTCATCTCCGAATTCCAATTGAAGTCCGACGTGCTGCTGGACGAAGTCCGCGCTGGCGGCCGCATTCCGCTCATCATCGGCCGCGGCCTGACGGCCAAGGCACGCGCATCCCTGGGCCTGCCGCCCACGACGCTGTTCCGCCTGCCGGAATCCCCCGCCGACAGCGGCAAGGGCTATTCCCTGGCACAGAAGCTGGTCGGCCGCGCCTGCGGCCTGCCCGAAGGTCAGGGCGTGCGCCCCGGCACCTACTGCGAACCGCGCATGACCTCGGTCGGCAGCCAGGACACCACCGGCCCCATGACCCGAGACGAACTCAAGGACCTGGCCTGCGTGGGCTTCTCGGCCGATCTGGTGATGCAGTCCTTCTGCCACACCGCCGCCTATCCCAAGCCCGTGGACGTCAAGACCCACCACGAACTGCCCGCCTTCATCAGCACGCGCGGCGGCGTGTCGCTGCGTCCGGGCGACGGCATCATCCACTCGTGGTTGAACCGCATGCTGATGCCCGACACGGTCGGCACCGGCGGCGACTCGCACACCCGGTTCCCGATCGGCATCAGCTTCCCGGCCGGCTCCGGCCTGGTCGCCTTCGCGGCCGCCACCGGCGTCATGCCGCTGGACATGCCCGAATCCGTGCTGGTGCGCTTCAAGGGCGAAATGCAGCCCGGCGTCACGCTGCGCGATCTGGTCAACGCGATCCCGCTGTACGCGATCAAGCAAGGCCTGCTGACCGTCGAAAAGAAGGGCAAGAAGAACATCTTCTCCGGCCGCATCCTCGAAATCGAGGGTCTGCCGGACCTGAAGATCGAACAGGCCTTCGAACTGTCCGACGCCTCGGCCGAACGCTCTGCCGCCGCCTGCACCGTGCGCCTGAACAAGGAACCGATCATCGAATACCTGAACAGCAACATCACGCTGTTGAAGTGGATGATCGCCAATGGCTATCAGGACGCCCGCACCCTGGCGCGCCGCATCAAGAACATGGAAGCCTGGCTGGCGAACCCGCAACTGGTCGAACCCGACGCCGACGCCGACTACGCGGCCGTCATCGACATCGATCTGGCGGACATCCATGAGCCCATCGTGGCCTGCCCGAACGACCCGGACGACGTCAAGACGCTGTCCGACGTGGCCGGCACCGCCATCGACGAGGTCTTCATCGGCAGTTGCATGACCAACATCGGTCACTTCCGTGCCGCCGCCACGCTGCTCAAGGGCAAGCGCGACCTGCCCTCCAAGCTCTGGGTCGCCCCGCCCACCAAGATGGACGCCAGCGAACTGACCAAGGAAGGCCACTACGGCACCTTCGGCACGGCCGGCGCCCGCATGGAAATGCCGGGCTGCTCGCTGTGCATGGGCAACCAGGCCCAGGTGCGCGAAGGCGCCACGGTGTTCTCGACCAGCACGCGCAACTTCCCCAACCGTCTGGGCAAGAACTCCAACGTGTTCCTGGGCTCGGCCGAAATGGCAGCGATCTGCTCCGGCCTGGGCCGCATCCCCACCCGCGAGGAATACCTCGAGGCCATGGGTCTGCTGGCCAAGGACAGCGAGTCCATCTACCGCTACATGAACTTCGACCAGATCGAAGACTTCACTGCGGTCGCCAACACGGTTGAAGCCTGATTCCTTCAGGCCCCCGGACACACGGAAGTTCCAAGGCGCCCTCCGGGGCGCCTTGTTCTTTTTTGACAGGCAGTACAGGTACACTAAGGTTTACTCTGTTTGTCGGTGCACCATGCCCCCTCGTTCTCGCTCCTCCTCGCTGTCGCGCACGTCGCAGACCCTGATTTCCCTGGCTGAGTCGCTGTCACGCTCGGGCAGCCACCTGGAAGACACCTACTGGGAAAGCCGCCTGGGCGAAGCCCTGGACAAAGCCCTGGGCGCTCGTCACGGGCGCGCGGTGGAATCCGCGCTGGACGTGATGCTCGAACAGCGTTCGGCCGCCTACGAAATCCTGGTCGAACTGGCCGAAGCCCGCTCCGAATCGCTGATCCCGGGGCCGGACGGCCAGGACTGCGACACGCTGCTGATTTCGGTGCCAGTCCTGGCCTGGACCCGCTACCGGCTGCCGAACGGCCAACTGAGCGCAGAGCAGTCGCAGGCGCTCGAAACCCTGCTGGGTGAAACCGTGCTGGGCCCCCAGGCCCGGGTCGCCCTGCTGCCCTCGCTGATCCGCTTCGACCGCCTGCCGCAGTCGTTCCAGGAAACCCGTACCTGGACCCAGACGCTGGCGCAGCGCGCCCTGGGGCTGCGCCGCGACGGCCCCGCGCTGCGCGACGCCGAAGCCCCCGAAGACCTGCTGGCCGACGTGTTCTTCCTGATCGGCGCAGTGGTCGTGCCGCGCGGCGAGGCCGTGTTCCAATGGCAATCTCCCCTGCCGGCCGAATCCCCCACCCAGGAAGCCGTCACGGAACGCTGGGCCGAGGGCTGCGCACGCATCCTGGAACCCGCATTCACCGGCTGCCAACTGGAATACCTGCGCCCCGAAGCCTATTACACGGGCACCCGTCAGGCCGACCAGGGCATCCGCCCTCTGACACTCAAGGCCGCTGCCACCTGGCTGCAGACCGCCGCCCACATCCCGGGCACGGACCTGCGCGCCGCGCTGGTCGCCTGCGGCGAGCAGACCATCGAGGAATACCGCATCGGCTTCTGCACCCGCCAGAGCAATGACGTGATCTACGGCTGTGTCTGGCCCGCGCTCAGCCGCGAGGAATCCCAGCCCGACGAGGACGTCGAAGGCCAGGCCGACACCTGGGATACGATCGCCGCCCTGCTGCGCGAATGCGGCGTCCAGGACATCCGTCGCCTGCCCGGCCTGCAGCCCATGGAATTCTGCGAGGACTGCGGCACGCCGTACTTTCCCAACATGCTGGGCGACATGCAGCATCCCGAGCTGCCGGAAGAAATCGATCCGGAGCCGGTCCAGTTTCACTAATCATTAGTGAGCGCCCTGTCATTCGAGCTGTTCTGCCGCGTCGTCGACAATTTCGGCGACGCGGGCGTGTGCTGGCGGCTGGCCCGACGGCTGGCTGCCCTGGGCCAGTCCGTGCGTCTGTGGATCGACCGGCCCGAAGTCCTGGCGCGGCTGCTGCCGGCGCTGGACGCGCGCGCGGCCGAGCAGACCCTGGAGGGCGTACGCATCAGCCCCTGGGATCAGGCGGAACATGCTCTTCCGCCCCGGGGCGGCGTGGTGATCGAAGCCTTCGCCTGCGTCCTGCCCCCCGCCTACGAAGCCGCCATGGCCGGGCGCGACTGCCTGTGGATCAATCTGGAATACCTCAGCGCCGAACCCTGGGTGGAAGGCTGCCACGGCCTGCCCTCGCCACAGGCCAACGGGGTGCCGAAGTTCTTTTTCTTTCCCGGCTTCACGTCGGCCACCGGCGGGCTGCTGCGTGAACCGGACTTGCCGGCGCGGCGCAAGGCCGCACAGGCGCAGGATCGTGACGAACGCCTGCGCGCGCTGACCGGCAGGTCTGCCGGGCCGGCTGCCGACGACGACGCCCTGACCGTGCTGCTGTTCTGCTATTCCGATGCGCCGCTGACGGGCCTGCAGGCGGCACTGGCCGGGCTGGAGCGCCCCGTCCGGCTGCTCGTCCCTGGCGACCGCCCCCCGGCCGTACTGCACGACCAGGGTGGCCTGCGCATCGTACCCATCCCCTTTGTGCCCCAGACCCGCTTCGACGAACTGCTCTGGTGCTGCGACCTGATTTTCGTGCGCGGCGAAGATTCCCTGGTGCGGGCGCTCTGGGCAGGTGTCCCCCTGGTCTGGCAGATCTACCGCCAGGCGGAAGACGCCCATCTGAACAAGCTCGAAGCCTGGCTGGGTCGGGCGCGCTGGCCCGGCCCAGCCGCTGAACTGATCCGCGCCTGGAACCTGCTGGACGACGCAGCGGTGGCCCGGACGCTGCCGGCTGCGCTGGCAGCACCCATCTGGTCCGACTGGTGCGCCCGCAGCCGCGCCTGGAGCGCTGAACTGGCCGATCGATCCGATCTGGGTCAAGATTTGCTGGATTTTTGCATGCGGCAGCGCCAAACGCGCTAGAATATGCAGTTAATTTTTTCAGCATTGCCTCGGAATGCGTTTTGGCTCGGGGCAGATATCCCCGGAGTTTTCCCCATGAAAATCGCACAGGAACTGCGCGTTGGTAACGTCGTGATGGTCGGCAGCGATCCTCTTGTCGTCCAGAAAGCCGAATACAACAAATCCGGTCGCAACGCCGCCGTCGTCAAGCTCAAGTTCAAGAACCTGCTGACCGGCAGCGCCAGCGAATCCGTCTACAAGGCCGACGAAAAATTCGAGCAGGTCATGCTCGAAAACAAGGAATGCACCTATTCCTACTTCGCCGACCCGATGTACGCCTTCATGGACGAGGAATACAACCAGCACGAAGTCGAAGCCGACAGCATGGGCGATGCGCTGAACTACCTCGAAGAAGGCATGACGGTCGAAGTCGTGTTCTACGACGGCCGCGCCATCTCGGTGGAACTGCCCACCATCATCGTGCGCGAGATCACCTATACCGAACCCGCCGTCAAGGGCGACACGTCCGGCAAGGTCCTGAAGCCCGCCAAGATCAACACGGGCTACGAACTGGCCGTGCCGCTGTTCTGCAACATCGGCGACAAGATCGAAATCGACACCCGCACCAACGAGTACCGCAGCCGCGTGATGTGATTCCCGCGCAGCGTGCATGAAAAAAACCGGGCCCAGCCCGGTTTTTTTCAGACTAGGACAATTCGAGCAGCAGCACCCCCGCCACGATGGCGGCGATGCCCAGCCAGCCGGTGCGGCCCAGCCGCTGCCGGAACAGGGCCAGACCGGCGCAGGCGGTCAGCAGGATGCCCACGCCCCCCCACAGCGCATAGGCGACGGACAGGTCGATGCCCTTGACCGCCTGCGACAAGGCCGTGAACGAGGCCAGGATGCAGACGATGCCCAGGGCGCCCACCGCGCGCCGGCGAAACCCATCGGAATATTTGACGAAGACATTGGCGGCGACCTCCAGGAGGATGGCGGCGGCCATGAAGACGTAATGCACGAGTGTGGCGTTCTGCATGAGTTCACGTCTCCGAGGTTTGGGGCATGCCCAGATTGACCAGAATGACGCCGGCCAGCAGCACCACCAGGCCAAGCACCCTGGCCGGACTCAGGACTTCGCCGAAATAACGCAGGCCGATGAACGTGACGCAGGCCAGCCCCAGCGTCTCCCAGGCAGCGTAGGCCAGGGCGAGCGGCAGATCCCTGACGGCCAGTGCCAGAAAATAAAAGGACAGGCCGATCATGGCGTACATGAACAGGAGCGGGCCGAGCGTGCCGGAATCGGACGCGCGCTTCATCAGCGTGACGCCAGCCACTTCGACGCAAACGGCCGCCAGCAGGAACAACCAAGGGTTCAATCGCATGGGATTCTTCTTTGAAAATAGCCGCCTGGACATGAAAACAGGCGATAGCAGGCATTTTCAACCTTATATTTAGATTCATAAAGTTTGAATCCATCTATTTATTTGATAATATGCCGGCATGCAGTGGAATCTCGACCAGTTGCGCCAGTTCGTCGCCACCGTGGAATACGGCTCCATCAGCGCCGCCGCCCGCCGCCTGGGCAAGGCACAGTCGGCCGTGAGCACGGCCATCGGTCTGCTGGAAGCCGATCTGGGCGTGATGCTGTTCGATCGCACGAAACACCGGGCCACCTTGTCCGACGCAGGCCGGGTGATGCTGCTGGAAGCCCGCGAACTGCTGCGGCAGGCTCAGGCGCTGGATCAGCGCGCCCGGTCGCTGGCGGCGGGGGACGAGGCCAGACTGGCGCTGGCGCTGGACGAAGCCTTTCCCTATACGGCGATTCGCGTTCTGCTGCGGGAACTGTCCGAGCACTTTCCCGATCTGGAACTGACGCTGCTCAACGGCACCGCCACCGAAGTCGCGGACTATGTAGGCCAGGCGCGCGCCGACCTGGGGTTTCACTTCGATCGGGGACCGCTCAGAGACGGCTTCGATCAACGCCACATCGGCACGCTGGCTCAAGGGGTCTTCGTGGCCAGCGGCCACCCTCTGACGGCACAGCCGGCCGTCCGGCGCGAGGATCTGACGCGTTACCGCCAGCTCGTCATGCGCGCCCAAGACGTCGAGGAAACCCTCTACAGCCCGAAGGTCTGGCGCTCGGACAGCTTCTACACGATTGCGGAAATGGTCGCGGACGATCTGGGCTGGGCGGCTCTGCCGATCAATATCGCCGTATACGAGGGCTATTCCAAGCCCTTGAGCCAGATTGCCTGCCCCTCGCTGGCCCTGCCCCCGTTCTCGATCCGCATGGTCTGGCCGCAAGGGCAGGTATTGGGCGCGGCCGCACGCTGGGTCGAGCGGCGCTTCTCGGAACTGATACGGACCTGGGCCTGAGTCCGGCGGCCCCGGCGCTGCGGGCCGACCCTGCCTACTGCAAGCGGTCGTCGTCCAGGATGTCGGGGATCGGCATGATGGAGATGCCTTCGTCCACCAGTTCGCGGCATTCCTCGGCCGAGGCGGTGCCACGGATGGGGCGTTCCTCGATCTCGCCGCTGTGCATACGGCGGGCCTCGTCGGCAAAGCCGGCGCCGACATCGTCGGTCTGGCGCACGATGCGGCGGATCTGACGCAGGACTTCGGCCTGCAGCCGGGTCATCTGGTCGCCGGACGGCGCCGCGACCGCTGCCCGGGCCTGAGGGGCGGATTCTTCGCGCGCGGCCTGTCCGGCACGCGGCGCGGATTCGGTGCGCAGATGGCTGACGTTCAGGTGCGGCGCCGAGACCCGGCGCGTGATCTGATCGCTGTGACAGACGGGACAGCGCACCAGCCCCTGGGACAACTGATCCTGGTAGCTGTCCTGGGACGAGAACCAGCCTTCGAAGACGTGGTCATGCTCGCACGAGAGGTCGAATACTTTGAGTGCCATGGTCAGCAGATGGAGGTTGTTCGGCCGTTTTCAAGCGCGTCCCAGCATTGCCAGCGCCAATCCCAAGGGGCGACGGCGCCGGCCTGGCGCCACAGGCCCAGCCGCTGGTCGCGCGCCTGGCGCTCCAGGCCGGCCAGGGCATCATCCCGCAGGTATTTACCGCCGCCCTGCCGGTTGGCCCAGGCCAGGCCAGTCTCGACCATGACGCGGCTGGCCGTACGGCCATCGGGCAGCGGCACGTCGCAGACGTCACGCTGGTAGCGGTCCCGTTCGTAGCACTGCAGCTTCAGCGTCCGGCCTGCCACCAGGTCGGCCAGACCCTTGCGGGCGGCCTGGCCATAGGGCTGGCCGGGCCGGCGACGGCCATGGCCGGTTTCCGGGGCGTCGATGCTCGCCAGCCGCACCCGGTGGCGGTCCCGTCCGACCAGCAGCGTCAAGGTGTCGCCGTCGGACACGTCCACGACCCGGCCGGACAGGACATAGGTCCCTGCCGCGCGCGCCGCCGAAACGGACAGCACGACACACAGGCTGGCGCTCAGCAGCGCCAGGGCCGCACGCAGGACCCGCCCCCATGAAACCATGGAGCCGGACGATCGGGCGCGGTACGAAGAAAAGACAGGGAATGAAGACATGCAAGGCCGCAGACGGGCCGCACCGGAACGGCGACCGTACCGGGGCATTGTAATGGACCGCCACGCCGGTCAATCCGGCCAGGCCCGCCGCAACAGCGCATCGGACGCCAGCACCACCGGCCGGGCACCAAACGCATCCCCGCCGTCAGCACCCAGGCGGCTGTCCACGAAGGCGCGCGACACCACCTGCGGCGCATGGCGCAACAGCAGATCGGCCTGGACCAGCAGCACCAGATCCCGGGCGACCATCCGGGCCATCGCCTGCTGCCCGTCCGCGTCGAGCGCCAGAGCCGCCAGCAGGCGGTCGGCCGCAGCCCGCAGCCCCGGCTCGCCGGCATGCGCCCGGGCCAGCCCGTCGATCGCCTGTGCAACGAACTGCGGCTCCTGGCGGGCGGCCCGCAGCACATCCAGACACATGACGTTGCCCGAACCCTCCCAGATGGAGTTCACCGGCGCCTCGCGGTACAGACGAGGCATGGGGCCGTCCTCGACATAGCCGTTGCCGCCCCAGACTTCCATGCATTCGGCAGTGACGTCGATGGCCCGCTTGCAGACCCAGAACTTCGCCGCCGGAACCAGCAGACGGCGCAGCGCCTGTTCGGCGGGCTGTTCGGGACGATCGAAGGCGCCTGCCAGACGCAGCGCCAGGGCAGTGGCCGCTTCGCTTTCCAGGGCCAGGTCCGCCAGCACCTGGCGCATCAGGGGCTGGTCAATCAGAAAGCGACCAAAGGCCTGGCGATGACGGGCGTGGTGAATGCCCTGGACCAGGGCCTGGCGCATCAAGGCCGTACTGCCCAGCACGCAGTCCAGACGCGTGTAGGACGCCATCTCGACCAGGGTGACGATGCCTCGGCCCGGTTCACCGATCCGGCGCCCCGCCGCACCCTCGAACTCGGCCTCGGCGCTGGCATTGGAACGGTTGCCCAGCTTGTCCTTGAGCCGCAGCAGGCGCACCGGGTTGCGGCGGCCGTCATCCAGCCAACGGGGCATGTAGAAGCAGGAATGGCCGTCGCCGTCGCGCGCCAGCACCAGATGAGCGTCCGACATGGGCGAGGACAGAAACCATTTGTGGCCCGTCAGGCGAAACCAGCCCTCGCCCAGCGGCTCGGCATGACTCAGATTGGCGCGCAGATCCGAACCGCCCTGCCGCTCGGTCATGCCCATACCGATCATCATGGCGCGTTTTTCAATGACGGGAACGTCACGCCCGTCATACTGGCGGCTGGCGAGCTGCGGCTGGATCGTGGCGAACCAGGGTTCGCGCGCCAGCAGCGGAATGGCGGCACTGGTCATGGTCGCCGGGCACAGGGAACCGGCCTCGACCTGGCCGTGCATCAGGTAGTGCGCCGCCCGGGCCACCTGAGCACCCGGCCCTGGAGCCGTCCAGGCGCTGCCATGCATGCCCTGGGCGAAGGCCAGGGACAGGAATTCGGACCATCCGGGATGGAAGTCCACCACGTCGATGCGCGCGCCCCGGCGATCGAAGGACCGCAGCGTCGGCCCCTGGCGGTTGATCTCGGCGGCCAGCCGGAACAGATCGGCGCTGCCCAGCCGGGCACCCCAGGTTTCCAGTTCGGCCTCACGGTCCTCGCCGCCTTCGCGGCGCACCCCTTCGACCAGGGCCTCATCCGTCAGGTACAGATTGCAATCGGGCAGATCCGGCACCTGATTGTCGGTCCCGGGCTTGTCGGCCCCGGACACCACCCGAACCACCCTGTCTTCGAGATTCATCCGATGTCCTCCCTCCATGCACGACCCCAGTCTACCCGCGATCCCCGGCGACGCCCAGACTGCGGCGTCCTGTCTCGTAAGCATTCACGACAAGGCGGACGTTGCGGCAGCGGCACCCCCTGCGGATACAATCAATCCACTATTCGCTCTGGAGACCCGCTGTGACTCCCCGTGCCCTGATCCTTTGCGGCGCCCTGGCCCTGGCGCTGGGTGTAGCGACCGGTGCCTTCGGCGCGCACGGGCTGAAACGCCTGGTCGCGCCCGACCTGCTGGAGGTCTGGCGCACGGCCGCCCACTACCAGTTGATCCACGGCGCCGGGCTGCTGCTGGTGGCCGCCCTGTGGCCGCGCCTGGCCCCGACGCCAGCCGCCTGGGCGGGCGGTCTGATGCTGGCCGGCCTGATCGTCTTCAGCGGCAGCCTGTACGCGCTGGTACTGACGGGATTTCGCGCCCTGGGCGCCGTCACGCCCATCGGCGGACTGCTGATGATCCTGTCCTGGCTGGCACTCGCCTGGGCGGCTTGCAAGGCGTGAGGTGGCCCCTGCCTATAATGAAAGCCTGTCTAGCCCGACTGGAGCGCCGATGGCCGCCTCTCCCGATCATGAATGGCATGCATGGCTGCGCGCCCTGCCCAAGGCCGAACTGCACCTGCACATCGAAGGCACGCTCGAACCGGAAATGATGTTCGAGCTGGCCGAGCGCAACGGCATTGCCCTGCCCTACACCGACGTCCAGGCCGTGCGCGACGCCTACCAGTTCACGGACCTGCAGTCCTTCCTGGATCTGTATTACGCAGGCGCCGGCGTCCTCATCACGGAACAGGACTTCTACGACCTGACCATGGCTTACCTGCGCCGCGCACAGGCCGACGGCGTCGTCCACGCCGAACTCATGTTCGACCCCCAGACGCACACCCGACGCGGCATCGCACTGGAGACCGTGTTCGCCGGGCTGGCCCGCGCCCTGCGCGAGGCCCGCGACACACTGGGGATCAGCGGCTATCTGCTGCTCAGCTTTCTGCGCCACCTGTCCGAGGACGAGGCCTTCGCCACGCTGGAGGCCGCCCTGCCCCTGCGCGAGGCCTACGCCGACCTGTGGATCGGCATCGGCCTGGATTCATCCGAGCGCGGCAACCCGCCGGAAAAATTCGCCCGGGTCTATGCCCGCTGCGCCGGACTGGGCTTTCGCCTGGTGGCCCATGCAGGTGAAGAAGGCCCGCCCGCCTACGTGCGCAGCGCCCTGGACACCCTCAAGGTCGCCCGCATCGACCATGGCGTGCGCAGCAGCGAAGACCCCGCACTGCTGCAGGATCTGATCCGGCGCCGCGTGCCCCTGACCGTCTGCCCCCTGTCGAACCTGAAACTGGGCGTGGTCCACCATCTGCGCGATCACAATCTGGCCAAGCTGCTGCGCGCAGGCGCGGTCGTGACGCTGAATTCCGACGACCCGGCCTATTTCGGCGGCTACGTGCTGGACAACTACATCGCCAGCGCCGACGCCCTGGACCTGTCGCGTGACGAACTGGTCACGCTGGCCGCCAACAGCCTGAAAGCCTCGTTCCTGCCGTCGGCAGAACAGGCCGGCCTGCTGGATCGGCTGTCGGTCGCGGCGGGTCAAGGCTGAAACTTCCCTGGACACACGATGCTCAGTCCCACCCAGCTTGCCCGGCTCGTCACGCCTGAGGATCCGATCCAGGGCGACTATCGTCGGCTGGACCGCGCCTTTTACGACCGCCCCGCCGAAACCTTGGCCCGCGACCTGTTGGGCCGCCTGCTGGTGCATGACACGCCGGACGGCCGGCGCATCGGCCGCATCGTCGAAGTCGAAGCCTACCTGGGCCCCGGCGATCTGGCGGCCCACACCTCGCGCGGACGCACGGCGCGCACCAAAGCCATGTTCGGACCGCCGGGTCACGCCTACGTCTACCTGATCTACGGCATGTACCACTGCATGAACGTGGTCGCCGGCCCCGAGGGCAGCGGCACGGCCGTGCTGCTGCGCGCCCTGGCGCCCGTGCAGGGGCTGGACGCCTCCACCAGTGGCCCCGGCCGGCTATGCCGCGCCATGGGCGTGACCCTGGACCACTACGGCATCGACCTGTGCGGCGACACCTTATGGCTCGCCCGGGACGACGCCCCCGCCCCCACCGACACGGTCGCCGGCCCGCGCATCGGAGTGGACTACGCGGGAGAATGGGCCACCAAGCCCTTGCGCTTCTACATCCCGGGCCACCCGGCCGTCAGCCGGGCACCAAAGCCGAAACCAAAACCGGAACTCAGGCCAAAAGCGGCCAAAGTCCGGGCCTGAACCGGATTCAGGCCGCTCCCGGCGCATTCAGCTTGTTTTAACCTTCCTTGATCCAGCGCAAGAACGGGGCCGCCCCCGGCGACTAGGATGATGGCATCTTCTCGCCATCATCCCGACTTCTGCATGCGCCGCTTCGCCACACCTCGACAGTCACGGCCCTTCAGCCTGATCTGGATCGTTTTCCTGTTCCTGTTGTGGTCCTGTCTGATCGCCCCGCCCGCCGGGGCGACCCATGCGGCAGCGCCCGGCGCGCAGCAAGCGTACAAGTTCGGCCAGAGCGGCACCTCTGTCGGTGCCGATTCGCGGCTGGAAGCCTTTCTGGGCAAATTCAAGCCCGGCGACATCGTCCCGGGCGCGGATCGCTTCGGCCCCCCGGAGGGCAAGCCTGCGATCGCCCGCGCCTACAAGGGCGACACGCTGACGGGCTATGCCTATGTGACCACGGACGCCGTCAACACCCGGGGCTATTCCAGCAAGCCCATCGACGTGCTCGTAGGCCTGTCCCCGGAGGGTGAAATCCTCAGCGCCCGGCTGGTCGAACACCACGAGCCCATCGTGCTGATCGGCATCCCCGAAACCAAGGTGCAGGCCTTCATCGACGGCTACGTCGGCAAGAACTACATCAAGGAGCCGCCGCGCCCGGGCGCCCCGCCGCCGGTGGACATCATCAGCGGCGCCACCGTGACCCTGATGGTCATCGGCGACAGCCTGACGCGCTCGGTCATGGCCATGGCGCGCCACCACGGCATCGGCCGCGAAGGCGGTGCCGCCCAGGCCGTCCAGGCGCAAAAGCGCAGCCTGGACATGGAAAAAGCGGACATCCAGTCCTGGGACGCCTTGCTGGCCAACGGCGCGGTCGCCAACCTGCACGTCAGCGTGGCCGACGTCAACCGCGCCTTCGAGGAAAGCGGCCGGGCGGGCGCCACCGACCGCCCCGAGCCGGGCGAGCCCGACGACACCTTCATCGACCTGTACGCCGCCCTGGTCAGCGCCCCCGGCATCGGCCGCAGCCTGCTGGGCGACGCCGAATACAACTATCTGCGCGACCGGCTCAAGCCCGGCCAGCAGGCGGTTCTGATCGCAGGCAACGGTTCTTACTCTTTCAAGGGTTCGGGCTACGTGCGCGGCGGGGTCTTCGACCGCATCGAAGTCGTCCAGGAAGAAAACAGCTTCCACTTCACCGATCTGGATCACCAGCGCCTGGCCGACCTGATGGCGGCCGGCGCCCCCCGGTTCAAGGAAATCGCGCTGTTCACCGTGCCCACGGACGCCCTCTTCGATCCGACCGAGCCCTGGCGCCTGCAACTGATGGTGCAGCGCGTCATCAACGTCAAGGAAAAGGCCTTCACCGCCTTCAACCTGAACTACACCCTGCCGCAGGCCTACACCAAGCTCGACGCGCCGGCGCCGGCCGCGCAGACCAGCGCCCCGGCAGACGCAGCCCAGGCCGTCCCGTTCGACGACGAGCTCGACGCGGCCCCCCCGCTGTGGAAGCAGATCTGGGTCGCCAAGACCGTGCAGATCATCATCATCTCGATCGCGCTGCTGACCCTGATCATGGTGTTCTTCTTCCAGAACCAGATCGTCAAGCACGAGGTCTTCTACCGGCGCTTCCGCACGGTGTTCCTGATCTTCACGCTGTTCTGGATCGGCTGGTACGCCCAGGCGCAACTCTCGGTTGTGAACGTGCTGACGTTCACCACATCGCTGCGCACGGACTTCAGTTGGGAATACTTCCTGATGGACCCGATCGTGTTCATCCTGTGGATCGCCACGGCGATGTCCCTGCTGTTCTGGAACCGCGGCGCGTTCTGCGGCTGGCTGTGTCCCTTTGGCGCCCTGCAGGAACTGACCAACCAGGTCGCGCAGAAACTGCGCGTACCCCAGATCAAGGTGCCGCACGGCCTGAACACCCGCCTGGCCGGCCTGAAATACCTGATTTTCCTGATTCTGTTCGGCATCTCGCTGTACGAACTGGGCACGGCGGAAAAATTCGCCGAAGTCGAACCCTTCAAGACCGCGATCATCCTGAAGTTCGTGCGCGACTGGCCGTTCGTGATCTTCGCCGCCGTGCTGCTGCTGGCCGGGCTGTTCATCGAGCGCTTCTACTGCCGCTACCTGTGCCCGCTGGGTGCCGCCCTGGCGATCCCCGCGCGACTGCGGATTTTCGACTGGCTGCGCCGCTACAAGACCTGCGGCAACCCCTGCCAACTGTGCGCCGTGGACTGCCCCGTGCAGGCCATCAACCCGGAAGGCGACATCAATCCGAACGAGTGCATCCAGTGCCTGAACTGCCAGCAGCTCTATCACAACGAAAAGCGCTGCCCGCACCTGATCCAGAAGAACGCCAAGCTCAAGCGCCACAAGGCGCCGCCGCCGGACGCCGGCATTCCGGGCGAGATCGTCGCCAGCCGCAAACCGACCGTGCGCCCGCGCGACCCGTCCGACTCAGAACCCATTTCGTCGAACCCATAGCGCCCAACCCCGGCCATCGAGCCCGGGCGTTATGCCTACACAACCCTAGGGAGAACACCATGTCCGACCACACCAGCGACAAATCCGGCCTGAGCCGGCGAGGATTCCTCGGCACCGCCGCACTGACGGGGGCTGCCGCCGTCGGCGCGACCCACCTGACGGCCAATGCCAAGGACGACAAGAAGAAGGGCCATCAAAGCGTCGAGGTCGCCCCCGGTGAACTGGACGAATACTATGCCTTCAACTCCAGCGGCCAGTCGGGCGAAGTCCGCATCCTGGGCCTGCCGTCCATGCGCGAACTGCTGCGCATCCCGGTCTTCAACATGTGCAGCGCCACGGGCTGGGGCCGCACCAACGAAAGCCTGAAGATCCTGAACGAAGGCCTGACGCCTGCCACCAAGGCCTACGTCGACTCCATCGGCGGCACCTTCCCCAACGGCGACGCGCACCACCCGCACATGTCCTTCACGGACAACACCTATGACGGGCGCTACATCTTCATCAACGACAAGGCCAACACCCGCGTGGCCCGCATCCGCTGCGACGTGATGAAGACCGACAAGATCATCGAGATCCCCAACGCCGACGGCATCCACGGCCTGCGCCCTCAGCGCTATCCGAAGACCGGCTACGTCTTCTGCAACGGCGAGCACATCGTGCCGCTGCCCAACGACGGTTCCGTGATGGACGACCCGAAGAAGAACTTCTGGGCCATCTACACCGCCGTGGACGGCGAGACCATGAAGGTGGCCTGGCAGGTGCTGGTGGACGGCAACCTGGACAACGGCGACGCCGACTACCAGGGCAAGTATTCCTTCGCCACCTGCTACAACTCCGAGAAGGGCCTGAGCGTCACCGAAATGTCCGCCAACGAGCAGGATTGGGCGGTGGTGTTCAACATCAAGCTCATCGAAGAGGCCGTCAAGAACGGCGACTTCAAGGAAATGAACGGCGTGCCCGTCATCGACGGCCGCAAGGGTTCGAAATACACGCGCTACATCCCGGTGCCCAATTCGCCGCACGGCTGCAACGCCGCGCCCGACGGCATCCACGTGGTGTTCAACGGCAAGCTCTCGCCCACCGTCACCGTCATCGACGTGCGCAAGCTCGACGACCTGTTCGCCGGCAAGATCAAGGAACGCGACGTGGTCGTCGCCGAGCCGCAACTGGGCCTGGGCCCTCTGCACACGGCCTTCGACGGCCGCGGCAACGCCTACACCACGCTGTTCATCGACAGCCAGATGTGCAAGTGGAACATCGAGAAGGCCAAGCAGGCCTACAAGGGCGAGAAGGTCGATCCCATCATCCAGAAGATCGACGTGCACTACCAGCCCGGCCACAACCACACCACCATGGGCGAAACCAAGGAAGCCGACGGCAAGTGGCTGGTGTCGCTGAACAAGTTCTCCAAGGACCGCTTCCTGAACGTCGGCCCCCTGAAGCCGGAAAACGACCAGTTGATCGACATCTCCGGCGACGAGATGAAGCTGGTGCACGACGGCCCCAGCTTTGCCGAGCCGCACGACATGCTGCTGGTGCACCGCTCCAAGGTCCGCCCGCTGCACATCTGGGATCGCAACGACCCCATGTGGGAAGACGCCCGCCAGATGGCCGCCAAGGACGGCGTCACCCTGGAGTCCGCCGCCAACGTCATCCGCGACGGCAACAAGGTGCGCGTCTACATGGTCGCCATCGCGCCGGTGTTCAGCCTGCCCAGCTTCGAGGTCAACGAGGGTGACGAAGTCACCGTCGTGGTCACCAACATGGAGCGCATCGAGGACCTGACCCACGGCTTCACCTTGGGTGGCTACGGCATCGCCATGGAAATCGGACCGCAGGCGACCTCCTCGGTCACCTTCAAGGCCTCGCGTCCGGGCGTGCACTGGTACTATTGCCAGTGGTTCTGCCACGCCCTGCACATGGAAATGTCGGGCCAGATGTACGTCAAGCCGAAGAAGGCTTGATGTCCATAGAAGGTTTGATGTTCATGCGTCACCCGATCGCCCTGGTTTCTTTTGTTCTCTCGCTGGCGAGCCTGATCGCCGGCGCCGGGGCGGCGCACGGCGCCGAGATCGACGTGCCTGCAGGTTCCGACCTGCGGGCCGCCATCGCGGCGGCGGCGCCGGGCGACGTGCTGCACCTGGCGCCGGGGGACTACCCCGGCAACCTGGTGATCGACAAACCCCTGACCCTGCAAGGTCCGGATGACCGCAGTGCCCGCATCCTGGGCGAGCGCACCGGCCGCACCCTCTGGGTCCAGGCCGAGGACGTCACCCTGCGCCACCTGACCGTCCGCCATTCGGGCCTGAGTCTGCCCGACATGGACGCCGGCATCTTCCTGGACAAGACCGCTGCCCGCGCCCACATCGCGGACAACGACATCATCGACAACTCCGTCGGCGTCTACCTGTGGGGCGTGCGCGATGCCCTGGTGGAACGCAACCGCATCGTCGGCAACACCGGTCTGCGCGTGAACGAACGCGGCAACGGCGTGACCGTCTGGAACGCGCCCGGCTCCAAGGTGCTGGACAACGACATTTCCGAAGGCCGCGACGGCATCTTCTCGAACAACAGCCGCGAAAACGTTTTCAGCCGCAACGTGTTTCACAACCTGCGCTATGCGGTGCACTACATGTACACCAACGACAGCGAGGTCAGCGACAACGTGTCGCGCGGCAACGAAATCGGCTACGCCATCATGTTCTCGCGCCGCCTGACCGTGCGCGGCAACATCGCCGTGGACAGCACCCAGCAGGGCCTGATGCTCAATGCCACAGACGATTCAGCGATCGATGACAACGTCATCGTGCGCGCCGACAAATGCGTGTTCGTCTACAACGCCAACCTGAACGAACTCGCCAATAACCATTTCCAGGACTGCGGCATCGGCGTGCACTACACCGGTTCCGAAGGCAACCGCATCCACGGCAACGCCTTCGTCGGCAACCAGAACCAGGTGAAATATGTCGGTACCCGCTTCCTGGAATGGTCGCAGGCGGGACGCGGCAACTACTGGTCCGACCTGTCCGCCTTCGACCTGGACGGCGACGGCATTGCCGACACCGCCTACCGCCCCAACGGCCTGATCGATCAGGTCGTCTGGCGCGCGCCCAATGCGCGGCTGCTGCTCAACAGCCCGGCCGTGTCCATCGTCCGCTGGGCTCAGTCCCAGTTTCCCGCGATCCTGCCCGGCGGCGTGATCGACAGCGCCCCCCTGATGGGGGTGCCGGCCACGCCGACCCTGAAAAAATTCGAGGACCTGCCATGACCGTCACGGCGCCCCCGATCGAACTGAGATCGGTCACCAAACGCTACGCCGCGCTGCGCGCCGTGGACAACGTCAGCCTGTTCATCGAACCGGGCGAATGCGTGATCCTGGCCGGCCACAACGGCGCAGGCAAAAGCACCCTGATCAAGCTGATTCTGGGCCTGATCCGTCCGGAGGCCGGTTCGGTGCGCGTCCTGGGCGAAACCGCCGGCACGCCGGCCGCCGCCCGCGCCCGCCGCCACATCGGCTACCTGCCTGAAACCGTAGCCCTGCATCCCTCGCTGACGGGCACCGAGACCCTGGACTTCTACGCCCGCCTCAAGGGCCTGCCCACGGACGGCAACGCCGCCCTGCTGTCGCGTGTCGGCATCGCCGAAGCCGCCAAGCGGCGCGTGGGCGGCTATTCCAAAGGCATGCGCCAGCGCCTGGCCCTGGCCCAGGCGCTGCTCGGTTCGCCCCGGGTGCTGCTGCTGGACGAGCCCACCACCGGTCTGGACCCGGCTTCGCGGCTGCTGTTCTACGACATCGTGCGCGAACTGCGCGATGACGGGGCCGCCATCCTGCTGTCCACCCACGCCCTGGCCGAACTCGAAGGCCAGGCCGACCGCGTCATCGTGATGCGCAAGGGCCAGAAGATTGCCGATGGCTCTCTGTCGGACCTGCGCCGCGACGCCGACCTGCCGGTCCGCATCCGCCTGACGCTGGACACCGACCCCATCGAGCTACCCGACGGCTGGCGACGCATCGGTGCCGGCCGCATCGAATTCACCTGCGCCGAAGCCGACAAACTGCACCGGCTGCGCGACGCTCAGGCACTGCCCGACATCCGCGACATCGAACTGGAACAGCCCGGTCTCGACGAAATGTACGCGCAATTCCTGCGCCGGGAGGACGCATGAACCCGACCCTGATCCTGATCCGCAAGGAAATCCGCGACGGCCTGCGAAACCGCTGGGTACTGGCCATCACCGCGCTGCTGGCCATGCTGGCCCTGTCGCTGGGCTTTCTGGGCAGCGCACCGACCGGCACCGTCAAGGTCGATCCCCTGACGGTCACGGTCGTCAGCCTGTCCAGCCTGTCGATCTTCCTGATCCCGCTGATCGCCATGCTGCTGTCCTACGACGCCATCGTGGGCGAGATCGAACGCGGCACCATGGCCCTGCTGCTCAGCTACCCGGTCGCGCGCCGACAGGTGATGATGGGCAAGTTCCTGGGCCACCTGGCCATCCTGGCACTGGCCACGGGAGCGGGCTACGGCATCGCCGGACTGACGCTGCAACTGGCGCACGGTGAACTCGACCTGACAGCCTGGACGCCCTTCGCCCTGCTGATCCTCGCCAGCATCCTGCTGGGCGCCTCCTTCCTGTCGCTGGGCTACCTGATCAGCGCGCTGGTCCAGGAACGCGCCACAGCCGCCGGCATCGCCATCGGCGTCTGGCTGTTCCTGGTGGTGATCTACGACATGGCGCTGCTGGGCGTGCTGGTCGCCGACCAGGGCCAGGTCATCACGGCCCCGCTGCTCAACACCATCCTGCTGTTCAATCCGACTGACGTCTATCGCCTGCTGAACCTGACCGGCCACGAGAACATCGCCATGTTCGCCGGCATGGCCGGCCTGAGCGACCAGGCGACACTGTCCACCAGCGTCCTGCTGCTGGCCCAGCTTCTGTGGATCGCCGTACCCTTTGGTCTGGCGGCCCTGGCTTTCAACCGGAGGGCGCTGTGACTCTTGCGCATCACTCCCCCGCATCCCCACACCCGTCGCGCGCCCGCACCCTGCGCCTGGCCCTGGCCGGCACGGCCCTGGGACTGGCGGCCCTGCTGGCCGGCTGCGGCGGCCAGCAGGACGCGTCCTCTCCTCCTCCTTCTCCCGTGGCCATGACCGACGAGGCCGTCGGCCACTATTGCGGTATGAATCTCTACGAACACATTGGCCCCAAAGGCCAGATCCTGTTGCGCGACCGGGACGTCCCGGTCTGGTTTTCCACCATCCGCGAAGTCTTCGCCTACACCATCCTGCCCGAGGAACCCAAGTCCGTCCTCGCCATCTACGTGCAGGACATGGGCCGCGCGGGTCCGGACGGCAACCCGCCCACAGACGCCTGGATCGACGCCCGCACGGCCCATTACCTGATCGAAAGCGGCACGGTGGGCGGCATGGGCGCGCCCGACGCCCTGCCCTTCGCCCGGCTGGAGGATGCCCGCGCCTTCGCCGAGCGGCATGGCGGCCGTGTCGTCGGCTTCAAGGACATGCCGGAAGACTATGTCCTGCGCGCCCCGGAACTCGCCCCCCGCGCGGACCTCGAACCCGTCGGAGCCCCCTCATGAACACCCCCCGCCGCCGTTTTCTCGGCATCCTGGCCGCCAGCGCCGCCCTGGTCGGACCGGGCTCCCTGCGCGCCGCACTGAACACCTCGGGCGACCTGCCGGAGCCCGTCACCTGGCGCGGCGTCGCGTTGGGCGCCGACGCGCAATTGCAACTGCTGCACCCCGACCGCGCCCACGCCGAACGGCTGGTCCGCATGGCGGTGGCCGAAGTCCATCGCCTGGAACAGGTCTTCAGCCTGTACCGCGAGGATAGCGCCCTGGTGCGACTGAACCGTGCAGGCCGGCTGGACGCGCCGCCGCTGGACCTGAGCCGCCTGCTGTCGCAGGCCATCGCCTTCGGCGATCGGACCGGCGGCCTGTTCGACCCCAGCGTACAGACGCTGTGGGACCTGTACGCCGCCCGCGTGCTCGCCGGCCTGCCGCTGCCCCCCGATCCCGCCGAGCTGCGGGCCGCGCTGGCCAAGGTGGACTACCGCGCCATCCGCATCGAGGCTGACGCCATCGTGCTGGAACGCCCCGGCATGGCCTTGACCCTGAACGGCATCGCCCAGGGCTACATCACCGACCGGGTGACCGAACTGCTGCGCGCCAACGGCCTGGAGCACGCCATGATCGACCTGGGCGAAGCCCGCGGACTGGGTTCGCCCGAGCCCGGCCGTCCCTGGCACGCCGGCATTGCGGATCCCCGAAAGCCCGACCACATCCTGGAAACCATCGACCTGTCGAATCAGGCCCTGGCGACTTCGGGCGGCTACGGCACGCCGCTGGACGCCAGCGGACGCTATACGCACCTGTTCGATCCGCACACCGGCCAGGCGACACCGCGCTGGCGCAGCGTCACCGTGCGCGCGCCCGACGCGACGACTGCCGATGCGCTGTCCACGGCCTTTTCCCAGATGCCCGCCGACACGATCCGTGGTATGATTTCGCGCTTTCCAGTTCAGGCATGGCTGATGGCGCCGGATGACGGCACCCTGATTCGCCTGGGGTAATTGGAAAAGGCGTTGGTAACGACGCCGGAAAAGGTGCTTGAAAAAGCACCGCCAGAAGCAAGATGACAAGCTTTTAAAAGCACGTTATAATTCTGCTTCTTTAGCGGCTGTAGCTCAGTTGGATAGAGTACTTGGCTACGAACCAAGGGGTCGTGGGTTCGAATCCTGCCAGCCGCGCCAGAATTATCCTGTTCTCGAAACAGGCTCAAGAAACCGCCTAGGGGCCAACAACCTAGGCGGTTTTTTATTGCCTGGCCGCCCCCAGACAAGGCGCCAGCACCTCCGCCAGCCAATCACCAAAGACCCGCACCCGGTGCGACAGGTAGCGCTGATGCGGATAGACGAGCTGCACCGGCATCGGCGCGGCCAGCCAGTCCGGCAGCACCTCGACCAATTCCCCCGCCTCCAGGTGTTCGCGCACGTCGAAGGCCGGAATCTGGATCAGGCCCAGACCAGCCAGGCAGCAGGCGATGTAGGTTTCGACATTGTTGACCGATACGCGGGCCGGCATCGCCAAGGCCTGTGTCTGGCCATCTTCCTGCCATTCCCAGCGCGACGCCCGGCCCCCCGACTGCGAGGCATAGCACACGACCTGATGCTGCAACAGATCGCCGGGCTGCATCGGCACACCGTGGCGCGCCAGATAGGCGGGACTGGCGCAATTGATGAGCCTGAAGACGCCCAGAGGTCGGGCCACCAGACTGCTGGCCTGCAGTTCACCGACACGCAGCGCACAATCGATGCCCTCATGCAGCAGATCGACCAGCCGGTCGCTGGACCCCAGATTGACGTCGATACCGGGGTGCAGGGCCAGGAATGCCGGCAGCGCGGGCGCCACCTGCCGCCGCGCCAGGCGGCTGGGCAAGTCCACACGCAGGCTGCCCGTCAATGCCCGGCCCCGGGGCCGGAACAATTGTTCCAGCTCTTCGCTGTCGGCTACCAGGGCAGCGGCACGCTCAAGCAAAGCCTCGCCATCCCGGGTCAGGCTGACCCGGCGCGTCGTCCGATCGAACAGCCGCACCCCCAGGGAAGCTTCCAGTCGCTGAATGGCCAGAGAAACGGTCGGCCGGGGCACGCCCAGTTGTCCCGCAGCCGCTGTGAATCCGCCGCTATGCGCGACCCGAATGAACATGCGAAGTTGATCGATGCGATCCATGTCTCTTATTGGTCATCATTTCTGTACAGTCTATAAATAAAAAACAGATTTATCCACATTCCATTTACGAATACAGTCAAAAACGTTCTCCCCTCGCACGCAAGGAAACTTCCCCATGTCCCGACACAGCATTCAAGGCAAGACGGTCCTCATCGCTGGCGGCGCCAAGAACCTGGGCGGTCTGATCGCCCGCGACCTGGCCGCCCAGGGGGCCAAAGCGATTGCCATCCACTACAACAGCGCGTCCTCCCGCACCGACGCCGATGCCACCGTCGCTGCACTGAAGGCTGCCGGCGGCCATACGAGCAAATAAGCCCGGGACGGGTACCAGGACACGGAGGACAAGCCCCCGAACACAGCGACCCTCCTCGCTGGAATGCCCTATAGTAAGGGTTTCCACCACGTCCGAGACGCCCGTGCCGCCATCCCCCGCAGGCCCCCCCGCCCGCCAGACCCTGTCGGGCGTCTTCTTGCTGATCACGTCCATGTGGGCGCTGTCGGGACTGGACGCCAGCGGCAAATATCTGATGGGCGTCGATGTCGGTGTGTCGCTGCTCGTCGTGTGTCTGGTGCGCTACGGCGTGCACATGGCGCTGGCCATGGTCGTGGTCATTCCGTCCCGGGGATGGGGCATTCTGCGTTGCCGGCGGCCGAAAGCGCAGATGGTGCGCGGCCTGTCCATGCTGGCTGCCACCATGCTGTTCCTCACGGCGGCAAGCTATCTGCCCCTGAGCCAGACCACCGCGATCAACTTCCTGGCGCCTCTGATCGTGCTGTCGGTCGCGCCCTGGGTCCTCAAGGAACCGCTCTTTCTGTCCCGCTGGGTCGCGGCCGGCTTCGGACTGCTGGGGGTGCTGGTGGTGGTCCGGCCAGACGCGGGGCTGGACCCCGTGGGGACGATGTTCGGGCTGCTGACGGCCTGTGCCCTGGCCGTGCAGCACATTTCGTCGCGCCAGGTGGCGGTCGACGATCCCTATACGACCCTGATCTGGAGCGGCGCCGTGGGCAGTGCGGTCACAGTGCTGGCGCTACCCTTTCACTGGCAGGAGCTCGTCGAGCTGCCCGAGCGCTTGTCCGCACTCGGATGGCTGGTGCTCCTGGGCACGGGGTTCTGGGGCTGCCTGGGGCATTTCCTGCTGATCCAGGCCTATCGACAGGCCTCTGCCTCGCTGCTGGCCCCCTTCGTCTATTTCCAGATCGTCAGCGCTGCGGTCCTCGGCTGGCTGATCTGGGGGCAATTCCCCGACCTGGTTTCCTGGCTGGGCATCGCCATCATCTGCGGCAGCGGCATCACGATCGGGCTCATCGAATGGCGCCGCAACAGCGGCGCGCAGACGCTGGCGACCGAGGCATCCTAGGGCCTGCCGCCCATCGAGCCATCCGTCCGGGAGGCGGTTACTTCAGCGCCAGTTGCGCGGCGCTCATCTGCTGCGCCTTGTCCAGCTTCATGTCCCGCATCAGGCTGGTGAGTTTCCGGGAGGCCATCATCATCGCACCGTTCAAGGCGCTCATCTGCGCCTGAAGCTGCAGCAGGCGGTTGCGCTTGACCTCGGGATCCATGTTCCGGTCAGCCTGGACCTCCTGCAACTCGCGCGCCAATTCAGCCAGCCGTTCCCGCAGTTCACGAATCATCCGCAGCAGATTCTTGACCGCGTCGGGCAGATCGCTGTCGTCGATATCCTGATGACGCCTCGAAGCGCTCGCCGACGTTTTGGTGGACATTTCGGCCAGCGCCCGTCCCAGGTCGGAAATCGATGACTTGGACGAGGGGGCCGTATCCGAGGCGGGAGTCCCGAGTGCAGAGGTTTTGCTGCCGGCAGCAGCGGAACCGATGGGTGGCGGTAAAAAGAAAGCAAGTGGATCGAGGGGGTTCATGGCGTCATCCCGTCATAGGGTTTCGGCGGACGAGATGACGCCGGTGTACCCTTATAACGAGGTCTACGGCCAGAATACCCAGTTCTTTACCCTTTTACCCCGACGCCGGACGTCCCCCGACCAACGACTGAAAACTGAAAGACCCGCTGCTCGCAGACATCGATGCAGCGTCCGCAACGCAGGCAATCGATGTCGTCGATCCGCACGCCATGCCCATCGATGGCCCGCAGCGCCGGGCTGATCACCTGCGGCTCCGGACAATAAGTGAAGCAATCGCCACAATCGTTGCACGCTTCGCGCCGCACGGCGGCTACCTGCACCACGCTGTACCGGCCCAAGGCGCCATAAAAGGCCCCGACCGGGCAGACATGCCCGCACCAGCCGTTGGACAACACGAGAAAGTCGAACAGAAAGATCGCCAGTGCGGCCATGATCCCGCCCAGCCACAGGCCGAAGACCAGCGCACGCATGAGCAGATTGATCGGATTGACCAGTTCCCAGAGCGCCAGCCCCCCCACGGCGCTGCCCAGCACGCCCAGGACCAGAATCCCGTAGCGCAGCCGCTTGTCGATCCGCAGCATCCTGGCCTTGCGCCAGCCCAGGGCACGGCGCAACCCCTGGGCCGCGTCGGTCACCAGATTGATGGGGCAGACCCAGCCGCAAAAACCGCGCCCGCCCACCAGCGCATAGCCCACCAGCACGATGAACCCGCCCCAGAGGGCGCTGCCACCGGGCGAATGCCCTGCCGCCGCACTCTGCAGCAGCACGAAGGGATCGGACAAAGGCACGCGCCCGAACCAGACACTGCTGGCCAGCGTGCCCTGGGCCAGCGGCAGGCCCATCCAGGAACCGAGCGTGAAGGCCGTCAGAATCAGGCCCTGACAGACGCGCCGGAGCCACAGGTAGCGGTTTTTCTCAGGCATGGCGGGGAATCACCCGAATGGCGGCCGACGGGGCGATGCACGCATGTTCGCACTTGCCACATCCGGTGCAGACATCGGGGTCGACGACAGGCGTGAACAGGCCTCCCATGGATGTGGGTCCGACCGCCAATGAAATGGCCTGGCCCTGCAGCGGACAGGCGCGCACACAACTGTCACAGAAGGAATTGCCGACATAGCTGTTGCACAGCCCCGGATGGCTGAGGACGGCCACCCCCATGTCGGCGTCGCCGATCGCCTTCAGCCCCGGATCGAGCGCCCCGGTGGGGCAGGCGTGCAGGCAGGGGATGTCAGTGCACATTTCGCAGGGGACTTCGCGCGCCACGAAATAAGGCGTGCCGCCCTGTGTCGAACCATCGAATCCGAACAGGCGCAGGGTGTCGTATGGACAGGCCTCGACGCAGAGGCCACAGCGGATGCAGGCCGCATCGAAGGCTGCGGCATCGAGTGCCCCCGGCGGGCGTATATAGGTCAAGGCCCAGGCCGAAGACGATTCACGCAACAGCGGCAGGCCCAGCCCGGCCCCCGCAGCCAGGCCGCACAGCCCGGTCTGGAGGAACCGCCGACGAGAAATCTGCTTGATGAGCATCGGGCTTCCTGTCCATGCCGTCGCGATCCATGATAGCGATGGGCGCGACGCATGAACAATCGGGACTACTACCCGTGACCCATGTCCAAGCCTCCAGGCAGCGGGGACGGTGCGCGCCGGAAGCGCAGGCGCGTGCCGACCGGCACCTGCGCCAAACGGTCCAGTTGCCCGACCGCCACCACGGCAATGACAGGGTATCCGCCGGTCAGCGGATGATCGGCCAGGAACAGGACAGGCTGCCCGTTCGGCGGCACCTGCAGGGCGCCCGCGACGGTCCCTTCGCTGGGCAATTCCCCCTGGCGGGCGCGCACCAGAGGCTCGGCACCCGCCAGCCGCATGCCGACCCGGTTGGACTGCGGCGTCACGCTCCAGTCCTGAGACAGGAGCCGCTCCAGGGCATCCGCATCGAACCAGTCGTCGCGCGGGCCGGGAATCACGTCGAACACCACCTGGTCTCCCGCACGAGGCAGTTCGGCTGCGGCGCTTTCGGCTGCGGCATTTTCGCCGTACGAAGAAGGATGGCCGATGGCGAGCCGGTCGCCTCTTTTCAGGGGGGCCGGCCCCAGGCCGGCCAGCACGTCGGTGGCACAACTGCCCAGAACGGGTTGCGCCGCCCAGCCGCCGCGCACGGCGACGTAGCAGCGCACGCCGGCACGGACCCGGCCGATCCGCAATTCGTCGCCCTCGTGCAGCACGATGGGGTGCCCGGCCGCCGCAGGCAGACGCATGCCCGACGCCGCAGTCACCACCACCGGCGCCGTCGCGCCGCTCACCGCGACCACCGCACGGCCATGACAGACCAACCGCAAACCGCCCAGCACATGCTCCAGCACCGGCAAGCCATCCGGATTGCCCACCAGCCGATTGGCCCGGCGCATCGATCCACGATCGAGCGCCCCGGAACGGGACACCCCCAGGCGCGTCAGACCGGGCCGGCCTTCGTCCTGAAGCAAGGTCTGCAGGCCCACGTCCAGCACCTCGCAGACCGCCGAGACGACGGGTGCCCCAGCCGCGGCCGGCACGGCAGGTGTGTGAGAAGCCGCTGACGGGCCGGACGCGGCCGACACATCAGGCGCGGGGGGGGAAGCCGGCGATGGCGTCCTGGACGCGCCTTCGGTGGCGCACAGGCTGTACACGGCCCCGGGCGCCTCCAGATCGCGGAAACGGACCCGGAAACCCGGCTGCACCAGCGCGGGCTCGGTCCGATCCATGTCCCACATGTGCCAGGGCGTCTCGCCCAGCAACTGCCAGCCGCCCGGGCTGTCAGACGGATAGATGGCGCTGAAATCTCCGGCCACGGCCACCGAGCCCCCCGGCACGCGCACGCGCGGCGCAGGCCGCCGGGGCACCCCGTGGAAACAGGGATCGCCGCCCGCCAGATAGACGAAGCCCGGCGCAAATCCGGCGAAGGCCCCCAGATAGTCGCTGCCGGTATGACGCTCTATCAGCTCGGCGCGTGTCAGGCCGATCAGCGCGGCGACCTCCTCCAGATCCTCGCCCGCATAGCGTACGGGGATCTCTACACGCCGCCCGGAGACGCCCGCCTCCGGCGTCCGTACGCCTGCGGCCCTCGCGTTCAGACCGGCAGCCACACGCTGCAGCCAGACAGCCACATCCCGCACCGACAGGACGGAGGGCTGGCACAACACCAGCAGCGTACGGGCGGCGGGAATCACGTCCTCCACCCCTGCGGGCCATGTGCCCAGCGCCTGGAACAGCGCCAGGGTTTCGTCCAGCGAACCGAGTTCCGCCAGCACGGCACCGTCACCGGCGGGCAGGCAGCGGGGTGAAATCATGGAGCCCACCTCGCGGCCTATATGCCGCTCGGATATGTCGGGCACCGGCCAGTCCGCAGGGACTGCTCTGTGTCCGGACTCATCCCCGTGAACGGCGTCAGGGCGACACCGGCCGCTTCCAGCCGCTGCCGGACCGCACGCGCCATGGCCACGGCGCCCGGGCTGTCGCCGTGCACACAAATGGAATCGGCCTGCAGGCGCACACGGCTGCCGTCGATGGCGGTGATCGTGCCCGTGCTCACCAGATCCAGCATGCGGTCTGCAACCTGATCGGGATCGTGCAGCACGGCACCCGCCTCTCGGCGCGACACCAGCGCCCCACCGGGCGTATAGGCGCGATCGGCAAAGGCCTCGGCCACCACCTGCAGACCGCGCTCGCGCGCCCAGTCCAGCAGCGGCGAACCGGCCAGCGCCATCAGGACCAGATCCGCGTCCAGTTCCAGCAGGGCGGTGATGACGTCCCCCGCCTGGCGCGGGTCGTGCGCGATCGTGTTGTACAGGGCGCCATGCGGTTTGACGTAAGTGACCCGGGTGCCGGCGGCCGCAGCCAGGCCCCGCAGGGCGCCGATCTGGTAGATGACGTCGGCCACCAACTCGCGACTGCTGGGGTCCATATTGCGCCGGCCGAAGCCGGCCAGGTCGGGATAGGCCACGTGCGCGCCGACGGCCACGCCGCGCGCGGCGGCCGCGCGCAGCGTGTCGAGCATGCCGGCCGGGTCCCCGGCATGGAAGCCGCAAGCCACGTTGGCGCTGGTGACGATGTCCAGCATGGCGGCGTCATCGCCCATGCGCCAGGCGCCGAAACTTTCACCGAGATCGCTGTTCAAGTCCATGTGCCTTCCTTATCATTGCAAAACAAGTCGCGGATTGTTGAACAATCCAGTCCCCACGCTGCGCAGCCCTCAATTCAGGAAACCATGCATCCCCGCCATTATCCCAGCCCCAGCACCGCACCGAGCCTGACCGACACCGTCGCGGAAACCATTCGACAACAGCTCATCCACGGCCAGTTGCGCGCCGGGCAACGGCTGTCCGAAGCCGGGCTGAGCGAACAACTGGAAGTATCGCGCAACACCCTGCGCGAGGCCTTCCGCATCCTGTCCAAGGAAGGTCTGCTGCGCCACGAACCGAACCGGGGGGTCTCGGTGGTGGTGCCGTCGATCGCCGACATCATCGACATCTACCGCGTGCGCCGCCTGATCGAATGCCAGGCTCTGGCCCAGGCCTGGCCTCGCCATCCCGCCCACAAACGCATGGAACAGGCCATGGCGCACGCCCGCCACATGCGCGACGCCGGCGATTGGCTGGAGGTCGGGTCGGCCAATATGCTGTTTCACGCAGGCATCGTGGCGCTGGCCGACAGCGCGCGCCTGTCGGCGATGTTCGCCGACATCTCGGCCGAACTGCGGCTGGCCTTCGGCCTGCTGGACGATCCCGAATACCTGCATGCGCCCTTCGTCGATCTGAATGCCCGTCTGCTGGAACTGTTCGACCTCGGCGACACGGCGACGGCTGCCCGGGACCTGGAAAGCTATCTGATCCAGTCCGAACGCATGGTGCTGTCGGTCTATTCCGCCCACGTCGATTGATGCCCCCGTGTCGGCCCGGCCCCGGCCGGACTGGCGCGCGCAGGCCCGACGCCGCCCAAAACAAAACCACCCCTCTTTCCCCACAGACTCAAGCTATATTGTTCAACAATTTATAAAAATCAGCCAGCAATCAAAGGCTATATTTACTACAAAAATATTATTATTGTTGATAACCCTGATAGGCGGCAGGCCGTGGATGCTCTATCTTTATCGTCAGCCATCGCCCGGGCCGGTCTGCGGCCGCGCGGCAATGCTCCATCCCCGATCCCTCTCCAGGAGTGTCCCTCATGAAGCGTCGCACTTTCTTCGCCACCGCCCTGGTCGCCGGCCTGGGCTTCACCGTCCAGGCTCAGGCCGCCACGCAGTGGGACCTGGCCTCGGCCTACCCGGCCTTCAATTTCCATTCGCAGAATCTGACCCAGTTCGCCAAGGACGTGGGCGCCGCCACCCAGGGCGACCTGAAGATCACCGTCCATTCCGGTGCATCCCTGTTCAAGATGCCGGAAATCAAGCGAGCCGTGCAGGGCAACCAGGCCCAGGCGGGCGAATTCTTCATGGTCAGCTTTCAGAACGAATGGCAGCCCTTCGGTCTGGACGGCCTGCCCTTCCTGGCCGGCAACTACGACGAGGCCTGGAAACTCTACCAGGCCCAGAAACCTGCCTTGCAAAAGAAGCTGGACCAGCAGGGCATGGTGCTGCTGTATGCCGTGGCCTGGCCTCCGCAAAGCATCTACAGCAACAAGCCCATCAACTCCGGCGCCGACCTGAAGGGCATGAAATGGCGCGTCTACAGCCCCACCACCGCCCGCATCGGCGAACTGGTCGGTGCCCAGCCCGTCACCATCCAGGAAGCCGAACTGTCCCAGGCGCTGGCCACCGGCGTCATCGAAGGGCTGATCACGTCCAGCGCCACCGGCGCGGACAACAAGCTCTACGAAAACATGAAGTACTTCACCAACGTCCAGGCCTGGATCCCGAAGAACGCCGTAGTCGCCAATAAAAAGGCCGTCGAGGCCCTGTCCCCGGCCTCGCGCGACGCACTGCTGAAGGCCGCAGCCGCCGCCGAAAAACGCGGCTGGGACGAATCCCGCAAGGTCGACGCCGACTCCATCGCCAAACTGAAGGCCGGCGGCATGGAAATCGTCGAACCTTCCGCCCAACTGAAGGCCGACCTGACCAAGGTCGGCGACACGGTCATCCAGGAATGGACGGCCAAGGCGGGCGACGAAGGCAAACAGATCCTGGACGCCTACCGCGCCAGCCGCTGATCCGACCTACGGGCGGCCCATGGGCCGCCCTGCCGCGCGCCGGGCGGCGTGCGGCTCTGAACCAGAAACCGCCAGGAACCCGCCATGCGCCGATTTCTCGATGGACTCTATACCGCCAGCGCCTGGCTGGCCGGTCTGGGCATGATCGGCGTCCTGCTGATGGTGACGCTGATGATCCTGGGCCGCCTGCTGGGCTTCCCGGTCGGCGGCTACGACGCCTATGCCGGCTACGCCATGGCGGGCGCGGGCTTCCTGGCCCTGGCCAGTACCCTGAAGCACGGCGAACACATCCGCGTCACCCTGATCCTGGGCATGCTGCATGGCAACAAACGGCGCGGGCTGGAGCTGGCCGCTCTGCTGATCGCCGTCATGCTGTCGGGCTTCCTGGCGCTGTATTCCGCACGCCTGGTCTGGCAATCCTGGGAATTCCAGGACATCTCCACCGGCATCGACGCCACACCCATGTGGATTCCGCAGATCTCCATGGCCTTGGGCACGCTGATCTTCTTCATCGCCTTCCTGGACGAGTTCTGCCTGGAACTGCTGGGCAAACGTCCCGCCCCCTCCGAGGAGCTCCATCATGAATGAGATCTCGGCCAGTCTCGTCCTGATCGTAGTCCTGTTCGCACTGCTGGGCGGTGGTGTCTGGGTCGGCCTGACCCTGGCCGGCGTCGCCTGGTTCGGCATGGAATTCTTCTCCAGCCGTGCGGCGGGCGACGCCATGGCCATGACCATCTGGGGCAGCTCCAGCAGTTGGACCCTGACCGCCCTGCCCCTGTTCATCTGGATGGGCGAAATCCTCTACCGCACCAACCTATCGGAAAACCTGTTCCGCGGCCTGGCGCCCTGGGTCAACCGCCT
Organism: Castellaniella sp.; assembly: GCF_049650445.1. Lineage (GTDB taxonomy): Bacteria > Pseudomonadota > Gammaproteobacteria > Burkholderiales > Burkholderiaceae_B > Castellaniella. The sequence continues at coordinate 12,617 of NZ_JBASAD010000038.1, read as the reverse complement.
GCCCGGCCGCCTGCTGCACACCAACGTGCTGGGCTGCACGATCTTCGCCTCGGTCTGCGGGTCCTCGGCCGCCACCTGCGTCACGGTGGGCCGCATGAACCTGCCGGAATTGCGGCGGCGCGGCTACCCCGATGCACAGATCATCGGCTCGCTGGGCGGTCCGGCCACGCTGGGACTGCTGATCCCGCCGTCCATCATCCTGATCGTCTATGGCGTGGCGGCGGAAACCTCGATCGCCAAGCTGTTCATCGCCGGAGTCGTCCCCGGGCTGCTGCTGGCGCTGCTGTTCAGCGGCTGGATCGTCGGCTGGGCGCTGCTGCATCCGGACCGCGTGCCGGCCTCGGCGGGCGGTCTGTCGTTTGCGCAAAAACTGCGCGAGTCGCGCCAGTTGATCCCCGTCGTCCTGTTGATCCTGGGCGTGATCGCCAGCATCTACACCGGCGTGGCCACGGCCACCGAATCGGCCGCCATCGGCGTCCTCGGCGCCTTCCTGCTGTCGGCCTGGCAAAAAACCCTGAACTGGAAATCGTTCCGCGATTCCCTGCTGGGGGCCACGCGCCTGTACTGCATGATCGCCCTGATCCTGGCAGGGGCCGCCTTCATGACCCTGTCCATGGGCTACATCGGCCTGCCGCGCCAACTGGCGGAATTCGTCGGCAGCCTGAACCTGTCGCCCGGCATGCTGATCGTCGTGCTCGCCCTGTTCTACATCGTGCTGGGCTGCTTTCTGGACGGCATCTCCACCATCGTCCTCACCATGGGCGTGGTGCTGCCCATCATCCAGGCGGCCGGCATCGACCCGATCTGGTTCGGCATCTTCCTGGTCATCACCGTGGAAACCGCCCAGATCACACCGCCGGTGGGTTTCAATCTGTTCGTGCTGCAAAGCATGACCGGCAAGGAAATCACCTATCTGGCCCGGGTCTGCGGGCCCTACTTCGGCCTGATGACGCTGCTGCTGATCACGCTGTGGTACTTCCCGGCGCTGGCCACCTGGCTGCCCGGACACATGTAGCGTGCGCGGGCATCTGCGGGTTCGGGCGGTCGCGGCGCCCGCCTTTTCAAAGGCTCGCTTGTTCTCCTGACGCATTCGCGTTTATCGTAGGCTGGGCAACGGCCCCATCCGGCCCAGAACAAGGAAAGCCATGACCGCCACCCTGCTGATCGACCGCCGCACACACGACCTGGGCGGGGGCTTCATCGTCGGCCGCGTGCTGCCCTACCGCAAGCGCCGCATGGTGGGCCCCTTCATCTTCTTCGACCACATGGGCCCGCTGGACGTGGCGCGCGGCGCCCCGCGCGAACTGGACGTCCGGCCGCATCCGCACATCGGCCTGTCCACCGTCACCTACCTGTACAGCGGCACCATCACCCACCGCGACAGCCTCGGGTCGAACCAGGAAATCCGCCCCGGCGAGGTCAACTGGATGACCGCCGGCAGCGGCATCACCCACAGCGAACGGCTGGAATACGCCCGCGCCCACGGTGCCACCATGCATGGCATCCAGGCCTGGGTCGCGTTGCCGCGCGAGCACGAGGAAACGGCACCCGCCTTCCACCATCATCACGGCGCAGGCGAACTGCCTGAATTCAACGAGGACGGCGTCTCCGGCCGCCTGATCGCCGGCGCCACCGAAGGCGCCACAGCCCGCGTCCAGACGCACTCCCCCCTGTTCTACCTGCACTGGGAGATGGCCGACGGCGCGCGCCGCACCCTGGGTACGGAATACTCGGAACGCGCCGTCTACGTGGCCCGGGGCGCCGTCGAGCTGGACGGACATCCGCTGGCCAAAGGACAGATGCTGGTCCTGGAACCGGGCCGCGCCGCGCAGATCCAGGCCCGCGGGCCCGCCACCGTCATGCTGCTGGGCGGCGAGCCGATCGGCGAACGATTCATCTACTGGAATTTCGTGTCCTCATCCAAGGACAGGCTCGAACAGGCCCGCGAGGACTGGCGCGCCCAGCGCATGATCCTGCCGGTCGGTGACGACCAGGAATTCATCCCGCTGCCCGAGGGCGCGGGCTGAAGGCCCGCCCGCATCACCCGACACCGCCCGCCGCACGCGGGCGAACCATCACTCAACGACAAGGAAACACACGATGTCGCTCAAGCTTCACGTCATCATCTGCAGCACCCGCCCGGGCCGTGTCGGCCCCGCTGTCGCACGCTGGTTCCACGAATTCGCGCGCAATCATGGCCAGTTCGACGCCGAACTGGTCGACCTGGCCGATTTCAAGCTGCCCCTCTACGACGAGCCGGTGCACCCGCGCATGCAGCAGTACGAGCACGAGCACACCAAGCGCTGGAGCGCCAGCGTGGCCAGCGCCGACGCCTACATCTTCGTCACCCCCGAATACAACTACAGCGCGCCGCCCTCCCTGGTGAATGCGCTGGACTATCTGTACAAGGAATGGAACTACAAGCCCTGCGGCTTCGTCAGCTACGGCGGCGTCTCGGGGGGGCTGCGCTCGGCCCAGTCGGCCAAGCCGCAGATCACCACCCTGAAGATGATGCCCATGACCGAAGGGGTCGCCATCCCCATGGTGCCCAAGCACATCCAGGACAACGGCGAATTTGCCTCCAACGAGATGATCGACTCGTCCGCCGTCACGCTGCTGGACGAACTGCGGCGCTGGGCGATGGCGCTGAAGACGATGCGCGCCTGATCCGCCGCTTCCAGCGTATTAAGTTGGAAACAGTTTCCACTTTAGTCTACACTCCGGAAATTCACCACAAAAAGGAGTGTAGACATGAAGAAACTCGCCATCTCGGCCGTGCTCTCCGTATTCGCTCTGGGCGCCACCGGCGCCCAGGCCGCTGCGGAATTCCCCAACAAGCCGGTGACGATCGTGGTCCCCTACAACCCGGGGGGAGCATCCGACGTGACTGCCCGCGTCATCGCCCAGGGCATGGAACAAAAGCTGGGCGTACCCGTCGTCGTCACCAATAAAGCGGGCGGCTCGGGCGGCGTCGGACTCGAATACGTCCGCTCCAGCAAACCGGATGGCTACACGCTGTCTTACATGCCCGTCGAAAGCACCATGATCAAGGCCCTCGGGTTCACCGACATTCAGCCGTCCGACTTCACCTATCTGGGCCGCGTCATGACGCTGCCCGCAGCCCTGACCGTCCAGGCCGACGCGCCCTGGAAAACCATCCAGGAATTTCTCGACTACGCGGCCAAGAACCCCGGGAAGATCTCCGTCGGAAGCTCGGGCACGGGCTCCATCTGGCACGTCGCCTCGGCCAGCCTGGCGGAAAAAACCGGCGTCAAATTGAACAACGTGCCCTTCGACGGAGCCGCGCCGGCCATCGCCGCCTTGCTGGGCGGACACATCAAGGCCGTGGCGGTCAGCGCGTCCGAAGTCCTGCCCAGCGTGAAATCCGGCAAACTGCGCGTGCTCGCCTTGATGTCGGATGTCCGCTCGCCGCGACTGCCCGACGTGCCGACCCTGAAGGAACAGAACATCGACGTGGAAGTCGTGGGCTGGGGCGGCTTCGGCGTCCCTGCGGGCACGCCGCCCGAAATCGTCGCCGCGCTTGAAGCCGCCATCAAGTCCAGCTTTGACACCGAGGCGTTCAAGAACTTCACCACGGAACGCTCGATGGAGTACAGCTATCTCGACTCCAAGGCCAGCAATGCCTATGCCCAGTCGCAGTTCGAGTACTTCTCGAAGCTGATCCCCTCCCTCGGCATCAAATAAGCGCGACGCCCCCGGGCGCCTGCGCACGACAGCGCGAGCGCCCCACCCCCACCCAGGCTTCAGGGAACCACGACCATGCACGGCAAGGCAGACACGATCACAGGCATCATTTTCATTCTGATAGGACTGGTTTTCCTGTCCATGGCATGGCCGTTTCCCGCCGGAACCGACGACGGCGTGCCAGGGCCGGGCTATTTTCCCATCCTGCTCGGCGCGCTGCTGATCCTGCTGTCCCTCATCATGATCGTCACCGGCATCGTCAAAAAAACCAGCTACCACTTTTTTGACGACCTCTTCAAGGCCAATGCCGGCACGCTTCTGCTGACCATCGCCACCATCACCGCCTACCTGGCCCTGTGGAATTCGATTCCCTTCATCCTGAACACCAGCGCCTTCCTGTTCATCCTGGGCCTGATTTTCCGCAGAACATTCGTGACGAACCTGGTCTTCTCCATCACGACCACAGCCATTCTGTATGCGCTGTTCGGCCGCGTTTTCCACGTCATGTTCTAGGCGCCTCTCATGGAAATGATCAACGGTTTCTTGAGCGTCTTCGAGCCGCTCACTTTCATCTACCTGCTGATCGGCGTGCTGGCCGGCTCCGTGCTCGGCGTACTGCCAGGGCTGACCGCGACCATGGGCGTGGCCGTCCTCACGCCGCTCACCTTCTGGCTTCCGCCCAGTCAGGGGTTTGCCATGCTGATCGGTGTCTATAACTCCGCCCTCTGGGCGGGAGGCATCACGGCGATCCTGATCAACACGCCCGGAACCCCCGCCTCCATCGCGTCCACCTTCGATGGCTACGCCATGACCAAACGGGGAGAAGCCGGGATCGCGCTGGGCATCAACACCATCTACTCCGTCATCGGCGGACTGTTCAGCACGCTGGTCCTGGCCGTTTTCTCCTTTCCTCTTTCCAATTTCGCCCTGGGCTTCGGCCCCTCCGAATACTTCGCCGTCTCCATCTGGGGGATCACCATGATGGCCGCCGTCTCGAACGGCTCGGTCATCAAAGGACTGATCCTGGGTGTCGCGGGCCTGCTGGTCTCGACCATCGGCATCGATCCCATGCTGGGATTCAAGCGCTTCACGTTCGGCAACACCAATCTGCTCGACGGAATCTCGTTCGTGCCCGTCCTGATCGGCATGTTCGGCCTGAGCGAAATCCTCTATCAAATCTCGACCTACAGAAAGGAAGAGCAGCGCAGCAGCGAAGTGCTGAGCCGGATCAGGATCGGCAGCGTCTTCATGAAATGGACGCGCTATGCAGCAACCATTCCCAGCACCATCATGAGCAGCGTCGTCTCCGTCATCGTAGGCGCCATCCCGGGCGCGGGGGGAGACATTGCCAGCATCATCTGCTGGGGCCAGGCAAAGAAGATGTCCAAAAAGAGCGAAGAGTTCGGCAAGGGCTCCGTCGAAGGCCTGGCCTCCTCGTGCACCGCCAACAACGGCGTCATCGGCGGCGCGCTCACCACCATGTTGACTCTCGGCATCCCCGGAGACGCGGTGACCGCCGTTCTGATCGGTTCCCTGATGGTGTACGGCATTCAGCCAGGCCCGGCCATGTTCGTCGAAAACCAGCCGCTCGTGATGACCATCATCGCGCTGATGGTCATGGCCAATCTGATCATCCTGGTATTCGGTCTGGCCACCAGCAAGATCTCCACGAAGATTCTGCTGGTGAACCAGAAAACCATCTGGGTGACCGTCATCATCCTGTGCGTCGTCGGCAGCTTTGCGCTCAACAATTCCTTTTATGACGTCGTCTTCATGGTCATCGGCGGTTTGCTGGGGTTCCTGTTCCGTAAACTGGACTTTCCGGCCGGTCCGTTCATTCTCGGGCTGCTGCTGGGGAAATTGGTCGAATCGAATCTCCGGCGTGGCCTGTCTCTCACCCAGGGCAGCTACATCGATTTCTTCAATCGCCCTATCACCCTGACCATCTTCGGGCTGATCATCCTGTCTTTGGTATGGTCGTTCAAAAAGAAAAAGATCACCGCAACCGGCACGCCATAAGGGGAAATCCAGCATGTCCAATACAAGCACCTCCTCGGCCGAGAGATGTCTGGCCGTGCTCGAACTTCTGGTCGAGCACGATAGGGGCCAGGAGGTCAGCGCCATCGCGCGGCGGCTTTCGATCCCTCTGAGTGCGACACATCGCCTGCTGCAGGCGCTGATCAATGCCGGTTATGCCAGACAGGACGCTCTCAGCGGGCTTTATCGCCCCACCCTCAAGGTCGGCGCCCTGGGCCTGCGCCTGCTGGGCGACATGCAGATGACCGATGTGGCGCAACCCCTGCTGGAGGATCTGGCCAGACAGACGGGTGAACTGGTGCGCCTGGCCGTGGTCGAAGACGAGGAAATGATCTGGGTCTCGAAGGCGCAAGGCGCCACCAGCGGCATACGCTGCGATTCCATCAGCGGGCAGCACGTGCCCCTGCACACGACCGCCATGGGCAAGGCCTGGCTGGCCAGCATGCCCGAACAGCACGCCATCGACCTGGTGACGGCCCGGGGCTTCCAGAGCAAATTGCTGGGTCCCAATGCAATCACCACCGAAGCCCGGCTCCGGGACGAGATTCGCCTGACCCGTGAACGGGGATACGGCCTGAACGAACAGGAGTCGGAGCTTGGCCTGTCGGGCATCGCCATGCTCATCAGCGGACGCAGCGATCCGTCCACGGTCGTCGGCGCAGTCTCCATCGCGGGACCGATGTTCCGGCTGGACCGCGAACGCCTGCTTTCCTTCGTGGAGCCCTTGCGTTTCGTGGTCCGGCAACTCCAACAAGTCTGGCCGGACTAGGGCCCGATCCGGGACCTCTCTCGCCTCGTACTTCCCACATCGAAGGAACAACACCATGACCTCCAGCAAGTACAAGCGTTCAATGCGCGAAATCCTGGCCCGCACGCCTGTCATGCCCATCCTGACCATCCACGATGCCGCCATCGCGGGCGATCTGGCGCGCGCACTCGTCGAGGGCGGCATTCCCGTCTTCGAGGTCGTGCTGCGCACGCCGGCTACCCTGGATGCCGTCCGGGCGATGATCGAGGCCGCGCCCGAAGCGGATGTCGGGATCGGCACGCTGCTGACGCCCGAGGACGTTCAGCGCGCGGTCGACGCGGGCGCGGCGTTCGGCGTATCGCCGGGCCTGACGCCCGCGCTCGCCAAAGCCGTGCGCTCGGCCGGACTGCCCTTTCTTCCGGGAGTCGCATCGGCCAGCGAAATCATGTGCGCCATGGAGTCCGGATTTCTCGAACTCAAATATTTCCCCGCGCACGGACGGGGCGGCGTCACCTGGATCAATTCCATGTCGGGCGTCTTCCCCCAAGTCACGTTTTGCCCCACGGGCGGCATCACGCCGGACCACATCCCGGAATACCTGGCCCTGCCCAACTGCGGCACCGTAGGCGGGTCCTGGGTGACGCCCGCTCAATCGATCAAGACGGGCGACTGGCGTGCCATCACTGACCTGGCCCGCCGGGCGGCCGGCATGACGGGAGCCTGAGGCATGTCCGAAACCATCGCGATGGGCAACACGCCGCGCAAGCACATGATCGCCGTGGGCGCGATCTGCAACACGACCATTTTCCGCGTGGACCACGTGCCGCAGTTGCCCGCCAAGACGTTGGCGACCGACATGCGTCTCCTGATCGACGGCATGGCGGCCTCCGCCGCCTGCGCTTTCGTGAAGCTCGGTGGCAGCGCGGAGATCTGGGCACGGGTCGGCGACGACGCTCACGGCCAGGAGATGCGCCGCGCCCTGTCGGTGGATGGCCTGGACACGCGCCGTCTGCGGACGGTCCCCGGCACCCAGTCCTCTCAGTCCGTCGTCATCGTCGATCACAAGGGCGACCGACTGGTCACCGCCTTCCATGACTCCGAAACGGATCGATCCACCGACTGGATGCCCCTGGACGAGCTCGCCCACGCGGGCCTGGTGCACTGCGACGTGCGCTGGGTCGAAGGCGCCGAGGCGGCCCTGAAGGCCGCCCGCGCGCTGAACATCCCCAGCATGGTGGACGGAGACGTGGCCCCTCTGGACACGCTGAAACGCCTGGTGCCCCTGGCCCGCTACGCCATATTCTCGGACGCCGGGCTGCTTTCCTATGCCGGATGCGAAGACGTCGAACAGGCGCTGATGCAGGTCGGCGCCACACATGACGGCCACGTGGGCGCAAGCTGCGGCCCCCTGGGCTACCTGTGGTACGAGAACGGCGCGATCCGCCACGTCCCGGCGCCGGTGGTCGAGGTCATCGACACGCTTGCTGCGGGCGACATCTTCCACGGGGCTTTCGCCCTGGGGCTGCTGGAAGGCAAAAGCATCGAGGAATGCGCGCGTTTCGCCTGCATTGCGGCCTCCCTCAAATGCACCCGCTTCGGCGGCCGGCTGGCATGCCCGACACGCGCCGAAGTCGATTCGATGCTGGCAGAGGCCTGATTTTTCGCGGCGGCGGCCCAAGCCGCCGCAGACCGGCCCAGGAAACCAGCGCGTTCGACGGCACGACCGTGCAATACCCTGTGTCCGGATTGGAGCATCTTGCACATAAAATGCACACCGTATATATTTATACTATGTGCATTTTATAGCACCCACAGACAGGCCGGCCGATCTCCCCAGGAGCATCCGACACGACCGGACAAGGAGCTCCATGATGTCGATCACGCCCTTCCTGACCCTGCTCAAAGAGGGAAAGCTGCAAACGGCCATCCGGGCGAATGCGCTGTACAAGCCGTTCTATACGCTCAGCTATCTGGCGGCCCTGAAACATTGCGGGGTAATGGATCAACTGGCGTCCGGCCCGACGCCCTTCAGGGATCTCGCCTCGATCTACGCCGGCAACGCCAAGACCCGGGAAGCCCTGGAAAGCTGGCTGCACATGGGCTGCAGCTTGAAACTGCTGGCCCTGACAGAGCAGGGTTACGCGCTGGCGGGATTGGCCAAAAAACTGTCGCAGCCGGAGAACGACGCGACCTTGGCCCTATTGCAAGAGGTCAGCAGTCTGCACCACCGCCTCATCATGGACACGCCGGAAAAAATCCGCAAAGGTGATCTGTGGCAACTGGACGATCAGGACGGCGCACTGACCGCACGATCGTCTCGCGCTCTGGAACCCTTTGTCCTGGAGGCCATCAAGCGCACCCTGCCCCGCTCACAGCCGTGCAAGCTGCTTGAAATCGGTTGCGGCTCCGGGATCTATATCCGGCACGCGGCGGCGCACAACCCGCGCCTGACTGCGGTCGGCCTGGAACTACAAGAAGACGTCGCGCAGGTGGCCCGAGAGAACCTGAAAGCCTGGAACCTGTCCGATCACGTTCACATTGAAACCGGGGACATCCGCACCGTGCCGGTCGTCCCCGATTTCGACGTGGTCACGCTGCATAACAACATCTACTATTTCGCCCTGGAAGAAAGGGTTCGAATCCTGTCCAGGATTCGAACCTTCCTGAAGCCGGAAGGCACACTATTGCTCACCACCTGCTGCCAGGGCGGGAATCTCGGAATCGAGGCACTCAATCTCTGGGGCGCCTCCAATGCCCATGGCGGCAGGCTGCCTGAAAAGGCGGAGATGATCGATCACTTACGCCAGGCGGGATACCACGACGTCGATTCCATGCGACTGATTCCGGGCGATCGCCTCTACGCCTTCAGCGCCCGCCCATGAAATGAAAGGACCGGCACCATGAAACCCTCCCCTGACGAACCAGGACGGCGTGAACGCAAGCGCAAACAGACGCTGGAACATCTCGCCCGCACCGCCGCAACGTTGTTCGAGTCCCTGAGCTACGAATCCGTGACGATGGAACGGATTGCCGAGGAGGCCGACGTGGCCAAGCGGACGCTGTACAACCACTTCCCGACCAAAGAGGCCGTCCTGGCCTACTGGATCGACGCCGAGTTGAAACGCGATCTGGCAGGCCTGCTGGACCGCATCGCCCAATGCAACACGTTCCGGACTCGGATCGAATGTGTACTGCACGCATCGGCCGACTGGTGCGAACAACACCCCCAGCATCTGATGGCCTACCTGCGGCACCGGCTGCTCAGCGTCGGTGCGACCGGCGCCCAGGATACGCGCTCGGACAGCAGCGACATCGCACTCGCATGGCAGCAACTGATCGCGGCCGGCCAGCAGAGCGGCGAGCTCAGCTCAGCGTCTCCGGCCGAGCAGCTTGCCACCTGGTTTCACCATCTGTACCTGGGGGCCTTGCTGCGGTGGTTGAATACGCCGGGGTTGTCGCTCGAGGGGGAGTTCCGGTCGATCACCACGCTGTTTATCGAGGGCGCGGCTGCAAAAGAGTGATGCAAGTCTGCCAGTCTGTCATGCCCACCGCCAAGAATTCACATTCCTAAGCATGTGATCCAAGCCTCTCCGACAACCACCTCATCCCTGAATAGAACGGGAGCGGCGCTAGCGCGAGAGCCAGCCCTAAAGGATAAGGCAGGCCCAAGAGCGCATAGCCAAAGGGGGCAAGCAAGATATTCAAGAAATAAATAGCCATGCCGGAGAAGTTGCTCATCAGCGAGTTGATCCATGAATAGATCAAAAAGCCGATCCCCACAAAAGCCAACGGTGTCGTGATACTCATCCAGAAAGGCAGACCCGTGGCCCAGGTCAAGGCCGGCCCAAGCCCGAAAGCGCCGGCAAGAATATTGACCAGACTCAAAATAGATGCGCCAAAGAGAGCGACTTCAGGAAGGTATTTCAGCATCTTGCAGAGAGATCAGGCGCCGGGAAATTCGCCCAGGATGAGGCGGCAAGCCGGCGCATTATAAAGGGATTTCTCTCCGTCTCATTGGCGGATGCCACTGATCCTCCACACCATTTCCTGGGTCAGAAGCAGTTGAAACACAGATCGTGCTGGACCAGTCAGAACCACTCTGGACACTACAGACGACAAAAAGCCCGTAAGACATTGATCCTTATGGGTTTTTTGGACTTCTCCGGACATTCCCGGACTATTCGGTGGGTCGGCGAGACTCGAATGGTCAATGACCATGCTGGTTTCAGAAGTATGGCATCCTGGAAATACCCAAACAGATACCTAAAACGCGAGGCTTGGCTTTTTCCCCGGCCAAAAAGGTCGCGCGCACGCGCCCTGCTGCCGAAAGGTACGTTATAACAGGCTGGCTTCGTAGGAAAGCCTTTTCCTATGCGGACACTACCCCGTGCTCTACCCCCCGCCCTACCGGAGACCCCATGAACGATGAACAGCAGCTGGTGATCTTTGAAGGTGACGCCGGGCAGGTGGAAGTGCGGCTGGAAGGGGAAACCATCTGGTTGACCCAACGACAGATGTCCGATCTATTCGACACGACGCCTGAAAACGTGTTGATGCACTTGAAAAACATTTACGCAGCCGGCGAATTGACCGAATCGGCAACTGCTAAGGATTTCTTAGCAGTTCGAACCGAAGGCCGCCGTCAGGTACAGCGCAACCTCAAGCACTACAACCTCGACGCCATCATCTCCGTGGGCTACCGCGTGAATTCAAGCCGCGCCACGCATTTCCGCCAGTGGGCCACCCGCACCCTGCGCGAGCACCTGACGCAAGGCTACACCCTGAATCGCCAACGCTTCGAGCAAAATGCAGCCGAACTGGAAGCCGCCCTGACGCTGGTAAAGAAGGCCGCAGCCGGTGATGCCTTGACCACCGACCAGGGGCGCGGTCTGGTGGACGTGATTGCTCGATATACCCACACATTCCTATGGCTGCAACGCTACGATGAAGGTCTGCTGACCAAACCATCTGGCAGCCCTGGCGGCACGCTACCCTCGCCTGTCGAGGCCCGTTCCGGCATTGCACGACTGAAGGCCGATCTCATGAGCCGCAGCGAGGCCACGGCCTTGTTCGGCAACGAACGCGAAGACAACTTCGCCGCCACCCTGGGCAATCTGGACCAAACCGTGTTCGGCGAGCCCGCCTACCCCACGGTGGAATCCAAAGCGGCCCACCTGCTGTACTTCATCATCAAGAACCATCCGTTTTCAGATGGCAACAAGCGCATCGGCTCCTATCTGTTCGTCGATTTTCTGGCCCGCAACGGCCGCCTGCGACGTGATGGCGAACCAGTCATCAATGATGTCGGTCTTGCTGCCCTGGCTTTGTTAGTTGCTGAGTCCGACCCGAAGGCCAAGGATGTGATGATTCGCCTGATCGAGAACATGCTGGCGCCCAGCCAGAGCTGAACACTCATGCTCCGAAGAGGGTAAAGTATGATCAAGTATGAATCCCAACCGAGGTACAGCACAATGTCTACCATTGAACGCCTGACCGTGACGATGCCTGCCGAAATGGCAGCCACGCTCAAAAGCGCCGTCGATGCGGGCGAATACGCATCCACCAGCGAAGTCATCCGGGAAGCTCTGCGCGATTGGTCTTTCAAACGCCAGCTGATGCTGGACGAATTGGCAGCGCTCAAACAGGACATCGACAAGGGGCTTGCAGATGTCGCAGCCGGCCGCGTCCGCGAATTCAATGCACAGCATATCGCTGAGCGGGGGAGAAAACTATTAGCCGCACGCTCTTCCTGACCGACAGTGCAGAAGCGGATCTGGCGGTGGATTCCACTAACCCACCAACCGAGCACACAACATCCTGACTACTTCGCAGGAAATGCCAATGAACGAACCCCTCTCCGAGGTCATCCGTATCCGGGTGACCCCGTCGCATGCTGCGCGCCTGGGCGAGGCGGCAGCCCTGTCCGGGCTGTCCCTGTCCAGATGACAAACGATAGGCGACATCTCGCGGTTTGGCCTTACGGGCTGCCAGGTCAGACAGTTGTTTGGCGATTTTGGGCATGTCGGGTCTTTAATTGGGCCATCCTTGGGTATGTGAGTTTTAACATACCCAAACAGACACCCAAAAACATGGGATTGTCTGACCCGCTCTGATTCAACCAGACATG
>NZ_JBASAD010000037.1:0-147329 GCF_049650445.1 Castellaniella sp. | reverse complement strand
CTGCCGGCCAGTAGCGCCGCCAGGGGCGCGCGCCAGGCGCGCCGCGCAGCCGGCCGGCCGGCTGCCGCTGCAGTCGTGGACTCAGGCGGCATGTTCCGGGGAGGGAGGGGGCGGGTCCAGGTGCTGGATGTGCAGCCAGCGCGCCCGCTTGCCGTCCGCGCTGACGACGGTGAAGACCAGTCCGTGGCGTTCGAGCCGTTCGCCGCGCCGGGGGATGTGGCCGAGTTCGGCCGCCAGCCAGCCGTTGAGCGTATCCGCGTCCTCGTCGTCCAGTTCGACGCCGAAGGCTTCGTTGAAATCCTCGATTTCGGCGATGCCCATCGCGCGCCAGCTGTTTTCGCCGGTACGGAAGATGGTCTTTTCGGCCTCGTCGTCGAATTCGTCTTCGATGTCGCCGACGATCTGTTCCAGCACGTCCTCCATGGTCACCAGGCCGCAGATGCCGCCGTGCTCGTCGATGACGATGGCCAGGTGGTTGCGGCTGACGCGGAACTCATGCAGCAGTTCGTTCAGGCGCTTGGATTCGGGGATGAAGACGGGGGGGCGCACCAGCGCGCGGATGTCCAGTGCGTGATCCGCCAGGGCCAGCAGCAGGTCCTTGGCGAGCAGCACACCGACGATGTTGTCGCGGTCGCCTTCGTAGACGGGAAAGCGCGAATGGCCGGTTTCGGTGATGGTCGGCATCAGTTCCGGCAGCGGCCGGGAGATGTCGAGCAGGTCCATGCGCGCACGCGACACCATGATGTCGGCCACGGTCTTGTCCACGACCGCCAGGGCCCCGGAAATCATGGCATACGATTCCCCGTCGAGAACGGAGTGGTCATGGGCGGCTTCGAGGACGGCGCGGATGTCCTCGCGGTCAGTGGGTGGTGCGGGGCGCAGCAGAGCCTTGAAGCGGGAAAGAAGGGAACGTGAGGGCCGGGATGTTCGAGGCTCCGGGTCGGGGGCGTGGGGGTCTGGCATTGTCCTGAGGACGAGTAGAGAATTTTGTAGCATAACCGATAAACGGCCGGCTTCAGGCGCGTTCGTCGTCGGTGTAAGGGTTCTGGATGCCCTGGGCCGCCAGGATGCGAGTCTCCAGCGCTTCCATGCGTTCGGCTTCGTCGGCCTCGAGGTGGTCGTGGCCCAGGGCGTGCAGCACGCCGTGCGTGACCAGGTGGGCGGCGTGATGCAGCAGGGGCTTGCCCTGTTCGGCCGCTTCGCGTTCCAGCACCGGCAGACACAGCACGATGTCGCCCAGGATCAGGCCGCTGGGGTCCGCGCCGTATTCGAAGGTGAGCACATTGGTGGCGTAGTCGCGCTGGCGCCAGGCGGCATTCAGTTCGCGACCTTCCTCGGCGTCGACCAGGCGCAGGGTCAGGGCCACCGGGCTGCCGGCGCGCGGTTCCGGAGGCGCCAGGGCAAAGGCCAGCGCACGACCCACCCAGCGCCGCAGGCGCCAGCGCGGCAGGGCCGGGGCCTCGACCGCGTACTGGATCGACAGATTGAAATCAGGATACATGGTCGCCCGCTTGTTCGTAGGCTTCGACGATGCGGCCTACCAGCGGGTGGCGCACCACATCGCGGCTGGTGAAGCGCGTCTGAGCGATGCCCGCCACGTCGTCGAGCACGTCCAGCGCGTGCAGCAGGCCGCTCTGTTGGCCCTTGGGCAGGTCCACCTGGGACGGGTCGCCGTTGATGACGGCCTTGCTGCCGAAACCGATCCGCGTCAGGAACATCTTCATCTGTTCCGGTGTGGTGTTCTGTGCCTCGTCGAGGATGATGAAGGCGTGGTTCAGCGTGCGCCCGCGCATATAGGCCAGCGGCGCGATCTCGATCGTCTGTTTTTCGAACAGCCGCTGGGTCTTTTCAAACCCCAGCAGATCGTACAGGGCGTCGTAGAGTGGCCGCAGGTAGGGATCGACCTTCTGGACCAGGTCGCCGGGCAGAAAACCCAGGCGTTCACCGGCTTCCACAGCCGGGCGCGTCAGCACCAGCCGGGACACCGATTCGCGCTCCAGCGCGTCGATGGCGCAGGCGACCGCCAGCCAGGTCTTGCCGGTGCCGGCGGGGCCGACACCGAAGGTCACGTCATGCTTCAGGATGGCGTTCAGATAGTCGCGTTGGCGCGGGGTGCGCGGGCGCAGGTCGGTCTTGCGGGTGCGCAGGCTCAGGCTGGCGTCGTCCACTGGCGGCAGTTCGGGCAGTTCCGGCGCGCCGCCGGTTTCGCCCGAGCGGGCACCCAGTTCCACCAGGCCGAGCTGCAGGGTGTCCAGGGACAGCGGCGCCGAGGCGGCGCGTTCGTGGAACCAGCGCAGCGCCCCGGCGGTCGGACGCGCCTGGGCGCCCCGGATCGTGAAGCGGGTGCCGCGCCGGCTGATCTCCACCCCGTAGGCCTGGGCGATCTGGCGCAGGTTCTCGTCCAGCGGCCCGCACAGATTGGCCAGATGGGTATTGTCCGCGTCCAGTTGCAGCGAGAGCGGACGGGCTTTTGCGGAGGATGGACGGGCGGGTGCCGGGGCTGTCCCGGGGGGGCGTCGTGCGGCAGCGGTCGGATGGCTTTTCGTGCTCATGTGTCGGCCTGCGCGCTGTCGATCGTGACGATTTCGCCGCGCAACGTGTTGGTCAGCGCCTCGGTGATGCGCACGTCCACCATCTGGCCGATCAGGCGCGGCTGACCGGCGAAGTTGACGATGCGGTTGTTTTCCGTGCGGCCTTTCATGTCGCGGGGATCCTTTTTCGAGGGGCCTTCGACCAGCAGACGCTGGATGCCGCCCACCATGGAGCGGCTGATGGCGGCGGCCTGGTCGTTGATCAAGGCCTGCAGGCGGTGCAGGCGATCGAGTTTTTCGGCGTCCGGCGTGTCGTCGGGCAGATCGGCGGCCGGGGTGCCCGGGCGGCGCGAATACACGAAGGAGAAAGACTGGTCGAAGCCCACGTGGCGCACCAGGTCCATCGTCTTCTGGAAGTCGGCCTCGGTCTCGCCGGGAAAGCCGACGATGAAGTCCGAGGACAGCGTCATGTCGGGTCGCGCGGCGCGCAGGCGGCGGATGATGGACTTGTATTCCAGCGCCGTGTAGCCGCGCTTCATGGCGGCCAGCACCCTGTCGCTGCCGGCCTGGACCGGCAGATGCAGGAAGGGCACCAGCTTGGGCAGCCGGCCGTGAGCCTCGATCAGCCGCGCGGTCATTTCCTTGGGGTGAGACGTGGTGTAGCGGATGCGCTCGATGCCGGGGATGTCGTGCACATAGTCCAGCAGCATGGCAAAGTCGGCGATCTCGCCGCCGTCGCCGGCCGGCCCCCGGTAGGCGTTGACGTTCTGGCCCAGCAGGGTGACTTCGCGCACGCCCTGGTCGGCCAGGTCGGCGATTTCCACCAGGACGTCATCGAAGGGGCGCGAGACCTCGGCACCCCGGGTGTAGGGCACGACGCAGAAGCTGCAGTATTTGCTGCAGCCTTCCATGATGGAGACAAAGGCCGAGGGCCCGTCGATGCGGGCCGGGGGCAGGGCGTCGAATTTTTCGATTTCCGGGAAGGAAATGTCCACCTGGGACTGGCCGGTGGCGCGACGCCGGTCGATCAGTTCCGGCAGGCGGTGCAGGGTCTGGGGACCGAACACCACATCCACATAGGGCGCGCGGCGCACGATGGCCTCGCCTTCCTGGCTGGCCACGCAGCCGCCCACGCCGATCACCAGATCGGGATTCCGCCGTTTCAGGTGCTGCACGCGACCCAGGTCGGAAAAGACTTTTTCCTGGGCTTTTTCGCGTACCGAACAGGTGTTGAACAGGATGATGTCGGCGTCGTCCGGAGTCTGGGTCAGTTCCACGCCCTTGGCGGCGTGCAGCACGTCGGCCATTTTCTCGGAGTCGTATTCATTCATCTGGCAGCCGAAGGTGCGGATGAACAGCTTTTTCACGCGGCCGGGTTCGGTCGGTTGCAGCAGGGTGGCCAGGGCTTGATCCTGAGCAGTGTCGGCGGTAGGGGCGGCGGCAGGCGCGGGCGTGACGCCCGGGCGGCGCAGAGAGGTTTCTTGCATGGTGAAGGCCGTGACGGGTTTATATCCCGGGGGCGAGGTCTGAAACCCTTGATTGTACTGTGAATGAGGATTGTCCTATGCCTGACGAATCTCAATGGTTGAAGATTCAACAAATTATCAGTTATAAGAAAATTACCCAAAGCAGGATCAGTAGAAAAACCAACGATCCGGTCGTCATGCTCCAGGTGGATGGGCATTGCGGGCCGTCGGATGACAAGGGAGACAGGCATGAGCAATCCGTATCTTGTGAATCCCGGGCGCCGCCGCGCTCTGGCTGTGGGCGGCGGACTGGCGGCCCTGGCCGGCCTGCCGGGAGCTGCGCTGGCTGATGGTGTCCGCCAGGACCCGCCCGCCAAGGCCGCGGCGGGCGGCGGCAAGGCCCTACCGGAATACGCCGCGTGGAAAGACGCGGACGCCATGATCGTGCACAGCGCCAATACCATCGAATTGCGGCGCGAGGACTTTGGCCATAGCACGATCACGCCCAGCAACCGCCTGTACGTGCGCAATAATCTGAATCCGCCGTCGGCCGACATCATGAAGGACCCCGATGCCTGGTCGCTGGAAGTCTCCGGGGTCGCCCAACCAGGCAGCTTGACCGTGGCGGACCTCAAACGCCTGGGCTTGACCGCTGTGACCATGGTGCTGCAGTGCTCGGGCAACGGGCGGGCCTGGTTTCCGCACAAACCCAGCGGCACTCAATGGACGGTCGGCGCCGCCGGCTGCGTGGTGTTCGCCGGTGTGCCGGTCAAGGATGTCGTCAAGGCACTGGGCGGTGTCGCAGGCGGCATGAAATACATGACCGGCACGGGTGGCGAGATCCTGCCGGAAGGCGTGGATCCCAATACCGTGAAAGTGGAGCGTTCCGTGCCGGTCGAGGCCATGGAGGACGCCATCCTGGCCTGGGAACTGAATGGCGCCGCGCTGCCGCTGGCGCACGGCGGTCCTCTGCGCCTGATCGTGCCCGGCTATATGGGCGTAAACAACATCAAGTACATCCGGCATCTGGCCTTCACGGCGGAACAGTCGCCGGCCAAGATCCAGCAGAGCAGCTACCGCTTTTATCCGGTGGGGGAAAAGGGTTCGGACAAATACCCCTCGATCTGGGAAATGCCGGTCAATTCCTGGGTCACCTCGCCCTACGAACCGGGCAAGCCGCAGCCGGCCGGCCGTATGGTTCTGTCGGGCGTCGCCATGGGCGGATTCCATGCGCTCAAGGGGGTGGAGGTTTCCCTCGACGGCGGCCAGACCTGGCACGCCGCCGACTCGTTTGGCCCCGACATGGGGCGCTACGCCTGGCGCACCTTCGCGCTGGCCGTGGATCTGAAACCCGGCAAATACCAGATTGCCACCCGTGCGACCAACGACAAGGGCGATACGCAGCCCAAGGAACGGCAGGACAACAACCGGGGCTACAACAACAATAGCTGGCTGGATCACAGCGTCGAACTGGAGGTGGTCTGAGTGTGTGGGGCGATGAACTGGAGCACCCGTCGGCAAGCCTGGCTGGGCCGCGTCGCGCTGTGCGGCGCGCTGGGCCTGGCGGCCGGCGCCGCGTGGGCCGATACTCCCGATGCGGCGCGGCTGGAAGAGGGGCGTACGCTGTTCCAGAAGAACGCGACCCCGGCTTGCGCGGTCTGTCACACGCTGGAGGATGCGCAGGCCACGGGACCCATCGGGCCGAATCTGGATGAATTGCAGCCGGATCGGGATCAGGTGCTGGCTGCGCTCAGGGACGGTGGCGGCGCCATGCCGTCCTTCGAAGAGACGCTGACTCGGGAGCAGCGCGAGGCGGTGGCGGATTACGTGGTGTGGGCGACCCATCCGCATTGAGAGGAACGGCGCGCCGACGCACGCAGCACAGGCGTTCAAGAAAACAGGGCCGGTCATCCGAAGATGCCGGCCCTGCTGCGGTCAGGCGGAATCGCGGAGGAATTACCCGAGTTCGACTTCCGGCCCGTCCTTCTTGACCGGCTTGACCAGGTCTTCGCGCTTGATGCCCATCCACATCGCCAGGGCGGCGGCCACGAACACCGACGAGTAGATACCGAACCAGATCCCGATCGTCAGCGCCAGCGAGAAATTGTGCAGCGTCGGGCCGCCGAAGAAGAACATCGACAGCACCATCATCTGCGTCGAACCGTGCGTGATGATCGTCCGGGAAATGTTCTGCGTGATCGAGGTGTTGATGATTTCGCGCACCGAGGCCTTGCGCATCTTGCGGAAATTTTCACGGATCCGGTCCATCACGACCACGGATTCGTTCACCGAATAGCCCAGCACCGCCAGCACCCCGGCCAGCACCGACAGCGAGAATTCCCACTGGAAGAAGGCGAAGAAGCCCAGGATGATCACCACGTCGTGCAGGTTCGCCAGCGCGCACGAGGCCGCCAGCTTCCATTCGAACCGGATGGCCAGATAGACCATGATGCCCACCACTACGAACAGCAGCGCCATCAGGCCGTTGTGCAGCAGCTCCTGGCCGACCTGCGGCCCGACGAATTCCACCCGACGCAACTGCACGTCGGCGTGCTGGGCCTGCAGAGCGGACATGACGATGCGGCTCTGGGTGGCGGTGTCTTCATTGGGGCGTACCGGCAGGCGGATCATCACGTCCTGCGAGGTGCCGAAATTCTGCACCTGGAAGTCGGTATAGCCCAGCGAGTCGATCGCCGTGCGGATGTCGGCGACCGGCGCGGTCTGTTCGTAGTGGACTTCCATCACCGTGCCGCCGGTGAACTCGATCGACAGGTGAAAGCCCCGGGTGGCGATGAAGAAGACGGCGGCCAGAAAGGTCAGCAGGCTGATGATGTTCAGGATCAGCGCATGCCGCATGAACGGGATGGTGCGATGAATGCGGAAAAATTCCATGATGTGTCCTGGGGTGCGGGGTGGACGGGCTGGGGCCTGAGCCCGTCAGTCCTGCTTGGGTTTCCAGATCTGGCCGATGGAGATCGTCTTCAGCTTGCGCTGGCGGCCGTACCACAGGTTCGCCAGGGCACGCACGCCGACCACGGACGAGAACATCGAGGTCAGGATGCCGATGCAGTGCACCACGGCAAAGCCGCGCACCGGGCCGGTACCGAAGGTCAGCAGGGCCACGCCCACGATCAGGCTGGTCAGGTTGGAGTCGAAAATCGTCGCCCAGGCACGGTCGAAGCCCAGGTGGATCGCCTGTTGGGGGGGCAGGCCCTCGCGCAGCTCTTCGCGGATGCGTTCGTTGATCAGCACGTTGGCGTCGATGGCCATGCCCAGGGTCAGGGCGACGGCGGCGATGCCGGGCAGGGTCAGCGTGGCCTGCAGCATGGACAGCACGGCCAGCAGCAGGAGCACGTTGAGGCTCAGGCCCAGCGTGGAGAACAGGCCGAACAGGTGGTAGTACAGGATGATGAAGACCGCGATGGCGATGAAGCCGTACAGGGTCGAGTCGAAGCCCTGCTTGATGTTGGCGGCGCCCAGGCTGGGGCCGATGGTGCGTTCTTCGATGATGTGCATCGGCGCAGCCAGAGAACCGGCGCGCAGCAACAGGGCCACGTCGGCGGCTTCCTGGGCGTTCATGCTGCCGGAAATCTGCACCTGGCCGCCGGGGATTTCGGAACGGATCACCGGAGCGGTGACGACCTCGCCCTTGCCGTTTTCGAACAGCACGATGGCCATGCGCTTGCCGATGTTGTCGCGCGTCACGTCACGGAAGATGCGTGCGCCCTTGGAGTCCAGCGTCAGGTTGACGGTGGGCTGCTGGGTCTGCTGGTCGCGGCCGGGTTGGGCGTCCTGCAGGTTCTCGCCAGTCAGGATCACCTGGCGGCGCAGCAGCAGGGGGCGGCCGTCGCGGTCTTCGTAGCGCACCAGGCCGAAGGGCACGCGGCCCGAAGCCAGCGCGGCCGTGGCGGTGGGCGAATCGTCCACCATGTGGATTTCCAGGGTGGCGGTACGGCCCAGGATGTCCTTGGCCTTGGCCACGTCCTGGACGCCGGGCAGTTGGACCACGATGCGGTCGCCGCCCTGTTGCTGGATCACGGGCTCGGCCACGCCGAGTTCATTGATCCGGTTGTGCAACGTCTGGATGTTCTGCTTCAGGGCGTTGTCCTGAACCTGGGTGATCGAAGCCGGGCTGAGCGTGCCGTCCACCAGCCACTGCTCACCGGACTGGCCGGTGGTGAAGACCATTTCAGGCATGGCGCGGCGCAGCGTGTCGATGGCTGCGTCCCGATCGGCCTGGGTGGCGAAGGTTGCGCGCACTGACTGCTGGTTGCGCTCGACGTCCTCGGCCTTGAGCTTGGCGTCGCGCAGAGTGGTGCGGGCTTCGCCGGCCATGGAGTCGTAGCGGCTGGTCAGGGCGCCCTGCATGTCCACCTGGAGCAGGAAGTGCACGCCGCCGCGCAGGTCCAGGCCCAGGTACATGGGGTGGGCGCCCAGGGACGTCAGCCAGTTCGGCGAGGCCGACATCAGGTTCAGGGCGACGGTGTAGTCGGGATTCTGCGGGTCCGGGTTCAGGACTTTTTCGATCTGGTCCTTGGCCTTGAGCTGCGTGTCGGTGGAGTCGAAGCGCAGCCGTACCGTGCCGACCGGGCCGTTCATCTCGAACGAACCCGCAGTCGGGCGGATGCCGGCCTGGTCCAGCGCCTGTTCGGCCCGGGTCAGGGTGTTCTGATCGATCTTGACGGCCGTCTTGGCCCCCGCGATCTGGACCGCCGGAGACTCACCGTAGAGATTGGGCAGCGTGTAGAGCACGCCGATCAGGACGGCGGCCAGAACGAGGAGGTATTTCCAGATTGGGTAGCGGTTCATGGTCGATCAGGTGAGGCAAGTCTGAATGGGACGGGGCGCCGGACGTCGGCGCCCGCCGGGCGGATCAGAGCGACTTGATCGTGCCCTTGGGCAGCACGGTGGTGACGGCGCTGCGTTGCACGAGGGTTTCCACGGCCTTGTCGCCTGCCTGGGAGATTTCGATGGTCAGGTAGTTGTCGCTGACCTTGCTGATCTTGCCCAGCATGCCGCCCGACAGAATGACTTCGTCGCCCTTGGCCAGGGCCTCGACCATCTTCTTGTGATCCTTCTGGCGCTTCATTTGCGGACGGATCATCAGGAAGTACAGGATGACGAACATCAGGATGATGGGCAGCATGCTCATCAGCGGGTTCGCTTCGCCGGCGGCTTGGGCCGGGATCAGGGTCAGGGTGTCGACGAGGGACATGGAGGCTCCTGCGAGGGCTATGGGGGTCGATGGATGGGTACGAGCCGGCCGATAGCTGGCTCGTGAACGAAATTAACTCTTGATTGTAGCGGGATATGGCCTTGGTCGCGTTTCCGTCTTTATTCGATGCCGCGCGCCCGATCGCGGTGGAAGGCTTCGCGCCAGGACTCGAAGCGGTCTTCCTCGATGGCCGTGCGCATGTCTTCCATCAGGTGCAGGTAGAAGTGCAGGTTGTGCAGGGTGTTCAGGCGGGCGCCGGTGATTTCCCCGGCGCGCTGCAGGTGGTGCAGGTAGGCGCGCGAGAAGTGCCGGCAGGTGTGGCAGCCGCATGTCGGGTCCAGCGGGCGGGTGTCGTCGCGGTAGCGGGCGTTGCGGATCTTGATGTCGCCGTAGCGGGTGAACAGCCAGCCGTTGCGCGCGTTGCGGGTGGGCATGACGCAGTCGAACATGTCCACGCCCCGGCTCACGCCTTCGACCAGGTCCTCGGGGGTGCCCACGCCCATCAGGTAGCGTGGCGCCTGGGCCGGCATGCGCGGGGTCACGTGGGCCAGCACGCGCATCATGTCTTCTTTGGGTTCGCCCACCGACAGGCCGCCGATGGCGTAGCCCTCGAAGCCGATCTCCGTCAGGCCGGCCAGGGATTCGTCGCGCAGGTCCTCGTACATGCCGCCCTGGATGATGCCGAACAGCGCGTTGGGATTGCCCAGGTCCTGGAAGGCCTGGCGCGAGCGGCGCGCCCAGCGCAGCGACATGCGCATCGAAGTGGCGGCTTCTTCATGGGTGGCGGGACGGTCGCCGATGCGGTAGGGCGTGCATTCGTCCAGCACCATGGCGATGTCGGAATTCAGGCTGCGCTGGATGCGCATCGATTCCTCGGGCGTCAGGAACAGGCGCGAACCGTCGATGGGCGAGGCGAAACGCACGCCTTCTTCGGTGATCTTGCGCATGCCGTCCAGGCTGAAGACCTGAAAACCGCCGGAATCCGTCAGGATCGGCCGGTCCCACTGCATGAAGCCGTGCAGGCCGCCATGGCGGTCCAGGATGTCGGTGCCGGGGCGCAGCCACAGGTGAAAGGTATTGCCCAGGACGATCTGGGCGCCGATGTCTTCCAGTTCGTGGGGCAGCATGGCCTTGACGCTGCCGTAAGTGCCCACGGGCATGAAGATCGGGGTCTGGACGACGCCGTGGTTCAGCGTCAGGCGGCCGCGCCGGGCAGCGCCGTCGGTGTGCAATAGTTCGAATCGGAGTCCGGTCATGAGGTCTTCTGGGTCTGTCGATCAGGGCTGGAGGGCGGCGAGGCCCTGGGCGGCCTCGATGAACATGGCGTCGCCGTAGCTGAAGAAGCGGTAGCGCGATTGCACGGCATGAGCGTAGGCGCGGCGGATCGGGTCCATGCCCGCCAGCGCGGACACCAGCATCAGCAGCGTCGATTGCGGCAGGTGAAAATTGGTGATCAGGGCATCGACGTTGGCAAAGCGGTAGCCGGGCGTGATGAAGATCCGGGTGTCGCCTTCGCAGGCGTGCTCGCCGTCGCCGTCACGGGCGGCGGCCTCCAGAGAGCGCACGCTGGTCGTGCCTACGGCGATCACGCGTCCGCCGCGCGCGCGGGTTTCGCGGATGCGGCGCAGGGTTTCGGCCGGGACGGCGTAGCGTTCCGCGTGCATGACGTGCTCGCTGATGCGTGCAACGCGCACCGGCTGGAAAGTGCCCGCGCCCACGTGCAGCGTGACGAAGGCCCGTTCCACGCCCATGGCCTCCAGGCGGTCGAGCATGGCCTGGTCGAAGTGCAGGCCGGCGGTCGGCGCAGCCACGGCGCCGGGCTTGTCGGCGTAGACGGTCTGGTAGCGCGCCTCGTCCTCGCCGTCGGCGCCGTGCGTGATGTACGGCGGCAGGGGCACGCTGCCGTGGCGCTCCAGCAGCTCCAGCACCGGGGTCGGAAAGGCCAGTTCGAACAGTTCGTCCTGGCGACCCAGGACTTCGGCCTGGAGGGTCCCGTCGGCCAGGATCAGCCGCGTGCCGGGACGGGGCGACTTGCTGGCGCGCACGTGCGCCAGGGCACGCCGGGGTTCGGTGATGCGTTCCACCAGGACTTCGACCTGGCCGCCGCTGTCCTTGCGACCGCGCAACCGGGCCTTGATGACGCGGGTGTCGTTGAAGACCAGCAGGTCGCCGGCGCGCAACAGGCTGGGCAGGTCGGTGAACTGCCGGTCGTGCAGGCCGCCGGCACCATCCAGATGCAGCAGCCGGCTGGCGTCGCGCCGCGCAGCGGGATGCTGGGCGATCAGTTCGGGGGGCAGTTCGTAGTCGAACTGGGCAATATCGAGAGAGTCGGTCACGGGCAGTCCGAATGCCGACGAGGGCGTTCGGGGAAAAAAACGGTGGGAGCGGGGTATTTTAGTCCGATGCGCCCGGCGCGCTGCGGAGAAGGGCCGGTCGTTGCATCTGGCCGCATCCGGGCTGTCTGCTTTGGATTATGCTGTGTTTTTTTCCGGTTTGAATCGGGTGATGGCATGCGGCTGGCGGGATGGATGAGGTGGAGGTCATGGCAACGGCGCCTGGGCGCGGGGCTGGCGTCATGCCTGTTCGCGGGGATGTCGCTGGGCGCAGGCGCCCAGGCATTGCCTCCGGAATTGCAAAAGGCCTGGACGGCCACGAAACTGCCGCTGTCCTCCCTGTCGCTGGAGGTCCGCGAGGCCGGCGGCCCGGTGCTCGTCCGTATCCAGGCCGACGAGCCGCGCAATCCGGCTTCGGTGATGAAGACGGTGACCACCTGGACCGCGCTGTCTGCCTTGGGGCCGGATTACACCTGGCGCACCCGTTTTCTGTCCGACCCGGGCGCCCGCGTCGACGACCAGGGCACTCTGCAGGGACCGCTGTACGTCCAGGCGGCCGGTGATCCCTGGTTCCGCCAGGAAGACCTCTGGAACATGCTGCGCGAACTGCGCCTGCGGGGCGTGAAAAACCTGTCCGAGGTCGTGGTGGATCGTGGCCTGTTCGGTCAGGTGGCCATCGACCCGGGCAGCTTCGACGATGCGCCGGACCGTCCCTACAACGCCAGCCCCGACGCGATGATGGTCAATTTCGGTGCGACCCGGCTGGTGTTCCTGCCCGACGCCAAGGCGCGCCAGTGGATTCCCGTCCTTGATCCGCCGACCCGTGACGTGCGTGTCGACGGCCGGCTCGAATGGCTGGACGGCGTGTGCAAGGGCTCGCCCATCGTGGCGGCCGACGTGCGGCCCGAAGGCCCGCAGTCCGTCATCCGTGTGTCCGGCAAGGCCGTCGGCTCTTGCGGCGAGTTCAGCGTGTACCGGCTGGCCGGAAACCAGGGCGACCATTTCGAGGCCCTGTTCCGCCTGCTCTGGCGCGAGCTGGGCGGCACGTTGTCGCGCGGCGTGCGCGACGGCCGCGTGCCCGCGAAGGCCACGGCGCTGGCCTGGCACGACTCGCCTTCCCTGGCCGACGTGATCCGCCAGATCAACAAGCACAGCAACAATGTCATGGCCCGCATGACCTTGCTGACCCTGGGCGCGGAACTGAACGGCTCGGGCGCCACCCCGGAAAGCGGCGGCCAGGCGGTCCGGCAGGTCCTGAAGAACCAGGGCGTGGACACGACGGGCTGGACGCTGGACAATGGCTCGGGCCTGTCGCGCCAGGGCCGTGTCACGGCGCGTGGTCTGGCGCAGATGCTGGACGTGGCCTGGCGCTCGCCCCTGATGCCGGAATTCGTGTCCTCGCTGGCGATTTCGGGGGTGGACGGCACGGTGCGCCGCCGCCTGCGCTCCGAAGACACGCGTGGCCAGGCGCACCTGAAGACCGGCACCTTGCGCGATTCGCGCGCGCTGGCCGGCTATGTGCGCGGTGCCAGCGGCAAGCGCTACATCCTGGTCAGCCTGGTCAATCATTCGGGCGCGGCTGCGGTACGACCATTCGATGATGCGCTCGTCGAATGGCTGGCGGCACGCTGAAGCGGCCGCCTCGGCCGGCGCGCGAGCGGCGTTTGCCGTGACCGCGCCGGTCTATGAATATTCATATATGTCTTGACAGGCAACTAATTCATTTATAAATTAATAATAAATAAACTAAATAAGCCATAAGCGGCCATCAGATCGGATGCGCCTGTGTGGCCCAGGAGGAAGCGTGAGATGAAGATCATCCCGATCGGCGGCCTCGCCGGCTCGCAGCGGACGACCGTTCTGGCCGGAGGCCGATCGTGAGCGGCGGGCAGGTACCTCGTCATGCTCTGGTCACGGGCGGTAGCCGGGGGATCGGGGCGGCCATCGTCCGGCGTCTGGTGGCCGAGGGGCACCATGTGACGATCCTGGGTCGGGGGCTGTCAGCCGCCCAGGCACTGGCGGCGCAAGACCCCGGGCACTTGCATGCGGTGGCGGCCGACGTCGCCGCCGCCGATCAGGTGGCTGCCGCGCTGGCCGAGGCTCGCGCCCGTTTCGGGCCCGTCGATATGCTGGTCAACAACGCTGGCCAGGCGGAAAGCGCCCCTTTCCTGAAAATGGACACCGACCTGTGGCAGCGCATGCTGCATGTCAACCTGACGGGGACGATGGTGTGCACCCAGGCAGTGCTGCCCGACATGCTGGCCGCCGGCTGGGGCCGGATCGTCAACGTCGCCAGCACGGCGGGCCAGAAAGGCTACGCTTACGTGTCGGCTTATTGCGCGGCCAAGCACGGCGTGATCGGACTGACCCGGTCGCTGGCGCTGGAACTGGCTGCCAAGGGCGTGACGGTCAACGCCGTTTGTCCGGGCTACACCGATACCGACATCGTGCGCAGCAGCGTCGAACGGGTCGTGGCCAAGACTGGCCGCAGCGCGCAGTCCGCGCGCGACGAGTTCACCAAGGCCAATCCGCAGGGGCGGCTGGTCGATCCGGACGAAGTGGCGGATGCCGTCGCCTGGCTGTGCGGGCCGGGCGCGGGGGCCGTGACCGGTCAGTCGGTTTCGGTCAGCGGCGGCGAGGTCATGTGAGTCTGAACATCTGAAAGGAAGCCATCGCGATGGTCAAACTGGCTAAGAATTTCCGTCTCGTCGAATCGTTGGGCGAGGAACATATCGGGCTGGAAGCGCGCGCGCAGATGGACGACCATCTGGACGTACGGATGTGGTTGCGCCTGCTGGCCTGCTCGGCCCAGATCGAGCGGCAGATCCGTCTGTTGCTGCGGGTGCGTTTTGCCACCTCCCTGCCGCGTTTCGACTACCTGGCTCAGCTCGATCGCCACCCGGACGGCCTGCGCATGAGCGTGCTGTCCCGCCACCTGATGGTGACCGGAGGCAATGTCACAGGGTTGACGGATCAACTGGTCAAGGACGGCATGGTGAAGCGGATCGAGGATCCGGAGGACCGGCGTTCCTGGCGGGTGCTGCTGAGCGAAAAAGGCCGGGCGGAATTCGCCCGCATGGCGGCCGAGCACGAACAATGGCTGACTGACATGTTCAGGGATCTGCCCTTGGAGAACAAGGAAGCCCTGTACGAGCATCTGGGGCATCTGCGCGTACGGCTCGCGCAGCGCCAGGAAGAAATCGAGGCAAGTGCCCACAAAGCAGGGCGCGCAACTTCCAGGAGAAAAACGCATGACTGAAGATCGGATCGACCCGGGATTGTTGGCGGGCAACCGCCGGCCCATGGCGGCGGAACAGCCGGAGCATTTTCTATGGGCGGTCCACGAGGGCGTGGCGACCATCACCCTGAACCGGCCCGAGCGCAAGAATCCGCTGACCTTCGAAAGCTATGCCGAGTTGCGGGACCTGTTCCATCGCCTCAAATGGGCGGACGACGTCAAGGCGGTCGTGGTGACGGGTGCGGGCGGTAATTTCTGTTCCGGCGGGGACGTGCATGAAATCATCGGCCCGCTGATCCGGCTCAAGGCACCGGAACTGCTGATGTTCACGCGCATGACCGGTGAACTGGTCAAGACCATGCGGGCCTGCCCGCAACCGATCGTGGCGGCGGTCGACGGCGTGTGCGCCGGCGCGGGCGCCATCATGGCCATGGCGTCCGACCTGCGGCTGGGCACCGAGCGCAGCAAGACCGCATTCCTGTTCAACCGCGTCGGCCTGGCGGGATGCGATATGGGGGCTTGCGCCATCCTGCCGCGCCTGATCGGGCAGGGCCGAGCCAGCGAATTGCTGTATACGGGCCGCAGCCTGGGTGGCACCGAAGGCGAGCGCTGGGGCTATTTCAACCGTCTCTGCGCGCCGGAGGAACTGCTGTCCGAGGCGCAGGCGCTGGCGGCGCAATTGTGCCAGGGGCCGAGTTTCGCCAATGGCATCACCAAGACCATGTTGCACCAGGAATGGGCCATGACGATCGAGCAGGCCATCGAGGCCGAGGCCCAGGCGCAGGCGATCTGCATGATGACCCAGGATTTCTCGCGGGCCTATCATGCCTTCGTCGACAAACAGAAGCCGCGTTTCGAGGGGAACTGACATGGCGGATACCGCGTACCTGGAGTGGCCGTTCTTCGAGGATCGTCACCGCGAACTGGCGGTCGCGCTGGATGCGTGGGCGACGGCGAACGTGTCTCAGGAGCATGGTCGGGACGTCGATGAGGCGTGCAAGGCCCTGGTGCGTACACTGGGTGCGGGCGGGTGGCTGCGCCATGCGGTTGCCGGGACCGCGCACGGCGGCTCCGGATCGGCGATCGATACGCGTGCCGTCTGTCTGATCCGCGAAACGCTGGCCCGTCATTCGGGCCTGGCCGATTTTGCCTTCGCCATGCAGGGCCTGGGTTCCGGGGCGATTTCCCTGCACGGTACCGAGGCCCAGCGCCAGGACTATCTGCCGCGCGTGGCCGCCGGGCAGGCGATCGCCGCTTTCGCCCTGTCGGAACCCGATGCGGGTTCCGACGTGGCTGCCATGAGCTGCGCAGCCCGTGCGGACGGGGATGATTACATCCTCGATGGCGAGAAAACCTGGATTTCCAACGGCGGCATCGCCGATTTCTACGTCGTCTTCGCGCGCACGGGCGAGGCGCCGGGTTCGCGTGGTCTTTCGGCCTTCATCGTGGATGCCGGGACGCCGGGTTTTGAAATCGCCGAGCGCATCGAGGTCATCGCACCGCACCCGCTGGCCCGCCTGCGCTTCGATCAATGCCGCATTCCGGCGAGCCGGCGTCTGGGTGCGCCGGGCGAGGGCTTCAAGGTCGCCATGCGGACCCTGGACGTGTTCCGGACCTCCGTGGCCGCCGCGGCGCTGGGTTTTGCCCGTCGTGCCCTGGACGAAGCCTTGCAGCGTGCCGTGACCCGGCGCATGTTCAATGGCGTGCTGGCGGACTTCCAGTTGACCCAGTCCAAGCTCGCCCAGATGGCGACGGCGATCGACAGCGCGGCCCTGCTCACGTACCGGGCCGCCTGGCTGCGGGACCAGGGGCGGACGGTGACGCGCGAGGCCGCCATGGCCAAAATGACGGCCACCGAGAACGCTCAGCAGGTCATCGATGCGGCCGTACAGATGTTCGGCGGCCTGGGCGTCGTCAGCGAACAGCCGGTCGAGCGTCTGTACCGGGACGTCCGGGCGCTGAGGATCTACGAAGGGGCCACCGAAGTGCAGCAGCTCATCATTGCCCGGGAGCTGTTGAAGCCTTTGCAGGGGTGAGCCCGGCCGGGTGACCGCGTGCCGCAAGCAGGGGGCATGTGGTCATCCCGCATTGACAGCCATTTATTTCATATATAAATTAATAACAACTAAATTAACGCCCGTCGAGTGTGCTCGTGACTTGTTTCCGCGAACCCGCCCGGCGGCCATCACGCCGGGGAGACAATCCATCGTGTATAGCGCCCACATCGATACTTTCGCCCGCGACCATCTGCCGCCGCCGGAACAACAGCCCGAATTCCTGTTCGATCTGCCCGAACTGCAGTTTCCCGAGCGCCTGAATTGCGCCACCGAACTGCTCGACCGCCACGTCGCCGAAGGGCGGGGTGACCGGATCTGCATTCGCGCGTCGGGCGTGTCCTGGACGTACGCCGATCTGCAGGAGCAGGCCAATCGCATCGCCCACGTGCTGGTGCAGGACATGGGCCTGGTGCCGGGCAATCGCGTACTGCTGCGCGCGCCCAACAATCCCATGCTGGCGGCCTGCTGGTTCGCCGTCATGAAGGCGGGCGGCATCGCCGTGGCGACGATGCCGCTGCTGCGCGCCAAGGAATTGAACGCCATCCTGGAAATCGGACAGGTCACCCACGCCTTGTGCGATGCCACGCTGGCCGAGGAAATGAACCTCGCAGCGCAGAATCAGCCGGGATTGCGGCAACTGCGGTTCTTCCATGACGACGGGCCGGGCGGCCTGGAGGCCGTCATGGCACGGATGCCGGCCGATTTCCAGAACGTCGAGACGGCCGCCGACGATACCTGCATCCTGGGCTTTACGTCCGGGACCACGGGCGTGCCCAAGGCCACCATCCATTTCCACCGCGACGTGATGGCGATCTGTGACTGCTGGCCCAAGTACGTGCTGCGGCCCACGGCCGACGACGTGTTCATCGGCAGCCCGCCGCTGGCCTTCACGTTCGGTCTGGGGGGGCTGCTGCTGTTTCCCCTGCGCGTGGGCGCCACCGCCGTCCTGCTGGAAAAGGCCGGTCCGCCGCTGCTGCTCGAAGGCATCCGCGAATTTGGCGCCACGGTGGTGTTCACCGCGCCCACGTCCTACCGGGCGCTGGCGGCGCATGGCGCCGAATTGCGTCGGACGCCCCTGCGCAAGTGCGTGTCGGCGGGCGAGGCCTTGCCGGCCGCGACGCGCGCGCTGTGGAAAGAAGCCACGGGCATCGAACTGATCGACGGGATCGGTGCGACCGAGATGTTGCACATCTTCATCTCGCACGATGAAAGCCAGGCCCGTCCCGGCGCCACCGGCAAGCCGGTGCCCGGCTACCGCGCCAAGGTGGTGGACGACGAAGGACGGGAAGTGCCTCCCGGCACCATCGGCAAGCTGGCGGTGCAAGGCCCCACGGGGTGCCGCTACCTGGCCGATCCGCGTCAGAAAGCCTATGTGCGGGATGGCTGGAATCTGACGGGCGACGCCTATCTGATGGATGCCGACGGCTATTTCTTCTATCAGGCGCGTACGGACGACATGATCGTCTCGTCGGGCTACAACATCGCTGCGCCCGAGGTCGAGGAGGCGCTGATGCTGCATCCCGCCGTGGCGGAGTGCGCCGTGATCGGCGTGCCCGACGAGCAGCGCGGTCAGATCGTCAAGGCCTTTGTGGTCCTGCGGCCCGGCCAGGCGCGGGGCGAGGCGACGGTCAAGACCTTGCAGGATTTCGTCAAGTCGACGGTTGCGCCTTACAAATACCCGCGCGCGGTCGAGTTCGTGGACGCCTTGCCTCGCACCCAGACCGGCAAGCTGCAGCGCTTCAAACTGCACCCGTCCGCCTGAAACGTCCTCTGGGCGGCGTGCTCTTGCCGTATGATGCGTGCAAGAGCGTGCCGCCCATGTCCAGGGGCGGGCCTCGTCTGCTTGAGGCAGGAGTCATGGCTGGCACCGAACCGCAGCGTTTCATTCCGGAAGGCACGGACTTCCACTACGACGAGTTTCCATTCTATTGGCTGGTCCGCCTGCATGCCCTGTACACGCAGGAACTGGAGCGGGTGCTCAAGCGTCTGAATACGGATATTCCCCAGCGGCGCGTGCTGCTCATTCTGCGCCGGCATGGGATCGTCAGCGTCTCCACGGTGGCCGCGCATGTGTTCATCAAGCCCTCGACCTTGACGCGCATCCTCCAGCGGATGCGCGAGGAGGGTCTGGTCGAGATGCGCACCAACGCCGAGGATGGGCGCGTCATCGACGTCCTGATCACGGCCGAGGGCGAGGCGCTGGCCGCCCGGATCGAGGAAGCCACCCGCAGGATCTTCGTCCGTGGTTATCAGGGCCTGAGCGCCGATGAACTGGAACGCCTCATGGAGACGCTCCGGCACATGGCCGCGAATCTATCCGAGCATTGAATCAGTCGTCGCGGGTCTCTGCGGGCGTGTCCCCGTCCGGCTGGACGGTGTGCAGCTTGATGATCTGATGCAGTGTTTTCTTCAGTTCCTCGGCACGCGCGAGCCCGAAGGGTTCCAGGACCCGGTGTTCGTGTTCCCGGGCCAGTTCGATGAGGTGCCGGATCGTCCGTGCGCCTTCAGGGGTGATGTGCACCAGCGTGATGCGTCGATCGCTCGGATGGGGAACCCGTTCGACCTGGCCTTTGGATTCCATGCGGTCCAGCAGGCGGGTGATGGTGGGCTGCTTGGTCACCGTGAGTTGGGCCAGATCGCCGATGCTGATCAGATTGCCGTTGGCCAGCGAGGCCATCACACGCCATTCGGAGATGGAAAAGCCATGCTCGCGCGCGACCTGATGGAATTCCCCCGAGATGAGCTGGCTGGCCCGCGCCAGCAGGGCGGGCAGATAGCCTTCGACAAAGCTGGGCGCTGCGGGCTGGCTGGGTTCGATGAGATTTGACATCTGGTTCCTGAAGCGTGAGGCGCTCTGTGGCCGGCGGCCTCAATTCTAAGCCTCTCCGGCGGTGATCGACGCTCAACCTAGGGTAAATCATGACAATGAATATATTCACTTCTAAATTATAATTGGCTCAAGCGCTCCCCCCTTCACGGGGCAGCGTATCCACGGTTCTGGAGCATGCCATGGCGGAACGGTCATTCGTCGCTGAAGTCGAGAAACTGCGGTTGTCGGAAGGAGAGGTCTTTCGCGGAGAAGGCATTCTCGCCGTCACCAAGGCCTTGCTTGAATCCGGCGTAGCCTATATCGCAGGCTATCAAGGGGCGCCGATTTCGCACCTGATGGACGTGCTCGCGGATGCCCAGGACATTCTGGCCGGATACGGCATCCGTTTCGAGAACAGCGCCAGTGAGGCCACGGCCGCCGCGACGCTGTCCGCGTCGGTGAACTACCCGCTGCGCGGCGCGGTCACGTTCAAGGCCACGGTGGGCACCAATGTGGCCTCGGACGCGCTGGCGAACCTGGCCTCGGGCGGTGTGACGGGCGGTGCGCTGGTGATCGTGGGCGAGGACTACGGCGAGGGCTCCTCGATCATGCAGGAGCGCAGTCACGCTTTTGCGATGAAGTCCCAGATGTGGCTGCTGGACCCGCGCCCGAACCTGCCTTGCATCGTGCAGGCGGTCAAGGACGGCTTCGACCTGTCCGAGGCCAGCCACACGCCGGTCATGCTGCAGGTGCGCATCCGCTCCTGTCACCTGCACGGGCAGTTCGTCGCCTCGGACAACCGTGCGCCGGCCTTCACGGTCAAGGACGCTCTCGAAAACCCGGTGCGCGACGTCGACCGGATCGTGCTGCCGCCCGCCAGCTTTCTGCACGAGCGTGAAAAAGTGCAGCAGCGCTGGCCTGCGGCAGTGCGCTTCATCCAGGAACGCGGCCTCAATGAATTCTTCTTCGAGGACGCGGCCGACGTTGGCATCGCCCTCCAGGGTGGTCTCTACAACGCCCTGATCCGGGCCTTGCAGCGCCTGGGGCTGGCCAACGTCCATGGCGATTCCAGGATTCCTCTGTATGTGATGAACGTGGCTTACCCGCTGGTGGACGCCGAGTTCGAACGTTTCTGTCAGGGCCGGCGCGCATTGCTGATCCTGGAAGAGGGACAGCCCAATTTCATCGAGCAGAACGTGGCGGACATCCTGCGCCGGCTCGGACTGCCCACCGCCCTGCATGGCAAGGACGTGCTGCCGCTGGCCGGCGAATACAACACGGCCACCGTGTGCGGGGGCGTGCGCGCATTCCTGGAACAGTACGGCGTGCTTCAACCCGAATCCGGGCAGGTCCAGCACGTGCCGGCTCAGGCCGCGACGGTCGAGCCTGCGATGGCCCGGCTTGCGACCGTCGAATCCGCGGTCGACGTGCCGGACGAGGTGCTGCCGCCGCTGGAACAGACGGTGCTGCCGCGCCCGCCGGGCCTGTGCACGGGTTGCCCCGAACGGCCGGTCTTCACGGCGATCAAGCTGGTCGAGCGCGAACTGGGCACGCATCACATCAGCGCCGACATCGGCTGCCAGTTGTTCTCGATCCTGCCGCCCTTCAATCTGGGCAGCACGACCATGGGTTACGGCCTGGGGGCCGCCAGCGCATCGGCCTTCAATGTGGCGCCGGGTGGCACCCCGGCGGCCCGGCGCGCCATTTCCATCATGGGCGATGGCGGCTTCTGGCACAACGGGCTGACCAGCGGCGTGGCCAATGCCGTCTTCAACCAGAGCGACAACCTGACCATCATCGTCGACAACGACTACACCGCAGCCACCGGCGGTCAGGATATTCTGTCGAGTCATGCACACAATCCCACTCGCAGCACGGGCCACGCGATCGAATCGGCCGTCCGGGGCGTTGGCGTCAAGTGGGTCCGCACGCTGCAGCGCACGTATGACCTCAAGGCGATGACCGGTGCGCTGCGCGAAGCCCTGACCACCTCGAAGCCGGGCCCCAAGGTCTTGATTGCGCAGAGCGAATGCATGCTCAACAAGCAGCGGCGCGAGAAGCCGCTGGTGCGCAAGGCGGTCGCCGCAGGCCGGCGCGTGGTGCGTGAACGCTTTGGGGTGGACCCCGATACCTGCACCGGGGATCACTCCTGCATCCGGCTGTCGGGCTGCCCGTCGCTCACGATCAAGGACAATCCCGACCCCTTGCGTCAGGATCCGGTGACTGCCGTGATGGACAGTTGCGTGGGCTGCGGCCATTGCGGCGAAGTCGCGCATGCGGCGGTGCTGTGTCCGTCGTTCTTCCGCGCCAGCATCATCAGCAATCCCACGCGCTGGGACCGGCTGCGGCACCGGCTGCGCACGACCGTGATCGCCTGGCTGCAGCGCGGCGAGGCCAGACGTCGGGCCAAGTATGCGTTCTGAACCTCTTACCCCCCCCGGAGGCACCGCTGTGTATTCCGAGCCTATCAAGATCGCCATTCTCGCCATGGGCGGCGAGGGTGGTGGCGTGCTTGCCGACTGGATCGTGGATCTGGGCGAGGAAAACGGCTGGTTCGCCCAGACCACCTCGGTGCCAGGGGTCGCGCAGCGCACCGGTGCCACGATCTATTACGTCGAACTGTTTCCTGGCGCCGACGCGCCGGACGCCCGGACCCCGGTGCTGGCCCAGGCGCCGATGCCTGGCGACGTGGACGTCGTGCTCGCGTCCGAACTGATGGAGGCCGGCCGCGCGGTGCAGCGCGGCCTCGTCACCCCGGATCGCACGACGCTGGTCACTTCCTCTCATCGCGTCTATTCCATCACTGAGAAGTCTGCGCTGGGCGACGGTCGTGTCGACAGTGAACTGCTGCTGCGTCAGACGCGCCGTGCGGCGCGGCGTTTCATCAGCTTTGACATGGCCGAGGCCGCCGAGCGTGCGGGCAGCGTGGTCAGCGCGGTGCTGTTCGGCGCTCTGAGCGGTGCCGGCGTCCTGCCGTTCAGCCGCCGCCAGTTCGAAGAAGCCATCGAGCGCGGCGGCGTCGGCGTCAAGCAAAGCCTGCAGGCTTTCTCGGTCGGCCATGATCACGCGCAGGACATGCGCTCCGAAAGCGCCGGGCGCCCGACTGTCCGGGCGCGTGGGGAAGAAAACACGACCCCCGCGCGGGCGGTCGAGCCGCCCGCAGCCCCGTCACCCCGTCACCCCAAGGTCGCCGCGCTGGTGAGCCGCGCGCAGGGCTACCCGGAGTCCGTCCGGGAAATCGCCGTCGAAGGCATTCGCCGGCTCGTCGATTATCAGGACCCGGACTATGCCGGGCTGTATCTGGACCGTCTGGATGCCCTGGCGAGTGCTCCGGGGGGCGATACTCCCGAATTGCTGCGCGAGGCCGCGCGCCATCTGGCGCTGTGGATGTCCTATGAAGACACGATCCGGGTCGCCGATCTGAAGATCCGGGGCAGCCGCTTCGAGCGGGTTCGCGACGAAGTGCGTGCCGGCGACGCGCAGGTCCTGGACATTGCCGAATTCATGCACCCGCGCATCGAGGAAATCTGCGAGACGCTGCCTGCGGGCCTGGGGCGCTGGCTCGCCCGGCCGCATGCCGTGCACCGTCTGGTGGCGTACTTCACCCGCAGCGGCCGGGTCATCAGGACCAGTTCGCTCCGGGGCTATCTGCTGTTGTACGTGCTGGCGCGCTGGGGCCGCTGGCGCCGCACGACGCTGCGCTACGCGCTGGAAACCGGGCGCATCGAAGCCTGGTTGCGGCATCTGAAAGAAACCGCCGCCATCAATCCGCTGCTGGCGCTGGAGGTGGCGAAATGCCAGACTCTGGTCAAGGGCTACAGCGACACGCATATGCGCGGCCTGCGCAATTACGAGGTGCTGATGACCGTACTTGGTCGCGATGCCCGTGTGATGGCGCCGGCCACGTTGCGGGATTTGCGCGACGCGGCGCTGGCCGACGAGCATGGTCGCCGGCTGCGTGACAGCCTGGCGCGACACGGATTTTCCACCGAGGGCCTGTTCTCATGAAAGTTTGGATCATCCTCACGCCGCCGGGGCGCGGAGGGCGGACCTGATGGCGCGCCAGGGTTATGCCGGCGTGGCCGTGGCCGTGCCCGTCACCGTGCCTTATCAGCGCTTTTCCACCGAGGGCGCGCACTGGTTTCTCGGGCAGGCCGTGCGGGCGCTGGTCGAGCAGAGCGGAATCGACAAGGACGCGATCGACGGGCTGTGCCTGTCGAGTTTTTCGCTCGTGCCGGACACGGCGGTCGGCGTCACCCAGCACCTGGGGCTGTCGCCGCGCTGGCTCGATCACGTGCCCACGGGCGGTGCGGCCGGCGTGATGTGCCTGCGGCGCGCGGCGCGCGCCGTGCAGGCGGGCGACGCCGACGTGGTGGCTTGCGTGGCGGCGGACACCAATCACGTGGATTCGTTCCGGCAGACATTGGGCGCCTTCAGCGACTTTTCGCGCGACGCCACCTATCCCTATGGCTCGGGCGGACCGAATTCCGTCTTCGCCCTGATCACCGCGCACTACATGCGTCAGTACGGCGCCCGGCGCGAGGACTTCGGCCGCATCGCGGTGGCGCAGCGGCACAATGCGCTGCGCAACCCCAACGCATTGTTCAAGAAGCCGCTGACGATCGAAGAATACATGGCGGCGCGTCCCATCGCCGACCCCTTGCATCTGTTCGATTGCGTGATGCCTTGCGCGGGCGCCGAGGCGTTCCTGGTGATGAGCGCCGAGCGTGCACGCGATCTGGGGCTGGCGCATGCGCTGGTGCGGGGCGCGATCGAACGCCACAACGCCTATGCCGAGGACCCCGTCATGGTGCGCGGCGGCTGGCTCAGGGATCGCGATGAACTGTATGCGCAGGCCGACGCCAGTCCGAACGACATTGATTTCGTTCACACCTATGACGACTATCCCGTCATCGTGATGATGCAGTTCGAGGATCTGGGTTTCTGCGCAAAGGGCGAGGGCCCGGACTTCGTGCGCGCCCATACCCTCACGTATGACGGCAGTTTCCCCAACAACACCAGCGGCGGGCAACTGTCCAGCGGCCAGCCCGGCGCGGCAGGCGGGTTCATGGGGATGACGGAGTCGATCCGGCAGTTGACGGGCCAGGCCGGCGAACGCGCCGTGCAGGACGCCCGTCTGGGCCTGGTCACGGGGTTCGGCATGGTGACGTACGACCGCTGCCTCTGTACGGGCGCGGTGATTCTCGGGAGCAGCGAATGACCATGCCTCTGATGAAGCCCAAGCGCAAGAATCCGGTTCTGCGCACGCGGCAGATGAACCTGCCGCCCTGGGCGCGTGGTCGTGTGGCGCTGGGCATCACCGCTGCGGCGGCCGAGGGTCGGTTCGAACTGCAGGTCTGCGACGCGTGCGGCACCACCCAGTATCCGCCGCGCTCGGCCTGTGTCCAGTGCCTGTCGTCGCAGATGAGCTGGCGTGAGCAGAGCGGGGAAGGCGAGTTGCTGAGCGACACCACCCTGCATCACAGCAACGACCTGTTCTTTCGCGAACGGCTGCCCTGGCGACTCGGCTTCGTGCGCCTGGATACCGGTCCGACCGTGATGGTGCATCTGCATGGCGAGGTCGGCCCGGCTCCCCGGCGCGTGCGGGTGGGCGCGCGTCTGGACCGTGCGGGGCAGGCCGTACTGATCGGTTTTCCAATGGAAGGAAGTGCGCATATGGCGGACGACAAAATGCTGCGTGAAATGACCAGCGATCCGAAGTTTCGCAAAGCCCTGGTGACGGATGGCAAGTCCGAGGTCGGGCAGGCCATCGTCCGGGCGCTCGTCAAGGCGGGCGCCGAGATCGTCTGGGTCGGCCATGCCGAACCCTGGAAGAAGCTGGGCGGACTGGACGAGATCACCGCGCTGCCCCAGGTGTCGCTGGTGCCGCTGGACCTGACCGATGGCCGCAGCGTCACGGAACTGGCGGGCGCGATCGGTGGCAAGGTCGACATCGTCATCAACAACGCCGAAGTGCATCGCACGTATGGCATTGGCTCGCGCCGGGGCACGGACGTGGCCCGCGCCGAAATGGACATCAATTACTTCGGCCTGCTGCGGCTGGCGCAGGAGTTCGGTCCCGCGCTCAAGGGCCGCTCGGCCGACGGGGCGGTGAATGCCACCGCCTGGGTCAACCTCCTGTCCATCTACGCCTTGTCCAATTTTCCCCCGCAAGGCACCTTCAGTGCCAGCAAGGCTGCCGCCTATTCGCTGGCGCAGTGTCTGCGCGCCGAGATGCGCCCGGCGGGCATCCGGGTGATCAACGTCTTCCCCGGCCCGGTGGACGACGAGTGGAACCAGCTCATGCCGCCGCCAAAGCTGGCGCCGGCCGCGCTGGCCAAGGCCATCGTGGATGCGCTGCGCGATGGCGTGGAGGACGTCTATCCGGGCGACGTAGCCCAGGAATGGCTGGAGCGCTGGCGGGACAACCCCAAAGTGCTGGAACGCGAACTGGCGACGAACGGCGGCTGATCGCCAGTGGAGAGCATCATGAACAATCACGATCACGATACCGGCAAGACGGGAGCCCTGACCGGAGCCCAGGCCCTGATGGGACTGGCCCAGGCCCTGGCCGGCGGCGGCATCCAGGTCATCGACCTGACTCAGACCCTGACCCCCGAGTTTCCGCAGATCGCGCTGCCGCCCGAAATGGGGCAGTGCTGGCCCTTCCGCATCGAGGAAGTCTCGAAGTACGACGAGCGCGGGCCGGGCTGGTACTGGAACAACTTTTCCTGCGGCGAGCACACGGGAACGCACTTCGACGCGCCCATCCACTGGATCTCGGGCCGCGACCTGCCGAACAATTCCGTCGACACCATTCCGGTGCAGCATTTCGTGGCGCCTGCCTGCGTCATCGATTGTTCGCCCCAGGTCAAGGACGACCCGGACTACCTGCTGACGATCGAGGACATCCGGACCTGGGAAGCGGCGCACGGACGCATTCCCGCCGGTGCCTGGGTGCTGATGCGGACCGACTGGTCCAAACGGCAGGACCCCGAGGCCTACCAGAACTTCGACGAGACCGGCCAGCACACGCCGGGGCCGAGCGCCGAGGCGGTCCGCTTCCTGGTCGAGCAGCGGGACGTGCTGGGATTCGGCTCCGAGGCCATCGGCACCGACGCGGGCCAGGGTTACCACCTGCGGCCGCCTTATCCCTGCCATTACTACATGCACGGCGCCGGCCGCTATGGCCTGCAGTGTCTGTGCAATCTGGATCGGCTGCCGGCGTCCGGCGCGGTGCTGATCTGTCCGCCGCTGAAGATCGAAAAGGGCAGCGGCAGCCCGTTGCGCGTGCTGGCTCTTGTGGCCGGTGCCTGAGGCGGTTGCGTACCGGGCAGGCGGGATTCCGCCTTTGAAGTTCAGAAGTTCATTTTTTACTGATCTATTTTTTACCAATCAATAGTTCGCCACTCAATGATGTAGTCCTTCTCTCAAGGAGTTCACCATGAAATCTCTCCGTA
Organism: Castellaniella sp.; assembly: GCF_049650445.1. Lineage (GTDB taxonomy): Bacteria > Pseudomonadota > Gammaproteobacteria > Burkholderiales > Burkholderiaceae_B > Castellaniella. The sequence continues at coordinate 120,220 of NZ_JBASAD010000037.1, read as the reverse complement.
CCCTGCGCGGCCTGGCTGCGACTGTTACCACGGCGGCTCTGATGGCCGCGTTGCCGGCGGCCCACGCGGCCGATTACACCGTCGGATTCGTCACCTCGCTGGTGGGGCCGGTGTCCTCGCTGGGCATTCCCTATCAGAAGGGCATCCAGGCGGGGCAGGCCTACCAGTCCGAGATCGACGGGCGCAAGGTCCGGCTGATCCAGTTGGACGACGCCTCCGATCCCAGTACGGCGGCGCGCAATGCCCGCAAGCTGATCGAAGAGGACAAGGTCGATGCCATCATCGGGACGGCCGGTTCGCCCGGTGCCCTGGCGATCGCTGCGGTGGCACGTGAATCCAAGACGCCGCTGATCTCCATCGCTCACGCCAGTCTGTCCGGCAAGGAAGCCGAATGGGTGGTGACGGTGCCGCAGCCCGCCAGCCTGATGATCAGCGCCGTGGTCGATCACATGAAGCAAGAGGGCGTGAAGACGCTGGGCTACATCGGCTTCTCGGACGCCTGGGGGGATCAGGTCTATGAGGCGTTGCAGAAGACGACGCCTGACGCGGGCATCAAGGTCGTCTCCAACGAGCGCTATGCACGTGGCGACACCTCGGTGGCCGGCCAGGTCCTGAAGATCGCTTCCCTGCGTCCCGATGCGGTGATCACGGGCAATTCCGGCACGCCGGGCGCCCTGCCGTATCTGGCGCTGGCCGATCGCGGTTACAAGGGCAAGCTCTACGGCACGCACGCCCTGATCAACCCGGCCTTCATCAACGTGGCGCGCAGTTCCGTCGAAGGCCTGCTGGCCCCGACCGGACCGGTCATCGTGGCCGAGCAGTTGCCCGAGAGCAACCCGATCCGCAAGGTGGCGCTGGCTTATCGCGACGCCTACCAGAAGGCGAATGACGCCCGTGCCGAAGACGCGTTTTCCGCCTATTCCTTCGACGCCTGGCTGATCTTCCTGGATGCCGCCAAGCGCGCTTCGACCAAGGCCGAGCCGGGTACGCCGGAATTCCGCCAGGCGCTGCGCGATGCGATCAAGAGCACCAAGGAGCTGGTGGGGACTCATGCGGTCTACAACTTCCATGAGGACACGACCTACGGCACGGACGAACGTTCGCGCGTGGTGGTGCGGCTCGAAAAGGGTCGCTGGAAGCTTGTTCCCTAAAAGCCCTGGGGCGGCGGCCTGGCCGCCGCCGGTTGCCTGAGCGCGTACTTGCTGATTTCCGGAGAGAGACATGATTCCGATGATGAAAATGGACGGTCTGCCGCGCATGCTGGGCGGTCTGCTCCTGGTGGGCGCGTCCTGCATGACGGCCAGTGCCTGGGGGGCGGATCTGAAGGTGGGCGTGATCAGTTCCCTGTCCGGTCCGGTCTCGGCGCTGGGCATCCCCTATGAAAAAGGGGTCCGCGCCGCCCATGCCCGGTTCCCCGGGATCGCCGGTCACCGGGTGGAACTCATCGTCCTGGACGATGCCTCCGACCCGACCACGGCGGGACGCAATGCGCGCAAGCTGGTGAACGAGGACAAGGTGGACGTGCTCATCGGGACCTCGGGCGTTCCGGGTGCGATGGCGATTGCCGCCGTTGCCCAGGAACTGAAAACGCCGTTGATCTCACCCACGCCGGTTTCGCTGCCCGGGCCCGAGCACGACTGGACGGTCGCGACTTCGCAGCCGTTCGAGCTGATGGTGTCGGCCGTGGTCAAGCGCATGAAGGCCGCGGGTGTCAAGACCGTGGCGTTCATCGGTTTTTCGGACGCCCTGGGTGACCTGGCCTATGACTCGCTGGTGCGCAGCGCGGGCGAGCTGGGCATCGAGGTGGTCGCCAACGAGCGTTATGCGCGCGGCGACATGTCGGTGGCGGGACAGGTGCTGAAGATCATTGCCAAGCGGCCGGACGCGGTCTTCGCGGGCAACAGCGGCACGCCGGGCGCGCTGCCGTATCTGGAGCTCGCGAACCGCCAGTATGCCGGGCGGATCTATGGCACGCATGGCCTGATCAACGCCGATTTCGTGCGAGTGGGCGGGCGTTCGATCGAGGGGCTCGAAGTGCCCAGCGGCCCCGTACTGGTCGCTGAACAACTGCCGGCCGGCGATCCGGTGCGCGAGGCGTCGATGGCGTTTCGCACATCCTACGAGAAGCTGTACGGCGCGCCGCCGGTGGATGCGTTCTCGGCCTATACCTACGACGCCTTGCTCGTGCTGGCCGATGCCGCCGCGCGGGTGAAGGACGAGCAGCCGGGTACTCCGGCCTATCGGCAGGCGCTCAAGGAAGCCATCGTATCCACACGGGATCTGGCCGGTACGCACGGCATCTACACCTTCACGCCCGACAGCCGCTACGGTCTGGACGAACGTGCGGTCGTCATGGTGCGAATGGAGGGCGGGCGGTGGAAGCTGGCTGCGCAACCGGCGCCGTCGGGCCAATAAAAAGCCGTCTGCGGCAATGAGACAAAGGAACTTCATATCATGACATGGGACATCGCCCTCATTCTGGGGATCGACGGCCTGGCCAACGGCGCCATCTACCTGCTTGCGGGCCTGGGGCTGGTGCTCATCTTTTCGGTCACGCGGGTCGTCTTCGTGCCGTTCGGCGACATCGCGGCCTTCGCTGCCTTGAGCCTGGCGGCTTTCGAAGCGGGTCAGATGCCGCCGACCATTGGTCTGGTGGCCGTGCTGGCCGCAGTGGCCCTGCTCACCGAGCTGGGCAGCCTGATACGCAAGGGTGAATTGCGCCATATTCCCCGCGCTGTGCTGCTGTGGGGCGTGCTGCCGCTGGCACCTTGTCTAATCGCCTGGATGGCCGCGGGCCCCGGGACGTCGGCATTCGTCCAGGTCGCCGCGTCGGTGCTGCTGGTGGTGCCGATGGCGCCGCTGCTGGCGCGCGTGGTGTTCCAGCCCATCGCGGATGCTTCGGTGCTGGTGCTGCTGATCGTGTCCCTCGCCCTGAGCTTTCTCCTGTCGGGCCTGGGCCTGCTGTTCTTCGGTCCCGAGGGCTCGCGCACGATGCCGCTGGCGTCGGGCGGCTTCACGCTGGGCGATGGCATCAACATCAGCGGCCAGGTGGCCCTGATGGTGGGCACGGCGATCGTGCTCAGCGGCCTGTTCTACCTCGTCTTCGAGCGGACGTCGACGGGCAAGGCCCTGCGCGCGACGGCGGTCAACCGCGTGGGCGCACGGCTGGTGGGCATCCGGCCCGCCCGCACCGCCATGCTGGCCTATGGCGCCGCGTCCCTGCTGGCGGGATTCATCGGCGTGCTGATCGCACCCGTCACCACCATCTATTACGACTCCGGCTTCCTCATCGGCCTGAAGGCCTTCGTGGCCGCCATCATCGGCGGCCTGGTGAGTTATCCGGCCACCGCCCTGGGGGCTCTGGCCGTCGGGGTGTTCGAGAGTTTCGCGTCTTTCTGGAGCGGTGCGCTCAAGGACGCGATCGTGTTCAGCCTGCTGATCCCTGTGCTGATGGTGCGTTCCTACATGGCGCGTCACCACGAAGAAGAAGTCGAGGAGATTGATCAATGAAGCCGTCCACTCCCCGCATCCTGATGGCGGTTCTGCTTGCCGGCCTGGTGGTTCTCCCGCTCTTCGTGGGCAGTTTCACGGTCTCGTTGTTCAACGAGATCGGTATCGGCGCGCTGGTCGCTCTGGGCCTGGTCCTGCTGACCGGGGTCGGCGGCGCGACCTCGTTCGGCCAGGCGGCTTTCGTGGGCGTCGCCGCCTACGCCAGTGCCTGGCTGACGACGGTCCACGGGCTGTCGCCGTGGCTGGGCCTGCCGTTCGCGCTGCTGCTGACGGGGCTGTCCGCTCTGGCCATCGGCGCGCTCACCCTGCGTCTGGGCGGCCATTTCCTGGCCCTGTCGACGATCGCCTGGGGCCTGTCCATTTCCCTGCTGTTCGGCAATATCGATGCCCTGGGCCGGCATACCGGCCTGTCGGGCATTCCGCCCGTGCACGTCGGCGGCTGGTCGCTGCTGGAGCCGCAGGCCATGTACTACCTCGTCTGGGCGGTCGTGGGCCTGGCGTTCCTGTTCAGCCGCAACCTGCTCGATTCCCGCCCGGGCCGTGCCATCCGGGGCTTGCGCGGCGGCTCGACCCTGCTGGCCAGTGTCGGGGCGGATGCCTACCGGCTGCGCCTGTCCCTGTTCGTGACGGCCGCGCTGCTGGCTGGTCTGGCAGGCTGGCTGTATGCCCACATGAACCGTTTCGTCAGTCCCTCGCCGTTCAGTGTGCATGCCAGCATCGAATACCTGCTGATGGCAGTGTCGGGCGGTCTGGGCAGCCTGGCCGGCGCCCTGGTCGGGTCGGGTCTGGTGCTGGCCCTCAAGAACGCCCTGCAGGACATCCTGCCCTTGTTGACGAAGCAGTCCGGTCAGCTCGACGCCATCGTGTTTTCCGCCCTGTTCATCGCGCTGCTGCATTTCGCCCGGGGCGGTCTGATGTCCTTCGTGCGCCGCTGGGGCCGACGTCATGGCCTGGGCCGGAAAGCCGCGGCGATGCGGGCGCCGGCTCAACCCTTGCCGAACCGCACCATGCCGGCGCGGGGCACGCCTGTCCTGTCGGTCCAGGGGGCGGTCAAGCGCTTCGGCGGTCTGACGGCCGTCAATGACGTCAGCTTCGATCTGAGCGCGGGCGAGATCCTGGGCCTGATCGGACCGAACGGCGCGGGCAAGTCGACCATGTTCAACCTGCTGACCGGCACGACTGCCATGACCTCCGGCCGGGTCCAGTTTCTGGGCCGCGACATCACCGGCATGTTGCAGCTCGAAATTGCCCGCCTGGGTCTGGGCCGCACTTTCCAGCACGTGAAGCTGCGTCCGCACATGAGCCTGCTGGATAACGTCGCGCTGGGCGTTCACGCCAGGACGCGGCCCAGCATCCTGCGCGCCGGGTTGCGACTGGACCGGGAAGAAGAACGCCAGATCCTGCACGAGGCGCGGCATCAGCTCGAACGGATCGGGTTGGCCGATCGCGCCCATGAAATGGCGGGCAGCCTGCCCTTGGGGACCCAGCGCATCCTGGAGATCGCGCGCGCGCTGGCGACCGATCCTGTACTGCTGGTGCTGGACGAGCCGGCCGCAGGTCTGCGGCGCAACGAAAAAAAGGCGCTCGGCGACCTGTTGCGCAAGCTGCGCGAGGAGGGGGTGACCATTCTGATCGTGGAACACGACATGGACTTTGTGATGAACCTGGTGGACCGGCTGGTCGTGATGAATTTCGGCTCCAAGCTCGTGGAAGGCGTGCCGGCCGCCGTGCGCGCTGACGAGCGCGTGCAGACGGCTTATCTGGGAGGAACGACATGAGCAGTACGCCGATGCTGGAAATTGGGGACCTGCATGTCGCATATGGGCGGGTCGAGGCGGTGCGTGGGGTGTCGATCACCCTGGATCCCGGTCGGATCGTCTCGGTCATCGGCCCCAATGGCGCGGGCAAGACGACGCTGCTGGCGGCTGCGATGGGCCTGCTGCCTTCACGCGGGGTCTTGCGTTTCGAGGGCGAGGACTTGCGGGGGCTGGACGTCGAGGCCCGCGTGGAGCGCGGCCTGTGCCTGGTGCCCGAGACGCGCGAGTTGTTTGGCGAACTGTCGGTGCTGGACAATCTGCGCCTGGGTGCGTATTCGCGCCGACTGCGGCCGCAGGCGCTGCGCGACCGCCTGGATTCGGTATATGCGCGTTTTCCGCGGCTGGCCGAACGCCGTGCCCAGCGCGCGGATACCTTGTCCGGGGGCGAGCGCCAGATGCTGGCCGTGGGGCGCGCGCTGATGTCTGCCCCGCGCCTGCTGATGCTCGACGAACCGAGTCTGGGACTGGCACCGCTGATCGTGCGCGAGATCCTGGCTATCGTCCGTGCGCTGCGCGAAGACGGCGTCTCGATCCTGCTGATCGAGCAGAATGCCCGTGCCGCGCTGGAAAGTTCCGATTTTGGCTATGTCCTCGAGACGGGGGAGATCGCCCTGTCGGGTGATTCGGCTGCGCTCGCCGAGGATGCGCGAGTGCGAGCGACCTATCTGGGAGGAGGCGCCGATGAGACCCAATGAAGAACTGCCGCCCGAACACCGGACGGTCCCGCAGATGCTGTTGCGGCAGGCGGCGCTGTTCGCCGATCGTCCGGCCTTGAAACTGGGCGAAACGCGCTGGGCGCATGCGGATGCCGCACCCATCGCGGCGCGTCGGGCAGGGGCTTTGCGCGCGGCAGGCGTGAGCCGGGGAGAGCGCGTGGCGATCATGAGCTCGAACCGGGCCGAAGTCCTGGAGACGTTCCTGGGTTGCGGTTGGGCGGGGTCGGTTTCCGTGCCGATCAACACGGCCTCCCGGGGGCCGCAGATCGAATATTTCCTGAGCAACAGCCAGGCGCAACTGCTGGTGATCGAGGCGCAGTATCTGGAGCGGCTGGCCACGGCGGATCTGGACAAGACTTCTTTGCGGCAGATCTGGGTGCTGGACGGCAGTGACGCGGCGAGTGCCGTCGGCTCGATTCCGGCCGTGCCGTGGCCGTCCGAAGGGCCTGCCCTGGAACCCGAGAACGTCGGACCGGGCGACACCCTGGCGATCCTTTACACGTCCGGCACCACGGGGCCGTCCAAGGGTGTGCTGTGCCCGCACGCACACTATTACTGGTGGGGGCTGAACACGCTGCGTGTCCTGGGCGTGCAGCGGGACGACGTGCTGTGCACGACGCTGCCCCTGTTCCACATCAATGCGCTCAATACCTATGCCCAGGCCGCGCTGGCCGGCTGCGAGGTGGTGTTCGAGCAGAAATTCTCGGCCTCGGGCTTCTGGGCCTCGATGAGTGCCTGCGGCGCGACCGTGGTCTATCTGCTGGGCGCCATGGTGCCGATCCTGCTGGCTCAACCTGAAGGGCCGGCCGAGCGGGGGCATCGCGTGCGTATCGGCCTCGGGCCCGGGGTGCCTGCGCTGTCCAACGAAGCGTTCTGGGAGCGCACCGGCGTGCGGCTGCTCGAAGGCTTTGGTTCGACGGAGACGAATTTCGTGATCGGGACGGCGCTGGATTCGCCCCGACGCGGTGTGATGGGCTGGGTGCTGCCGGGTTTCGAGGCGCGCGTGGCCGATGAGAACGACGTGGAAGTGCCCCTCGGCCAGGCCGGCGAACTGCTGCTGCGCGCGCAGGAGCCCTATGCCTTTGCCACGGGCTATTTCAACATGCCCGAGAAGACGGTCGAAGCGTGGCGCAATCTGTGGTTCCATACCGGCGACCGGGTGCTGCAGGAAGCCGATGGTGCGTTCCGCTTCGTGGACCGGATCAAGGACGCGATCCGCCGGCGGGGCGAGAACATCTCGTCCTTCGAGGTCGAGCAGGTGCTGTCCAGTCACCCTGCCGTGGCTTCGGTGGCGGTCTATCCGGTGGGTTCGGAACTGGCCGAGGACGAGGTCATGGCGGCGCTGGTCGTGCGGCCTGGACAGGCCCTGGATCTGCCCGGGCTGATTGCCTGGTGCGAGGACCGCATGCCGCATTTCGCCGTGCCGCGCTATGTCGATGTGCTGGAGGATCTGCCGCGCACCGAGAACGGCAAGATTCAGAAGTACAAGCTGCGCGAACGCGGCGTCACCGCGACGACCTGGGAAAACCTACAGGCGAGCCGCAAGCGCAGGGTCTGAGGGGCCGCCGGGCGGCGTGCGCCCGGATCGGAGCCGGGCCGCTCGCCCGATTCGGGATAGTCCCTATTGATGGGTTGCGTGCCGCTCAATAGTATTACAACTAAATATATGATTTTGAATTTATTTAGAAGAATAGAAAGGGAAGCATAGAAAGAAGACTAGAAACGCCGTCAGCGTCACCCCACGGTCTTTCAACGTTTTTTTTGGGTATTTAGTTCGCAATTCAATTGAAAATCGAAGTAATTGAGTCGCGCGGACCCGTGAAACGGTCCCGCCGTCATCCCACGAAGCAAAACCGATTGATGGAGACAACACGATGACTGACATGACTTCTTTGCCTGTAAGCGTCCGTCCGCAGCAGGCCGCGCTAGAGGAACTTTTGCGAGACGTCCATGCGCGCCGCCGGGAATTCGAGACACTGGGCTACCTTCCCCAGGAGATCATCGACCGCTTCAAAGCCCTGGGCGTCTACCGCTCTCTGGTCGCCAAGCGCTTCGGAGGGGACGAGTGCGCGCCCGCCGAGTTCTGCCGCCTGATCGAACTGCTTTCCGAGGCCGACGGCTCCGCAGGCTGGGTCGCCAGCTTCGGCATCGGCGCCGTCTACCTGTCGGCCTTGCCGGTTGCCACCCTGGAAAAGCTGTATGCGAGCGGCGGCGTGGATCAGGTCTTCGCCGGCGGGATCTTTCCGCCGCAGCCGGCCCAGGCGGTCGAAGGGGGGCACAAGGTGTCCGGTCGCTGGCAGTTCTCCAGCGGCAGCATGGGGGCGGACGTGCTCGGGGTCGGCATCATTCCGGCCGTCAAGGATCAGGCGCCCTTGCCGCGCATGGCCGTCATGCTTCGGAACCAGGCCCGCATCGAATCGAACTGGGACGTCATGGGGCTGAAGGCAACAGGCAGCAACGATCTCGTGGTCGATGGCGCCGTGGTGCCTGATGACTGGACTTTCGTGCGCGGCGGCGCCTCGTCCCTGGACACGCCGCTGTACCGTTATCCGGCCCTGGCGTTCGCTGCGCAGGTGCTGGCTGTGGTGGGGTTGGGCATCGGACGCGGGGCCATCAACGAAGTCCTGCGCATGGCCGGAAACCGCAAGTCCGTGACGGGCGCCCCCAATCTGGGGGATCGCGTCTACGTGCAGCTCGAAGTCGCGAAGATCGAGGCAGAACTGCGCGCTGCGCGCAGCTGGTTCTACGAGGCGATCGACGATGTCTGGCAGGTGCTCATGGCAGGCGGCAAGCCCGAAGACCATCTGATCAGCATGTTGCGCCTGTCGACGACGCACGCTTCGCGGGTCGGGGCCGACGTGGCGCGTCGTGCCCAGATGCTCAGCGGCATGACGGGGGTGTACGAGTCCAGCCCGCTGGCGCAGCAAGTGCGCGACGCCCAGATGGTGACGCAGCACGCCTTCATGGGCGATATTACGTATCAGAACGCGGGCGCCATGCTCTTTGGTCTGTCGCCTTTGCCCGGTTATCTCTGATCCACATCCACTTCAATCCCTCCCCAGGAGAATGTCATGGAAAACAAAAAATCGCTGCGCGTGCTGTTCTGCATCGGCGTCAATCAGAATTTCATGGACGGCAGCGCGCAGGACATGAAAGACGTGTGGGTGGCCTTTCTGGCCATGATGCGTGGCATCCGGGACCTGCCCGGCGTGCGCGTGCTGGGCAATCTGGACGATGACCAGATCATGGTCGGCCCTTCGGTCCAGTTTCCCTGGACCACCTATGTGCTGGCGGACGTGCCGGATTACGATACCGTGACTGCGGCCTGCAATCTGTTCCGCGTCACGCCCGTGGGCGACGGCGCGCACAAGCTTTGGAAGTACATGCGTGTCGAGGCCCGCATCGGCCGGGAACTGGTCATCGATTGATACCGGGCTCCGAGCCCACAGGAGAGACATCATGGATCAGATCGCCCTCGTGACCGGCGCCGCCCAGGGGTTGGGGCTGGCCATCGCGCACGCGTTGCACGCGGCCGGGTACAAGGTGGTCATCACCGACCATCGGCTGGACCTGGCAGAGCAGGCGGCGGCGCACATCGACGCCGGAGGCGAACGGGTGCTGCCCCTGCCGCTCGACGTCACCCGCAAGCCGGACTTCGAGGCGGCGCTGGCCGCCACCCTGGACCGCTGGGGCCAGTTGCACGTCCTGGTCAACAATGCCGCCATGACCAAGGCCACGCCGGTGATGGACATCAGCCCCGAGGAGTTCGATGCGGTGCTGGCCACCAATCTGCGCGGCACGCTGTTCGGCTGTCAGGTCGTGGGGGCACACATGGCTCGGGCGGGCTATGGGCGCCTGATCAATATGGGCTCCCTGGCCGGTCAGAACGGTGGCACGGCCACCGGGGCGCATTATGCATGCTCGAAGGGGGCGATCGTCACTCTCACCAAGATTTTCGCGCGGGAGCTGGGGCCTCGCGGCGTCACCGCCAACGCGATTTCGCCCGGCCCCATGGATCTGCCTTCGGTGCATGCGCTCGTCCCGCCCGAAAAGCTGGAACAGATCGTGCAGGGCATCCCCGTGCGGCGCCTGGGAGATCCGCGCTTCGTGGCCGATCTGGTCGTCCGGCTCGCCGCCCGGGATGCCGGTTTCGTCAACGGTGCCACCTGGGACGTCAACGGCGGCCTTTTCATGCGCTAGCCGCCCTCAGGTCGCCCCCAAGGAGAACGCCGTGGCAGACGTCAACGCCTTTCGCAACGCAATGGCCATGCTGGCTGGCGCGGTCAACATCATCACCACCGACGGCCCCTGCGGCCTGGCTGGCTTCACCGCGACCGCAGTATGCAGCGTGACGGACCAGCCGCCCACGCTGCTGGTGTGCATGAACCGTTCGTCTTTTGCGCACCGGTTCTTCGAGGGTAACGAGGTCTTGTGCGTCAACGTTCTCGGTGCAGGCAACAAGGATGCGCCGGCTCTGTTCGCGAACCGTGAATTCTCGATGAGCGAGCGCTTCGACCGCGTGCAGTGGGGACGGCTTGCCACGGGCAGTCCGCTGCTTGACTGCGCCCTCGTCAGCTTTGATTGCAGCATCACGAACACCAGCACGGTCGGCTCGCACAGCATCTTTCTCTGCGAGGTCCAGGGCGTCCAGCGCGGTGCGGGGCGAGGAGGCCTGGTGTATTTCAACCGCGATTACCACCAGGTGGGTTTCGGCGAATCGCCGGTTCCTCCGACCAAGGACTGAGGCGCTGCGCGCATGTTTATTCCGAATGATGGATTGACAGGCAATTGCTTTATAAGTAAATTAAATAGAAATAAACAATAATCCTAGAGTTTCGGCCGAACCGGCAGAGGTGCCGGCGTCTGGAATTCTTTCTACGACAGCAGGAGAGACGAGATGAAGATCGTTTGCATCGGTGGTGGGCCCGCGGGCCTGTATCTGGCCTTGCTCATGAAGAAATTGAACGCGGGGCACGACGTCACCGTCGTCGAGCGCAATCGCCCGTATGACACGTTTGGCTGGGGGGTCGTGTTCTCCGACGCGACCATGGACAATATGCGCCAGTGGGACCGTGAGACGGCCGACGAGATCCAGGAAGCCTTCAACCACTGGGACGACATCGATCTGCTCTTTAAGGGTCGCACCATTCGCTCGGGCGGCCACGGTTTCGTGGGCATTGGCCGCAAAAAGCTGCTGAACATCCTGCAGGCGCGCTGTGAGCAACTGGGGGTCAAGCTGGTCTTCGAGACCGAGGTGGACTCCGACGAGGACTATCCGGACGCAGACCTGATCATCGCCAGCGACGGCATCTTCTCCAAGATGCGCGACAAGTACGCCGAGGTCTTTCAGCCGGACATCGTCGTCCGCCCGAACCGCTACATCTGGCTGGGCACGAACAAGCTCTACGACGCCTTCACCTTCGACTTCCGCAAGACCGAGCACGGCTGGTTCCAGGCGCACATTTACAAGTTCGACGAAAACACCACCACCTTCATCGTCGAATGCCCCGAGCACGTCTGGAAAGCCCACGGTCTGGACAAGGCCGATCAGCCGCAGTCGATCGCTTTCTGCGAGCAGTTGTTCAACGAGGGCAATCTGGAAGGCGCCAAACTGATGACCAACGCGCGTCACCAGCGCGGCGCGGCGTGGCTGAACTTCCAGCGCGTGGTGTGCGAGCATTGGTGGTTGAAGAACAAGCACGGCAGCCACGTCGTGCTGATGGGCGACGCGGTGCACACGGCGCACTTCGCGATCGGCTCGGGCACCAAGCTGGCGATCGAGGACGCGATCGAACTCACGCGCCAGTTCCAGCTTCTGGGCGACGATGCCGCGCACATCCCCGAAGTGCTGACGGCCTACCAGGAAGCCCGACGCATCGAGACCCTGCGCCTGCAGAACGCGGCCTGGAACGCAATGGAGTGGTTCGAGGTCTGCGGCGAACGCTATTGCGACCAGTTCGAGCCCGAGCAATTCATGTATTCCATGCTGACGCGCAGCCAGCGCATCAGTCATGAAAACCTGCGGCTGCGCGACAAGGAATGGCTGGAAGGCTACGAACGCTGGTTTGCCGAGCACGCCAACGTGCCCGCAGTCGCCGGTCATGTCCCGCCGCCGATGTTCACGCCCTGGACGGTGCGCGGCCTGACGCTGAAGAACCGCGTCGTGGTCTCGCCGATGGCGCAGTATTCGGCCGAGGACGGCACGGTGGGCGATTACCACCTGGTGCACCTGGGCGCACGCGCCCAGGGCGGCGCGGGCCTGGTGTTCGCCGAGATGACCTGCGTCAGCCCCGAGGGCCGCATCACCCCGGGCTGCCCGGGTCTGTACAAGCCGGAACACACGGCGGCGTTCAAGCGGATCGCCGATTGGATCCACGACAATACCGATGCCAAGTTCGGCATCCAGATCGGTCACGCGGGCGCCAAGGCTTCGACGCGTCTGGCCTGGGAAGGCATTGACCAGCCCCTGACCGAGGGCAACTGGCCTCTGATCTCGGCCTCGCCGCAGCAATATCTGGAGGGTGTCAGCCAGGTCTCGCGGGCCATGACGCCGGCCGAACTGGCGACGGTCAAGGCGCAGTTCGTGGATTCGGCGCGTGCCGCCGACGAGGCCGGCGCAGACTGGCTGGAACTGCACTGCGCCCACGGCTACCTGCTGTCGGCCTTCATCTCGCCGCTGACCAACCAGCGCACGGACGAGTACGGCGGTTCGCTGGCCAACCGGCTGCGCTATCCGCTGGAAGTCTTCGAGGCGGTGCGTGCGGTCTGGCCCCAGGACAAGCCGATGTCGGTGCGTATTTCCGCGCATGACTGGGTCGAGGGCGGCATCACGCCCGCAGACGCCGTGGAGATCGCGCGCGCCTTCAAGCAGGCCGGTGCCGACATGATCGACGTGTCCTCCGGTCAGGTGAGCAAGCGGGAAAAGCCCACCTACGGGCGCATGTTCCAGACGCCGTTTGCGGACCGGATTCGACAGGAAGTCGGCATTGCCACGATCGCGGTGGGCGCGATCAGCGAGGCCGATCACGTCAACAGCATCCTGGCCGCAGGCCGGGCCGATCTGTGCGCGGTGGCGCGTCCGCACCTGGCCAATCCGGCCTGGACGCTGACCGAAGCGGCCAAGATCGGCTATGCCGGCGTGGCGTGGCCGAAGCAATACCGTACGGCCAAGGTCCAGATGGAAAGCAATTTCGCACGGGAGAAGGCGATCCAGGCGGCTGCAGGCTCGGCCTGATCCGGATCGGTAGAGGAGCGTGCAATGAAGATTGCGATACTGGGTGGCGGCAATGGCTGTTACGCCGCAGCGGCCGACCTGGCCGAAGCGGGGCACGAGGTCCGCTTGTGGCGGCGCGATGCGCAGGCGCTGGCGGAAGCGGCGCAGGGTCTGCTGTTGAAAGACCAGGCCGGACTGCGCGAAGTGCGGCTGGCCCAGGTGTCGGCCGATATCGCTCCGGTGGTGCGCGGTGCCGAGCTCATCGTGGCGCCGGTGCCGGCCACGGCGCAGGCGGACATCGCCCGCGCCATGGCGCCGCATTTGTCGGACGGCCAGGTGGTTTTTCTGCCGCCAGGCACGTTCGGCAGCTACGTGATGGCGGGGCTCGTGCGCGAGGCGGGCTGCCGGGCGGACGTGGCCTGGGCTGAAACCGGCACGCTGCCTTATCTGGCCCGCAAGCAGGGGCCCCGGGAGGTCCGCATCACCATGCGCGCCGTGCGCCTGCCGACCGGGGTCTATCCGCAACGTCGGGAGGCGCATGCGATCGAGGTGATCCGCCGGGCTTATCCTGCGGTGCATGCCTGTGGCGATGCGCTGTCCGGCGCCCTGATGAATGCCGGCCCCGTGATCCATCCGCCGCTGATGGTCATGAACGCGGCGCCGTTGCAGCACTTCGAGCGCTGGGACATTCACAACGAAGGCACGCAGCGGGCCGTGCGCGCTGTCACGGATCGGCTGGATCAGGAGCGGATCGCGGTGCGGGAAGCCCTGGACTATGCGGGTCCGCACTACCCCTTGTCCGATCACTATCTCAATGACCGCTGGATGTACGGGGATTCGCACCGGCAACTGGTCGAATCGGGTGATTGGCGCGAGCACATCGATTTGTACAGCCACCGCTACATCACCGAGGATACGGAGACGGGCTTGTGCTTCCTGGCCTCGGCGGCGCGCTACGCGGGGGTGGATGCGCCCGTCGCGCACGGTTTGCTGGCGCTGGTGGGCGCCTTCCTGGGGCGCGACTTGCGCAGCGGGCCTCGCAGCCTGGAAGGTCTGGGCATGGCCACGCTTTCGCGCGAGGCACTGAAGCAGAGGTTGCAGGATGGCTGACCCGTCGATGCAAGCGCCGCGCGGCCTTTCCCAGGATGTCGCGGGCGGCCCGCCCGCTGCGCGCTTCGAACGTGATTACCGGATCCGGTTCTCGCATTGCGATCCGGCCGGCATCGTGTTCTTTCCCCAATACCTCGTGCTGTTCAATCAACTGGTCGAGGACTGGTTCACCGAAGGGCTGGGTATTTCCTATGCGGACATGCTGGGGCCGCGCCGCATCGGCCTGCCCATCGTGCGTCTGGAATGCGATTTTCGCGCCATCGCCCGGATGGGGGAGACCCTGACGTTCAGCGTGGCCGTCGAACGGATCGGTGGCAAGTCGCTGACGCTGGCGCTGGAGGCCCGTGGAGACGGGGTTCTGCGGGTCGCTTCGCGTCAGGTTCTGGTGTTTACGGATCTGGACGCGCACCGCGCCATCGCCTTGCCCGAGGACGTGCGTGCCGCACTGGCGGCGTCCACCCCGGCGGTCTGAGGCAGCGCCCAGGGGCCATTTTTCCCACTTTCCCGCTTTAGGCTGTAGTTTCGTTTCGTTGTTTCGATAAGGAGAATTCTCATGCAAATCCTGCTTCCTCCCGGCTGGCCGCGTCCCAAGGGTTATTCCAATGGCGTGGCCGTGCGCGGCCGCATGGTGTTCGTGGCGGGCATGATCGGCTGGGACGCTCACAGCGTGTTCCATACGGACGACATGGCCGGACAGGTGCGCCAGGCGCTGCAGAATATCGTCGAAGTGCTGCACGAGGCCGGCGCCAAGCCCGAACACATCGTCCGCATGACCTGGTACGTGACCGACAAGAATGAATACGTCGCGGCCTATCCGGAGATCGGCAAGGCGTTTCGCGAGCTCATCGGCAGCTTCAACGCCGCCATGACCGCCGTCGAAGTCGCCGCACTGATCGAGGACCGCGCCAAGGTCGAGATCGAAGTCACCGCCGTCATTCCCGACTGAGGCCGAGTATGTCCGATCCGATGATTCCGGATGAAATGGATGACGCGCGGCGCGCCGGGCTGGCCCACGCGGCGTTCGCCGAGGGCGAAGTGGCCCGGGTGCCGGAGGCTGAGGCGGCCGTGCCTCGCGCCATCCGGGCCATCGGCGTGGTCGGCGGCGGCACCATGGGTGCGGGCATCGCCGTGGCGGCCCTGCGAGCCGGCTATCAGGTCACCCAGGTGGAGCGCGACGCCGCCGGGGTCCAGCGGGGTCGCGCCAACGTCGAAGCGATCCTGGACGGGCTGGTGGCGCGCAAGCGCCTGCCGGCCGAAGACCGCGACGCCGCGCTGGCGCGCTTCGACGGCTCGGCGGACTATGCCGCGCTGCGGGACGTCGATCTGGTGATCGAAGCCGCCTTCGAGGACATGGCGGTCAAGCAGGCGGTGTTTGCTGAACTGGACCGTGTTTGCCGGCCGGGCGCCATTCTGGCCACCAATACGTCCTACCTGGACGTGGACGTCATCGCGGCCGGCACCTCGCGGCCCGCCGACGTCATCGGCCTGCATTTCTTTTCGCCCGCCCACGTGATGAAACTGCTGGAGATCGTCGTGCCCGCGAAGGTCGCCGCCGACGTGGTCGCCAGCGCCTTTGACCTGGCCAAGCGGCTGGGCAAGATTCCGGTGCGCGCCGGGATCTGCGACGGCTTTATCGGCAACCGGATGTTGGCTGCTTACCGCCAGGCGGCCAACGTCATGATGGAGGACGGCGCCTCGCCCTACGCCATCGACGCCGCCGTGCGCGGCCTGGGCTTTCCCATGGGGCCGTTCCAGGTCTATGACCTGGCCGGCGGCGACATCAATTGGGCCATGCGCAAGCGCCAGGCGGCGACGCGTGATCCGCGTGCGCGCTACGTGCAGATCGCCGACCGCCTGTGCGAACGAGGCTGGTTCGGGCAGAAGACCGGGCGCGGCTGGTACCTCTATGAACCGGGTGCGCGCGTCGGGACCGAAGATCCCGAGGTCCTGGCCATCGTCGAGGCCGAGCGTGCCCGTGCGGGCGCGACGCCGCGCGCCTTCGACGAACAGGAAATCGTGCGCCGCTACATGGCTGCGATGGTGAATGAGGGCGCCAACGTCGTGCATGAAGGCATCGCGCTGCGCCCGCTGGACGTCGATGCCGTGCTGTTGCATGGCTACGGTTTTCCGCGGCATCTGGGCGGGCCGATGCACTACGGCGATACCGTGGGGCTGGCGGCGATCCTGGCCGACATCCGGTCGTACGCCCAGGACGACCCGCTGTTCTGGCAGCCCTCGCCCTTGTTGCTGCAACTGGTCGAGCAGAACCGCGATTTTGCCAGTCTGAACCGGATCTGAAGGAAGTCTCCATGCGTGAAGCCGTCATCGTTGCCACCGCGCGTACGCCGCTCACCAAGTCGCATCGGGGTGAATTCAATCTGACGCCGGGGCCGGCGCTGGCCGCCTTCGCCGTGCGGGCGGCCGTGGATCGCGCCGGGATCGATCCGGGACGGATCGAGGATGTGATCCTGGGTACCGGTTATCCCGAAGGCGCCACGGGCCGCAACCTGGGCCGCCAAGCCGCCATCCGGGCCGGATTGCCCGTCTCGGTGGCGGGGCAGACCGTGAGCCGGTTCTGCGCCTCGGGCCTGCAGGCGATTGCCGCAGCGGCGGGGGCCATCGCCGGCGGCACCCAGGCGGTCGTCGCCGGCGGTGCCGAAAGCATCTCGCTGCTGCGCCGGCCCGCGCAGGGCGCGCCGGACCCGACACTGGACCCCTGGATCGAAGCGCATTACCCGGCGTTGTACATGAGCATGCTGGAAACCGCCGACATCGTGGCGGCGCGTTACGGCATCGGCCGCGAGGACCAGGACCGCTTTTCCGTCGAAAGCCAGCGCCGTGCCCACGAGGCTCAGCAGGCGGGCCGGTATGCCGAGGAAATCGTGCCGTGTGCGACGACCATGGCCGTCGTCGACAAGGCGACCGGGGTGGTCAGCCACCGTGAGGTCACGGTGGCGGCCGATACCTGCAACCGGCCCGGCACGACCTACGAGGCTCTGGCGGCGCTGGCTCCGGTCCGAGGGCCGGATCAATTCGTCACGGCCGGCAATGCGTCTCAGCTTTCGGACGGAGCTTCGGCCTGCGTGCTGATGGAGGCCCGGGAAGCCGAGCGTCTGGGCCTGTCGCCTCTGGGGGCCTTCCGGGGCTTCGCCATTGCGGGCTGCGAGGCGGATGAAATGGGGATCGGCCCGGTCTTCGCCGTGCCGCGTCTGCTGGAGCGGCACGGGCTGAAGATCGAGGACATCGACCTGTGGGAACTCAACGAGGCCTTCGCGTCCCAGTCGCTCTATTGTCAGCGGCGTCTGGGCATTCCCTCGGAACGGCTGAACGTCAATGGCGGGGCCATTGCCCTCGGTCATCCCTTCGGCATGACGGGCGCCCGGCTGGCGGGTCACGTGCTGCTGGAAGGCCGGCGCCGCAAGGCACGGTACGCCGTCGTGACGATGTGCATTGCCGGGGGCATGGGGGCGGCTGCGCTGTTCGAGGTTTTCTAGGGGCCTGGCCTGGTGTCCGGCGAGTTACACTGCATGCCAACCTGTCCTGGACGATCGAGCCGCCATGCCCATTCATGAAATCCGCCATCCCCTGATCCGTCACAAGCTGGGCCTGATGCGGCGGGCGGACCTCAGCACCAAGAATTTCCGCGAAATGGCTCAGGAGATTGGTGCGCTGCTGACCTACGAGGCCACGAAGGACCTGCCGCTGGAGCCCGCGCGCATCAACGGCTGGGCGGGCGAGATCGACGTCGAGAAGCTGGCCGGGAAAAAAGTCACCGTGGTGCCCATCCTGCGCGCCGGTATCGGCATGCTGGACGGCGTGCTGACGCTGATTCCGGGCGCCAAGGTCAGCGCGGTGGGCATCGCGCGCAACGAGGAAACTCTGCAGGCCCAGCCCTACCTGGAAAAGCTCGTCGGCCAGTTGGACCAGCGTCTGGCGCTGATCGTCGATCCCATGCTTGCCACGGGCGGGTCCATGGTGGCCACCATCAACATGCTCAAGCAGGCCGGCGCCCGCACCGTGCGTGCCCTGGTGCTGGTGGCTGCGCCCGAAGGCATCGCGGCCGTCGAGCGCGCCCATCCCGACGTGCACATCTACACCGCCTCCATCGACGATCACTTGAACGAGCACGGCTATATCATCCCCGGTCTGGGCGATGCCGGGGACCGCATCTTCGGTACGCGCCAGAAGACGGATTGATGGGGTTGCGGTCTTGATCTGCCGCATGCGTCTCATGTTTTGATACATCGGGTTTTCCCGGATCATGTAGGATGAAGGTTCCTTATTCCGTTTGACAGGAGTTGTCCATGGCCACTCGCAAGCAAATCGCCACTCAATCCGCGGGAGACGCGTTGATTGAAGACCTGAAGTCCAGTCTGGATCAGGCCGAAAAACTCTTGCGCGAGGCGGCCGATGCCACGGGGGACAAGGCCGCCGACCTGCGCGCCCGGGCGCTGACGGCGCTGGATAAGGGGCGCGAGGCCCTGTCCGAAACCCAGGCCAGCCTGATGGAGCAGGGGCGCAAGGTCGCTCATGACACCGACGAATACGTCCAGGCCAATCCCTGGAAGGCTGTCGGGATCGCCGGCGTGGCCGGTCTGCTGCTGGGCGCGCTGCTGTCCCGCCGCTGATTCTGATCCTCATGGGACCGATCAGCCGCGCGTTCTCCGACCTGGCCGCCCAGTTGGCCGCCTTGGCCGGCACGCGCCTGGAACTTTTCGGGCTGGAGGCCCGGGACGCCGGCGACCGCCTGTTGTTACGCCTGGCGGCGCTGCTGGCGGCGGCCGTTTTTCTGCTGCTGGCGCTGCTGGTGGCCACGCTGGCCCTGGCGCTGTATTTCTGGCCGACCGAATCCCGTTTTCTGGCCCTGGGCCTGCTGGCGCTGTTGTATGCAGTGCTGGGCGGGGGGCTGGCCGGCTGGCTGATCCATCGCTTGAAACACGATCCGGACCCGTTCTCCGTGACGGTCGAGGTGCTGCGCGAGGATGAGGCGGGACTCAGGGCCGTCCTTGCGGACGGCCCTGTGCCAGACGAATCGGAGCGGCATGCAGGCCGCGACGTGGACGCAGGCCGCACGGGGGATTTATGAGCACACGTCTCGGAGATCGCCCAGGCCGCCCCAAGCGAGAATCCGCTGCGGATCGCCGCATGCGCATCGAGCTGCTGCGCATGCGTGCCGGTTACGAACGCCTGGCCGTCCGGCGCGGTGCCTGCCGGCTGGCCGGCGAATTGCGGCCGGAGGCCCTGGCGGCCCAGGTGCGCGACCGCCTGGGATCGTTCGGCCTGGGCTGGCTGGGCGGCGGACTGCAGGCCCTGCGCCGCTATCCCGTGCTGCTGTCCCTGCTGACCTCGGTGGTGACCAACCGCCAGCGGCGCGGCATCGCCCTGAAGACGGCCCTGATCGCCGGCCTGGTGTGGCTGGGCAAGCGCCGGAGCCGCGATCCGGATGCCTGAGCTACAGACCTAGGCTGTCCCACATTTCGTCCACGCGCTGCTTGACCTCGGGCGCCATCTGGATCGGGCGGCCCCATTCCCGGTCCGTCTCGCCCGGCCATTTATTGGTTGCATCCAGCCCCATCTTGCCGCCCAGGCCGGAGACGGGCGAGGCGAAGTCCAGGTAGTCGATCGGCGTGTTGTCCACCAGCAGGGTGTCGCGCACCGGATCCATGCGCGTGGTCATGGCCCAGATGACCTCGGACCATTGCCGGGGATCGATGTCCTCGTCCACGACCACGATGAACTTGGTGTACATGAACTGGCGCAGCACGCTCCACAGGCCGAACAGGATGCGCTTGGCGTGGCCTGGATACTGCTTGCGGATCGAGACCACGGCCAGACGGTAGCTGCAGCCTTCGGGCGGCAGGTGGAAGTCCACGATTTCAGGGAACTGGCGCTTGAGCAGCGGCACGAAGACCTCGTTCAGGGCCACGCCCAGGACGGCGGGTTCGTCGGGCGGTTTGCCGGTATACGTGCTGTGATAGATGGGATTGCGTCGATGGGTGATGCGCTCGACCGTGAAGACCGGGAACCAGTCCTGTTCGTTGTAGTAGCCGGTGTGATCGCCGTACGGGCCTTCCAGGGCCATCTCGTAGCCGGTGTCCGGCGGCGGGGCGACCCCTTCGGGCACGTCGGGGCGCCGCGCGCGCGGGTCCGAGGCCGGCAGGATGTGGCCTTCGAGGATGATTTCGGCGTGGGCCGGCACCGACAGGCCGCTGCCCAGCGCGGGCGCCAGTTCGGTGCGGGAACCGCGCAACAGGCCGGCGAACTGATATTCAGACAGGCTGTCGGGAATGGGGGTGACGGCCGCCAGCGTGGTGGCGGGGTCGGCGCCCAGCGCGACTGCGATCGGGAAGGGCTCGCCGGGGTGGGCCAGAGCGTGGTCGCGGAAATCCAGCGCGCCGCCGCGATGCGACAGCCAGCGCATGATGAGCTTGTTGCGGCCGATCAGTTGCTGGCGGTAGATGCCCAGATTCTGGCGGCGCGCGCGCGGGCCGCGCGTGATCACCAGACCCCAGGTCAGCAGCGGGGCCACGTCTCCCGGCCAGCAGCTTTGCAGAGGCAGGGCGTTCAGGTCCACGTCCTGGGCCTCGATGACGACTTCCTGGCAGGGCGGGGCGCGCAACTGCCGGGGGTTCATGTCCCACAGGGCCGCCTTCAGCATGGAGACCTTGGACAGGGCATCGCGCATGCCCTGGGGCGGCGTGGGCTCGCGCAGCGAGGCCAGCAGCTCGCCGGTCTCGCGCAGGGCGGAGACGTCTTCGGCGCCCATGCCCCAGGCGACGCGCTGGGGCGTGCCGAACAGATTGGTCAGCACCGGGGTGCCGCAGGCCTGGCCGGCGTGCGTCGGGTGTTCGAACAGCAGGGCAGGACCAGCGGCCCGCAGGACCCGGTCGCTGATTTCGGTCATTTCCAGGGCGGTGGAAACGGGGTGCGCGATGCGTTTGAGCTGGCCCTGGCGTTCGAGTTGGGAGATGAAGTCCCGGAGGTCGCGGTATTTCACGGCAGTGTCGTTGATCGGTTACAGTGGCGTCGTGCCCAAGATTACCATTCCCCCCGCCCGGGCGGTTTCCGGAGGTGCTCATGCGCTCCGTGCCTGAACAGCTGTGGCACGGCGTGCATGCCGTGCTGCGGCCCGTCGGAGAATTCGTTCACGTCAGCGCCATTTACCTGGGGCTGGCCGTGCTCACCACGCTGGGCCTGAGCCTGGTGCTGCCATCCATGCGCCAGCAGTCGCAGCAGTTGCACGAGGTCGTGCTGGCGATGTTCCAGGCCGATGGTGCCGGCGATACCGCCTACGACGAGGGCGAGGTGTCGGATTGGGCGCTGCCGCCGACGGCCCGGGCGCCGGACGCGGCCGCTGTGCCGGCCCCTAACACTGACACTGCTGCTGGCACCGAGGCGAAGCCGGCGGATCAATCCGGACAGCCTGGTCAGACGGCCCAGGCCAACCCGGCGGCTGTGGCCGAGACCGGGCGCATGACCTTCGCCGGCGCCCTGGCGGCCAGCCTGCGCGATCAGCCGATCCAGGGCGTGACCCAATCTCAGTTGCATGCGCTGCGCAGCTATCTGGCGCGCAAATATCGCATTGCCAATAGCGTGGCGGGCGCCCTGATCCGAACCGCTTTCGAGGTGGGGCGCGAGCAGAAGCTGGACCCGCAGTTGCTGCTGGCCGTGATCGCCATCGAGTCGCGCTACAACCCTTTCGTCGAGAGCGCCGTGGGCGCCCAGGGCCTGATGCAGGTCATGACCAGAGTGCACCGGGAAAAGCTGCGGCCCAGTGGCGGGTCGGCGGCGGCGTTCGATCCGGTGGTCAACATCCGCGTCGGGGCGCAGATCCTGGCCGATTGCGTCCGCCGGCGGGGCGGCATCGAGGGCGGCCTGGCCTGCTATGTCGGCGCGACCGGGCCCAGTGATGGCGGCTATGGCGCCCGGGTGCTGGCGGAACGCCGCCGCATCGCCCTGGCCTCGGGGCTTCCGCCCAAGGACTGAGTGCCGGGCGGGCTTGGGCCGAGGGGCTAGCGGTTCCCCAGGAACGTCGCCATCCGGTCGATGGCCTCATGCAGGCGGTCCAGGCCGGTGGCGTAGGAAAATCGCACGGTATGCCGGGCATGGGCCTGGCCGAAGTCCAGCCCCGGCACGGCGGCGACCCCGGCTTCGTGCAGCAGGCGCCGGCAGAATTCCGTGCTGTCCATGTCCAGTTCGCGGATGTCGGAAAAAATGTAGAAAGCACCGTCCGGGGCGGCAGGCACGCGCAGGCCCAGGCGTTCGAAGGCGGGCAGCAGAAAGTCGCGCCGTTCCTTGAAGGACAGGCGCCGGTGCTCGTAGATCTGCATGACCTCGGGTTCGAAGCAACTGAGCGCCGCATGCTGGGCCAGCGCCGGAGCGCAGATCGCCAGGCTGGCGCCCAGACGCTCCAGGGCGGGCATCATGGATTCGGGCGCGATCAGCCAGCCCAGCCGCCAGCCCGTCATGTGGAAGTATTTCGAGAAGCTGTTGATGACCAGCAGGTCATCGTCCAGCGTCAGGCCGCTGTGCGGCGGCTCGTCGTAATACAGGCCCAGGTAGATCTCGTCCAGGATGACGAAGCCGTCCCGCGCACGGACGGCGGCGATCAGGTCGCGCAGGGCCTCGCGCGGCATCGAGGTGCCGGTGGGGTTGCTGGGCGAGGCGATCAGCACGCCGCGCGTGGTCGGCCCCCAGTGGGTGTCGATGTCCTCCGGGCTCAATTGATACCGGTGTTCCGCCGTGGTCGGCACCAGGCGCGTGATCCCGCCGGCGGCCGTGATGAAATTGCGGTTGGCGGGGTAGGACGGGTCGGGCATCAGGACTTCATCGCCCGGATCGATCAGGGCCATTGCCGCCAGCATCAAGGCGCCTGAGGCGCCCGATGTGATCAGGACGCGGGCCGGGTCCACGGATGCGCCGAAATGCGTGCCGTAGTAGTGGGCAATGGCTTCTCGCAGCGCCGGGATGCCGGCGGGCGCGGTGTAGCCGCTCAGGCCGGCGTCGGCCGCCCGATTCAGGGTTTCCAGGACGCGCGCGGGGGCGGTGAAGTCGGGTTCGCCGATGCCCAGGCTGATGATGTCGCGCCCCTGGGCCGCGAGGGCCTGTGCCTGTTTCAGGACTTCTACGGCGTAGAATGGCGCCGTGCGTTCGGTTCTGTCGGCCAGTCGGACCATCGTGCAACCCTGCAGTGCTGTTCGGAATGAAAGCCCGATTGTAGACCTTCGCCCCCGGAGTCCCGCCATGCAGTCTTCCTCGCGCCGTGCCTTCCTGGTCGGCCGCCGTACGGAACGATCCCCCTGGGAAACCTTTCTGGCGCGCCTGCGCCGTGTTGCGCAGGGCACGGTATACGACTTTGCCTCGGAAGCCGGCAGCGCCCGGCTGGTCCCGGGGCACATGCAGGACGTTTATCACGCCCGATCCCTGTGCGTGGAGCACGGCGTCACGCTGGCCCTGGACGGCATGCCCTTGGCCGACCGGCTGGACGACAGCCCCGTGCTGTGGGTCGAGCCGGGGGCCGCGATGGCGCGCTGCGAGCGCCTGGGGCCGGATGATCCGCGGTGGTTCGTGCAGCCTGGCTGCCTGATCGGCGAGCTGGAGCAGGCCGGCCTGCCGCAGTTTCGCGACCAGCCGCCGCATCTGACGGTGGCGGCCTGGCTGGCCGACCGGCGTGGCTGCGACTGGGATTGTGGCGGCACGGCCGCCAGCGGCCTGGTGCATGCGATGGTGTTGCTGGCCGATGGCACCCAGGCCAATCTGGGCGCCTTCGGGGTGGACAACCGCAAACCGCTGGACAATCTGCGCGTCCAGGGCATGATCCCCCGGTTGTTCGAACTCGCCTCGGCGCCCGCCGCTGACGAACTGCGGGTCGATGGCCTGTGGAATGGCCGCTACCGGCTGGACGCGCTGCAGCCGGCGGCCGGCGGCACCATCAATCTGGCGCATCTGCTGCTGGGCCACGGCGGTGAACTGGGCTGGGTCGAATGGCTGGTCTTCGACGAACGCGCCGGGTCTCCGGCTGAACGCCCCTACGAACTGCGCTATGGACACCGTCCGGGCACCGATGCGGCGGCGGGGGACATGGACCAGGCCGTGCGCGCCCTGTTCGACCCCGACGGCGTCTTCCCGGAACAGGGCCAGCGATTCTAGGGCCTGCTCACACGCATTTCCGGCCCGTGCCGTTCGCGCGGCCGGGGCGTGCGCCGGCCCATATGATCCACATGCGCCCCGCGCCATGCCGCGGGGCGGCGCAAGCGGCTAGAATGGTCGGCAGCACACCTGCCCATTACCATCACGTATCAAGGCTGCTTCTATCATGGACGAATCCTTGCGCGCCGCAGCGCTCGAATATCACGAGCACGGCCGTCCCGGGAAAATCTCGGTCACCCCCACCAAACAGCTTTCGAACCAGCGGGATCTCGCGCTGGCGTATTCGCCCGGGGTCGCCGCCGCGTGCGAGGAAATCGTCGCCGACAGCCATAACGCTTTCCGCTATACCGGTCGCGGCAATCTGGTCGGCGTCATCACCAACGGCACGGCCGTGCTGGGCCTGGGCAACATCGGCCCCCTGGCGTCCAAGCCGGTGATGGAAGGCAAGGCCGTGCTGTTCAAGAAATTCTCCGGCCTGGACGTCTTCGACATCGAGATCAACGAGCAGGATCCGGACAAGCTGGTGGACATCATCGCGGGCCTGGAGCCCACCTTCGGCGGCATCAACCTCGAGGACATCAAGGCGCCGGAATGCTTCTACGTCGAACAGAAGCTGCGCGAGCGCATGAAGATCCCCGTCTTCCACGATGACCAGCACGGTACCGCCATCTGCGTGACCGCCGCCTTCATCAACGGCCTGGAGGTCGTCGGCAAGGACGTCTCCAAGGTCAAGGTCGTGGTGTCCGGCGCCGGCGCAGCGGCCCTGGGCTGCCTGGACCTGATGATGGACATGGGTCTGCCGCTGGAGCACATCTGGGTGTCCGACATCGAGGGCGTGGTCTACGAAGGCCGCACGGTCCTGATGGACGAAAAGAAGTCCCGCTTCGCGCAGAAGACCGACGCGCGTACGCTGGACGATATCATCGGCGATGCCGACGTGTTCCTGGGCCTGTCGGCCGGCGGGGTGCTCAAGCCCCACATGGTCGAAAAAATGGCCGCACGCCCGCTGGTGCTGGCACTGGCCAACCCCAATCCTGAAATCCTGCCGGCCGACGCGCTGGCGGTGCGGCCCGACGCCGTGATCGCCACCGGGCGGTCCGACTTCCCCAACCAGGTCAACAACGTGCTGTGCTTCCCGTACATCTTCCGCGGGGCGCTGGACGTGGGGGCGACCACCATCACGCGCGGCATGGAAAAAGCCGCCGTCATGGCGATCTGCAAGCTGGCCCGGGAAGAACAGAACGACATCGTGGCGGCCGCCTACGGCCTGTACGACGTGTCCTTCGGACCCAGCTACTTCATCCCCAAGCCTTTCGATCCGCGCCTGATCGCGCGCATCTCTCCCGCCGTGGCGCAGGCCGCCATGGAAGACGGCGTGGCCACCCGGCCTCTGGCGGACCTGGAAAGCTACGCCGGTCAGCTGGAGCAGTTCGTCTACCATTCCGGCGCCTTCATGAAGCCGCTGTTCTCGGCCGCGCGCGCCATGATCCGCGAGGGCGGCAAATCGCGCATCGTGTTTGCCGAGGGCGAGGACGAACGCGTGCTGCGCGCGGTGCAGATCGTGGTGGACGAACGCCTGGCCAAGCCCATCCTGATCGGCCGTCCCGCCGTGCTGGCCGATCGCATCGAAAAATACGGCCTGCGGATTCGCCTGGGGGTCGATGTCGAAGTCACCAACCCCGAGCACGACGAACGCTTCCACCAGTACTGGAACACGTACTGGGAACTGATGTGCCGCCGGGGCATCACCAAGGAAATGGCGCGGGTCGAGATGCGTCGCCGCCTGACCCTGATCGGTGCAATGATGGTGCGCCTGGGCGATGCCGACGGCATGATCTGCGGCACGGTGGGGTCCTATGGAAATCACCTGCGCTTCATCGACGAGGTCCTGGGCCAGCAGCCCGGCGCCCGCACCTATGCGGCCATGAACATCCTGCTCCTGGAAGAGCGCACCCTGGCGCTGGCGGACACGCACGTCAACGACAATCCCGATGCGGCCCAGATCGCCGAGATCACCCTGATGGCAGCGGAGGAAATGCGCCGCCTCAACATCGAACCCAAGGTCGCGCTGCTGTCGCGCTCCAATTTCGGCACCGGCAGTTCGTCCTCCGGCGAAAAGATGCGCCAGGCCCTGGCGCTGGTGCGCGAACGCGACCCCGGTCTCGAGATCGACGGCGAAATGCACGGCGACTGCGCCCTGGACCCGGCGCTGCGCGAACGCATCCTGCCGTCCACCACGCTGCATGGCGAGGCCAATCTGCTGGTCTGCCCCAGCGTGGATGCCGGCAACATCGCCTACAACCTGCTCAAGACGGCGGCGGGCGGCAATGTGGCGGTCGGCCCGTTCCTGCTGGGCGCCAGTGCGCCGGTGCACATTCTGACCTCCAGTTCCACCGTGCGCCGGATCGTCAATATGACCGCGCTGACCGTGGTCGATGCCAACAAGCCGCGTCACGCCTGAGGAATCGCTGGACGAGCCCGCCTCTGCGGTGACGTCCGGCGCTCCCGATGCGGGGGCGGGCGGCCGGCTCCGGGTCGGCCTGGTCATGACCGGGGGCGGCGCCCGCGCCGCCTACCAGGCCGGCGTGCTCTCGGGCGTGCTGGAACTGCTGGACCCGGATCGCAGACCGGGTTTTCGTAATCCCTTCGACATCATTTGCGGCACCTCGGCGGGGGCCATCAACGCCGCTGCCCTGGCCTGCCGCGCCCACCAGCCGCATCGTGCCGTCGATCACCTGTGCGACCTGTGGCAGGCGCTGCGTACGCATGACATTTATTATGCGGACGCGGCGCGGCTGATGCGGACCGGCCTGCAATGGCTGGGCATGCTGGGTCTGGGCTGGATCAGGCCGCAACTGTCCCGCTACGCGCCGCATTCCCTGCTGGACAATCAGCCCCTGGCCGGTCTGTTGAGCCGCACCCTGAACTTTTCCCGCCTGCAGACCAATCTGGATCGCGGCCACCTGAGCGCCCTGGCGATCACGGCGACGGCCTACACCACGGGTGAGCACCTGACCTTTTATCAGGCCCGGCAGAGCATCCAGCCCTGGTCGCGCACCTTGCGGCGTGCCGTGACGTGTTCGATCGGTGTGGACCATCTGATGGCCTCCAGCGCCATTCCCTTCGTCTTTCCCGCACGCGCCATCCTGATGGGCGGGCGCACGCTCTGGTGCGGCGACGGCTCGATGCGCCAACTGGCCCCGATCAGTCCGGCCATCCATCTGGGGGCCGAGCGCATCTTCGTCATCGGCACCAATTACAGCGACGAAACCAGCCCCGACATCCGTGATCTGGACCCGCCGTACCCCAATCTGGCCCAGATTGCGGGGCACACGCTGTCGAACATTTTTCTCGATGGCGTGTCCATGGACATGGAGCGCATGGAGCGGATCAATGCCCTGCTTGCACGAATCCCTGCAAATCGTTTAAAAAGCGAGTCACTGCGACCCATCCACACCCTGATGATCGCGCCCAGCCGGTCCCTGGACGAGCTGGCGTTGGATCATCTGGATGAATTGCCGGGCGCTGTGCGCACCCTGTTTCGTGTACTGGGCGTTTCGCCGCGCAGAATCGAGGCAGGGGGTGGCGCACTGGCGTCCTACTTATTGTTTGAATCCGGCTACACCCGAAGCCTGATTGCGCTGGGCAGGGCAGACAGTTTGAATCAGGCTGAAAAAGTCATCGCGTTTTTCAAGGAGTGGTCCGCATGAGTCCGGCCCAGATCAAAAAAATGCTGACGCAGGGCATCGTCGATGCCCAGGCGGTGAGCGAACAGGAAGCCCTGGAAGCTGCGACCGAGGCCGGTCTGGCCGCCTTCGTCGTCGATTGCGACCGGGCGCGCAACCGTTCCGCGGTGCTTCGGGCCGTGGTCAAGGCCATTGACTACCCGGAATACTTCGGCGGCAACCTGGACGCGCTGTACGACGGCCTGTGCGACACGCTGACCGACCAGAAGGAGGGCCTGTTCCTGTGGTTCCGGCACCTGCATTCCGGCGACCCGGCGCTGGTCGAGGACGCCCAGGCCATCCAGGCCGTGTGCAACGACGTGGTGGAATTCGGCCAGAACAACGAACGCCGCTTTGCCTACGCCATCCAGCATGCCGGCGCGCATCCCGAGCCCGAGCCGGGCGTCGATCCCACGCCGTATTCCGGCCGCGAGGAATCCTGATTTCTCCACAAGGGTAGAAAAAACGGCGCCTCGGCGCCGTTTTTTCTACCAATCCAGCAGTGCCGTGGCCGCCGCCGCCAGCGCCAGGCCGGCTGTTTCGGTGCGCAGCACCCGGGGGCCGAAGCGCACGCCCGTCAGGCCCCGGCGTTGCGCCAGGGCCAGTTCCTCCGGCGACCAGCCGCCCTCGGGGCCGACCATCAGCGTCAGCCCGTCGCGCACGTCCGCCAGGGCCGTGCGGAAATCCAGCAAGCCTTCGGGATGGCAGAACAGCGCCGGGCCGTCCACCGCCTCCAGGCAGGCCGCCAGCGGCGCGGGCGGGTGGACGAGCATCAGCCGGTTGCGGCCGCATTGCTCGCTGGCCGCCCGGGCGATGGCGCGCCAATGCGCCAGGCGCTTGTCCAGGCGGGGGCCGGACAGGCGCAGGACGCTGCGCTCGGCTGCGACGGGGCGCAGCTCGGCCACGCCCAGTTCGACCGCCTTTTCCACGATCCAGTCCATCTTGTCGCCCGAGGCCAGCCCCTGGATCAGGACCAGGCGACCGCGCAGTTCGCTGTCGGCGGCCTCGTGCGCGCCCAGGGCGGCCAGGGCATGCCGGCCTTCGACGTGCAGGACGGCAGGATACTGGCCGCCCCGGCCGTCGAACAGGACGATGGGGGCGCCGTCCGTGAGCCGCAGCACACGCAGCGCGTGATGTGCCAGAGCGGTCGGCAGTTCGATGCGTCCGCCGGCGTCCAGCGGGGTTTCGCAGAAGAAACGGGGTGGGGACATGGCATGACCATTGGGCGGGTGCGGGGGACTATAAACCGGATCGGGCGGGGTGGTAAAATCCATAGCTTTGTGATTCTGTATGCGGTGAGGCCATGGCTTCGGTCGAGCGGCGCTTGCCCCCCAAGACCCTATGAGCGCTTTGCCCGCCCCCGATCCTTCCATGGCCGATGCCATTCGCGTCCTGGCCATGGATGCCGTCCAACAAGCCAATTCCGGGCACCCCGGGGCACCCATGGGCATGGCCGACATCGCCCACGTGCTGTGGACGCGGCATCTGCGTCATAACCCGGCCGACCCCGCCTGGCTGGACCGCGACCGCTTCGTGCTGTCCAACGGCCACGGCTCGATGCTGATCTATGCGCTGCTGCATCTGTCCGGCTACGACCTGCCGATCGAAGAACTGCGCCAGTTCCGCCAACTGCATTCGCGCACTCCGGGCCACCCCGAGGTCGGCATCACGCCGGGCGTCGAGACCACCACCGGCCCGCTGGGCCAGGGGCTGGCCAACGCGGTCGGCATGGCGCTCGCCCAGTCGCTGCTGGCGGGCGAGTTCAATCGCCCCGGGCACGAACTGATCGGCCACGACACCTACGCCTTCGTCGGTGACGGCTGCCTGATGGAAGGCATCTCGCACGAGGCCTGCTCGCTGGCCGGCACGCTGGGCCTGTCGCGCCTGATCGTGTTCTACGACGACAACGGCATCTCCATCGACGGCGAAGTCCAGTCCTGGTTCGCCGACGACACGCCGGCGCGCTTCGAAGCCTATGGCTGGAACGTGCTGCGTGGTGTCGACGGCCATGACATGAACGCGATCGACGCCGCCATCGTCCAGGCTCGCGCGCACGCCGCCGCCGGCCAGGGCCCGACCCTGATCTGCTGCCGCACCGTCATCGGTCGCGGCGCCCCGACCAAGGCCGGTTCCGAAAAGGTGCATGGCGCGCCCCTGGGGGCCGAGGAAATCGCCGCTGCGCGCAAGGCCATGGGCTGGAACCATCCGCCCTTCGAGATCCCGCGCGAGGTCTACCACTACTGGGACGGCCGTACGCGCGGCGCGGACCTGCAGTCCGAATGGCAATCGCGCTTCGACCGCTACGCCGAGGCCTATCCCGAACTGGCGGCCGCGCTGTGTCGCCGCATGGCGGGCGAGCTGCCGGCCGATTTTGCCGAGCGCGCCCGGGCCTACGTCCTGTCCACCCAGGACAAGGCCGAGTCCATCGCCTCGCGCAAGGCCTCCCAGCAGGCCATCGCCGCCTTCGCGGAAATCCTGCCGGAACTGCTGGGCGGCTCGGCCGACCTGACCGGTTCCAATTTCACCGACTGGAAGGGCGTCGAGCCCGTGCGTCGCGCCGACGGGGGGCCCCGGTCCGGGCGCCACATCAATTACGGCGTGCGTGAATTCGGCATGGCCGCCATCATGAACGGCATAGCCCTGCACGGCGGCTATCTGCCCTTTGGCGGGACCTTCCTGACCTTCTCCGACTATTCCCGCAATGCCCTGCGCATGGCGGCGCTGATGAAGCAGCGCGTGGTGCACGTCTTTACCCACGATTCCATCGGCCTGGGCGAAGACGGTCCCACCCACCAGTCGATCGAGCACGCGGGCAGCCTGCGCCTGATCCCCAATCTGCACGTCTGGCGGCCCTGCGACACGACCGAAACGGCGGTTGCCTGGCAATGCGCCCTGGCGCGCCCCGCCAGCCTGGGCATGGCCGTGCACGACGGCGGGCCTTCGGCGCTGCTGCTGTCGCGCCAGAATCTGCCGTTCGTCGCCCGCGACGCCGCCACCACCGACGCGATCGCCCGGGGCGGCTACGTGTTGCGCGACATGGTGGGCGCGCGCGCCGTGCTGATCGCCACAGGTTCTGAAATCGAACTGGCCCTGCAGGCCCAGGATCGTCTGGCCGCGCGTGGCGTGGCGACCCGCGTGGTGTCCATGCCCTGCACCCAGATCTTCGATGCCCAGGACGCCGAATGGCGTGCTTCGGTGCTGCCTGCGGGCCTGCCGCGCGTGGCGGTCGAGGCCGGCGGCACGACGACCTGGTACAAATACGTGGGCACGACGGGCGCCGTCGTGGGCATTGATACTTACGGTGAGTCCGCACCCGCGGGCGAGCTGTTCAAACATTTCGGGCTGACGGCTGATCACGTGGCCGCCGCCGTCGAACAGGTTTTGTAATCAAGGAGATTCTGCATGACCATTCGCGTCGCCATCAACGGCTACGGCCGCATCGGCCGTAACATCCTGCGTGCCCACTACGAAGACGGCAAGAAGCACGACATCCAGATCGTTGCCATCAATGACCTGGGCGACCCCAAGACCAACGCCCACCTGACCCAGTACGACACGGCGCATGGCCGTTTCCCCGGCAAGGTCGAGGTCGACGGCGATTACATGGTCGTCAACGGCGACCGCATCCGCGTGCTGGCGGATCGTGATCCGGCCAAGCTGCCCTGGGGCGAGCTGGGTGTGGACGTGGTGCTGGAATGCACGGGTTTCTTCACCTCCAAGGAAAAAGCCTCGGCCCACCTGAAGGGCGGCGCCAAGAAAGTCATCATCTCCGCCCCGGGCGGCAAGGACGTGGACGCCACCATCGTCTACGGCGTCAATCACCAGGTCCTGAAGGCCACCGACACGGTGATCTCCAACGCCTCGTGCACCACCAACTGCCTGGCGCCGCTGGTCCACCCGCTGCACCAGCAACTGGGCATCGTCAACGGCCTGATGACCACGGTGCACGCCTACACCAACGACCAGGTGCTGACCGACGTCTATCACTCCGACCTGCGCCGCGCGCGTTCGGCCACGCACAGCATGATCCCCACCAAGACCGGTGCGGCTTCCGCCGTCGGCCTGGTGCTGCCCGAACTGAACGGCAAGCTCGACGGCTACGCGATCCGCGTGCCGACGATCAACGTGTCCATCGTCGACCTGTCCTTCGTGGCGGCGCGCGAGACCACGGTCGAAGAAGTCAACGGCATCCTCAAGGCCGCCGCCGAAGGCCCGCTGAAGGGCATTCTGAACTACACCACCGAACCCCTGGTGTCGGTCGACTTCAACCACGATCCGGCTTCCAGCACCGTGGACGCGGGCCTGACCAAGGTGTCCGGCAATCTGGTCAAGGTCGGCTCCTGGTACGACAACGAGTGGGGCTTCTCCAACCGCATGCTCGACACCACCGTGGCCCTGATGGCCGCCAAATAAGCATTCGGCGCACGATGACGCGGGGCGGGGCAACCCGCCCTCGTCGTATCCGGCGCATCCACGCTGGCGGACGTCCCCGCCTGTGTGCCGTCCCCGAATCGATTCCCGAGGAAATCCGTCCATGACGATACAGACTTTGACCGGCCTGGCGCAGTCCGGCGCCCTGAAGGGCAAGCGCGTTTTCATCCGCTCCGACCTGAACGTGCCCCTGGACCAGGGGCGCATCACCGAAGACACCCGCATCCGGGCCTCGGTGCCGGCGATCCAGTTGGCGCTGGACGCGGGCGCGGCCGTGATGGTGACCTCGCACCTGGGGCGTCCCAAGGAAGGCACGGTCGGTCCCGACGACACCCTGCAGCCCGTCGGCGAACGCCTGGCTGAATTGCTGGGCCGGCCGGTACGGCTGGCCGCTGACTGGGTCAACGGCGTTGCCGTGGCGCCCGGCGAGGTCGTGCTGCTGGAAAACTGCCGCTGCAATCCCGGCGAAAAGAAGAACGATCCCGAACTGGCGCGCCGCATGGCCACGCTGTGCGACGTCTACGTCAATGACGCTTTTGGCACGGCGCACCGTGCCGAGGCCACCACCGAAGGCATCGCCCGCCATGCGCCGGTGGCCTGCGCCGGCCCGCTGCTGGAAGCCGAACTGGATGCCCTGGGCCGGGCCCTGCAGTCCCCCCGCCGTCCGATGGCGGCCATCGTCGGCGGCTCGAAAGTCTCCACCAAGCTGTCCATCCTGCAGTCCCTGGCCGACAAGGTCGATCAACTGATCGTGGGCGGCGGCATCGCCAACACCTTCATGCTGGCCGCCGGCCTGCCCATCGGCAAGTCGCTGGCCGAGCCCGAGCAGGTCGATCAGGCCAAGGCCGTGATGGATGCGATGCGGGCGCGCGGCGTCGAAGTCCCCATCCCCGTGGACGTGGTGGTGGCGACGACCTTCGCCGCCGATGCGCCGGCCACCGTGAAGGACGCCGCCGACGTGGGGCCTGATGATCTGATCCTGGACATCGGCCCGCGCACCGCTGCCGCGCTGGCGGATCAATTGCGCCGCGCCGGCACCATCGTCTGGAACGGCCCGGTGGGTGTGTTTGAATTCGAAGCCTTCGCCGGCGGTACCCGGGCGATCGCCCAGGCCATCGCGGAATCCGACGGCTTTTCCATCGCCGGCGGTGGCGACACGCTGGCGGCAATCGCCAAATTCGGCATCACCGACCGGGTCGGCTATATCTCGACCGGCGGCGGCGCCTTCCTGGAGTTTCTGGAAGGCAAGACGCTGCCCGCCGTCGCCGCGCTGCAGGCGCGTGGGGCCTGATTGACCTTTTTTGACGCTTTGTCCGCGAAACGGACGCATCCCGTTGTTATCATGGGGTTTTGCTTTACTCAGTGTTTACCCTATGAAAAAGATGCTTGCCGTTTCCGTCCTGGCTCTGGCGCTCGGCGCCTGCGCCCAGGCGCCGAATGAACCCGCCGCCGCGGGACACGCCCCTGTGACGTCCAACCGTGCGACGCTCGCCCTGGACGTGGCCACTCTGTCCGCGTATGGCTGGCACCTGAGCGAGGCCGTGGACGGCCAGGGCAAGCCCGTTGCGGCCTTGCGCGCGGGGCTGGGGCAGCAGCCGTTGCGCCTGTCGTTCTCCGGCACGTCCCTGAATGTGTCGGGAGGCTGCAACGCCCAGTTCGGCGGCTATACCCTGGAAGCGGGCGCTCTGACGGTCCAGGGCCTGGCGGGCACGATGAAAGCCTGCTCTCCGGAACGGATGCGGCTGGATACCGAGATCGCCGCGCGTCTGAAGGGCCGCCTGGCTGCCGAGGTCCAGGGCGGTGCGGAGGCGCCCCGGCTGCGCCTGGCCACGGCCGGCGGGGACGTACTGGTTTTTACCGGCATGCCCACGCCCGAGACGCGCTACGGCGGCCCGGGCAAGATCGTGTTCCTTGAGATCGCACCCGAGCGCGCGGCCTGCAGCCATCCCCTGATCCCCGATCACCGGTGCCTGCGCGTGCGTGAGCGCCGCTATGACGCTTCAGGCGTGATCCAGCAGCCCGCTGCCGACTGGCAGTTGCTGTATCAGCCGATCGAGGGCTACGCGCATCGGGACGGCGAACACGCCATTGTGCGGGTCAAGCAGTACACGGACCCGCATCCTCCGGCCGATGGTTCGTCCCGGGTCTACATCCTGGATCTGGTGGTTCAGCGGGGTCGCTGATCCGCCGGGCTCACGCCACGCCGATCGCGCGGTCGGCGGTTTCCAATGTATTTAAAAAATGGATGATGTTGATTCTGATATTTAATTGGTAAATATCGTGGTCGCCCGGTATGGTGGGGTATCCGCTTGCGGATATCTCATCCACGGCCTCCGCACGGTGGCCGCAACGCACGACCCGTGGAGTTCCCATGTCCAGGACTTACTATGCGCCGCACGGCGGTCATCCCCCGCAGACCGATCTGCTGACCGACCGCGCAATGTTCACCGAAGCCTACGCCGTCATCCCGAAAGGCGTGATCCGTGACATCGTCACCAGCCACCTGCCGTTCTGGGACAACACTCGGTTGTGGGTGCTGGCGCGTCCCTTGACCGGCTTTGCCGAAACCTTCGCCCAGTACATTGTCGAAGTCGGCGCGGGCGGTGGCAGCGAGCGTCCCGAGCAGGACCCCGAGGCCGAAGGCGTGCTGTTCGTCGTCGAAGGCGAGATCGAACTGACCCTGGCCGGCGCGAAGCACGTCCTGAAGCCGGGCGGCTACGCCTTCATCCCGCCCGCCTCGGACTGGGCCCTGCGCAACCGCAGCGGCGAAGCCGCCCGTTTCCACTGGATCCGCAAGCGCTACCAGGTGGTGGACGGCGTGCCTCATCCGGAAGCCTTCGTCACCAACGAGCAGGATATCGAGCCCATCGCCATGCCGGGCACCGAGGGTCGCTGGGTCACCACGCGTTTCGTGGACATGGCCGACATGCGCCATGACATGCACGTCAACATCGTCACCTTCCAACCCGGCGGCATCATTCCGTTCGCCGAGACGCATGTGATGGAGCACGGTCTGTACGTGCTGGAAGGCCAGGCGGTCTACCGGCTGAACCAGGACTGGGTCGAAGTCCAGGCGGGTGACTTCATGTGGCTGCGCGCGTTCTGCCCGCAGGCTTGCTATGCCGGCGGTCCGGCGCCTTTCCGCTATCTGCTGTACAAGGACGTCAACCGCCATGCGCCCCTGACCCTGGGTGATCTGGGCCGGCGCTGATCGGGCTCAGGACAGTCCGCGGTGGACTGTCCTGTGTCCCTCCTTGTCCACCTCGTGCCTTGCAAGGCACTCGGATTCGTCTGGCTCAGGACAGTCCGCAGTGGACTGTCCTGTGTCCCTCCTCATCCAGCATGCCGGCCAGGGCCTGCGCCAGCGCCTGGACGGTGGCGTCCGCCGTGGGGCGGTGCACGAGGCTGATCTCGTAGTCATCGACGGTCGGCAGGCCCTCGCGGGGACCGAGGAGGGCGTGGTCCGGTGTCACGGTCCGCAAGGGCAGCAGGCTGATGCCCAGGCCGGCGGCCACCGCGTGCTGGATGCCGTTCAGGCTGGAGCAGGTGTAGGCGATGCGCCAGTTCCGGCCCATGGCTTCAAGGGCGCGGATGATGTCCTCACGGTACAGGCCCCGAGGGGGGAAGGTCACCAGGGGCACCGGATCGGTCTGGAAGCAGGGGTGACGCGCGCTGTCGATCCAGGCCAGGGTCTCCGGCCGGCTGGCGACGGCCGAGCGGTTGTGGCCGCGCTGCTTGGTCAGGACCAGGTCCAGTTCGCCCCGGTCGTAGCTGGCGATCAGTCCGGAACACAGGCCGCTGGTGATTTCCAGCTTGAGCTGGGGATGGCGCCGGCTGAAGTCCGCCATGAGCTGCGTGGTGCGGCTGGCGACGAAGTCCTCGGGCACGCCCAGCCGCACGGTGACGCCGACGGTGGCGCCGGCCATCACGTCCAGGATCTGGTCGTTCAGCGCCAGCAGGTGGCGGGCGTGGCCGAGCAGCGCCTGGCCGGCGTCGGTCGGCAGGATTTCGCGGCCGCTGCGGTCCAGCAGGCGGTGGCCGACCAGGTCCTCCAGCCGGCGGATTTTCTGGCTGACGGTGGACTGAGTGGAGTGCAGGCGGGCTGCTGCTGCGGTGAAGCCGCCGCAGTCCACCACGGCGACCATCGCCTTCAGCAGATCCGGATCGAGCAGCGGCCGGTTCAGTCCCTTGGGTTTCGTGCTGGATTCCATGTCGCCATCCGTGTCATGGAGCGATTATCCCGCATTCATCGCCTCAACAAGCGCAGGCCGTTGCCCACCACCAGCAGGCTGGCGCCCACGTCGGCGAACACCGCCATCCACAGGGTGCCCAGGCCGACGACCGTCAGGATCAGGAACACGGCCTTGATGCCCAGGGCGATGACGATGTTCTGCACCAGAATCCGATGGGTGTCGCGCGACAG
The DNA here is from genome assembly GCF_049650445.1 of Castellaniella sp. Classification (GTDB taxonomy): domain Bacteria; phylum Pseudomonadota; class Gammaproteobacteria; order Burkholderiales; family Burkholderiaceae_B; genus Castellaniella. The sequence continues at coordinate 83,126 of NZ_JBASAD010000037.1, read as the reverse complement.
CCGGATGAACCAGGGGATCTTGCGCAGATCGTCGTCCATCAGGGCGACATCGGCAGTCTCGATCGCGGCGTCCGTGCCCATCGCGCCCATGGCGAAGCCGACGTCGGCGCGCGCCAGGGCGGGCGCGTCGTTGATGCCGTCGCCCACCATGCCCACGGCCGTGCCCGGCACGGCCAGGCCGCCGACGATCCGCAGCTTGTCCTCGGGCAGCAGGTTGCCTTCGGCGCGGTCGATGCCGACCTGGGCCGCGATGGCGGCGACGGTGTGGGGATTGTCGCCCGACAGCATGGCGGTGCGTACGCCCAGCGCGTGCAGTTCCTGGATTGCGGCGGCGCTGTCGGGCTTGACCGTGTCGGCGACGGCGTAGAGCGCCAGGGCGCGGTGCTCATCGGCCAGTAGAACGACGGTCTTGCCCTGACGTTCCAGCGTTTCCAGGCGTGCTTCCAGCTCGGGCGAGCACAAGCCGCGTTCGTGGATCAGCCGGTGGTTGCCCAGGACGTGCGGGCGGCCGTCCACGAGGCCGCGGGTGCCGCGTCCGGCCAGGGCCTCGAAGTCCTCGACGGGCAGGGCGGGGCCGGCGTCCAGCCCCTGCGCCACGGCCCGGGAGACCGGGTGGTCGGAGCGGGTCGCCAGGGCGGCGGTCAGGGCGTGGCTGCGCGCGGGGTCGGCCATGTCCAGCGCCACCACGTCGGTCAGCGCAGGCCGGCCGTGCGTGACGGTGCCGGTCTTGTCCAGCGCGATCCAGCGCAGCAGGCGGCCCTGTTCCAGGTGGACGCCGCCCTTGACCAGGACGCCGTGGCGGGCTGCGGCTGCCAGGCCGCTGACGATGGACACCGGCGTCGAGATCACCAGGGCGCAGGGGCAGGCGATCACCAGCAGGACCAGCGCCTTGTAGATCCATTCGTACCAGCCGCCCAGGCCCAGCAGGGGCGGCAGGATGGCAATGGCCACGGCCAGCAGCACCACCAGCGGGGTGTAGACGCGGGCGAAGCGGTCCACGAAACGCTGCGTGGGCGCACGCGCCGATTGTGCCGATTCGATGGCCCGGATGATGCGCGCCAGGGTCGATTCACCGGCGGCCGCCAAAACGCGGTAGTGCAGTTCGCCGGTGCCGTTGATGGTGCCGGCGTAGACCGGGTCGCCGACCGCCTTGTCCACGGGCAGGCTTTCACCGGTGATGGGGGACTGGTCCACGGCCGAACGTCCCGATTCGATCTGCCCGTCCAGGGCAATGCGCTCGCCCGGGCGGGTCCGCACCAGATCCCCCGGAGACACGTTCCGCGCGGGGATGTCGCGCCAGCCGCCATCGGCCTGACGGACGGACGCCTGATCCGGGGCGAGTTGCATCAGGCCCTGCACGGCGCGGCGCGCGCGATCCAGCGAGCGCGCCTCGATGCGTTCGGCCAGGGTGAACAGCACCATCACCATGGCGGCCTCGGCCCATTGGCCCAGGATCAGGGCGCCCGTGACGGCGATGCTCATCAGCGCGTTGATGTTCAATTGGCCGTGGCGCAGCGCAGTCCAGCCCTTGCGGTAGGTGCCCAGGCCGCAGCTCGCGATGGCCAGCAGCGCCAGAACTGCCGGGACGGCCCAGGGGGCCTCAAACCAGTGAGCGGCCTCGGCCGCCAGGGCGGCAACGCCCGAGGCCGCCAGCGGCCACCAGGACTGGGGCGTCTCGGTCACCGGGTCGGATGATGCACCGGCCTCGCCGGCCTGTTCGGGCGTGAAGCCCAGCGCGCGAATCGCCTGCAGGATGGTGTCCAGCGCATCGGGGGCGTGGACGACGGTCAGCACGCGGCGCATCAGGTTGAAGTCCAGCGAGCGCACGGCGGGCAGGGCGCCCAGGGACTGGCGGATCAGCGCTTCTTCAGTGGGGCAGTCCATCTGCAGGATGCGCAGTTCGGTGCGCAGGTCGTCGCCCTGCGCGGCGGCGGGCGCCAGGGGGATGGCGTCCGCATGCTGCCCGCCGTGCGTGTGGGCGTGGCTGATGCCGTGACCGTGACAGCAGCCTGCGTCCGGCGCCTGGGCGCGCACATGACCGTGATCGTGGTCATGATTGGGGGCGTGCTCATGATCGTGAGAGCGTCCATGCCCAGGGTCGGCGGCGTGCCCGCAGGCGTCGATAGGGTGGTCGTGCGACATGACAGATTCCTGTGCTGCGATCTATGATGGCAGTACACACCTTGTAGTCACTACAAGGTCAAGCATTCGGAGCATTCCAGGAGTATCTACATGAAAATCGGCGAACTGGCCGGCGCCGCCCGGTGTTCCACCGAGACCATCCGTTTCTACGAGAAGGCGGGTCTGCTGCCTGCGCCCGCCCGCAGCGGGGGCAACTACCGGCAGTACGGTCCGGCGCATCTGGAACGCCTGCGCTTCATCCGCAACTGCCGGGGGCTGGACATGGCTCACGACGAGATTCGCGCGCTGCTGGGCATGATCGACCATCCCGCCCGCGACTGCGGCACGATCAATCATCTGCTGGACGAACACATCGAGCACGTGGACGTGCGCCTGCGCGAACTGCAGGACCTGCAGCGGCAACTGGTCGGATTGCGGGAACAATGCCGTGCCGAGCAGCCGGTCGATGCCTGCGGCATCGTGCAGGGGCTGGCGCGCATGGACACGGCGGACGGGCCTGCGCGCAATACGCATATCGGCTGACGGGCCGAATGCCGACCCGTCTCAGACCGGGTCGAAGTGCGTCATGACGTCCAGCACCGGCAGGTCGGCCATGACGCGTTTGCGGGCCTCGACGGCGATGGCGTGGCCGGCCTCGATCGTCAGTTGGCCGTCCATTTCGATGTCGACCTCGACCCAGATCATGTCGCCCATCTTGCGGGTGCGCAGGTCGTGGATGCCGCGCACGCCGGACGTGCCCAGGATGCGTTCGCGGATGGCGCGTTCCGTGTCGTCGTCAGCCGCACGGTCCACCAGATCGTTGAAGGACTGCCAGGAGAATTTCCAGCCCATGCGGGCGATCATCAGCCCCACCACCAGGGCGGCCAGGGGATCGGCCAGGGGCAGGCCCGCCAGATTGGCGCCCACCCCTAGCGCCACCACCAGGGACGAGGCCGCGTCCGAACGGGCGTGCCAGGCGTTGGCCACCAGCAGGGTGGAACGCACGCGGTGCGCGACCCGCAGCAGGTAGCGGAACAGTCCTTCCTTGGCCAGCAGCGCCAGCAGCGCCGTGTAGAGCGCGGCGGCATGGACGGTGGGAATCAGATCCGGATTCTGCAGGCGCTGAAAACTGCCCCACAGCATGCCCAGGCCGACCAGGATCAGGATCACGCCGATCGCCAGGGTGGCGGCCGTTTCGAAGCGCAGGTGCCCGTAGGGGTGCGCGGCGTCAGGCGCCTTGGCGCCGTGCTTGTTGGCCACCAGCACGATGCCGTCGGAGACCAGATCGGACAGGGAGTGGATCGCGTCGGCGACCAGGGCCTGCGAATGGGCGAACAGGCCGACGACCAACTGGACGGCCGTCAACGCCAGATTGACCCAGACGCTGACCCAGGTGCTGCGCCGGGCGGCTGTCTGGCGCTCCGGCGTCTCGATGCGGGGATTGGAAACAGGCTGCATGCCTGGGAGTATACGGGCGGTGCTGGAAAAGGTGTGCAGTACACTGGGATCTCAATCAGCCCTATGGGGTCGCGGTCCGCATGCGGCTTTCTCTTCATCCGGCCCTGGCGCGCGCCGCGCGCCTGATGCACCGGTTTCCCTGGCACTGGCTGGTCGCCGCGCTGGTCGCGTTCGATGGCTATCTGTTCCTGCAGCCGTTCTGGAGCGCCATCGGTCCGCAGGGGGTCCTCCAGGCCTTGCAGGTGCGCGATGGTGCCGGCGTGACCGCTTTCCTCGATTCGGGCGGCATCGCCCAGATGGCGCGGCTGATGCTGGGTATCGGGGTACAGGTGATGGCGGTCGGTCTCCTGTACCGGGCGCGGATCGCCTGGGCCATGAGCCTGCTCCTGCTGGCCCTGGTGGGCAGCTATTCCTTGTGGCATGGCCAGGGCCACGCCGGCCTGGCGGTCTATACCGTCGTGCTGGTGGCGGCGCTGGTCGCTTATTGGCGGTATTTCGATCGGGCCAGCCTGGCGGCGGGCAGCCTGTTCACGGTGTTGAGTGTCGCCAGCCTGCTGATCTACGCCGTGTTCGGCGTCCTGTATCTGGGCGACGAGTTTGCGCCGCCGGTGCATGACCCGGTGACCGCACTGTATTTTTCCATCGTCTCCATGTCGACGGTCGGCTATGGGGACATCAGCCCGCAGACCGATGCGGCGCGGCTGTTCACGATTTCGATCATCATTCTGGGGATCACGGTCTTCGCCACGTCCATCAGCGCCGTGGTCGGGCCTTTGATCGGGGGCAACATCCGGCGGCTGGTGCGCGGAAGGGTTTCACACAGCATGCGTAAAAATCACATCATTCTGGCCGGGGTCAGCCCTTTGGCCCAAAGCCTGTACGCCGCCTTGCGCCAACGCGGCCACGAGGTGACGGTGATCGTGCCGTCCATGGACGGCCATCCGTATCCTGAGGATGCCGATCTTCTGGAGGGCGACGCCTCGGAGACTGCCGTCCTGCTGCAGGCAGGCGCTGCCCGGGCCCGCTACATCCTGGCGCTGCGTCAGGATGACTCGGAAAACGCCTTCATCGTCATGGCGGGCCGCGAAGCAGGGGGCACCGACACCCGGCTGGTCGCCCTGGCGAATTCGCCGCAGCACCTGAGCAAGATCCGCCGCGTCAATCCCGACATCGTGATTTCCCTGCAGGCGCTTGGCAGCGAGATCCTGGCGCGCACGCTGAGCGGCGAAGCCATCGACGAGGCCCTGATCACCCGCCTGCTGTTTGGCGAGAAGACGCCCGATCCGGCCTGAGCGGATCGGGGTTGGCCGGGGCCGACAGGCCTTAGTGGATGCGCATGCCCGGCTGGGCGCCCGGCCAGGGTTCCAGGACGTAGATCCCGGCATCCACGCCTTCGTCCGCGTGGCTGGCGGCCAGCACCATGCCCTCGGACACCCCGAAGCGCATCTTGCGCGGCGCCAGATTGGCCACCAGCACGGTCAGCTTGCCGGTCAGGTCGTCCGGCTTGTAGGCCGACTTGATGCCGGAGAACACCTGCCGCAGACGGCCTTCGCCCACGTCCAGGGACAGGCGCAGCAGCTTGTCGGAGCCGTCGACTTCCGTGCATTCGACGATGCGCGCGATGCGCAGGTCGATGCGGCCGAAATCCTTGATGTCGATCGTCTCGGCGATGGGTTCGCCGCCCGGGATCGTGGCCGGGGCCTGGGGCGGTTCGAACAGATCGTCGAGCAGCGCCGGATCGACGCGCTGCATCAGGTGCTTGAACGCGGCGATGCGCGTGGGCAGCTCGCCCGCGTCGGTCCAGGCATAGGTCCGGTCGCGGCCGAACAGTTCGCGGGCGACGCGCTCGGTCAGCGCCGGCAGCACCGGCGTCAGCATCACCGACAGCGCCTGGAAGCCGGCCAGGGCGCGTGAGCAGATGTCCTGCAGCGCGGACTGTTGCGCCGGTTCGGCCTGGGCGAAGCCCTTGGCCAGCACCCAGGGCTGGGCCGCGTCGAAAGCCTGGTTGATCTTGTCGGCCTGGGCCATGATGCGGCGGATGGCGCGACCGTATTCGCGCGCCTCGAAATCGGCCCGCACCTGTTCGGCGCAGTCGCGCAGTTCGGCCTGCAGCGCATCGGTGTCGCCGGCATAGGCCAGGGCACCATCGAAGTGGCGGGTGATGAAGGTCGCCGCCCGGCTGGCGATGTTCACGTACTTGCCGATCAGGTCGCTGTTGACGCGCGCGACGAAATCATCCGGGTTGAAGTCCAGATCCTCGACGTGGGCGTTGAGCTTGGCGGCGATGTAGTAGCGCAGCCATTCGGCGTCCATGCCGATGTCCAGGTAGCGCAGCGGAGAAATCCCCGTGCCCCGGCTCTTGGACATCTTTTCGCCGCTGACGGTGATGAAGCCGTGCACGTGCAGCATGTCGGGGATCTTGCGGCCGGAGAACTTCAGCATCGCGGGCCAGAACAGGGCGTGGAAATAGACGATGTCCTTGCCGATGAAGTGCACCTGCTCGGTGTCGCCGTCCGGTGCCAGCAGGGCGTCGAAATCCAGGCCGCTCTTGCGGCAGTAGGCCTTCAGCGAGGCCAGGTAGCCGACCGGCGCGTCCAGCCAGACGTAGAAATATTTGCCCGGCGCGTCGGGGATGGGAATGCCGAAATAGGGCTCGTCGCGGGAAATGTCCCAGTCGGCCAGATTGGCCTCGGCGCCTTGTTCCGTGCCCAGCCATTCGCGTGTCTTGGCGAGAACTTCGGACTGCAGCCGGGCAGTGCCGTCGGCGCGCGTCCCCGTGGTCCATTCCTGCAGGAAGGCCACGCAGCGCGGGTCCGACAGGCGGAAGAAGAAGTGTTCGGAACTGCGCAGCACCGGCCGCGCCTTGGTCAGGGTGGAATAGGGCTCGATCAGCTCGGTCGGGCTGTAGACCGCGCCGCAGACCTCGCAGGAATCGCCGTACTGGTCCTTGGCGTGGCAGCGCGGGCACTCGCCCTTGATGTAGCGGTCCGGCAGGAACATGCCCTTGACCGGATCGTAGAACTGCTCGATCTCGCGGCTGTCGATGAAGCCGGCGGCCTTCAATGCACGGTAGATGTCCTGGGACAGCTCGATGTTTTCCGGCGTGTCGGTGCTGTGCCAGTGGTCGAAACGGATGTGAAAGCCATCCAGATATTTCGGCCGTTCAGCCGCGTAGCGGCCCACCAGCGCCTGGGGCGTGATGCCTTCGGCCTGGGCCTTGAGCATGATCGGCGCACCGTGCGCGTCGTCCGCCCCCACGAAGTGCACGGTGTGACCCGCCATCCGCATGGCGCGCACCCAGGTATCCGCCTGGATGTATTCCATGATGTGGCCAATGTGGAAGGAACCGTTGGCGTAGGGCAGGGCAGTGGTGACGAAGATCGTGCGCGACATGGGGTGGGGAGCAGGGAAAAAGGCAAAGGATTGATTCTATCAGGCGGGGGTGGGGGTGGGCGGTTGCGACGTGCCGGGGCTTGATGACGTGCTGGGGTCTGATCCTATTGATTTTTATTCGTCAATAAACGAATATCACTTCATATCGGGTTGAACGCTACTGCGTCGACATCAGCCGGGTTTTAGTTTTCCGGCAGGGCAGGCAAGGGATAAATGATGCTGCGAAGCAGAGCACATGACGAAGCGATGGCCGAGTTGTATCGCGATGATCCGACGCTGGCCTTGGACGTGATCAACGGCATTCTGGAGGATGGTGATCAGGCGGAATTGCTGACCGTGCTGCGTCAGCTTACGCAGGCGTTTGGCGGTGTGCAGGAGGTGGCAGAGCAGGCGCATTTGAATCCGACGCAACTTTATCGGACGTTGTCTCCGGAAGGGAATCCTGCGTTGAGTAGTTTGACGGCGATTTTGAAGGCGATGGGGTTGCGGTTGGCTGTGAGGTCGGTGGGGGTTGCTGAGTCTGTGCGTGGGGGATGACTTGAATCGGCCAGAAGCGGTCGTTGATCGTCATGAGCGTCAGTTTGCGGCCCGGAGCGGCCATCACAAGTGCATCAAGCGATGGCCGTTGTAGGCTGCTTGAGGACATCCCTCGGCATCGCACGTGCGCCTTTGGCGCGCCCCAAAGCCGCCGTTGATGACGCCCAAACCCCAAGGGCCGGGATGGATTGTTCGCCTAGCTGCACTCAGAGCGGCCATCGGCAAGCCCAAGGATCTTCTTGTTGGACGGGAAATCCTGCCCCGCACTCGAGCGCTTGTCGAAAACCAGAGAAGTTGACCTTCGCAATAGTCGCGACCTTGGCTTAACTCAAAATAAGCATTGGTATCGGCTATCATGTTACAAAATGCAAATGCAAATGCACGTGTATGTCTTATGTAGAGACGGAGTAAAGATTCCCAGCGCCTACGCCGGCGTGTTGTACGAGCAATTCGATGACAGAGGGGCTTATGGCGGATCAGGCTCGCGCTAGAACTGAAGGCTGCGGGCCGTGGTGTGGACTTGAACAAAGCAATTTAGGCCAAGCGAAGGGCATAAGAAAAGACGTCCGTCGCTGTGCTGTTGCTGCGACGAGTGTTCCACAGCGCGCGCCAGCAGCCCTGCACTCACACGAAAAAAGGAGGAGGTCAAGTGAAGGTAGTCAGACTGAAGGTCAATAACTTTCGCAGCATCAAGACGGCGGAACTGGACTTCGACGGGCACAGCCTCATAGTCGGTCCGAACAACGTCGGCAAGAGCACTGTCTGCGAAGCGTTAGACCTCGTTCTTGGACCCGATCGAATTTCCAGGTTTCCTCCGGTCGAGGAATTCGACTTCCACAACGCTGAGTACTTAGTCCCGCCTGCCGACGAAGGAGGCGAGATGACCATCGTGCCCATCCGCATTGAGGTAGTGCTGATAGACATCAATGCGGATGTCGAAAACCGCTGTGGTCAGCACCTCGAGTTCTGGAATACCGCCGAGAGGAGGCTTCTCGAACCGGGAGAAGTTGACCAAGCGAACCCTCCCTTGGTCGTGACCTGTCTTCGTCTGGAGACTCAGGCGAAGTACAACCCTGAGGAGGACGAGTTCGAAGCCCAAACGTATTACTCACGCAGTCCAGGGGCTGAGCCAGGAGAATTGGACCGGGTCAGCAAAGATGTGAAGCGCATGTTTGGCTTCCTCTACCTGAGGGCGGTTCGTACTGGTTCGCGCGCTTTAAGCCTGGAGCGTGGGTCGCTGCTCGATGTCATCCTGCGGCTCCGTGGGCTGCGCGCCGGCCTGTGGGAGAAAGCCATAGGCCGATTGCGTGATCTCGACATAGAGAAAGACGCAACGCACCTCGATCCAGTTCTGCAATCGATCGAAGCACGGCTCGGGAAGTACATCTCCTCTGAGGTGCTAGGGAGAACGACCAAGCTGCACGTCTCCCAATTGACGCGCGAGCATTTGAGGAAAACAATGGCGTTCTTCTTGGCAATGTCCAATGATCAGACGCCAGTCCCGTTCCAGCAGGTAGGAACTGGGACACTCAACGTGCTCGTGTTGGCACTTCTATCCTTTATTGCCGAGCTCAAACCGGACTGCGTCATCTTCGCAATGGAAGAGCCGGAGATCGCAGTGCCGCCTCACACGCAGAGACGAATTGCCGACTACCTATTGGGCAGTACAACTCAAGCCTTTGTGACCTCGCATTCGCCTTTCGTCATCGAACGGTTCGAACCCGAGCAAACACTGCTGCTCTCTCGGGGCCCTGAGTCGAGCATCACTGCGAGGAAGGTGTCAGATGCTGGGGGAAGCCTCAAAGGTAACGACTTCAAGCGCTACGCTAGACGCGGTTTGACCGAATGTATGTTGGGCCGCGGCGCAATCGTCGTTGAAGGCCTCACAGAATTCCATGCGCTTCCGGCCGCAGCCCGGATCATGGAGGCAGACGATCCTAATCTGCAAGCGTTGGACATTGCCGGCGTTGCATTCTTCGACGCGGAGAGCGAAGGCAATATGCCTAAGTTTGGCAACTTCTTCGGAGCACTTGGCCTCAAAACTTTTTCGTTCTACGACTTCCTGGTACGACCACCGGCCAAGAAGCAGTTGCTGACCGACGCATTTGACGTCGATTGGGAGCACCCGTATGCTGGTTTTGAGGACTTGGTCGTCGCCGAGGTCTCGATTGAACGCATGTGGGCGTTTTTGGATGATCTGCGAACGACCGGCGACAACGGAAACTTTGAGATTCCAGACGTGAAGCCGTCGGATGCTGAGGTGAGGACGCTTCTGACTAAGGCGCTTCGCGGCGCAAAGGGAGCGGGCTGGGCGGCCCGTCTCTTCGAGAGTTGCAGTATCGCTGAACTACCTGCGTCAGTCACAGACTTCTTGAAAAAGGTCTATGAGGCTTTCCCCAAGCCTGCAGATGTGAGACCCGAAGACGAAGCCGCGCCCAACGTGGCTGCTGCAGATCCCCCGCTAGGCGCTGAGGGGGCATAGCGAGATGACGGCGATGCAAGTCTGTGAGCTCCGACAGCGGCTTCTCGATTGCGAAGGGCACGCCTTAGTACTTGGCGGGCCAGGAAGCGGTAAGACGACTATCGCGCTGAAGAAGGCCGTAGTTCGGATCACTCAAGGAATGTCTCCGGGGCAGTCGGTGCTCTTCCTAAGCTTTTCGAGAGCGGCTGTCGCGCGAGTTGGCGAGGCAACTCGCATGGAAGTTCCGAGGCCTCAGCGTGGAATGCTGAGCATGCAAACTTTCCACTCCTTTTTTTGGACGCTCCTTTCGGCCCATTCATACCTTCTTGGCACGCCTAAGTCGCTACGCATTTTACTTCCGGCCGATGAACAGGCTATTTATGGTGCGATCAAGAAGAAAGATCGTCATGTTGACAATCCTGCTTGGTGTGACTGGTTAGCCGAGCGGGAGCGCTTATTTCGCGAGGAGGGCCGTATCGGGTTCGAGCTCTTCGCTGCGAATGCAGCAGAACTGTTGCAGAGAAGCGGACATGTGCGGCGCCTCATCACACAACGTCACCCACTGATCATCGTGGATGAAGCCCAAGACACGGACGCGAACGCTTGGCGCTGCATTGAAATGCTTTCCGAGTTCTCACAGGTCGTATGCTTGGCGGATCTCGAGCAGCAGATATTTGACCACCTGCCCGGCGTAGGTCCTGAACGAATCGCGGCGATCAAGACGTCGCTCAAGCCTCACGAAATCGACTTAGGCGGTCAAAACCACCGCAGCAGCGGAACCGAGATCGCAGTGTTCGGTCAAGACATCTTGCTCGGAAACGTGAGAGGAGGCCCATATGTGGGGATTTCCTCCGTTGCCTACAACCCGAAGTTGCGAACCCAAAGTGCTGTGCTGCGAATGGCAATCGGGATGCTTCAACGAGAGATAAGGAAGGCAACGGGTAAGTATGGCCGCAACTTGGCTATCCTGACCCACTCAGGCGCGTCTGCAGCCAAGATTTCTGTCGCGCTGAACGCAGGGCCGAAGCCCGTCAGGCACCAACTGGCTTTCGATGAAGCCGAGGCGCTTCTATCCGCCCGATTCGCCGCGTTTCTTCTCGAGCCCAAGAGCGCGGGCGAACGCATTTCTGATCTCGCTACTGCGCTGGATCTGCTCGCCGCCTCAAAACAGGCCTCGGGCTTGGCAGCTGCGAAGCAGTGGAGGCTTTGGGCGCTGAAATGCAGGGAAGGCAAGATTCCCAAAGCCCAGTTCGTTAAGGCTGTGCTGAGTGTGATGGACCAACTCGCCGGTGAGATCTTTACGGGCGACCCGGCCAAAGACTGGAACCGAATCAAACGTGCGTTGAGAGCCACTGGGGATGGCGACCTTGTTGATGTAGCCAAGAATCTGGACTATCTGGTTGCCTTCAACCGGGGCAAGCGGATCGGCGGGGGGCTGGGCGCCACCTGGGTCCGTGATGGGCAGTACACGGCAGCTCGCACCGTTCTTGATCTAGCGCTCGCTCAAGATCAAATACTTGGCGGGGTGGACGACCCACCAGGGATTAAGGTGATGACCATTCACAAGTCGAAGGGAAAACAGTTCGATGGAGTGATCGTCGTTCGCGAAGGACGTCATGATGGTATCCAGATGGTCTCGTCTTTCGTCTGGTGGGGTGACTCTGTGCCCTATCACCGGAGCCGCAAGATTCTGCGCGTAGCAATTACGAGAGCGAAGGCGCATACTCTGATGCTTGGTCCGATTTTTCCGGCATGTCCTATCCTTGGCGTGCACACCCTATAGCAGAGACAACTTGCACGGCGCTCCCGCGCCTGTTCTTGAGTGCAGTGCCTATTGCGCATCCGCCGCATCATCACCATTCGGTGACTGAAAACAACGCTCGTCGGAGAAAAATTTTCGATCGGCCTCCCTTACGTCTCTTGGGTGCGAGGAACTGCTATTGGTCCCGATTCTGCCTGTGACATGGGCGCCGGCCCCCCCCACTGCAGCCACCTGTGCACGAACGTCGATCGGCAGCAACCGCTGCATTTGCAGCCTATCAAACTGTCTAGACCTACGGCCGTGATGGGTCGGGAACGATCATCGACCCGACCCGACCGCCCCTCCTTACTGCTCCCCTTCCCCCGTCACTCCCATTACTTCAGTTCTGGAAATTCCACCACGGTGTCATTCGCACGATTGAACACGTTCGTAAACGTGATGACGGCGATGGCCAATGCGATATCCACGACGGCCTCGTCCGGATAACCCGCCGCGCGCAAGGCCATGAATTGCTCGGCGTCGAGGGTGCCTCGGCCTTCTTGAAGGTGCCGGACAAATTGGATCAGCGCATCGCGCTTTGCATCGCCGGTCGGCTGCAGCGCCCTGATGGCGCGCACGGTGTCCACGGGCAGGCCGGATGCCTTGCCCGCCAAGCTGTGTGCAGCGACGCAGTAGTCACAACCGGCAATCGCGCTCACCACCAACTTGATGGTTTCGCGGTCCTGCGCGGACAGGACGCCTTGCGCCAGCACCGCGTCGGCGGACAGCATCGCCTTAAGTGCGGGCGTATTCAAGGCGCCAATGGCCGCATAGGCGTTGGGGACCATGCCCACCGCTTTGCGGATAGCGGCGAAAACGTCGGCGGTTTCGCCGGAGGCGCTAGCGGCGGCGGGCGTGTTGATACGGGAAGTCATTTTCTTGGTTCCTTTCAAAGTGGTGTTGCTGAAAACCGGCAGCCGTGAACCCGCCGATACAGAGAAATTCAAGTTCTACGCGCAATGGCGGCGTTCAGGCCCAAGGCGATCAGTTCCGCCATGGCCGCCACGACGCCAATTGCCCAAATGGCGCCAGCGCCCAACACGGTGGCACCCAGGGCGCTGCCGATTGAAAATCCGAAATACATCGTCGAGGTGTTAAGCGCTAGCGCAACGGGCGCTTGCGAGGGGACGCCCGCGCCGATAAGCCGTGCCATCTGCGCGGGAAAGAATGACCACACCGTGAAGCCCCACACAGCCACGGCGCTCATGACCAGACCCAACGAAACTCCCGGTGGCAGCACCGTTGCAACGGCCAAAGCCAGGAACGACAACGCCAACAGCACGAGTGACCCGCGCACCACCGTGCCAGCCCCGAAGCGATCGTTGAGAACCCCACCGGTCATGACCCCCGCCGCTGCACAAAGCCCCCAGAGCGAGACAGATGCTGTGATCTCCAATGGACCGAAGGCCAACACGGCGCTCAGATACTCGGCGATATACGGGTAGGCAGCAAAGGCACCGATTGACCAGAACAGGCTGACCGCCAGCAAGCGCAACACGGAACGCTGCGCCACCACCGAGACACGTTCGCGCAAACTGGCCACCGCGATGCCCTGCCCCGCGTCACGGTCGATGCCAGTGAAAATGCCTGCAATGGCCACCAGGCTCATCGCGCCGACCAGCAGAAAGGTTGCCCGCCAGCCGAAGGCGTGGCCGATCAGTCCGCCAAGCGGCAGGCCCAGTGCGATGGCCAATGTCTGCCCCCCGCTGACAATGGCAAGCGCACGCCCACGCATCGTGGGTGGGACGATGACGCCGGCCAGGCCATTGGCGGCGGGCACATATAGCCCCGCCGCAATGGCCATCAGCACGCGCGCGGCGATCAGCACCGTGAACGACGAAGACAGCGCGGCCACAACGTTGCCAATGGCGAACAGGGCCATCGCGATCAGCAGCACCTGCTTGCGGGCCATGCGGCCGGTCACCACAGTGGTCACCGGCGACGACAATGCCAGCACCAGCGTGAACACGATCACCAACAGCGCGATGGTGGGCACGGGCAGCGCAAAGTCCTTTGCCATGACCGGCAGCAAGGGCGCGATCATGAAGCCTTCTGTGCCAATGGCGAACGTTCCCAAGGCCAGGAATCCCGCGGGCAGCAACACCGTGCGCGAATCGTCGGCAAGCGTTCCGGTCATGACTCAACTCTCCAAAAAATGCAGTCTGTGCGGGCGCGAGCCCGCCTGTCAGGCGTCTTAGACGGGGATGGGGTTGGCGGCGATTTCAGTGTTGAAACCGTCAATCAGCGCATGTTCACCAATGCCGGGGTTGTCTCGCAGGGCACGAATCGCCTCAACAAACACTTCCGGTGCGTCGGTCGCCAGCCCCTTCATCGTTTCGGCGATAAAGGCGTCCAGCGGCATGGCGCGAGGGTCACCGCTCTTTTTGATCAGGTCGGTGTCGACCCACGGAGGCGCGATTTCCTGGACGGACACGCTCGTGCCTTTGAGCATGAAGCGTTGCGACAAGGCATACGAGTGCAGCGCCGCCTTCGAAGCGGAATAGACGGCATTGGTGGCGATAGGCACGTAGGCCAGAACCGAGGTGTTGTGAATGATGGTCGCGCGCGGCTGCGCCTTCAGATGTTCGATCAGCGCAGAGGTCAGCCGGATCGGGCCAAGCAGGTTCGTGTCGAGAATCTGACGCGACACGGCATCATCGATCCGGCCCGAGGGATCGTCGAACGGCATGATCCCCGCATTGTTGACCAGTACATTCAGCGTCGGGTAGTCGCGGATCAGTTGCGCGGCAACGCGGTCGATGTCGGCCGCATCCGAGATGTCCAGGGCGATGCCCTCGATCCCCGGATGGGTGGCGGCCACTTCATCCAGCAGGGCCTGACGGCGCCCGGCGATGATGACCTTGTTACCCAGGGAATGAAACTGTTCGGCAAGCGCGCGGCCAATGCCCGAGGTGCCGCCCGTGATAAAGATTGTGTTGCCCGTCATCTGCATGATTTGTCCTTGTGTGGCGCCTGGATGGCGCCTTCGATGGACGTACTATGCGCGGGTCGGGTGAAGTCTCAAATGCCATAGATCCGGCAAAAACAGACACCGGTTATAAGCAGGCCGCCCAAGGTCACTTAGGCGGCGTCGCGGTCTTGCATCGACATCAGGCTCCGCTTCACGCTGGCCGGGGGCTGGCCAAGGTTGCGCAGGAAGGCGCGCCGCATTCGGTCACGGTCAGCAAAACCCGTGTCACGCGCCACGATTTCCAAAGGGTGACGACCGTCTTCCAACATGACGCGCGCAGCCTCCAAGCGCAGCATTTCCACGGCTTTGGCCGGAGACCGCCCGGTTTCTTCGCGAAATACCCGGCTGAACTGACGCGGTGACAGGCTGGCAGCCTCGGCAAGCTCTTCGACAGACAAGGGATTGCGCAGGTTTTCACGGGCGTAGGCCAGCGCGCGCTTTACCCGGTCAGAGCGAGGCTCCAGCGCAAGCATCGCCGAAAATTGCGATTGCCCGCCGTGGCGACGATGGTAGACGACAAGCCTACGAGCCAGTGCCCGGGAAAGCGCAGCCCCATGGTCGTCCTCGATCAGCGCAAGCGTCAGGTCGATGGCCGATGACATTCCCGCCGACGTCCAGATGTTGCCGTCACGGATGAAAATTCGGTCCTCTTCGACCCTGACCTTCGGAAAGCGCGCCCGAAGCGCCGGCGCATGCGCCCAGTGCGTGGTGGCGGTACGGCCGTCAAGCAGACCGGCGTGTGCTAGTACAAAAGCGCCTGTGCATACCCCAGCCACCCGGCGGGCTTGTTCCCCCGCACGGGCGAGATACGCACGCAGCCCGGGCGAAATATCCTGGGGCGCCAATTGGCCGGCAACCATCAGGGTATCGGGTATGACACCTAGCGGCGTTGTTTCGATACCTGCGTTCATGGACGACCTGACCGTGCCGCCTTTTTCAGAGAGCACCGTCAGCCGATAGCCCTTATCGCCCAGCTCAGTATTGGCGAGCTCAAAGGCAGAGAGCGCCGCCAAACCCATCAGCTGGAAGCCATCTTCCAGGATTAAACCAACGTGCCGCATCATGCTTCCTTTTCAGGCAATGAAAGATCAGCTTAATCCGGCACGGGGAACGGCATCCACGTTGTTGAAAAATATCGGCCCACTTTGTTGCGCCATTTGGACGTCGAAAGCCATCCTTCGTTATTCCTGTTTCCGGCAATCGCGCAGCAGCGCATAAAGCCCCGCCGCACCAAAAGCCGCCATACCCAGGCCCACGCTGACGAATAGCCCGGTCTGCGTGGTGGCGATCAGCCCCCCACCCAACGCCACCACCGTGCGCGCCAAGGCCCCCGCCAACGGTACCGCCATCTTTCCGGTGCCTTGCGCGGCGCAGTACTGGGTGAATCCAAGCCCGAAGAAGCCAAAAAAGGGGCCAACATGGCGCAGGTAAACGCTTCCCGTCGCCACACTTTCGGGGTCCGTCAAAAACGCGCCCAGCCATAATTCGGGCCATATCGCAACCACCAACCCAATAGTCTCGGCAACGCCGAACCCCAGACAGGCTGCGATCAACGCGGCGCGGCGTGCGCGATCGATCCTGCCTGCCGCAGCGTTGGTGCCAATCAGGATCGCGGCAGGCCCGCCGATGCCGAAACTGAGCGGCACCAACAAGAATTCCAATCGCGCAGCCGCCCCGTATCCGGCCACGGCCGCCAGACCGTACGCCCCAACGTAGCCGGTAACGATGGCGATGGTGAGATTGGTACTTGTCGCGATAACGGCCGACACGCCGCCGACCTTGAGAATTTCGGCAAATAGCCGACGTTGCAGCCGCACCGGTCTGGCGGCCGGCTGCAGCACTCCTTGGCCACGCCAAAGATATATTGCGAAAACCAGGCTACCAACGACGTAATACAAAACCATTGCCAACGCGCCGCCTGTCACACCCAGCCCCTGAAAGCCTGCCGCGCCAAAGATCAGCAGCCACGATACCGGTATCAGGATGACGCCGCCGCCGCACACCACCCGCATCGGCAAGCGCACATTGCCACTGCCCCGAATGAGCGCCAGCAGTGCATTGAACAGCCATATCAGCGGTGCGCCGCCAAAGACGACGGCGGCATAGTGGTCGGCGTGCGCAAGCGCTTCGCCGCTAGCTCCCATGGCACTGAACGCCGCGGAGCCAAAAGCCAAGACGAGCCCTGCCGTGACAAGCCCAAACGCCACCGCAATGGCGACAGCATGCCAAACCAGCGCGTTGGCTTGCACGCGGTCGTTGCGCCCCAGCGCCCGCGCAACCGCGCCAAGCATTCCCCCACCGACCGCGCCGGTCGCAAGCGCCGTCGTCAATGCCAGCAGTGGAAACACAACCGACACGCCAGCGAGCACGTCTTCACCGAGCTGGGAGAGAAACCACACCTCCATCAGTCCAACAAACGTTTGGCTGAGCATCACCAGCAGTGTCGGGCCGGCAAGCGACAACATCACAGGCAAAATCGGGGCGGTCAGCAGGCGCTCGGTCTGGACGTCACGGCTGCGGGAATCGGTCTGCGCGGTCATGACGGCACTCGAAGACGGTTCTGGGCGGGCGCAGAATAGGCCAATGTCGTGTTGGCGGGAATGTCGAATACACGGCAATTCGCGCCATGCTGATAGCCAGATGCGAAAAACAGGGGTCAGGCTGGACTCACCCGGATTTCCCCGGTTGCTCAAACCAGCCCACATCTGACTCATGCGCCCACGCGCTGAAGCGTCTTCAGTTTCAAGCCATGTGCAGTAGCAGCTTGCCCACGGTGAAACGGCTTGCCATCTCTACGGGGGCCCTTGCGGCTTCGGCAAGTGGATACTCGCCTCCGATAAGCACTCTGAGCTTGCATTCGGCTATCCAATCGAACTTCCGCTGCCGGCCGAGGTTGTGTGAAAACTCACCGTGCTGAGGGTCATGTCGGAAGTTGGCCTCTCAGATCAACTCAGGATCGACGATCGGAGTTGAGGGAAGGGTTTGAACACCCTCGAAAACAAGTCCATCACGAGTTTTCACACAGTCTCGGCCAGAAGCGGGCGTTGGAGGTCGCGTGATAATCTCGCCCGTTTCTTAATCAGTGACTGTCAAGCATGTCTCAAGTTCATTTGATCGAGGGCCCGGTAGGGGCTGGAAAATCCACCTTCGGCGCGGCTCTGGCTGCAAGCAGCAACGGCGTGCACATCCCGCTCGACGAGTGGTTTGCGACGCTGTTCAGCCCAGACCGCCCAGGCGGCGATTTTGTGCCTTGGTATGTTGAGCGAAAAGAACGGTTGCTGGGTCTGATATGGAACCACAGCCGCAGAGTACTGGCGTCGGGTCGAGACGTTGTGCTCGAACTTGGTCTGATCCAGCAGCAACCAAGAATCCAGTTCTGTCGAATGATCACGAACGAAGGATTTCCCCCTCACCTCCATGTCCTCGACGCACCCTTGGAAATCCGTCGTGCGCGAGTTCGACGCAGAAATGAAGAGCGAGGTCCCACGTTTTCCATGGTCGTACCGGATCATGTCTTCGAGATGGCGAGCAAGCTTTGGGAGTCGCCCGACGAACTCGAATGCGAAGAGTTCGAGATTAGCTTCGACACGGAGGGGGCGAACGCGTCGTTTGACGTCTGAGCAAGCCAGCCAGCACGCGTCTTGAAAGACTGCTATCGGGCCAGGGAAAGGTCGGCTCAGGGTCGCATAGCGACCCTCCGTAGGAGCACACTGAATCTCCCTTTACGCGAAAGGAGATTGTCATGGAATCCGCGAATGTGACCGTTGGCCGTCCTGCGCCATGGAACAAGGGCAAACTCACCGGGCAGAAGCCACCTCTAAAGCTAGGAGAAATTTGGGCAATCCGAACGAGACTGAAGATGGCGTCCAACGTCCGGGAACTCGCAATGTTCAATCTCGCAATCGATAGCAAGCTTAGAGCGTGCGATCTCACGCGATTGCAGGTGCAGGACATACGTCACGGAAGCCATGTGGCCGCGAGAGCCACCGTCATGCAACAAAAGACCCAGCGTCCGGTTCAATTCGAGATAACGGAGCAAACCCGTGAGAGCCTTGAAGCATGGATCGAGGCGCGAGGACTAAAGGCGGCGGATTTTCTGTTTCCGAGCCGCTTGCATACGTCACCGCATCTGTCGACGCGGCAGTACGCCCGTATTGTGCATCGCTGGGTCGCATCGATTGGCCTCGACGATACCGCATATGGCACCCACACTATGCGCCGTACAAAAGCCTCGCTGATCTACCGCCGGACGAAGAATCTTCGGGCTGTACAGCTGCTGCTCGGGCATACGAAGCTGGAAAGCACAGTTCGCTATCTCGGCATCGAGGTCGACGATGCTCTTGAGATGGCAGAGCAAACCGAGGTTTGACGCATCCCGGCCGGCGAGCGGTCGCTTGCCGGCCAGATGCGGACGCCCGCAAGCGGTTTTCCAAGGCGGCCCTTCGCGCAGCTCAGACTGAAATGCCTCATCGACGCCTAGGGTTCTGCAATCTTCGAGCCCGTGAAGCATCACTTCCAATCTGCGTGTGGAAACCAGATCACGACTGAGCAGCGACAGGAACTCGAAATGGCGCTCCCAGCCGATTGAACGCGTTCATCGCGGCGATCGTGATCGTGAGGTCAACCAGATCCTTGGGCGCGAATTGTGCCGAGGCGGCGGCATACGCCTCATCAGACGCGTGCGTCTCGCTGACACGGGTCACCTCCTCAGCCCAGGCCAGCGCGGCGCGCTCCTGCTCAGAGAACAAATGGTGCACCTCGTCCCATACCGGTACCAAACTGATCTTGTCGATCGACATGGCTTTTCTTAGATCGCGACTGTGCATATCGATGCAGTGTGCGCAGCCATTGATTTGCGAAACGCGGAGGAACACGAGGTGCACGAGTTCCTCCGGAAGGTTCGTCCTTCTCGTGACGTAGTGGTGGATACCGAAAAGTGCCTTTGCGCCTTCAGGTGCGATCTCTTGCCAGTTCAAACGGGTCATCACAGTCCTCTGCTGTTGTTTATGATTGTCGAATCGCGGCCAGCGTGCCCCGAAGGCCGCCTATCGACTTCGACCGCGATCCATGTCATAAGCAGACGTTACTCCACCGGCTGTTGGAGAAACAGGCCCAAAAACTGCCGAAACGACTGACCCAAGATGACTGACTTAAGTACGTTCGATGCGCTGTCGATTCAAGTGGACCGAGCCGCCGTCGCGCCGATCGGCGACCAGATCCATGCGAGCCTGCGACAGGCGATCCTCGGCGGCCGGCTTGCGCCAGGACAGCGTTTGCCTTCCGGTCGGGACCTCGCCGCGCAGCTTGGTGTCGCGCGCGGCACCATCCGCGTGGCATATGATCGGCTAATCGCCGAGAACCTGGTATTCGGTGCCGGACCCGCAGGAACGCGCGTATGCGCTCGGCCGCCTACCATCGAAGCGGTCGACGACTTGCCAATCGACGGACCTTTGGCGGCTTTCAACCGTCCATTTTCGAGCGCCCCACGGCCGTTCCAAATGGGCGTACCCGCTCACGACGCGTTTCCAGCCAAGCTGTGGGCCCGCATGCGAGCGCGTGCCCTACGCGACGACTCGAGCAATGACACGGCCTACGCTGACCCGCGAGGCGAATCCGTGCTGCGGGCCCAGATCGCGAGCCACCTTGCCATCAGCCGACAAATGCAATGCCATCCCGATCAAATCATCGTCACCGGTGGATACCGGCAGGGCCTGCTGCTTGCCCTCACGGCGCTACGCGCTCAAGGGCGCAAGGCGTGGATCGAAGAGCCAGGTTATCCGCTGGGAAGGCGCGGGCTCGAGCTGATCGGCGCCACGCTTGAACCTGTGGCTGTTGACGCCGAGGGGCTGCGCGTGGACGATGGCATCGCCCGGGCCCCAGACGCCATGCTGGCACTGGTCACCCCAGGCCAACACGCACCGCTAGGCGTGACCCTATCGCGCGCACGAAGACACGCCTTGCTCGACTGGGCGGCGTCAAGTGGCGCCTGGATCATCGAAGATGACTATCTTGGGGAACTTCAGCTCGACGGTAGGGCTGCACCGGCCCTTGCCTCAGGCGCAGGCGCCGAGCGCGTGATCCACATCGGGTCGTTCAGCAAAACGCTCAGTCCGGCGCTCGGCCTTGGTTTCGTCGTCGCCCCACGTTCGCTGGCGGAACGTCTGGTCGAGGTTGCCGCCGTGTTGGCCCCGGCTCCGAACCGGATCACCCAGTTGGCTGTTATGGAGTTTCTATCCAATGGGCACTTCCTGCGGCACCTGCGGCAGATGAAGGCTCTCTATGCCGAGCGCCGCAACCTCGCGCTAACGCATGTAAACAGGCTTCTGCCGGGCACGCTGGCGGCTGGCCTGGGCGTGATCGCACCGCTGCCACAGATTGCCGACGACATCGCCGTGGTGCGTATCGCCCGCGCACATGGCCTCGCGCCCTCGGCGCTCTCCGCTTGGCATCTTAGCCGCGGGCACGCGCAACATGGCTTGCTACTCAGCGTGACCAACCTACACCCCGACAACATAGAAACCGCATGCGTGACGCTTGCAAGAATCGTTGCATCTAATTGAATCGTAGACCGCATATGCCCGTGGATCTTGCACGCGGCGTCGGAGCGTCCGGTTCTCGTGGAAACTGACGTCCGCGGTCGGCGGCGAAGTTCCGCCGACGGCCATGAGCAGACAGCCGCAGTGCGCCTACGGTCGGCAGCCTCATGCTGGTCCGAGTCATTCAAGACGCGACAGTTTAAGATTAGTGACGATGGGAATACGAAGCTAGAAACTGAAGTACTAGCTAAGCGCATCTCGTGCCACAGCGTGAGTCGAGCATGGATCGCTCTGTTCAACTGCGCCACCGCATGGATTAGAGTAATTTGCACCCTTTTAGTCATTCACCCACATCACCACTCAACCTCCGACGGGCTATTTCTTATGAGTTACATCCCCCCCCCAGTTCAAGCATCCATGAGGCAGACTGCTAGGGACTTTCAGGAAATCGTTTGGCCGATCGCCCGTAATGCGGATTTGATTGGTGGCGGCGACCTTATTTCCGTTGAGGCCAATGAGCAGAGAAACAGTCGCGATGAGCTGGATTACATCGCGGGCATAGACGCTTGGCACATCGCACAGTCCAACAGACAAATGCGTGGCCTTGCCAGCCGAGTTCAGCGCTGCACCCAGTCCTTCGACAACTTCACGATTAGGTACAGCTTGGCATCAGGTCAGAGAACAGAGTACGAAAAGCGGTTGGAAGCGATTCATTCATCACTTAATGGCGGACCAAACTGGCTGTATCCCGATCTCACTGTTCAGGCATACATTCACAGCTCCACAGACGAATTACTTTCATGGGCTGTGATCCAGACCAAGAATTTGTTTCTTGAAATTGAGCGTCTGCACGTCTCCGGCGAGATAGAATATCCCGAGTACGAGAGTGACTATGGTTTTCGTCAAGCACCTGACGGAAACACATTTTTCTTCATTTGTTGGGACTATCTCGAACGAGCCGGGGTATGGTAGTCCGCGATCACTGACAACACAGGTGAAATAGTCAGTGGAAGTCCATATGCAAGCCACTAAGAGCGGTAGGTTTGCGGTCGAAACGAGGTGCGAAGCCGCAGGCAGTACGCCTAGCACTGCGAAATGTAACAGCCACGTATAGCTCTTGGATGTGATCGAAGGACAGCTAACGCTGTCCGAGGCTGTCAGCGGCAGGATGATTCATAAATGTCAGCTTTGGGTCGAAAGCAGGCAGTCGCGAGACGGCATCCAATCCAAAGCGAAAATTCTCCAGTGTCATTCCATTAGACTGTTATGCGACAAATCGAATCAACCGTTAACGCCCGCCCATCAACCTAAAAAGCAGATACTTAGATGAGCATATCATGCTCTATTTTTTCAAAAAAATCGTCAATTGGTCTTTTTGTAGTGGGCTTTCAATTAACTCTAGAGTAATTAATCTGAGTTGTGAAGAGCGAATCTTACACATTGAAAAAACTCAGGAGAGGGTGATTGATATTTAATTACCTCAGCCAACTCATTTCTACTCTTTCCCGATTCCCTAAAAATAAGTGACGCCGTTCCTAGTGGCCAGTCAAAAGCGAGTTGACTCAAATAGAATTCAAATGAATCATTTGGAACTTTTATATTATATATTTCCACTTCACAAGGGCGCCTAGATACCCATCGATTAGTTGCGGCTAGAAATAATTGGACGATATCAACTAATGTCTCAACATCAGCTTCTATAGGAAGTAGATAGTCATGTTCAACCGCGTTGCGCTGCGCGTTAAGGCGATCTAATACTCGAGGAGCGACAAATCCGCACTCCCGGGCATAATTTATCAGCGCTGGAAATGCTTTCAATTTTTTTAGATCTCGCGCACCAAATCCCAGGCAAAGGTCCTCGAGGCGTAAATGCAAGGCCTTCTTGGCGTTAGACAAAGCATTAATCAAATTTCTAGGGGCTTTCCCATCAGCCAAATCATCGATAGCGAATGAAAGATAGTCTTCAGCGGACAGAGGCTCCGTGCGAACTTTCATCCAGTTCCATGTGTACTGATCTGCTGCATCAGCAGACAGTATCGACGGATCAAACTTAATCACTTAGTGCTCCCAATGCTTAGCAGCTTTCGACCCATTGCGGTCATTGAGCGCCTAAAGCGGAGGTTCGGAAGTTGCGTGCCAAGCAATTGGTTCCCTCTCTGAACAAGCACTCGAAAGCAAGAAGTCGTAATCGAGTGCAGTCGATTCTGACGCAATAGATGCCTCTAGACTACAGCGAGCATTTCACCCAGGATCGTTTGGCGCTTAAGTCGATCGCTGGTCACATCTCCCAAACCTTGACAGATAGCAACGGCTCTGCTGAACACATCCGTTGCCGGCTGGCCATGCTGCCCCATTACATTGATGATCTTTTCGGCTGCACGCTCCACATCTCTCGCGTTCAAATTTTGAACATTAGCCCCTACCAGAATCGCGCGGACCAACAGCAATATGTGCCACTTGAAGCGTTTTATATTTTGTGGAATGGTGCTATTCGACACCAGTAAATTAAACCTGTACATAGTCACACACGCAGCGTAGAACACCACCTCTTTGGAAGAGTCTGAAAATATTGTCTCGGTTAGTTCCTCATACATCTGCTTTGGATAACGTGCGGCCAGATCCGGTCGATTGCAAAACATGGCAGCTACGCATCTCGCAGCGTTGTGAAGGGAGAAAGTTCTGATGGCGGGAATGTTCTGACCAACGTACTGGCGATCGCGCCGTTCCAGATACAAACGACTTTCAGCTCCATCATAGGTGTTGAAGTATTGTTCGACGCGCTTGATGATTGGACGCAACGATAGGAATTGCTTGTCCTCGACCTGGGTCTGACTGTTTGTCGCACGCACTAACTCGGAGAAAACATCTTCAAGCTGTGTCTTCACGACCTTAATATTCACCATGACATCACCGAGCATCCTGCGGTTCTCAAAGAGAACGTTCGATGTCTGACACCCATTCACAATTTGGTAGTTCGTCAGATGTAGAGTGGTTCCTTGAAGCTTAACGTCAGGGCTAACAATTGTTATTCCATTGTTCAGCACCGGAAAACGGCTTGCCACCTCAGAAGCCAGTGTCGCTGCGATTGACTGATTTACAGGATTTTCATGACCCAAGAACGATCGGACGTTTTCCTCGAATACCTGCGTTCGCAGGTTTCCGTCCTCAGTTAGCAAGAGGTTATTCACGAGCTCTTGAGCACGTACTACCGCGAGATAGGCCTCATCGATTCCAGCGATGTTAGGCAGCGCAGCGATGCTGAATGCAGGCAAGCTTGCTTCAATACCTGAATACGTACCGATCCACAGGCGGGTAAGCTCGTCGCGATCAATGAACCGAACATCTATATCATGAAACAGGCCGAGTTCTACAAGTTGCGCCACGAAGTCGGCGAGAGCTGTCTCGAGCGCTGGGGGATTTTTGTACTGACCGGTGGTGACGAATCGAGCCGTCAGGGATGGCTTGCCGTTTCGCACCTTCGGCACCTCTTGAAGGACAACATCGAACATCTTTCGAGCCTCCGACAACACTTCATCAGTCGAGGTATATGGCGTTTGAGTGGAAAACCTGAGAACGCCCTCCTTGAACTTGAGGAACTCACCGAGATCAAAACTCTCGGAGCGCTTGGCCTGGATGAACAATATGTCTACGTCGTGATTCCGACGCTGTGCCGCGAAGATCGCTTGCGCATCCTCGGCGGAAGCGGTCAACGTTTCATCGATCACGACAGCCACGCCATCAATACCATCGTCACCTGGCCCCGTGCAGACGTCATCCAGATCAAAGGCCGAACTGAAGCGGTTTGAGATGACGCAGTGTGTTGCGAATTTCTCGAATTGCACCGATTCGTCGTCCGCCTCGAGCCCAAAACTTCTCACAAAGCTTTCCAAGTGCGCTTTGACAATTCGATGCATGTAAGTCTCCAGAAGAAAAGCCGATTTTAGTGCTGAAGCTGTGACCGGTGGGGATGATCGCTGGCAATTGGAGTAGCACTTCTCACCGCGCCTTCATCCTGCATCACGCTGGGGCCGGCAACTAATAAGGAATGCACCCAGAAAGTGATTGGAGCAAATGACTGCTCTTGGCCGAAAGCATCCACCCACACGCGGCTAGATCTGCCCCCCAATCCACCCACCAATTTGACATAACACAAAAATACTGATATTTTATACAGCAATAGTGGCGGCACACTGTGTGCTGCCACGTTGCTTTTGGAGGAAACCATGACCACACCTAAACGTGTCGCCTGGAAGGATATCGTCGCACCGCCGCTTAACTGGAAGACCCCCAAGATATCCGATCAAGACTCCGAATCCGGCGAGAATCAACAAGACCAGAAAGAGCAGGGCTCCGACAAGTAGGCCTCCTGTCGACTTGGCTGCGGGCGCGTTTTTGCCGCATTGCCCCTGAATGCGACGGCCCCTTCAGAAGCACTCTGAAGGGGCCGTTTCGATCACGACAGTGATCGTTCGTCTCAACCTCTAAACGTCTAAACTCGGCGTCTAAAGGCAATGACGAGAGAGACACCCGCGGATCACGGAATCTCCCGCATCTCGATATCCGTTACGTCCCTTTCCCGTGCCGGTTGAGCAGTCCGGGACCAGGCGCCGGGCGGCATGGTCGGCCTACGGCGCTCCGCCCAATACGCTTTCACACCGAAAGGCCGCCCCTTCAGCCGGGCGACGATGTACAGCACGCCGATTGCCAGGGCGGTCGAGGCCATGAAGATAAACGCCATCACCAGACCGAAGAAGGCCAGGACCAGGAACAGGGCGGCGCGCAGGATTTGTTGGATCAGGTTCATGAGAGTTGGACTCCTGTGGCCGGAAAAGGTTGCATGTGAAGCGTAGACTGACGCGGTCTCCGGCCGGTTCTGGAGGGTGCGCCGTGCCTATCCATATTGGGGTCAATCGGCGGATTTCCAGGGGAATCCGCTATGCTTCTGGTTTCGACTGTTTTCACCCGGACTTCTATGGCTACCACGATACAGGACATCCGCACGATCCTGTCCAGGGTCATCAACCCCGATACCCGGAAAACGTTGGCGGTGACCGAACCCGACCTGCAGATCGCCGCTGCGGGCGATGCCTTCAACATCACTGTAACCCTGGGCTATCCCTTGTTCAATGGCGAGCAGGCCCTGGGGGCCGCCATCCGGACCGCGCTGGACGCGGCCGGCGTGCGCCTGGGGACGCTGGGATTCCAGTCGCGGATCGCCGCCCACTCGGTGCAGCGCGGGTTGCGCCCCCTGGACGATGTCCGCAACATCATCGCCGTGGCCTCGGGCAAGGGCGGGGTCGGCAAGAGCACCACGGCCGTCAATCTGGCGCTGGCGCTGCACAGCCAGGGTGCGCGCGTCGGCCTGCTGGACGCCGACATCTACGGCCCCAGCGTGCCCATCATGCTGGGCCTGTCGGGCAAGCCGAAAAGCGTCGACGGCAAGAGCATGGAACCCATGATCGGCCATGGCCTGCAGGCCAATTCCATCGGCTTTCTGATGGACGACGACGGGCCGGCGATCTGGCGCGGCCCCATGGTCACGCAGGCGCTGACGCAGTTGCTGTCGCTTACCAAATGGAACGATCTGGATTACCTGATCGTGGACATGCCTCCGGGAACGGGCGATATTGCCCTCACCATGGCCCAAAAGGTCCCGCTCACGGGGGCGATCATCGTCACCACCCCCCAGGACCTGGCCCTGGCCGATGCCCGCAAGGGCCTGATCATGTTCCAGAAGGTGGATGTCCCGGTGCTGGGGATCGTCGAAAACATGTCCGTCCACGTGTGCTCCAACTGCGGGCACGCGGAGCCGATCTTCGGCCAGGACGGCGGCCGTCAGTTGGCGGCGACCTATCACCTGCCCTGGCTGGGGGCCTTGCCGTTGCAGCTCGACATCCGCCAGGAAACCGACTCCGGCCGGCCCAGTGTCGTCGCTTCGCCTGACGGCGAGGCCGCGCGCCGCTATCAGGACATCGCCCGTCAACTGGCCATCCACGTGGCCGGGCAGCCGCTGGACGATTCCGGCTCGCGGCCCAGGGTCGTGGCGCGCACGAGCTGATGCTCCGGGAGGCGCTGACCGGATTCGTCAGGAGGATGCATCGGCCAGGCGGGTCCGGGATGCGCCGGGCGCTGCTCGTCCTGGGAATCACGGCCTGCGCCCCTGCGCTGGCCGCGCCGCCGGAAGTCATCATCGATCCGGGCGGCGCGCCGCCTAAAGTGTTGCAATCCATTACCGATGCGGTCGGCGCCATTACGCGCCTGACCGAGGATCAGGACGTGCGCGAGGTCTCGCGCCTGCGGCGACGCGCCTGGGAAGCCGCCCAGGCCTCCCTGCAGACCCAGGGGTATTTCGGTGCGACCGTCACGCTGGACGTCTCGCCGGGCGCCGCCAATGGCGGTGAATTCTGGGACATCACGATCGATGTCGGCGAGCGCGCCCGGGTGCGCCAGCTCGGGCTGCGCTTTGACGGCGCGCTGGCCGGGGATGCCTATGCGTCCCGCCGCCAGGCCTTGCGGGACGACTGGTTGCTGAAGCAGGGCATGCCGTTCATCAATGACGACTGGAGCCGGGCCAAGACCGAACTGCTGGACGAAGCCTCGCGCCGGGATTTTTACTATGCGCGCTACGCGCACACCCGGGCTGCGGTCGATCCCGAGGCGGCCAAGGCCGACCTGGACGTCGAACTCGACAGCGGGCCGCCGGTGCGGCTGGGCGAACTCCAGATCGTCGGCCTGAAGCGGGTGCCCGAATCCCTGATCCGGCGCTATGTGAAGTACGACCCGGGCGAGGCCTATGACCAGACGCGTCTGGAAGACTGGCAGCAGGCTCTGCAGTCTACGACCTTCTTTCGCGGCGCTTTCGTCACCTTGAACGATGGCACGACGCCGCTGCGGGAGACGAACGCTGCGTCGGCAGACCCGCAAAAAGGCACGGCTGCGCCGGAACCTGCGCGGCCCACTGGCACCGATCCCGTCACGCTGCCCGTGCGCGTCCAGGTGACCGAAGGCCCCGCCCGCTACGCCAGCGGTTCGCTGGGCGTGGACAGCGACCACGGCGTGCGGGTCGAGGGCTTGTACCGCCAGAACGTGGTCTACGGCCTGCCAATCTGGATCGAGACTGGCGCCGGGGTCGATCAGAAGCGGCAGCGCGCTTTTTTCGACGTGCATCTGCCGCCCGGCATGGACGGCAGCAAGGACAGTTTCGGTCTGCTGTACGACCATTCGGACATCGAGGGCCTGGAGACCAGCCGCGCCGGCCTGGGCTGGAAACGCAGCCAGACGCGCAAGGCGGCCGGCGACAGCCGCGTCGAATACGAGGTGCGCTGGGGGGGACTGGTTGCCTACGACAAGATCCGCATTTCCGGCGATTCGCGCTACGAGGTCCCCAGTTGGGCGGCCACCTGGCAGTGGCTGCGTCGCGACGTGGACTCCAAATACAACCCGCGTGAAGGCAATCTGATCGAATTCGGCCTGGGCGTGGGCACCACCCTGGACGATGGCAAGGAGTTCCACCGCAGCAGCCTGCGTGCCCAGCAATGGTGGCCGATCGGCGAGCGTGACGTGCTGACCGTGCGCGGCGAGATCGGCAAGGTCTGGTCGCAGACCAACCGGCTGCCTCAGGATTTTTCCTGGCGCACCGGCGGGTCGCGCAGCATCCGGGGCTATCGCTATCAGAGCATCGGCCTGGAACGCGGCGACGCGGTCATGGGCGCGCCCGTGCTGGGCGTGGCCAGCATCGAATACACGCACTACTTCACCGACATGCTGGGCGCCAATCTGTTCATCGACGCGGGGGACGCAGCCGAATCCTTCGGCCAGTTCGACTGGCATCTGGGCTATGGGGCCGGCCTGGCGGTACGCACACCGGCCGGGCCGTTCTTCGTGGACCTGGCCTGGGCGCAGAAGGACCGCCGCCTGCGGCTGCAATTCTCCCTGGGGATCGCGTTTTGAAGGCGCGCATCCTGCGCGGCCTGCGGGCCTTTGGACTCTGGGGGCTGCCGCCCATCGTGCTGGCGCTGCTGCTGGCCGTGGGGTTTGCCGCCTGGTGCGTGTCCAGCACCACCGGCACCCGCTGGCTGTTGCGCACGGCGACCGGTCAACTGGGCGGCGAGGCCCATGGCGTGCGCGGCACCCTGGTGCACGGCTTGTACGTCGAGGGCCTGTCGATCGCGCTGCCCGATGTGGACGTGCGCGTGGTCGGGCTGCATCTCAAGGCGCTCTGGCCGGAACTGCTGGATCGCCGCCTGCATGTCAATGACCTGTCGGCCGTGCGCGTGGACATGGATCTGCGCACCGCACCGGTGCCCGCCGCGCCCGATGCCGCCGATGAATCTTTCCGGATGCCGGCGCTGCCGCTGGGCCTGCGGGTGGACCGGCTGGCGCTGGGAGGGCTGGGCCTGCGCATCGACGGCGAGCCGTTGCCCGTCGAGCTGCTGTCCGTCTCGACCGCCCTGACGCTGGACGCTCACACGGCGACCGTGACGCTGGACCAGTTGCAGGCTGCGCACGAGGGCACGCTGCTGCGGTTCAATGGCAACCTGGCCCTGCGGGGGCTGGCGGCACCCTGGCCTTTCGAACTCAATCTGCACGGGTCCGCCCAGGATCGAAGCGCGCAATCGCCGGTCTGCCTGCGGCGGCTGATGGCGGCTGGGGGTTTTCAACCCGGCAGCGGTGCGTCCGAAGACGCCTGCCGGATCGATCTGGACCTGCGCCTGGCCGGAACCCTGCAGGCCCTGCATCTGCAAGTCAGCGGGCGGGGCGAGGGTCTGGCCTTGCAGGCGTCGGCCGACATTCAGCCCGGTCAGTCTTTTCCGCTGGGTGCGGCGCAGATGGATCTGAGCCTGCCGGGCGATACCCGGGTGACGCTCGCGGTCACGCCCGAAGCGCCGGGTGCGGACGGTCTGAGGCCGATCCACGCGCAATGGTCGGTGCGCGATTTGCGCCCGGCACCCTGGCTGCCGTCGGACCTGGGGGCGTCACTGCTCAATCTGCAAGGTGAACTGCGCGCCCGCCTGGATGCCGGACAGCGGCTGCATGACCTGGGGCTGAACCTGGCGTTCGACGGCCCCAATCGCTGGAACGGCCAGCCCTTGTCGGGCAAGATCCGGCTGGATCGCCTGTCGCGCGCGGGCGGCGTGCTGTTCGACGCGAATGCGGCGGGTCCGGTCGATGTGCTGGGGCTTCAGGCTTCGGGCCTGGACATGGACGTGCGCCTGGGGCCGGATCACATCCGTGCCGGCGGCGAGGCTTCGGCAGACACCAGCCGGCTGACGCTGCAGGCCCGGCTCCCGGCCCTGGCGGCGTTGTGGCCCGGCCTGCCGGGCGGCGCGGAACTGGATTTCGACGTGGCCGGTCCTTTGACCGGGCACCAGGGTCATCTGAAGGCCCATTACACTCCGCCGGACGCGCGCGCCGGCGTGCCCGGCCAGGCACCCATGAGCCTGGATCTGGCGTTCGGCGGCGGCTGGACGCAGGCGCAGGGCTGGCGCGGCCAGATCGGCACGCTGCGGGCCGAGCATGCCGGCCTGGTCCTGGACAGCCGGGCGGCGGTGCCGCTGGCGCTGGACGCCGAAGGCGGCTGGCAGGTCGGCCAGGCGGTCCTCGGGCTGGCGCTGGACGGTGAGCCCCTGCTCAGCCTGCGTCACCAGGCCTCGGCCGGGGGGGCAGGCCATTGGGAAACGCGCGGCGGCATCGATCCCTTGACCCTGACGCCGGATCGCATCACCCGGGTGCAGACCTGGCTGGACCGCGCCGAGGCGCGGCCGGGCGGGGTCCGCACCGAACTGTCCGAACAGGCGCGGCGCAGCCGACTGGACGTCAGCCTGGACTGGAACCTGAAATTCGACGGCGCCCTGGCCGGCGATCTCCATCTGGTCCGTCGGGACGGGGACCTGATCGTGCCCGGCGACGTGCCCATTCAACTGGGTCTGCAAGACGCCCGCCTGGACATCGCCATCCGGCGCATCGGCGAAGGACTGAGCCGCGCCGATGCCGACCTGCAGGTCGGCACCCGCAAAATGGGCCGCATGCGCCTGCGGGCCGACACGCCGATCCATGCCACCCCGGCCGGCGGCCTGGCCCTGCGGCCGCAGGACGAGCGGCACGTGCGCTTCGAAGCCGAATCCCAGGATCTGGCCTGGCTGAACCTGCTGCTGGGTGGCGAGGTGGAAGTCGGCGGCACCCTGCAGGCCGACGTGCAGGGCCGCAGTCTGCCCAACGGGCGCTGGACGCTGTCCGGTCCGGTGCGCGGTGACGGTCTGCGCCTGCTGATCGCCGACCAGGGCGTGCGGCTGCTGGACGGCACCCTGCAGGCCCGTTTCGACGGTACGCAGGTGCTGCTGGAACATCTGCGCTTCCCGGCAGTGCGCCGGGTGACCCCCAAGGAATGGCGCACCGCCACCTGGGTCGCGGAGAACCCGGACGCCCAGAACGGCGCGCTGGACCTGTCGGGCGCCTGGGACCTGCTCGAGAGCCAGGGCCGGGTGAACATCGCCTTCCGGCGTTACCCGATCCTGCAGCGCTCCGACCGCTACGCCATGATCAGCGGCGACCTCCAGATCGAGGCGACCCTGCCTGAAATTCATCTTGGCGGAAAAATCACGGCCGACGCCGGCTGGTTCGATCTGGACATGCTCAACGCCATTCCGTCCCTGGACAGCGACGTGGTGATCCTCAAGCCGGGGGCCAGGGACGTCGCCCCCCCGGCCTCGCCGCCGATGGATCTGCGGGCCGATCTGACGGTCGATCTGGGGCCGCGTTTCTACCTGACCGGCTTCGGCCTGGATTCGGGGCTGATCGGCAGCATGAATCTGCGCATGCAGGCCGGCAGGCTCACGGCCCTGGGCCAGTTGCGGACCCGGGGCGGCGCGATCAATACCTATGGCCAGCACTTGCAACTGCGGCGCGGCACCATCACCTTTCAGGGCGATGTGGCCAATCCCGTGCTCGACATCCAGGCCTTGCGCACCGACGTCGCGGTCCAGGCCGGTGTCCGGGTGGCCGGCACCGCCCGGCGTCCGCGCATCGATCTGATGTCCATTCCTGAAGTCAGCGAAACCGAAAAACTGTCCTGGCTGCTGCTGGGCCACGGGCCGGATCAGGGCGGCGCGGACATGTCGCTGCTGTTCTCGGTGGGCAGTTCCTTCCTGTCGGGCGGCGAGCCGTTCTATAAACGCTTTGGCCTGGATGAACTGAGCATGCGCTCGGGCGAGCTGGGCAGCACGGGCAGCATTCTGCCGGTCGAGAGCGTGGTCAGCGGCCTGGACACGGGCGCCAGCGCCATCGAGCAGCGGTTCGTCCTGGCCGGCAAGACCCTGACCGACGATCTGAGACTGAGCCTGGAACAGGCGATGGCGCAGACCGGCACGGTGGCGCGGCTGAGCTATCGGCTGATGCGCGGCCTGCAGGCCGAGGTCACCACGGGCACCGTCAGCGGCCTGGCCCTGGTCTATCGCTGGTTCTCGATGGACTGAACGCGCCGCGTGCCGTTGATGTGACTTAAAATACCGCAACTTTGAACAGAGGGCGCTCATGAGCATCAAAAACGACCGCTGGATCCGGCGCGCCGCGCAGGCCGGCATGATCGAACCTTTCGAACCCGGCCAGGTGCGCTCGGTCGACGGCCAGCGGATCGTCAGCTATGGCACCAGCAGCTACGGCTACGACGTGCGCTGCGCCAACGAATTCAAGATTTTCACGAACATCAACTCCACCATCGTCGACCCCAAGGCCTTCGATGAAAAGTCCTTCGTGGATTTCAAGGGCGACGTGTGCATCATCCCGCCCAATTCCTTCGCCCTGGCCCGCACGGTCGAATATTTCCGCATTCCGCGCTCGGTGCTGACCGTGTGCCTGGGGAAAAGCACCTATGCCCGCTGCGGCATCATCGTCAACGTCACGCCGCTGGAGCCCGAATGGGAAGGCCACGTGACGCTGGAATTTTCCAACACCACCCCCCTGCCGGCAAAGATCTACGCGGGCGAGGGCTGCGCCCAGATGCTGTTCTTCGAAAGCGACGAGGTCTGCGAGACCTCGTACGCCGACCGGGGCGGTAAATATCAGGGCCAGCAGGGGGTTACCCTGCCGCGCACTTAGTCGCCATTGGCCGCCATGAAATTTCGTTTTCCCATCGTCATCATCGACGAAGACTATCGTTCCGAGAATGCCTCGGGCTTCGGTATCCGCGCCCTGGCGTCGGCGATCGAGGCCGAGGGCGTCGAGGTTCTGGGGGTCACCAGCTATGGTGACCTCAGTTCGTTCGCGCAGCAGCAGAGCCGCGCCAGCGCCTTCATCCTGTCGATCGACGACGAGGAATTCGACGAGGATTCCCCCGAAGACGTCGCCAACGCGATCAAGAACCTGCGCGCCTTCATCGGCGAACTGCGTTTTCGCAACGAGGACATCCCCATCTACCTGTACGGGGAGACGCGCACTTCGCAGCACATCCCCAACGACATCCTGCGCGAACTGCACGGCTTCATCCACATGTTCGAGGACACGCCGGAGTTCGTCGCGCGGCACATCATCCGCGAGGCCCGCGCCTACCTGGACAGCCTGCCGCCGCCGTTCTTCCGTGAACTGCTGGAATACGCCTCCGACGGTTCCTATTCCTGGCACTGTCCCGGGCATTCGGGCGGGGTGGCCTTTCTGAAAAGCCCCGTGGGCCAGATGTTCCACCAGTTCTTTGGCGAGAACATGCTGCGCGCCGACGTCTGCAACGCGGTGGACGAACTGGGCCAGTTGCTGGACCACACCGGCCCGGTGGCCGAGTCCGAGCGCAACGCGGCGCGCATCTTCCACGCCGATCACTGCTATTTCGTGACCAACGGCACGTCCACGTCGAACAAGATCGTCTGGCACGCCAACGTGGCCGCAGGCGACGTGGTGGTGGTGGACCGCAACTGCCACAAGTCGATTCTGCACGCCATCACCATGACCGGCGCCATCCCGGTGTTCCTGCGCCCCACGCGCAACCACCTGGGCATCATCGGGCCGATCCCGCTGGAAGAATTCGACCCCGAGAGCATCCGCAAGAAGATCGAGGCCAATCCCTTTGCGCGCGAGGCCGCCAACAAGCGTCCGCGCATCCTGACCTTGACCCAGAGCACCTACGACGGTGTGATCTACAACGTCGAGATGATCAAGGAAAAGCTCGGTTCCGAGATCGATACCCTGCATTTCGACGAAGCCTGGCTGCCGCATGCGGCGTTCCACGAGTTCTACGAGGACATGCACGCCATCGGCCCGAACCGGCCGCGCAGCAAGGACATGATGGTCTTCGCGACGCACTCCACCCACAAGCTGCTGGCCGGTATCTCGCAAGCCTCGCAGATCGTGGTGCAGGATTCCGAGGACCGCAAGCTGGACCGCAACCTGTTCAACGAGGCGTACCTGATGCACACCTCGACCTCGCCGCAGTACGCCATCATTGCGTCCTGCGACGTGGCGGCGGCCATGATGGAACCGCCGGGCGGCACGGCCCTGGTCGAAGAATCCATCCGCGAGGCCCTGGATTTTCGCCGCGCCATGCGCAAGGTCGAATCCGAGTTCGGCAAGAACGACTGGTGGTTCAAGGTCTGGGGGCCCAACCGTCTGGTGGCCGAAGGCATCGGCAATCGCGAGGACTGGGTGCTGGGTTCGGGTGATGAATGGCACGGCTTCGGCGACCTGGCCGAAGGCTTCAACATGCTTGACCCGATCAAGGCCACGGTGGTGACGCCGGGGCTGGACATTTCGGGCACTTTTGCCGATTCCGGCATCCCCGCGGCACTGGTCTCGCGCTACCTGGTCGAGCATGGCGTGGTGGTGGAAAAGACCGGCCTGTATTCCTTCTTCATCCTGTTCACCATCGGCATCACCAAGGGCCGCTGGAACACCTTGCTGACCGCGCTGCAGCAGTTCAAGGACGACTACGATCGCAACCAGCCCCTGTGGCGGGTGCTGCCTGAATTCCATCGTTCGCACAAGCGCTACGAGCGCATGGGGCTGCGCGATCTGTGCCAGGAAATCCATGAGGCCTACCGCCACTACGATTTCGCCCGCCTGACCACGCGCGTGTATCTCAGCGACATGGTGCCGGCCATGCGGCCGGCCGACGCCTACGCGCGCATGGCCCACCGCGAGGTCGAGCGTGTGCCGGTCGATCAACTGGAAGGCCGCGTCACCGGGGTGCTGCTGACCCCTTATCCGCCGGGCATTCCGCTGCTGATCCCGGGCGAACGCTTCAACCGCGACATCGTCGACTACCTGAAGTTCACCCAGGAATTCAATCAGCAGTTCCCGGGCTTCGAGACCGACGTCCATGGGCTGGCCTACGAGGCCGACGAGCAGGGCAAGCGGCACTACTACGTGGACTGCATCCGCGAAGGCGCCTGATTCCTGTGCGTGCCGGATTTGACGCGCTGGCGGTCGGCCCGGTGACAGCCGGGGCGGCCGCATGAGCCGCGCCCCGTTCGATGTCGCCGTCATCGGTGCCGGCGCCGCCGGCATGATGACCGCCGCCGTGGCGGCCCAGCGCGGCCTGCGGGTGGTGTTGATCGACCATGCCGAACGGCTGGCGGAAAAGATCCGCATTTCCGGGGGCGGGCGCTGCAATTTCACCAATCTGGGCACCACCCCGGCGCAATTCCTGTCGCGCAATCCCGATTTCTGCCGCTCCGCCCTGCGGGCTTACGGGCCGGGAGACTTTCTGGACCTGCTGCGTACGCATGGCGTGTCCTGGCATGAAAAGCACCGGGGCCAGTTGTTCTGTGACGATTCCAGCGAATCCATCATCCAGGTCCTGCGTCGCGAGTGCGAGGCGGGCGGGGTGCAGTGGCGCATGCCCTGCACGGTCCGGGACGTGGCGCGGGAAACGGCCGGCTTCCGGCTGGACACCGATGCGGGGCCGATCCGGGCCACCCGGCTGGTGCTGGCCACCGGCGGCCTGGCGATCCCGCAACTGGGCGCCACGGATTTCAGCCTGCGGATCGCGCGCCAGTTCGGTCTGCGCATCATCGAGCCGCGTCCGGCGCTGGTGCCGCTGAGCTTCGACGCGGAGCAGTGGCGGCCTTATGCCGCCCTGGCCGGCGTGTCCCTGGAGGTGCGCCTGTCGCACGAACCGTCCGGGACCCAGTCCGCCGCGACGGGCGAGGGTCACGCGGGCGCGCCGGAACGCCCGCAGCGCACCGGCCGCAAAAACCGGCGTACCGCCCGCGCCGAATTCCTCGAAGACCTGCTGTTCACGCATCGCGGCCTGTCCGGTCCCGGCATTCTGCAGATTTCCAGCTACTGGCAGCCGGGCGATCCGATCTGCATCGATCTGGCCCCTGGGCGGAGCATGGGCGATGCACTGGTTGCCGCCAAATCAGGCAGCCGGCAAACGCTGCTGACGGCCTTGTCCGGCATCTGGCCCCGGCGTCTGGCGGAAGCCTGGCTGGCCGCCGATGGCGGGCAGCGTCTGGCCGATCTGCCGGATCGCCAGTTGCGCGAGCTGGCGGACCGTATCCACGGATGGGAACTATGGCCCACAGGCACCGCCGGCTATAAAAAGGCCGAGGTCATGAGCGGCGGCGTGGACACGGACGAACTGGACCAGCGCAGCCTGGAATCGCGCCGTTGTCCGGGCCTGCACGTGGTGGGCGAGGCGGTGGACGTCACCGGCTGGCTGGGCGGCTACAACTTCCAGTGGGCCTGGGCTTCGGGCGTGGCCTGCGGACGGGCGCTAGAATCGTCCGTGACATAGCCATCGTCATCGGAGGACGGACATGAACAAACCCCTGAACGGCATCCGGGTGCTGGAAATGGGCCAGCTCATCGCCGGGCCGTTCGCCGCCAAGATGCTGGGCGAATTCGGCGCCGAGGTCATCAAGATCGAACCGCCGGGGCAGGGCGACCCCTTGCGCAACTGGCGCCTGCTGCATGCGGGCACCTCGGTCTGGTGGCAGGTGCAGTCGCGCAATAAACAGTCCGTGACCCTGGATCTGCGCCAGCCGGAAATCCAGGCCGTCGTGCGTCGCCTGGTGGCCGAATGCGACGTGGTGGTCGAAAATTTCAAGCCCGGCACCCTGGAATCCTGGGGGCTGGGCTGGGACGAGCTGCGCGCCGTCAATCCGCGCCTGGTCATGCTGCGCGTTTCAGGCTACGGCCAGACCGGTCCCTACCGTGACCGGCCCGGTTTCGGCGTGGTGGCCGAGGCCATGGGCGGCCTGCGGCACCTGAGCGGCGAACCGGGCCGCACGCCGGTGCGCGTGGGCGTGTCCATCGGTGATTCCCTGTCGGCCCTGCATGGCGTCATCGGCGTGCTGCTGGCGTTGCGCGCGCGTGACCGCGACGGCACGGGCCAGATGATCGATGTGGCGCTGTATGAATCGGTCTTCAACATGATGGAAAGCCTGCTGCCCGAATACGCCGTGTTCGGCGAGGTCCGCCAGCCGGCCGGCAGCAGCTTGCCGGGCATCGCCCCCAGCAATGCCTATGCCTGCCGCGACGGCTACGTGCTGATTGCCGGCAACGGCGACAGCATCTTCCGCCGCCTGATGCAGGCCATCGGCCGGATGGACCTGGGCGACGATCCGGCCCTGGCGCACAACGCCGGGCGCGTGGCTCGGGTGGCCGTCATCGACGGCGCCATCGGCGACTGGGCCGCCTCGCGCACCCAGGACGAGGTGCTGGCGATCCTGAACGAGGCGCGCATTCCCGCCGGACGCATCTACGACATTGCCGACATCGCCGCCGACCCGCACTACCGTGCCCGCGACATGATCCTGGACCAGGCGCTGCCCGACGGCACGCCTTGCCAGGTGCCGGGCATCGTGCCGAAACTGTCCGCCACCCCGGGCGGGATCGACCGTCCGGCCCCGGCGCTGGGCGAGCACACCGATGCCGTGCTGGAGCGGCTGGGCGTGGATGCGGACACGCGCGCCCGCTGGCGGGAGCAGGGCTTTGTCTGAGCGTCCGCCTGGACAGGATGTTGCCTGATTCGCACAGGGTCTTCCAAGGACGCAGGGCGATTGTTGAATCCCCCCATTTCAGGGTATATTTTGCCCTTGCTGTCACCCGATGCGGGTGGGAGAGTGCCGCCTTGTCATCGGGCGGCCGCCGAAGGCGCAATTCGCCCGGAATCGCTCAGGCACCCCGTACCATCCGCATGATGCCGTCATCGCATCGCAGCATTCTGGAGAGATCCGCCCCTTGAATCGGGCGCGGGCGCCGAAGGTGAACCCCCTGCGGTACGGGGCAACTCTCAGGCAAAAGGACAGAAGGGCGCTGCCGGCATGCCTTGCCGCCCTTTTTTCTCGTCCGGAGTTTCCATGCCCGCGCAAACCCCCCTGTACGAAACCCACGTCGCCCTGGGTGCCAAGATCGTCGACTTCGGCGGCTGGGACATGCCCCTGGCCTACGGGTCGCAACTCGAAGAACACCACGCCGTGCGCCGTGCCGCCGGCATGTTCGACGTGTCCCACATGCTCAACGTGGACGTCACCGGCGAACGCGCCCAGGATTACCTGCGCCATCTGCTGGCCAACGATGTGTCCCGCATTGCCGGGCAGCCCGGCAAGGCCATCTATTCCTGCATGCTGCGCCCCGAGGGCGGGGTGATCGACGACCTGATCGTCTATTTCTTCGCCCCGGAACGCTGGCGCGTGGTCGTCAACGCCGGCACGGCGGAAAAGGATCTCGTCTGGATGCGTGAACAGGCCGCCGCCTATGGCGTGACCGTCGCCCCCCGGCGCGACCTGGCCATGGTGGCCGTCCAGGGGCCCGCCGCCCGCGAGGCCGTCTGGTCCGTGCATCCCGACTGGAAGCCCGTCACCCAGGACCTCAAGCCCTTCACCGGCACCCTGATCGACGAAAACACCCTGGTGGCGCGCACCGGCTACACCGGTGAGGACGGTTTCGAGATCGTCCTGTCCGCCACCGCCGTCAAGGCCTTCTGGGATGCCCTGGCGCAAGCCGGCGTGCGGCCCTGCGGCCTGGGCGCACGCGACACGCTGCGCCTGGAAGCCGGCATGAATCTGTACGGCCAGGACATGGACGAGACCGTCCATCCCCTGGAGTCCGGCCTGGCCTGGACCGTCTCGATGAAAGACGAGTCCCGCGACTTCATCGGCCGCGCCGCTTTGCAGGCCGCCTCGAAGGCCCGCGAACTGGTCGGCCTGAAGCTGCTGGACCGGGGCATCATGCGCGGTCACATGAAGATTCGCACCGCCCAGGGCGAAGGCGAACTCACCAGCGGCACCATGGCGCCCACGCTGGGCTTTTCCATTGCCCTGGCCCGCGTGCCGGTCGGTTCGGCGCCGGGAGACCGCGCCGAGGTCGAAATCCGCGGCAAGTGGCTGCCCGCCGAAATCGTGCGCCCGCCGTTCGTGCGCAACGGTCAGGCCCTGGTCTGATCGCGTCTGATCGCAATTCTTTCTTCTTCCATTCTCCATCACTGACAACGGGGTACATCATGTCCATTCCCAACGACCGCAAATACACGGCCTCCCACGAATGGGTCAAGGCTGACGGCGATTGC
Source organism: Castellaniella sp. (assembly GCF_049650445.1). Lineage (GTDB taxonomy): Bacteria > Pseudomonadota > Gammaproteobacteria > Burkholderiales > Burkholderiaceae_B > Castellaniella. The sequence continues at coordinate 43,352 of NZ_JBASAD010000037.1, read as the reverse complement.
TTCCTGGTCGGCATCACTGACGACGCCCAGGACCAGCTCGGCGATCTGGTCTTCGTCGGCGACGTCCAGGTCGGCGCGCATCTGGCTGCCGGCGACACCGCCGCCGTGGTCGAATCCGTCAAGGCCGCTTCCGACATCTATGCGCCGGTTGCCGGCGAGATCGTCGCCTTCAACGAAGCCCTGGACGACCAGCCCGCCCTGATCAACGAAGCCGCCTATGACCAGTGGATCTTCAAGATCAAGCCCGACAACGCCGCCGACGTCGACGCCCTGATGGACGCCGCTGCCTACGAGGCCCAGGCCTGATCCACGTCGCGCCCGCCACACCCTGATTCACTCGGTTTTACCCCGGAGAACCCCATGCCGCGCGATTCCGCCACGCATTCCGAATTCATTGCCCGCCACATCGGGCCGTCCGAAGCCGACCAGCGCGCCATGCTGGCGGCCATCGGCACCACCAGCCTGGACGCCCTGATCGGCGAGGTCGTGCCGGAAAACATCCTGTCCGAAGCTCCGTATCTGGACCTGCCCGGTCCCTTGAGCGAAGTCGAGGCGCTGGCGGACCTGAAGGCCATCGCCGGCCGCAACCAGGTGCTGCGCAGCTACATCGGCCAGGGTTACTACGGCACCTACGTGCCGCACGTGATCCTGCGCAACATTCTGGAAAATCCCGCCTGGTACACCGCCTACACGCCGTATCAGCCGGAGATCTCCCAGGGCCGACTCGAAGCCCTGCTGATCTACCAGACCATGATTGCCGATCTCACGGGGCTGGACATCGCCAACTCGTCGCTGCTGGACGAAGCCACGGCCGCGGCCGAGGCCATGACGCTGGCGCGCCGCGTCTCGCGCGCCAAGTCCGACCGATTCTTCGTGTCGTCCCATGTGCATCCTCAGACCCTGGAAGTCGTGCGCACGCGCGCGGCCGGCCTGGGTATCGAATTGGTGGTGGGCGACGAAGCCGACGGCCTGCCGGACTGCTACGGCGTGCTGCTGCAGTATCCGCACAGCCTGGGTGGTGTGGCGGATTATCGCGCCCTGACCGAAAAGGCCCACGCCGCCGGCGCCATCGTCGCCGTGGCCACGGACCTGCTGGGCCTGGCGCTGCTGACGCCGCCGGGCGAATGGGGCGCCGACATCGCGGTGGGCTCGGCCCAGCGCTTCGGCGTGCCCATGGGCTACGGCGGCCCGCACGCCGGCTTCATGGCCTGCAAGGACGCCTACAAGCGCAATCTGCCGGGCCGTCTGGTGGGCGTGTCCCAGGACGCGCGCGGCGAACAGGCCCTGCGCCTGGCGCTGCAGACCCGCGAACAGCACATCCGCCGGGAAAAGGCCACGTCCAACATCTGTACCGCGCAGGTGCTGCTGGCCGTGATGGCTGCCATGTACGCCGTGTGGCACGGTCCCCAGGGGATCGCCCGCATCGCCCGCCGCGTGGCCGGTCACACCGGTCAACTGGCCGGTGCCTTGCGCGCCATGGGCGTCAAGGTCGTCAACGACACCTTCTTCGACACCCTGCACCTGGAAACAGGCGCCCGCACCCAGGCGGTGCTGGACGCGGCGGTGGACGGCGGCATGAACCTGCGCCGCGTGGACGACACGCACGTCGCGCTGTCGCTGGACGAGACCGTCAATGCTCAGGACATCGAGACCCTGGTCGGTGCGCTGGCGACCGGCCTGGGCGTGGCCCGCGCCGCGCCCGACTTCTCGGCCGAGACCGACGGCATCCCGGCGGCGCTGCGCCGCCAGGGCGCCATCCTGGCGCACCCGGCCTTCTCGCGCGTCAAGTCCGAGACCGACATGCTGCGCTACCTGCGCACCCTGGCGGACAAGGATCTGGCTTTGGATCGCACCATGATCCCGCTGGGCTCTTGCACCATGAAGCTCAACGCGACGGCGGAAATGATCCCGGTGACCTGGCCCGAATTCGGCCACATGCACCCCTTCGCTCCGGCCGGTCAGGCGCAGGGCTACCAGGAAATGATCGAACGCCTGTGCGCCGCGCTGTGCGAGATCACCGGCTACGACCGCATCAGCCTGCAGCCCAATTCCGGGGCCCAGGGCGAGTTCGCCGGCCTGCTGGCGATCCGCGGCTATCACCAGGCCAACGGCGAGCATCAGCGCAACGTCTGCCTGATCCCGGCCTCGGCGCATGGCACCAATCCGGCCTCGGCCAATCTGGCGGGCATGGACGTGGTGGTCGTCGCCTCGGACGACAACGGCAACATCGACATGGCGGATCTGCGGGCGAAAATCGCTCAGGTCGGCGACCAGTTGGCCGCCCTGATGATCACCTACCCGTCCACGCACGGCGTGTTCGAGACCACGGTCACGGAAATCTGCGACCTGATCCACGAAGCCGGCGGCCAGGTCTACCTGGACGGCGCCAACATGAACGCCATGGTGGGCGTTGCCCAGCCGGGCCGCTTCGGCTCCGACGTGTCGCACCTGAACCTGCACAAGACCTTCTGCATCCCGCACGGCGGCGGCGGCCCGGGCATCGGCCCCGTGGCCGTGCGCGCGCACCTGGCGCCGTACCTGCCCGGTGAAGTGGGTGAGGACGGCCGCCTGCCGGCGGGCCAGTCCGGTCCGGTGTCGGCTGCGCCCTTTGGCTCGGCCAGCATCCTGCCGATCCCGACCCTGTACATCATGATGATGGGGGCCGAAGGCCTGCGTCGTGCCACCCAGGTCGCCATCCTGAACGCCAACTATCTGGCGACGCGCCTGGCGCCGCACTACCCGATCCTGTACGCAGGGGCCAATGGCCGGGTGGCGCACGAGTGCATCCTGGACATCCGTCCGATCAAGGACAGCAGCGGCATCGGCGCCGAGGACATCGCCAAGCGCCTGATGGACTACGGTTTCCACGCTCCCACCATGAGCTTCCCGGTGGCCGGTACGCTGATGGTCGAACCGACCGAGTCCGAGGGCCTGGAAGAACTGGACCGCTTCGTGGACGCGATGATTGCCATCCGCCAGGAAATCGCCGCCGTCGAACGCGGTGAGCAGCCTGTCGACGACAATCTGCTGGTCAACGCCCCGCACCCCGCGGCCACGCTGCTGGTGCAGGACTGGACGCACCCGTACACCCGTGAACAGGCCGCCTTCCCGCTGCCCGGCATGGCGGCGCGCAAGTACTGGCCGCCCGTCGCGCGGGTGGACAACGCCTGGGGCGATCGCAACCTCAGTTGCGCCTGCCCGCCGATCGAGGCCTACATCGCCGATCCCGTCACGGCCTGACCTCTGTCCACGGCCCGGCCTTCACAGGACCGGGCCGATCGCATGCCCTGCCCGGCGAGTTCCGTATTGCGCGGATCGCCGGATTTTTTTATCTTGTATCTTTAATCTTTTTGAACCGGAGACCGCCCATGCCCTACGTCAACATCAAGATCACCCGCGAGGGCGTCACTGCCGAACAGAAGACCCGTCTGATCGAGGGCGCCACCCAACTGCTGGTGGACGTGCTGGGCAAGAACCCCCAGACCACCTTCGTGGTGATCGAGGAAGTCGATACCGACAACTGGGGGATCGCGGGCGAGCCGGTGACGGCGATCCGGGCGCGCGCCAAAGCCTCGTCGGGCGGTTGACGGTCCGCTCCCGCGCTCAGGCGGCTTTCGTCCCCGGGGCGCGCCGGTAGGTGACGAAATCGTAGGCCAAGCCGTTTTCAGGCGGCTGCGGCAGGCGTTCGGCTTCCTGCCAGTGTCCGGCAGGCAATTCAGGGAACCAGGTGTCGCCGTCCAGATCGGCGTGGATTTCCGTGGCGATCAGTTCGTCTGCCAGCGGCAGGGCCAGGCGAAAGACCTGTTCGCCGCCGATGACGCAGACGAGCTCGGCCTGTGCGCAACTGGCCAGGGCGGCTTCCAGCGTGGCGTGGCATTCGGCGCCGGGCGCGGCAAAGGCCGGATCGCGGCTCAGCACCAGATTACGGCGGCCGGGCAGGGGGCGTCCCAGGGACAGCCAGGTCTTGCGCCCCATGATGATGGGATGCCCCAGCGTGTTGCGCTTGAAGTGCGCCAGATCGGCAGGCAGATGCCAGGGCATGCCGCCGTCGAGGCCGATCACGCGGGTGTCGGTGTAGGCGACGACCAGGCGCAGGAGGGGATGGGACGGCATGGCAGGCGTTCTCCGGAGAAACAATGCGCGCCAGTGTAAACCACCCGTGCTGGCGGAGAACCTCAATCCAGGCGCTGGATGGCCTGGTCCGCGCAGCGTGCCAGCAACGCGTCCAGCCCGCCCTGATCCAGCGTCAAACCAGGGGCAAGGTCCATCAGCGGCCGCAGGACGAAGGCGCGCTCGTGCATGCGCGGATGAGGGACCGTCAGTTCGGGCAGGGCGATGGTCTGGTCGCCATACAGCAGCAGGTCCAGGTCCAGGGTACGCGGGGCGTTGCGGTAGGGGCGTTCCCGGCCGTGGCGCTGTTCGATGGCCTGCAGCGCCGCCAGCAGCGCCAGCGGCGGCAGTGTCGTGTCCAGGCGGGCGACGGCGTTGACGTAGTCCGGACCCGAGGAATCCACCGGCGCGGTGCCGTACAGGGGCGAAAGCTGCAAATCGGCGACGCCCGGCACGGCGGCCAGTTCGGCCGCTGCCCGGCGTACCGTGGCGGCCGCGTCCCCCAGATTGGCGCCCAGGCCGATGTAGGCCGAGGCCGTCATGCTCAGGCCTCGCCGCCGGTCGGGGAGGAGGTCTGCCCGGACTGACCCTCTGACGAGGATGAACTGCGACGCCGGCGGCGCTTGCGGGTCGTGCCGGAGCCGGTGCGGCGGGCACCGGCATGGCCGGCCTGCCAGGTATCGATCATCTGCGAACGGCGTTCGTCGTTGCTGTCGGACAGGTCCATCCACCATTGGGCCAGGACGCTGTCGACTTCGCGGGCCTCGGCCCGCAATTGCAGGAAGTCCACGGAGGCGCGGAAACGCGGCTGTTCCATCATGCGCCAGATCGAACGCACCGTGGCGCGCTCGAACCGGGCCTGCATCAGCCAGATTTCGCGCATGTCGGCCTGGTGGCGGCGCTGGATGGCGAGCTTGTCCATCTGTGCTTCGATGACCGAGTCGGCGGCGTCGATCAGGGCTTCGTTGCGTTGCATCCCCTGAGCGACCAGGGCGGTCCAGCGTTTTTGCACCAGACGCCACAGCAGGGCGGCGAACAGGAAGCTGGGGCTGATGGGCTTGCCCGCGCGCACCCGCGCATCGGTACGCGACAGGGCGATTTCCACGAAGTCCTCGCCGCCGTCTTCTTCGAAGATGCGGTCGATCAGGGGGATCAGGCTTTTCGTCAGGCCCGAACGGCGCAGTTCGCGCAGGCAGTCCATGGCGTGGCCGCAGGTCAGCAGCTTGAGCGTTTCGTCGAACAGGCGCGAGGCCGGGACGTGCTCGATGAGCGGTGCCAGCCGGCTGATCGGGGCGTCGGTGGCCGGGTCGATGCGCGCACCCAGTTTCGCCTGGAAGCGCAGCGCCCGCAGCATGCGGACCGGGTCTTCGCGATAGCGTGTTTCCGGGTCGCCGATCATCCGCACCACGCGGTTCTTCAGGTCTGCCACGCCCTGGTGGAAGTCGATGACTTCTTCCTTGAGAGGGTCGTAGTACAGGGCGTTGATGGTGAAGTCGCGGCGCGCGGCGTCTTCTTCGTGGGTGCCGAATTCGTTGTCGCTCAGGATGCGGCCATGTTCGTCGGTTTTCTGCTCGCCGGAGGACGGTGCGCGGAAGGTCGAGGTTTCGATGATTTCCTGGCCGAACACCACGTGCACCAACTGGAAGCGCCGGCCGATGATGCGGGCGCGCCGGAACAGCGGCCGCACCTGGTTGGGCGTGGCGTTGGTGGCGACGTCGAAGTCCTTGGGTTCCAGGCCGACGATCAGGTCGCGCACCGCGCCGCCCACAATGTAGGCGTCGAAGCCGTGCTGGTTCAGGACTTCGCAGACTTTGATGGCGTGGCGCGACACCAGACGTCGGTCGATGCCGTGCGTGTCGCGCGACAGGCGCACCGGGCCGCTGGGCGGGGTCGCGAACAGGCGCGAGACGAAATTCTTGATGGTCTGCTTGAGCATGGCGCGTATTTTAAGGCTTTGTTGCACCTATGTCCTCGCCGCCGCAGCGTGGGGGTTTTACCGCCGGGCCGCCCCAAGGTAAAACGCGCCCCCTCGGGGTGCAGCAAGCGGGCGTAGCCTGCGCAGCGTGGGGGCCCTTTTGTCTCAGGATTTCGCGTCTTGCAGATCGCCGAACAGGTCCAGGATGCGCCAGCCCCGGCCGGTGGCGGTTTCGCGCAGCGCCGGGCTGGGGTTGGTGGCCACCGGATGGGTCACGGCTTCCAGCAGGGGCAGATCGTTCATGGAATCGCTGTAGAACCAGGACTCGTCGAAGTCTTCCAGTTGCAGATCCAGATCCTGGAGCCACTGGCGCACGCGCAGCACCTTGCCCGCCTTGAAGCTGGGCGTGCCCTCGATGCGGCCGGTGTAGCCGCCCTGCGCATCGCGCTGCGGGAGGGTGGCGATCAGGTGGTCGAAGCCCAGCGCCCGGGCGATGGGGGCGGTGACGAAGGCGTTGGTGGCCGTGACGATGGCGCACAGCCCGCCGCGATTCTGGTGTTCGGCCACCAGGGCGCGCGCGGCAGGCAGAATGCCCGGTTCGACGACCTCGGCCATGTAGTCCAGGTGCCAGCGGTCGAGTTCGTCGGGTCGTCCCAGGCGCAGCAGGCCCAGCATGAAGTCGGCGGCTTCTTCGGCGGACAGGGTGCCCTCGTTGTAGCGGTGCATCAGGTCGTCGTTGCGGCGGCGGGCTTCTTCCGGATCGCCGGCTCGGCCGGTGCGGGCCAGGAATTCGGCCCATTGATAGTCGCTGTCGAAGGGCAGCAGGGTGTGGTCCAGGTCGAACAGGGCCAGGTGGGTCGGTGCAGTCATGGGTTCCTCGGGGGGGCCGGCACGTCGGCCAGCAGGTCTTTCAGCAGAGGCAGGGTGATGGAGCGGTGGCGGGCCAGGGAATACTGGTCCAGGCTGTCGATCAGCGCCGTCAGGCGCCCCATGTCGCGGTCGCAGTGGGTCAGGATCCAGTGCAGCACTTCGTCGGACAACTGCAGCCCGCGCTGCCGGGCGCGGTCGCGCAGGGCCTGGGCGCGGTCCTCGTCGGACAGTTGTTCCAGGCGGTAGACCAGGTCCCAGCCCAGGCGCGTGCGCAGATCCTCGCGCAGCGGCATGGTCAGGGGCGCGCGGTCGCCTGCCGTCAGCAGGGCGAAGGCGCCCGGCGTGCCGGTGGCGGTGCGCCAGCGGTTGAACAGCGCGAACAGCGCCGCCTGGGCGGCGGGGTTCAGGTCGGCGACGTCGTCCACCGCCACCAGGGACAGGGTCTGGTCCTCGTCGGTGGCCAGCGCGTGCAGCCGTTGCGCCGGGGTGCGGGCGTCCAGGTAATGGCAGCCTTCGCCCAGCGCGCGGGCGCGCAGCAGGTGGCTGCGTCCCGAGCCGACGCCCCCCCACAGGTAGACGGCGCGGCCGGGCTCAAGCCCCCGCACGGCCTCCAGTGCGGCCTGGTTCGCGCCGGCCACGAAGCCGTCCAGCGACGGCATCGTGCCGGGCAGGATGTCGAGCAACAATTGCTGTGTCATACACAATGGCACTTCATCGTAAAATCAGAGGTTTTCAGGCATTCAAACCTGCAATTCTTGCACATTCGGCGGTTTTTCTCATGACACAAGGCACCTCTCCCTCCATGACCTACCGCGATGCCGGGGTCGATATCGACGCCGGCGACGCGCTGGTCGACCGCATCAAGCCCCTGGCTGCCCGCACCATGCGCCCCGGCGTGATGGCGGGGATCGGCGGCTTCGGCGCCCTGTTCGAGATCCCGCGCCACCTGCGCGAACCGGTGCTGGTGTCCGGCACCGACGGCGTGGGCACCAAGCTGCGCCTGGCCTTCGAATGGCAGCGCCACGACACCGTCGGCATCGATCTGGTCGCGATGAGCGTCAATGACATCCTGGTCCAGGGCGCCGAGCCCCTGTATTTCCTGGACTACTTCGCCTGCGGCAAGCTGTCCGTGGATACGGCGGCCAGCGTCGTGGGCGGCATCGCGCGCGGCTGCGAACTGGCCGGCTGCGCCCTGATCGGCGGCGAGACGGCCGAAATGCCGGGCATGTACCCGGACGGCGAATACGATCTGGCGGGCTTCGCGGTCGGCGCGGTCGAAAAATCCGCGATCATCGACGGTGCCGGCATCCGGGCCGGCGACACGGTGCTGGGTCTGGCCTCCAGCGGGGCACACTCCAACGGCTATTCCCTGGTGCGCAAGATCCTGCAGCACGCCGGTGCGCGTCCCGACCAGGATCTGGGCGGCCGCCCCCTGGGCGACGTGGTCATGGAACCCACCCGCATCTACGTCAAGTCCGTGCTCGCCGCTCTGGCAGCCCACGGCACGGGGATCAAGGGTCTGGCGCACATCACCGGCGGTGGCCTGCTGGAAAACGTGCCGCGCATCCTCAAGTCCGACCTGTGCGCCCACCTGCATCGCGACGCCTGGCAATGGCCGGCGTTGTTCCAGTGGCTGCAGGTCCAGGGCGGTGTGGCCGACCAGGAAATGGCGCGCGTGTTCAACTGCGGCATCGGCATGGTGCTGGTGGTTGACCCGGCCCAGGCCGACGCCATCGCTGCGACGCTGCGCGCCCAGGGTGAAACCGTCTACGCGCTGGGTGAAATCAAAGCCCGCGCCGAAGGCGGTGCGCAGACGATCGTCGATTAATGCGGTTACGCTGGACGGCGGTCTTTGCATCGCCGTATCCCAGCGTCTCGTTTTTGAACTTTGGAGTCATCCATGAGCGGTTCCCTGATGTTTCTTGCCGTCCTGGCCATTGTGGTCATGGCGACGTTTTATGCGGGTATCAAGGTCGTTCCCCAGGGGCAGAAATGGACGGTCGAGCGTTTCGGCCGCTACACCCGCACCCTTGATCCCGGCCTGAGCCTGATCGTGCCGTTTATCGACGTGATCGGCAAAAAGCTGACCGTCATGGAGTCCGTGCTGGACGTGCCTTCCCAAAGCGTCATTTCGAAGGACAATGTCGCCGTGACTGCTGACGGGGTCGTGTTTTATCGAATCGATGAGGTTGCGAAAGCGGCCTATCAGATTGACAACCTGACCACCGCCATCGTCAATCTGACGACGACAAATCTGCGCTCCGTCCTGGGCTCGATGCAGCTCGATGACATGCTCAGCAATCGTGAAATGATCAATGCCAGGCTGCTGGAAGCCGTGGATGAAGCAACCGCGCCGTGGGGGGTGAAGATCACCCGCATCGAAATCCGCGATCTGAGCATGTCGTCCGAGTTGCAGGAAGCGATGAACTTGCAGATGACGGCTGAGCGCAAGCGTCGCGCCCTGGTGACGGAAGCCAATGGCCGCAAAGAGGCCGAGGTGTTGAAGGCCGAGGGTGAAAAGCAAGCCGCCGTGTTGCGCGCCGAGGGAGAAAAAGAGGCTGCCGTGCTCAACGCCGAGGCCCGTGAGCGCGAGGCCGAGGCCGAAGCCAGGGCAACCGAGGTCGTCTCGAAAGCCTTGCAAGAAGGCAATCAGCAGGCCATCAACTATTTCCTGGGCCAGAAATACGTGGCTGCTCTCCAGACGATCGGTTCTTCGTCCAACAGCAAGCTCGTTCTCATGCCTCTGGAAGCCGGCGGGGTCACGGGCGCCATTGCCGGGGTGGCGGAAATGCTGAAGACGGCTGGAAAATAAGCGGACGGAATCAGATTCATGGAATTCCTGAATGTGATTTTCAACAACCCGTGGATCTGGCTGATCTTGGGCGTGATCGTCATGGGCCTGGAACTCATTGTCCCCGGGGTCTATTTGTTCTGGGTCGGCGCGGGGTTGATCACAACCGGCGTCTCCGTCGTCGCGTTCGCTGATCTCCCTGGTATTCCGCTGGCGGCCCAGATCGTTATTTTCATGGTCGCCATGTTCGGTTGGGTACTGACCGGAATCTATCTGCAGAATCGTGTGCGGCAAGCAGCCCCCTCTGCGTTGAATGCGGGTCTCGCACAGTACGCGGGGCGGCAAGTTCCGATCGTTCAGGTGTTTGCAGATTCACGTCGAGAATCGCAGACAAGCTATCTCGGCAGGATCAAGCTGGAGGATACGACCTATGGTGTTATTTCCCGGCATCCCTTGCAGGAAGGTCAATTCGTGGTGATCCTGGCTTACCAGGACGGCAAGTTCCTGGTCGAGCCGGCAAGCAATTGATCAGTCACCCAGTATCCGGGCACAGTGCCGTGCCACTTCAGCTACGGCCCGATTCGACAGGCAATCCACACTGATCCGCTGCGGCAGCGAGCGCAGCCAGGTGATCTGGCGTTTGGCCAACTGGCGGGTGGCGGCGATGGCTTGTTCGACCGCTTCGGCCAGGGTCGCATGGCCGTCCAGATGGTCCCAGAGCTGGCGGTAGCCCACGCAGCGGATCGAGGGCAGGCCCGGATGCAGGTCCGGACGTGCGCGCAGAGCGCGGACTTCGGCCAGCAGGCCTGCGCTGATCATGGTCTGGTAGCGCTGCGCGATACGTGCGTGCAGCACGGACCGGTCGGAGGGTTCCAGGCTGATGGTCTCGAAGCGCCAGCCGGGCAGGGCGGGGCGCGGCGGTTCGGTCAGCCAGTCGCTCAGCGTCCGGCTGCTGCCGCGCCAGACCTCCAGCGCGCGTTGCAGGCGCTGGCTGTCATTGGGTGCCAGCCGGGCGGCCGTGACGGGGTCCACGCGCGCCAGCTCGGCATGCAGGGCCGGCCAGCCGTGTGCCAGGGCTTCTTCGTCCAGTTGCCGGCGGATCGCCGGGTTGGCCTCGGGCAGGTCGTTCAATCCTTCGCGCAGGGCCTTGTAGTACAGCATCGTGCCGCCGCACAGCAGGGGGATGCGGCCGCGCGCGCGGATGTCTTGCGCCAGCGTGGCGGCGTCCCGGGCGAACTCGGCGGCGGAATAGGCTTGCGCCGGGTCGCGGATGTCCAGCAGATGGTGCGGCACCCGCGCCTGTTCCTCGGCCGAGGGTTTGGCCGTGCCGATGTCCATGCCGCGATAGATCGTTGCCGAGTCCATCACGATGATCTCGATGGGCCAGCGCTCGGCCAGGGCCAGGGCAGCAGCGGACTTGCCGGAGGCCGTCGGGCCGGCCAGGCAGATCAGGACGGGGGTTTGCGAGGACACCTACTGCCCCCGCATGAACAGCTTGTCCAGATCGCCCAGGCTCCATTGAAACCAGGTGGGGCGGCCGTGGTTGCACTGGTCGGCGCGCTCGGTGCGCTCCATCTGGCGCAGCAGGGCGTTCATTTCGTCCAGGGTCAGCCGCCGATGGGCCCGCACCGCGCCGTGGCAGGCCATGGTCGACAGCAGTTCGTTGCGCTGCTCGGTCAGCCGGGCCGAGTGGCCGATGCGTTCGACGTCGGCCAGCACGCCGCGCGCCAGGGATTCGATATCGCCTCGCGCCAGCAGGGCCGGCACGGCGCGCACGGCCAGCGAGGCCGGGCCGGTGGCGCGGATCCGCAGCCCCAGGGCATCCAGCGTGTCCTGGTGCGCCTGGGCGGTGGCCACCTGGATCTCCGAAGCCGTGAACACCACCGGCACCAGCAGCTCCTGCGCCGGCAGGGGTGCCTGATCCAGGGACAGTTTCAGGGATTCGTAGACGACGCGCTCGTGCGCGGCGTGCATGTCCACCAGAATCAGGCCGCGCGCGTTCTGGGCCAGGATGTAGATGCCGTGCAATTGCCCCAGCGCCATGCCCAGGGGCAGATCGGCGTCTCCGGGCTGCCCGGCGGCTGTCGGTGGCGCAAAACTTGCCGATTGCGGCAGATCGCCCGTCTGATCCGGCGCGCCCGCAGCCATCTGGCCTGGCGCAGGGGCCACCCGTCCTGAGCCGGTCGCTTCCGCCGAATCTGCCGCATCCAGCGGCTGATACAGCTTGCGCCAGTCCTGGGCCGGGATCCGGTCGTTCAGCGGGAAACGCTGCTGCACCGGGATTCGGGCAGGGTAGGAAGATGCGGGGCGGGCTGCACCCGACCCGCCGGACAAGGGTGCGGTCGTGCCGGGCCGGGGGAATACGGGACTGGGCTCACCCGGCGCCGTCGCCGTCGCCGGTTCGGCGGCAGCGTCGCCATCCGTCGGTGCCGGGGGGGCATCGATCGGACCGTCCACGGCGGCGCCGCCGCGCCCGGCCAGCGCCTCGCCCAGCGTCTGGGAGACATAGCGGTGTACCGCGCCGCTGTCGCGGAAGCGGACCTCGTGCTTGGCCGGATGCACGTTCACGTCCACTCCCGCCGGGTCCAGCGTCAGGAACAGTACGAAGGCCGGCTGGCGGTCGCCATGCAGCACGTCGGCGTAGGCCTGACGCACCGCGTGGGACACCGTGCGGTCGCGCACATAGCGGCCGTTGACGTACAGATATTGCCGGTCGGCGCGGTTGCGGGCAAAGGTCGGGCGCGTGATGCAGCCTTCCAGCGCGACCAGACCCTGCTCGGCCGATACCGGCAGGCTCTGGGCCGTGAATTCCTCGCCCAGTACGTCGCGGATGCGGCCGTGGATGTCGGTGGCCGGCCAGTTGCGCTGCGGCTTGTCGTTGTGGAACAGGCGCAGGGCCACCCGGGGGTGCGCCAGCGCGATGCGCTCCACGGCGCCCAGGCAGTGGCCGTATTCGGTCTGATCGCTGCGCAGGAACTTGCGCCGCGCGGGGATGTGGTCGAACAACTGGCGCACGTCCACGCGCGTGCCCACAGGGCCGGCCGCCGGGGTCGGTTCCGTCTGGCCTGCGGTGATCTGCCAGGCCTGCGTGTCGCCATCCGTGCGGGACGTCAGGGTCAACTGGGCGACCGAGGCGATCGAGGCCAGGGCTTCGCCCCGGAATCCCATGGTAGCCACCGATTCCAGTTCCGCCAGGGACGTGATCTTGCTGGTCGCGTGGCGTTGCAGGGCCAGGGACATCTGTCCGGGCGGAATCCCGTGGCCGTCGTCGGCCACCAGAATGCGGCGGATGCCGCCGCCGTCCAGGCGGATCTCGACGGCCCGGGCACCGGCGTCCAGGGCGTTTTCCAGCAGTTCCTTCAGCACGGAGGCGGGGCGTTCGATGACTTCGCCCGCAGCAATCTGGCTGATCAGGACGTCGGGCAGGGCGGCAATGGTTCGCATCATGAAAACGATTATAGTGAGCAAGTTGCCCGGCCCCGTCGCCGGGTCCCTTCCCCTTTTTCGAGGTCTCGCGGCCAAATGGCTGAATTGTTCCAACTCATTCTGCACATCGACCAGTACCTGGGCGTCTGGGTCGCCGAATATGGCGCCTGGATCTACCTGATTCTGGCCTGCATCATTTTTGGTGAAACGGGGCTGGTCGTGCTGCCGTTCCTGCCGGGGGATTCGCTGCTGTTCATCGCCGGGGCCTTTGGTGCCTCCGGCCTGCTGGACCCGGTCCTGATGGGCGGCATCCTGATCGTGGCCGCGATCCTGGGCAATACCGTCAATTATCAGGTGGGGCGCTTCATCGGCCCCAAGGTCTTTTCACGCGACTATCGCTTCCTGGACCGCAAGGCCCTGATCAAGACCCATGCCTTTTATGAAAAACACGGCGGCAAGACCATCGTGCTGTCGCGGTTCTTGCCGCTGTTCCGGACTTTTGCGCCCTTCGTGGCCGGGGTCGCGGCCATGCGCTGGGTGACCTTCCAGTTCTATAACGTCCTGGGGGCCGTCATCTGGGTTGCCGGTCTGATCACCCTGGGTTATTTCTTCGGCAATGTGCCCATCATCAAGGAGCACCTCAACACCATCGTGCTGATCGGCGTGGGGGCGGCCGCCGTGCCGGCGGTCGGCGGCGTCCTCTGGAAGCTGCTGCGCGGCAAGAAGGCCGAGGAAGCCTGAGAGCGTCCGTGCCGCGTCTTGCGGGGCGCCGGGATTCACGAGGCACGAAACAGCCCGCAGAGGACTGTTTCGTGCCCTGTTTCATTCACGCCGCGCCAACGCGGGCTGCGCCGAAAAATAGTCCCGGATCCCGCTGAACACCGCGTTGGCGATGCGCTGCTGGTGCGCCGCAGTGCGCAGCAGTTGCTCTTCCTGGGGATTGCTGATGAAGGCGGTCTCGATCAGGATCGAGGGGATGTCCGGTGCCTTCAGCACGGCGAAACCGGCGCGTTCGATGCGGTTCTTGTGCAACTGGTTGATCTTGCCGATCTCGCCCAGGACCTGGGTGCCGACCCGGATCGAATCGTTGATCTGCGCGCCTGTGGACAGGTCCAGCAGCACCTTGGCCACCTGAGCGTTGTGCGCGCCCAGGTTCACCCCGCCGATCAGGTCGGCGTCGTTTTCTTTCTTTGCCAGCCAGCGGGCGGCGGAGCTGGTGGCGCCGTTCTGTGACAGCGCCCAGACCGACGAGCCGCGCGCCGAGGGCTTGATCCAGGCGTCCGCGTGGATGGAGATGAACAGGTCCGCCTGGACGCGGCGGGCCTTTTGTACGCGCACGTTCAGCGGCACGAAGTAATCGCGGTCGCGGGTCAGGTAGGCGCGCATGTTCGGCTGGGCGTCGATCAGTTTTTTCAGCCGGTGCGCGATCTGCAGGACGATGTCCTTTTCGCGTGTGCCGCGCCGGCCGATGGCGCCCGGATCCTCGCCGCCGTGGCCGGGGTCCAGCGCGATCAGGATCGGCCGGCCGGTGCGGACGCCAGGCGCCGCGCGCGGCTGGGGCGGCGGGGTGTCGTCGGGCTGCTTGCGTGCGGTCGGCGGCAGCTTCTGGCCTTCGACCGAGGGGATGGGCGCCTCGGTCGGACTGTCCTGGGCGAGATTTTCCAGGATGCCGGCCAGCGGGTCGTTGTCCGCGTCCTTCAGCAGCGCCATCAAGGGGTCCTGCGCGACCTTCGGGTACAGGTCCAGCACCAGACGGTACTTGTATTCACCGATGGGCTTCAGGGTGAAGACCTGCGGTGCCACGTCCTGCTTCAGGTCGAACACCAGGCGCACGACGTCGGGGCGATTCTGGCCCGCACGCACGGTGCTGATGTAGGGATCGTTGGGCCGGATCTTGGAGACCAGATCGTTGAGGGCGGGGTTCAGCCGCAGGCCCTCGATGTCCACCACCAGTCGATGCGGACTGTCGAGCGTGAAGTGCTCGGCCTTCAGCTCGGTGTCCATTTCCAGCGTCACGCGCGTGTATTCGTCGGCCGGCCAGGTCCGCACCGCCAGGATGGTGGCGGCCTGCGCCAAGCGTGGCACGACCGGCAGCAGCAACAGGGCGCCGCCGCCCGCGATCATCTTGCGCCGCAGGGGAGCAGCGGGGGTATTCATCGGCATGGCGGGTCCAGATGCGTCAGCCATTGTTGTCCTTTTTCACTGCAGGCGGTCAGACGGGCGTGCCGACCGGTGCCGGCGTATTCCAGGCGGATGTCCAGGTCCGGAGGCGGCAGACGCGTGCCGGCCTGCTCGGGCCATTCGATCAGGACGACCGCGTTTTCGGCCAGCAGTTCGTCGAAACCTGCGTCCCGCCATTCATGTGCATCGCTAAATCTATAGAAATCAAAGTGATAGAAGTATAAGTTAGAAACGTTATAGCTTTCAAGAAGCGCGTAGCTGGGACTCTTGATCCGGCCGGTCACGCCACCGGCCCGCAGCAGCGCGCGGGCCAGACTGGTTTTGCCCGCGCCCAGCTCGCCGCGCAGGTGGATGCGGCCCCCGGCGGGGGGCGCGCCCGGCGTGCGGCCACAGACCTGTTCGGCCAGGCGTTGCGCCAGGGCGACGGTGGCGTCTTCGTCCGGCAGGGACCATTCAATCGAGGGGAGCGGAGTCGTCATCGGGAGAGCCTTCGGGATTCAGGTCACGGCGTCCAGCCACAGCGGCAGGGTGACGGCCGACAGCAGTGTGCCGATCGACATGGTGACCGCGACCAGCCGGCCATCGCCGCCCATGCGGGTGGCCAGCACATGGGCCGAGGAGGCCGTGGGCAGGGCGCTGAACAGGACCAGCACCAGCCGTTCGCCGGCCGACAGGTCCAGTGCCCAGGCCAGTGCCAGCGCAATCGGTGGCAGCAGGATCAGCTTGGCCGTCACCATCCAGGCCATCAGCGGCGCATGAGCGCGTCCGCCTTGCAGGGACAGGGTGGCGCCCACGCACAGCAGGCCGATGGCCAGGGCGCAGGCCCCCAGCCGGCCGAGCGCGACGTCGAGGACATGGGGAATGGGCACACGCAGGAAATTGCAGGCCAGTGCCGCCAGCGTGGCCAGGATGAAAGGATTGCGGGCGATTTCCCGCAGTGCGCCCCCACCGTGCCGGGTGGCCAGGGCATGCACCGCGCCGATATTGCTGATGGGGACGGCGAAGCCGACGAACACGGCCATGGTCGTCTGCGCGCCGGACCAGGGCAGGCCGCCGGCCAGGGACAAGGCCAGATAGGTATTGAAGCGGAAGCCGCACTGGGCGACCGAAGCATGCGCCGCCGGGTCCGGGCGCACCACCAGGCGGCCCAGCCAGGCCAGGGCGATGCCGCCGAGCATGACGCCGACCGTGGCGGTCAGCATCACCGTGGTGTTGCCTAAATCCAACGGTGTGCGGGTGATCGAATGGAACAGCAGGGCGGGAAACAGAACGAAATAGACCAGTTTTTCCGCCCCTGCGAAGAAGGTCCGGTCGAATCCCAGCCGGTGCAGCAGGATCCAGCCCAGGGCGATCAGCAGAAAATCGGGCAGGATGAGCAGAATGACGGACATGGGCGGCGACGGGGCGGAGCCGGCGTGTCGGACGGGACCGGCATGCCGGGAGGGGCAAGCATGATTGTACGTGGCTTGCGTCGCGTCTGTGCGCGGGGGTGCCGCAGGCCGGAAAGAGGTTTCAAAACCGGGTTTGAATGCTCAAATCCAGGTGGCCAGCATGGGATATACCCTTATAAAGGGGCAATTATGCGTTTTTGATCGATGTCAATACTAGTCACTGTTGCTTCGAATTCGTACAATATGCCTACGTTTTGATTCTGAAACGTACCAAGACGCAAGTTCATGCTTCAAGAACTCTGGCCGGAAGCCAGGGGCTCCGACTTGCCATTGGATCAAGGCACCTCTACTCCCATGCATATCCGATACTGATGCAGTTGAGGCGGTTGCACCGTCTACTCATAGGCACGGCATCATCGGTTTCAGGCGTCGTTGAATACGTCGGCCATGCTGCCGGCACCCGTTTCGGTTTCAGGCGTTTGCCTTCGACAGCTATCCGGGTGCGTGAATCTCAATCAAGACGCGGCGGCCTCAAAGGTCGCTCTGGTCCCCGAGTTCAGGAGCATTGAACATGGCCAGTCATAAAAAAACAACGCTGTCCGCCCTCTGGACGGCCCTCGCCTTCGCTTTCGCCCCCGCAGCCTTTGCCGACAACGTCACGCTGACCCAGGCGGTCGAGACCGCCGTCCTCCACAACCCCGAGGTTAGCGCCCAGTTCCACAACTTCCAGTCCGGCGTCGAGGGCCAGAAGGTCCGCCGCGGCGCCCTGCTGCCCGAAGTCAACCTGCAAGGCTGGACGGGCCGCGAATACCGGGGCAGCACCAGCACCAACGGATCCACCGACTGGAACCGCAACGGCTATAGCCTGTCCCTGCGCCAGTTGCTGTTCGACGGTTTTTCCACGATCAACGACGTGCGTCAGTTGGGCTTTGAAAAACTGGCCGACTACTACACCCTGAAGGCTACGGTCGATGATCTGGCCCAGCAGGCGGTCCAGGCCTACCTGGACGTCCAGCGCTATCGCGAACAGGTCAATCTGGCACAGCAGAATTACAACCTGCACAAGGACATCCTGGGGCAGATCTCCGAGCGCAGTTCCTCGGGCGTCGGCCGCGGGGTGGACGAAGTCCAGGCCCAGGCCCGTCTGGCGCTGGCTCAGACCAACTTGATGACTGCTGCGGGCAACCTGAACGACGTCACCCAGCGCTACCAGCGCATCGTCGGCCAGGTGCCGACCGAGACGATGGCCGATGCGCCCGACGTCGCCGCTTCGCTGCCCAAGGACCCAACCGATTTCACCCAGTCCGTGCGCGTCAGCCCCTCCGTGCTGGCGAAACAGGCGCTGGTCCAGGCGGCTGAACGCGGCAAGGCTTCGGCCCAGGGCCGCTTCTCTCCCACGCTGGAGCTGCGCGCCGCCACCGGCCGCGACCGCTCCGATCCGCCTTACATCAACAACGAGACCACGCAGAGCTCCAACGTCCAGTTGTTCGCGAACTTCAATCTGTTCCGCGGCGGTGCGGACGCGGCCCGCGTCCGCCAGACTTCGGCCCAGACCTACGCCGCCCGGGACGTGCGCGACTACACCTGCCGCAACGTTCAGCAGGAGCTCTCCATCGCCTGGAACAACGTCGTGCGCCTGCGTCAGCAGATGCCCTTCCTGCAGCAGCATGAACGCGACATCGCCCAGGTGCGTGTGGCCTACATGCAGCAGTTCAAGATCGGCCAGCGCACCCTGCTGGATCTGCTCGACACTGAAAACGAACTGTTCGATGCCCGGCGGGCGCTCACCAACGGGGTCTTCGACCTGCGCACGGCCGAATATCACTGGCTGGCTCTGTCCCACCAGGTGTTGCCGGCGCTGGGTCTGGCCGACCCCTACCAGGAACAGCCGGATGAAGCTGCCAAGCTCGAATTTCCGGATGAAATCCTCAAGGCCTGCCTGACGCCGCTGCCGGACACCCGCAACCTGCAGCCCGTCCAGGTCAACTACCAGTCCGGCGTCAAGCCGCCCGTGCTGGCGCCTGCGGGCAAGGCCGGTAAAGCCAGTGGCTGGAACTGAGTCTTAAAACTTTCTTTCAAATCAAGCGATACCCGGGCTTTGCGGCCCGGTCTGAAGGTGAAGGTCCGGTCGTCCACCGCAGTTGCGGTGGCCCGGCTTTCCCTGCCGCATGGGGAATGCCGATGGCCTCTGATCAGGACCGTTTCAAGCAGGATCTCTCCGACCTGGATGCTGGATTCATCCGGGTCCTGGAGGATCTGATCGACGCATTGATCGCCAACGGGGCCCTGCGCCTGACCGACTTGCCGCCCCAGGCGCTGGAAAAGCTTGCCGAGCGCAAGCGCACCCGCCAGCGCCTGCAGGGCGCGCTGAACCTGATTTCCGACGACGATGCCATCCTCTGAGGCCGCTGCCGCGATGGCAGACCAACCCGAAGCCCCCGATCCGTCCAGTGCCGCCCAGGCGCCGGAACTGCCGGGCGCCACGCCGCACCAGTTGCACGACGACTCCCTGCTGGGCAGCCTGGTCCTGGTCACGCGCTTGCTGGGGCGTCCCTGCACTGCCCAGCAACTGTCCTCGGGTCTGCCTCTGGTGGACCAGTGCCTGACGCCCTCCCTGCTGGGGCGCGCCGCCGGCCGCGCCCAGTGCAACGCCCGCATCGTGCGTCGCACCCTGGGCAACTGGTCGCGCAGCGTCATGCCGGCCATTCTGTTCCTCAAGAACCAGCGCGCCTGCGTGTTGATCCTGGAACGCCGCGACCATTATCTGGTCCATTACCCCGAGGCGGCCGAACCCGTCGAAGTCCCGCGCGCCGAACTCGAAGCCGAATACGCCGGCCTGGCCTGTTTCGTGCAGCCGCGCTACCGCACCGAAGACCGCACCGAGGACGCCCACATGCGGGCGCGCAGCGGCCACTGGTTCTGGGCCGCGATGCTGGGCAACTGGAAGCTCTACCGCGACGCCGTGGCCGCCGCCGTGCTGATCAACATCTTCGCGCTGGTCATGCCGCTGTACACGATGAACATTTACGACCGCGTCATCCCCAACAGCGCGGTCGAGACGCTCTGGGCGCTGACCATCGGCATCGCCCTGGCCATGGTGTTCAATCTGGTGCTGACCGCCATCCGCGCCTACGTCGTGGACATCGCCAGCAAGCGGGTGGACGTGGAGCTGTCCTCACGCATCATGGAACAGGTTCTGGACCTGCGCATGGAAAGCCGGCCGGTGTCGGTGGGGTCTTTTGCCTCGAACCTGCGCTCCTTCGAGTCCGTGCGCGACTTCATCGCCTCGGCCAGCCTGACCACGCTGGTGGATCTGCCCTTCGTGCTGCTGTTCCTGGCCGTGCTGGCCTGGATCTCGCCCTGGATGGTGCTGCCGCCGCTGGTGGCCATCGTCGTGATCCTGGTCGTGTCGCTGTTTTCCCTGGCACGGGTCGAAAAAATGACCCTCGAATCCTTCCAGGCCGGGGCGCAGCGCAACGCCGGCCTGATCGAGGCCCTGAACGGCATGGAAACCGTCAAGGCCCTGAACGCCCAGAGCCATACCCAGCGCATGTGGGAAGAATCCACCCGCTGGCTGGCCGAACTGGGCGCGCACATCAAGCTCACCTCGTCGATCACCGTCAGCTTCGTGCAGACCTGCCAGCAACTGGTCAACATCGCCGTCGTGGTGATCGGCGTCTACCTGGTCCAGGAAGGCATGACCATGGGCGGCATCATCGCGGCCTCCATGATCTCCGGACGCTGCCTGGCGCCGCTGGGGCAGGTCGTCGGCCTGATGATGCAGTTCCACAATGCCAAGGCGTCCCTGAAGTCCATCGACAACTACATGGGCATGCCGGTCGAGCGCCCGGCGGACCGCTCCTTCATGCCGCGCCCTGTGCTCAAGGGCGGCATCGATTTCCAGGGCGTCACCTTTGCCTATCCCAACACGTCTCTCGCGGCGCTGGACAACATCAGCTTCCGTGTCCAGCCCGGCGAAAAGATCGGCATCATCGGCCGCATCGGTTCGGGCAAGACGACGCTTGAAAAACTCGTCCTGAAGCTTTACGCGCCGACCTCCGGCACTGTCCTGATCGACGGCATCGATCTGAACCAGATCGACCCGGCCGACGTGCGCCGCGCGGTCGGTTACGTGCCCCAGGACCCGGTGCTGTTCTACGGCACCCTCAAGCACAACCTGACGATCGCCTCGCCGTTCGCCACGGACGAGGACGTCCTGCGCGCCGCTCAACTGGCCGGCGTGGACGAATTCGCCGCCAGTCACCCCGAAGGCTATGACATGATCGTCGGCGAGCGCGGCGATTCCCTGTCCGGCGGCCAGCGCCAGTCCATCGCCATTGCCCGCGCCCTGGTCAACGATCCCCAGATCCTGCTGCTGGACGAGCCCAGCAGCAATATGGATCACCAGAGCGAATCCCAGCTCAAGACCCGCCTGCGGGCTGCCAGCGAGGGCAAGACCCTGATCCTGGTCACGCACCGCACGTCTCTGCTGGATCTGGTCGATCGTCTGATGGTCATCGACCACGGTCGCATCGTGGCCGATGGACCCAAGGCCCAGGTGGTCGAGGCCTTGCGCCAGGGCCGCATCGGCGGCGCCCGCAGGAGCTGATGTCATGAACATGCTGACTCATTGGCTGGACCGCCTGCGTGTCTCGTTCGCCTCCGATCATCAGGGCGGCGGCAAGGACATGATCGATGATGCTTCCTGGACACTCAGCCAGCAGCGCACGCGCGGTTCGCGCATGCTGATCTGGATGTCGCTGTTGACCGTGGGCGTGCTGATTGCCTGGGCCTCCACCGCCAACATCGACGAGGTCGTGCGCGGCGAGGGCAAGGTCGTGCCCTCGCGCCAGGTCCAGGTCATCCAGAGCCTGGACGGCGGCGTCGTCCAGCAGATCCTCGTGCGCCCCGGCGACAAGGTCGTCAAGGAACAGGTCCTGCTGCGCATCGACCCCACACGCTATTCTTCGTCCCTGGGGGAAAACCGCGTCGAGGCCCTGGCCCTGAAGGCCAAGGTCGCCCGTCTGGAGGCCATCGCCAACAACGCGCCCTACCAGGCGCCCGAGGACGTCCAGGCCCAGGCCCCGCAACTGGCTGAACAGGAACGCAACGTCTGGCAGGCCCGCACTCGCGAACTGCAGGCCAACCTGGAGGTCGCCCAGGAGCAGCTCAACCAGCGTCAGCAGGAACTGCGCTCCAACATCGCCAATCGCGATCAGGCCGCCACCAGTTGCGCCCTGGCCTCGCGCGAATATTCCATGACCCGGCCGTTGCTCGCCAGCGGCGCGGTATCCCAGGTGGATCTGCTGCGCTTGCAGCGCGACGTGGCGCGCTTCTGCGGCGAGGAAAAGTCCGCCGCCGCCCAGATCGACAAGATCCATGCCGCCATCCAGGAGGCCGAGGCCAAGCTCAAGGAAACCGAGGTCACCTTCCGCAACCAGGCGCGCACCGACCTGTCCGACGCCCGCGCCAAACTGTCTGCTCTGCTGGAAAGCCAGGTCGCCCTGGTCGATCGCGTGACCCTGTCCAACATCCGTTCGCCGGTCAACGGCACCGTCAAGACCCTGACGGCCAACACGGTGGGCGGCGTGGTGACGCCAGGCAAAGACATCATGGAAATCGTCCCGTCGGACGACACCCTGTTGCTCGAAGTGCGGATCAATCCGCGCGACATCGGTTTCCTGTATCCGGGACAAAAAGCCGAGGTCAAATTCACGGCCTACGATTTCTCCATCTACGGCGGCCTGCAAGGCCACGTCGAGGAAATCGGCGCCGACTCCATCACCGATGAAAAGGGAAACTCCTATTACATCGTGAAGGTCCGTACGGAAACCGCCTATGTCGGCAGTGACGAACGGCCCATCATCCCCGGGATGATGGCCGAAGTCCACATCCTGACAGGCAAGCGCACGCTGATGCAGTATCTGCTCAAACCCGTGCTGCGCGCGCACTCCAACGCCTTCCGCGAACGCTGAGAGGATACGCAATGACGATACCGGTTCTGTTGTTGACCGCCGATGACGCGCTGTACCAGCATTGGGCCGGGCTGGATGGGCTGGGTTGGGCGCCCGCGCGCGGCCATCGCCTGACCGACCTGGCCCCCTGGGGGCGGCGTGGCGTGCTGGTCATCATGGACGCCCGCCTGCTGCCCAGGGCCGATACCGACATCCCGGACGTGCCGACCGGCCTGCAGGTCGTCGTCGCCAGCAGCCACCCCGGCGATCCCGAGGGCCAGCGCGCCCTGGTCGCCGGCGCCGCCGGCTATGTGCACGCCTACATGCCGCTCACCGGCCTGGACCGCGTCCTGCGACACGTCATGGGCGGCGAGATCTGGGTCGGCAAGAGCATGCTGTCGCGCATGCTCAGCCAGATCGGCCAGGCAGTGCCCGAGTCCAGCCAGGACTGGGCGCGCGACCTGACCGTGCGCGAACGCGATGTCGCCCGCTACGTCGCCCTGGGCCATTCCAACCAGTCCATCGCCGATGTCCTGGGCATCACCGAACGCACCGTGCGCGCGCACCTCTCCGCCATCTTCGAGAAACTGGGCGTCACCGACCGCCTGATGCTGGCCCTGCGGGTACACGGCATCGACCAGACGGCGACCCAGGGGACGGCGAAGGGCGTGGGGGTTTAGGCTCTAAGCGTTCAGGCCGTTCAGGCAAATACCACTTCCACGGACCCCGTGTGGTCGGTGGAAGATGCTGGCCCGACGACGATCTGGACGCGGCGCCCCAAGCGGGTCAGGTATTCCAGCATCCGCGCTTCGCTGATGCCCCGGAAGTGTCCGCGCATCATATTGGAAAGCTTGGGTTGGCTGATGCCCAGGATGTCAGCCGCCTTCTGCTGCGTCCAGCCATGTTGTCGGATGATCTCGGTGATCTTTGCCGCCAGCCGCGCTTTGATCAGCATTTCATCCGCATCGGCGGCGCCGAGGTCGGCATAGACATTGCCGCTGCCTTCTTCAATCGTGATCATCGTTGCCTCATCATATGCGCCCGCACTGCCTTCAGGCGATCTCTGATTAAGTCTATATCCGGCCTGGGCCAGATGCAGTGCATAACCGAACGTGTCCTGCACCTCTGCAGGCATGGCCGCCAGATCCTTTTTTGAAGAACCGACCCAGAGCAGTGGTTTCATCCAGGGGCATCCTTGTTGATTATACCCATATGAGGATATTTCTTGATAATTTGTTGCTCCTGCGGACGAGGCTGCTTCCAGGGAGAGTAGTCCGGTGCGGGGCCGAGGATCCAGAATTGTCGGCGGTGAGCAGTCACCCGGATAGATCAGACATTTCCCGACGGCTGAAAAGGTCACGCTTGTCCCGGCAATCAGGAGTGCCCAGCGCGGCTGGTAGCGAGAAGTGGCGTTTACACCGCTCATTTCGGCCAGGTTTTCTACCCTGTCGTTTCAGCCAATAGACAGTTTTTCCTGAGGTTATTAGTATTAACCCTTATAAAACGGTACGGTCGGGCACAACCCGGTGGTTTACCAAGCATTCATCTTTGTAGGGAATTTCTTTGGCGACCGGCACGATTCAGATCCTTCACGTCACAGGCAAGGCCTGGATGCGCACTTCCGACGGCACGCTGATCGCGTTGCACGAAGGCATGCGCGTGCCCGTCGACGCCCGCATCCTGACGGACAAGGGCGCATCCGTCATCCTGCAAGCCGACGGGGTCCCAGCGGTGATTCTGGGGCAGAACACGGATATGCTGGTGACGTCGGAACTGGCGCAGGCCGACCCCACGCCGGCCGATCACGCCGTAACGGCGCCGGCCGATGTGGTCGCTGATCAGGTCCTGGCCGCGCTGGACGCGGGCCAGGACCCGTTTGCCATCCTGGACCCGACCGCCGCAGTGCTGACCGGCGGCGGTGGCGGCGGCGTGGCCTTTACGCGCCTGGCCAGCATCGTCGAACCTGTCACGCCGCTGGATCTGACCTACCCGCGCCCAGGGCTGGAAACGCCGGAATTCACCCAGTTGGGCGGAGCCGTCGCAGGCGAAGCGGACGCGGATGCGGCCGCCGCCGGTGCTGGTGGCAGCGCCGGCGAGAATGACGGCGGTGACGGCGGTGACGGCGGTGACGGCGGTGACGGCGGTGACGATTGCGGATGCGGTGATAAGGAAGTTCCGCCGGATGCGGACCGTGTCCAGAATAATCTAGGGAACCACGGCTGGTCGGGTGGTGCAAACACCATTTACGGCGTGGAAACGGGCGGCAACAACCTGGCCGGTGATTACGAGGCTGGCATGACCGTCGGCCAGGGTACCGTCACGAAAACCGGTGGTGATGATTACGTCGACGGTGGCAAGGTTGGCGCCGGCAATAATTTGTATGGTGATTACCTTGATTCTTCCGCTGTGGTCAGTTCGGGCGGTGACCTGACGCTGAACATCAATGGGGGCGCCGACGCGCTGTGTGACAGTGATGGGGCTGGCAGCAACCTGTATGGCGATTTCGTGCGGATCAATGCCGTGCAAGCGTACGGGGGCGACGTCACCATCAACGTCCAGGGCGGTTCCGATACGATCCAGGCAGGTGACGGCGGCGGCAACACAATCTACGGCGATCACGTGGAAATCGGCGCCCTGCAATCCGCTTTTGGGCATCAAGCGCAGGTGAACATCATCCTTGGGAACGACGTCATTCACGGCGGCTCCGGCGATGATGTCATCTACGGCGATTACGTCATCGGAGCAGACAAGGCCGGTGTGACGGTCACCGGGGGCAACGACACCATCCACGGCGGTGCTGGCAACGACACCATGTGGGGCGGCTATGGTGACGACACCTTCGTCTGGAAACTGGGCGACCAGGGCACGACGGATCATGCTGCGGTGGATACGATCAAAGACTTTGGCACGGGGGAAAGCCATCTGGGCAATGACACCCTGGATCTGAGCGACCTGCTCAAGGGCCATGACAACGACTTGACGCAGTACCTGCATATCAGCGGCGATGGCAAGCAGACCGTCATCAACATCAGCACCGATGGGCATGTAGGTGCCGGCCATGACCAACAGATCATCATCGAAAATGCCGACCTGACCGCTGGTTATCAAGGCGCCGGCCTGGATACCCCCGAAGGACAGGCTGCCCTCATCAAAAGCCTGATCGAGGGCAGCAAGCTGACCGTCGATCACTGACCCCCATAGGCGCAGCCGCTGGGACGAACTGGACGCCCTGGCACCGACCAACCCGTTTGCGGTGATCATCATGGCGCAGTTGCAGGCGTCGGGCCACCCGGACAAGGCGACCCGGCTGGCGCCGCTGCTGGATCTGACCCGGCGGCTTTATGGCTACGGCTATAAGCGGGAGCAGATCGGTCCCTTGCTGCGCTGGGTCGAGTCGGTGGTCCGCCTGCCGCCGGAGCTGGAAACCGAATACTTGCAGGTTGCCAAGGAACTGGAACGGGAGCATGAAATGAGCTATGTGACGATTGCCGAACGCCATGGACTTGCACGGGGCCATGCCGAAGGTCTTGTTAAAGGCAAGGTCGAGACGTTGTTGCTGCTGCTCCAGCGTCGTTTCGGTCCGATGGATACCGAAACCACGAAACGTATCCAGTCAGCGAAGCCTGCCAAGCTGGAAACCTGGTCCCTGAACATCCTGGACGCGACCACCCTGGAAGACGTCTTCCGCGACTGATCGCTCCCGATTCCCAGCCGCGTCAGGCGTGCTTGCCTTTGGGCGCGTGGCTCTTGAGCGATGCCACCATGCGCGTTTGCCACCCGCGCCTGGCCGTCATCGAACTTAGGCGGCAGCCTGCGCCGGCATGACATGCAAAGCCTTTCCCGAATGCTCGGCTTGCCACAGATCATAGGAAACCTGGCCGCGCAGCCAGGTTTGCGCGCTCGGCCCGCGGCCATTGGGTTTACGCAACCAGGCTTCCAGCCTGCGGGCCAGATCCACCGAGATTGCCGCGCGGCCATGCAAGACGCGCGACAGTGCCACGCGGCTCACGCCCAACTGGCGGGCAGCCTCGGATACAGATAGACCCAGTGCCGGCAGCACGTCCTCGCGTAAGGTCTCGCCCGGGTGCGGGGGATTGTGCATACGCATCGCATTGTGCTCCTAGTGATAGTCCTGGTAGTCCACCAGAATGACGTTTTGGCCCTCGAATCTGAAGGTCAAGCGCCAATTCCCGTTGACCCAGATCGACCAATCGTATCGCAAGGCGATCATCACCGTTTGCGGTGATCATCATGGCGCAGCTGCAGGCGTCAGGCCACCCGGACAAGACGACCCGGCTGGCGCCGCTGCTGGATCTGACCCGGCGGCTTTATGGCTACGGCTATAAAAGGGAGCAGATCGGTCCCTTGCTGCGCTGGGTCGAGTCGATGGTCCGCCTGCCGCCGGAGCTGGAAACCGAATACTTGCTGGTCGCAAAGGCACTGGAAATCTGGGCACTGAACATCCTGGACGCGACCACCCTGGAAGACGTCTTCCGCGACTGATCGCTCCCGATTCCCAGCCGCGTCAGGCGTGCTTGCCTTTGGGCGCGTGGCTCTTGAGCGATGCCACCATGCGCGTCTGCCATCCAGGCCCGGAACTTTTCCAGCGATCCAGCACGTCCGGGGGGATACGCAGGCTGATGGACACGCTGGGCGCAGCCGATTTCGGCCGCCCGCGGCGGACGATCTGACCGCCGTCATGCAGTTCGGCGTGCAAGAACCAGTCGTCCGTCAGCTCTGGTGCATCGTCGTGGTCAGGCGAGATGGCGCGCATATCTTTCTTGCTCACGGGCATTGGCTTTCCTCATGCTGATGATGCGGCGCATCGTGCCGCGTGGCGTCCAAACCAGAACGACCATCCGGTCGTCCATCTCACCGATAGTAATGTAGCGAGGTTCGCCGTAATCAGCGCGGTTGTCGAGCGCGGTGAAGTGTTTGCCAGCGAATACCTGATCTGCCAGATACATATCAAGCCCGCGTTCTGCCAGGGTCTTGATGCGCTTGACGGGGTCGCTGGTAATTTGCATAGTTATTGTATATACAATAAATAAGGTGAGCAAGGGCTCCTGCCAGCACGCATCTGATGGGTAAGGTATATCGGGTCTGATTGCTGGGAAATCGGCTCGGCCACCGGGTTGTGATGTTCCGGGTGCCTTATTTTGCAAGTGGCCCGCAGCCTCCACCAGACGGGAAACACCGGACGGCTAAAACGCTCCCGGATATTTCCATGCCTCGGTCGCCCACGCCAAAACGCCGCTGTCCGGCCTCCGTGTTTTCCCTAGTCACTCCCGCCCCCTTATTGTCTTTCCCGCCAATACGAAGATCGCAGCCACTCGCGTAGCATCCCGACACATGATCGCCGCAAGAGCGCATTTTGCGTATCCGTCGGCGCTACAGAATTCACCACTGGGGAACCCACATGGCTACCGATACCGTCCTGATCACTCACGTCACCGGCCAGGCCTGGATGCGCGCATCCGACGGCACGATGATTGCGCTGCACGAAGGCATGCGCGTGCCGGTCAACGCGCACATCCTGACGAACGAAGGCGCCAGCGTGACCCTGCAGGCCAACGGCGTGCCGCCGGTCATCGTCGGCCAGAACACCGACATGCTGGTTTCCGACGACCTGGCCGCTGCAAACCCGCAGCCGGCCGACAATGCTGTGGCGCCCCCGGCCGATACGACGGCCGACCAGATCCTGGCGGCGCTCGACGCCGGTCAGGACCCGTTCGCCATCCTGGACCCGACCGCTGCGACCTTGACCGGCGGCGGTGGCGGCGGCGACAGCTTCACGCGGCTGGCCAGCATCACCGAGGCCACCTCGCCCCTGGATCTGGCCTATCCGCGCCCGGGTCTGGAAACGCCGGAATTCACGCTGTTGGGCGGGGCTGCGGCGGGGGACGACGCGGCCCCGCTGATTCCTGCTGGGCCAACACTGAACATTCCCGACGGCAACGATCGTACCCATGAAGGCGGGCCGGTCCTCGTGCCGGGCACCTTCACCATCGGCGAAGCCGATACGACCACTGGAGTCGAGGGAACCTTCTCCTTCTCCGCTGCGGCTGGCCTGGCCGCCCTGGTGTTCAATTTCGCAGGCGAGACCGGCACGGCCGGCGGCGATGGCGCGCCTCCGGCCGCTTCTCTGACGGTGACGTTGGCCGAACTCGTCGCCGCGACGCCGGGTGCGCCCATCGTCATTGATACGGACCGAGGTCTCCTGACCCTGACCGGCTATGACCCGGCCACAGGCACGGTCACCTACCATTATGTGTCCGACGGTTGGCAGGATCACACGGGTGCGGCCACGGATCCGTTCATCGGGCAATACTTGCCCGATTCCATCGGCGTCACTGTGGTGGACAGCCTGGGCCGTTCCGTCACCAGCGAGATTGTGGCAGCCATCACGGATACAGAACCTGTCGCCAAACCGGATACCGCCGAAGTGACGGAAGACACTGTTCTGAGCGTCATTGGCAACGTCATTACTGGCACGGGGGCTGACGGCGAGGATACGCTGGCGGCGGATCCCACCCACGTGACCGCGATTCAGGCGCCGGGCGCAGCGGACGGCACCCCTGTGCCTGAAAGCGGCACGGTGACTGTGCAGGGTGTCTACGGCGACCTGACGATCGACGCGGACGGGAACTATACCTATACGCTGGCGGGGGGAGACGATCCCCGCTACGGCGCTGTGCAGGCGCTGGGGGCGGATTCCCATCCCACGGAAGTCTTCACCTACACGCTGACCGACCAGGATGGTGATCCCTCGTCCACGACGCTGACGATTACCGTCAACGGCATCAACGATGCGCCAACCATCACCTTCGGCAATGACGGTACTGACGCGAGTGCGGCGGTGTCGGAAGAGGGGCTGCGGGCCGGAATCCCGTTCCCGCTGCCGCCGCATGGCGATGGCATCCCGGACGGCGCTGGCACCCCGGATACGACCAACAGCGCCAAGGACAGCGGCACGTTCACGGTCCACGACGTGGATGCGGGCGATGTGTTGACAGTGAAGCTGGGCACGCCGTCCGAAACGCTGACCTCGAACGATCAGACGGTGCATTGGGTGTTGTCCAGCGATGGGCAGACGCTGACCGGCCGGGTCGGCGGGAAGCTGATCGGCCAGGACGTGATCAAGATCACGCTGCAAGACAACCATGATGGTACCTACTCCTACGACGTGAAGCTGCTGGCGCCGATCGATCACCCGAACAAGACGATTGAAGACGCCCTGAACGTCGGTGTGCCGATTCTGGTGTCGGACGGTCACACCACGACCACAGGTCACCTGACGGTCAACATCCAGGATGACAGCCCGCTGGCTGTCGATGACAACGGCGGCACGGTGGTCGAGGACTCCCACGGTCTGGCGGCGATTCTGTCGGGCAACGTGCTGGCCAATGACGTTGGCTGGGGCGCGGATGGCCCGAAGGACATCGTGCATGGTTTCCAGTGGAATGGCAGCAACGCGGTCCAGGTGGATGGCGATGGCAATCCTGTGGCTGGCGGTGCCAGTCTGTCCGATTACGGTCATTTGACCTTGTTGCCCACGGGCAACTGGGTGTTCGTGCTGGACAACGGCAAGGACGCCACGCAGGCGCTGGCCGAGGGCGAGACGCGAGACTTTGCGATCACCTATACGCTGACGGACAATGATGGCGATACGTCCACGGCGACGTTGACGGTCACCGTCAAGGGCACGAATGATGCGCCGACGATCACCTTCGGCCAGGAAGGCACTGACGCGAACGCGGCGGTGTCGGAAGAAGGGCTGCGGGCCGGATTCCCGTTCCCGCTGCCGCCGCATGGCGATGGCATCCCGGATGACAACGGCGACCCCGACACGACCAACAGCGCCAAGGACAGCGGCACGTTCACGGTCCATGACGTGGATGCGGGCGATGTGTTGACGGTGAAGTTGGGCACGCCGTCCGAAACTCTGACCTCGAACGATCAGACGGTGCATTGGGTGCTGTCCAGCGATGGGCAGACGCTGACTGGCCGTGTCGGCGGGAAGCTGGTCGGCCAGGATGTGATCAAGATCACGTTGCATGACAACCATGATGGTACCTACTCCTACGACGTGAAGCTGCTGGCGCCAATCGATCACCCGAATACGAGCATCGAAGACGCCCTGAATGTGGGTGTGCCAATCCTGGTGTCGGACGGTCATACCACGACCACAGGTCACCTGACGGTCAACATCCAGGATGACAGCCCGCTGGCCGTCAATGACAACGGCGGTACGGTGGTCGAGGACGCTCATGGTCTGGCGGCGGTTCTGACGGGCAATGTGCTCCTGAACGACACCGGCTGGGGCGCGGACGGTCCGAACGATCTGCTCGACGGCTTCGCCTGGAATGCCGGCGACAACGCGGCGGCGCAGGCCGACCTGTCCCAGTACGGCATGCTGGTGCTGGGGCCGGCGGGCGTTTGGTCCTTCGTGCTGGACAACACCAAGCCGGCCACGCAGGCGCTGGCCGAAGGGCAGGTGAAGGACTTTATCCTGAAGTACACGCTGACGGACAATGACGGCGATACGTCCGAAGCCTCGCTGACCATTCATATCCAGGGCACGGCCGATACGGCGGACGTGAGCTTCGATGCGGGTGCGGGCCCGGATGCGGGCAAGGTGTTCGAGGCCGGCTTGCCGGCCGGCACGGGCGAGATGTCCGATGGCGATGCGGGCAACAACAGCGATGGCAGCGAGACGACCACGGGCAAGATCACGGTGACGGCGACCGATGGGGTCGCCAGCGTGACCCTGGACGGGACTCCGTATACCTTGGCCCAGCTCGACGGCAAGACGGTGAATACGGGGACGGGCGTGCTGACGGTCACCGGCCATACGGTTTCGCCGGACGGCAAGTCGGTCGAAATCTCCTATAGCTACACGCTGTCGGGTGAGCAGGCGCACCCCAGTGCCGACGGCAACAATACGGTGCAAGACAGCATTCCCGTCGCGGTGACCGGCGTCGGCGGTAGCTCGGCCAGCGGCGCGCTGACGGTGACGATCGTGGACGATGTGCCCACGATCACGGTGGACACGGAAGCTACGGGCGCCTACGGCGCCGCGATCACCGGCAGCGTGGACATGGCCTTCGGCGCCGATGGCGAGAAGAGCGTCACGGTGAAGGTGGGCGGCGAGACGGTCACTGGCGTGAAGGACGGCAGCGGCAACTACAGCTTCACGCTGGCCGATGGTTCGGTGGTGAGTCTGAACGGCACCACTGGAGACTTCAGCTACAACGGCGTGCCGGCCTCTGGCGCGGGCACGAGCTATACCTTCACCTTCACGGTGGAGGATAAGGACGGCGACACGAACAGCGCGAGCACGACGGCCACGATTGCAGGTACGGACACGAGCGGTCTGTCTGGCGCGGCGAGTTCGTCGGATGTGGACGTGGCGGCCAACACGGACGGCACGCCAGGCAATGACGTGACCCATGCCGTGACGGTGACTGGCCTGCCTGCCGGTGCGCAACTGGCTGCGGGTACCTATACGGGCACGTACGGTTCGGTGACGGTGGATGCCTCGGGCAATGCGGTGTACCAGCAGACGGGTCTGTACACGCACACGGGTTCGGGTGCGGACACGAAGGCCGATGCCGACAGCGTGACGGTGAAGGTGACGCTGGGCGATGGCACTCAGGTGGACATGATCGTGAAGGTGGGCATTGCCGACGACGTGCCGACGGCGCAGAATCATAATGGCGGCACGGTGATTGAGGATGCGGCGACGAACTTCGTCGAGGGTGATGTTCTTGGGGCCGGCAGTGACAGTAGTTATGGCGCTGACGGTGCGGCATCCTCCGGTGCGCTTGCCTGGGGTACAGCGGTAGCTACCAAGGGCGGCACGACAGTGAACCTGGCGGATTACGGTCACTTGGATCAAAAATCGGATGGGACGTGGAAGTTCACGCTGGACAACACAAAGTCTGCTACGCAGGCCTTGAATGACGGCGACACGATTGACGTCCAGTTCAGCTACACGCTGAAGGATGCTGATGGCGACACGGTTACCAAGAACGTGAGCTTCGATATCCAGGGCCATACCGACGCCAACTACGACGTCAAGTTTGGCACGGCTGGTGACGATACGATCACCGACGGTAGTAATGTCAATTCCATCATTGTCGGCGATGTGCCTCCCGGTTTGACTACGGTTCCCGGGCAGAACTACAACATTGCCTTTATCGTGGATACATCTGGGAGCATGGGGGCCAAGGGCGTTGAAGATGCTGCGGCCGCCATCAAGAGTGTCATTGATACTCTGAAAGCTAAGGCTCTGGAAGATGGCAGTGGCAAAGTCAATGTGTATATTTCAGACTTTGACAGCACCGTGCGTGAGACCGTCACCTTTGACCTGACGGATCCGAATGTGGATTCTAAATTGCAGACGTTCCTGAACTCCATGAGTTCAGGTGGGGGTACTAACTACGAGGCAGCCTTTAAGGATGCAGCCAATTGGTTCCATTCCTCAGATGTGACGGGTAATCCTGGGCATAATCTGACGTATTTCATTACCGATGGGAAGCCGACCTATCGTTATGTTGACAGCAGCGATAATCCTAAGGTGATCGATAACTACTCTGGTAGCGATTCAAATTTAAGCTCTATCAAGCCAGCAGGCTACCAGCTGGGTGATGTGGTCACTGCTCAAGTGGGTGGCCAGACTAGAGTTATTATTGACGAATTGGGGCGTG
Organism: Castellaniella sp.; assembly: GCF_049650445.1. Taxonomy (GTDB): domain Bacteria; phylum Pseudomonadota; class Gammaproteobacteria; order Burkholderiales; family Burkholderiaceae_B; genus Castellaniella. The sequence goes on along the minus strand of NZ_JBASAD010000037.1, from coordinate 10,002 downwards.
TCCATCAGTGGACAGAATCAAAATTTTTAGGCTGGTCGAGTTGGTCTGATAACTGGAGCGATCCGAATGATCAAGTTCAGGATCATTATGTTTTCGCAGCCAACGGTAATGGTGGAGTTGGCTTGGCTATCATCAAGGGTAACGGTAGTAGCGAGAATGATAGTAACGTGATCTCTGACGCACAAAGCGCCTTTGGAATTATTTCCAGCATTAACGGTATGGTGGTCGAGGCCATTGGTATGGGGGAAAAGGTCAGTAATAATGACTTGAAGTCCTACGATACAGATCATCATCCTCAGACAGGTATCGATCCGAGCGATTTGGCTGCGGCTATTCTGGGAACAGAAGTCATGCAGCAAATGGGACAAGATACTATTAACGGGGGCAATGGGAATGACATTCTGTTTGGGGATTCCTTGATCTTGGGTAATAACGATTCTGGGATTTCTGGTGTGAGTGACTTGAAATCCTACGTGGCTAGCCATACAGGGAAGACTGCTGCAGAGGTCACCAATCAGGATATCCATGATTACATCACGGTCAACCATGGTGAATTCAACAAGTCAACGGATTACGACAATAACGATCATCTGTATGGTGGATCTGGCAACGATATCCTCTACGGCGGCGGCGGTAACGACGTCCTGGATGGCGGGTCAGGTAACGATATCCTCTACGGTGGTGCCGGTAATGACACCCTGACCGGGGGCGCCGGTGATGATGTGTTCGTCTGGCAGTTGAACGATAAGGGCACGACTGCTGCACCAGCCGTTGATCGTGTCACCGATTTCGGTGTGGGGGGGACGGATCTTCACGGTAAAGATATGCTGGATCTTAGCGATTTGCTGCAGAACCACCATGACACCGGCGGTGGTTTGCACGGAGATCTCTCTCAGTATCTGCAGATCACCGGTGGCACAGGTGCAAACGCTGGGAAGACCATCATCAACGTCAGCACCACCGGGGACGTTGCCCATGGCCATGATCAGCAAATCGTGATTGAGAATACAGACCTGACCCAAGCTTATTCCGGTATGGATCAAGCCCATATGATTCAGCAGATGATCGCTGATGGAAAGTTGAAGGTCGATCAGTAAGGAAGTAGGTAAGCAGTCTTAATCTGTAAGCCCCCCGGCCAGCACCGTCTTGAACCCAGTGGCGGTAACTGGACAATAGATCCCCATCAATTTCCAGATGGGGATCTATTGACACCGCGACATTTGGGGCTGGTGAGGACTTTCGCACTCTGCCTCGACGGCATTTCTCCAAAGAGGAGAAGCATCGAACTGTGCAAGAATTCCTGGCCCTGGGCGTTCCGTTGGCACGGTTTGCCAGGACGCGCGACCTGCACTACAACCAATGGAGTCGTTGGCGTAAAGAGTACCTGGCAGGCAAGTGTGGTCCGGTCAACATGCTTGGCGCGCCTGAATCCGTAAGCGCGCGCCGAACCTTGCAATTACCCACTAATATCATTGAGATGCAGAAGGTTCTCAATTATTTACTTTAACTTGACGTATGCTTCCATCGGTTAGACCTGACTGATGGTGGCGAACATGACACAGCATCTGGATTGGCCGTTTGGCGCCGACGCTTGGGCCGAGCATGAGGGGCGCTCTGCGCCACACGGGTTCTGTGATTTGCGGCTTGCGCGACGGCTCCGACAGATCCTCATGCAACTCTCGGACACCGGGGGACCCAGCATCCCGTTTGCCAGCCAGGACTGGGCTCAGGCGAAGGCGGCCTACCGTTTCTTCTCCAACCCACGAGTCAACGAACGCGCAATCCTCTCCGGTCATATGCGCCGCACCCAGGAGCGTGTAGACGCGGCCCCGGGGCCATTGCTCGTACTGCACGACACGACGGAGATATCCTATGGCAGAGACGTCGGCGGCGTGGGCCTAATCGGCCGGGTCGCACGCCTCACCGTTTGCGGTATCTTGATGCATTCCAGTCTGGTCGTGAGTAAGCGCGCGCCGAACACACCTTGAAGGCGCATGGCAATCAGGACGATAGTCCCCACTTGTTTTTAGTGGGGACTATCCATGGATTCAGACACTTCAGTGCAGCGGCCCGCGCGGCGTGTGCATAGCAAAGTCTTCAAGGCACAGATTCTGCAGGCGTGCGACAAGCCAGGCGTAGGATCCCCCTCAGAGTAGACATCAGCCAGTAGAATTTCGGAGCCTCCTTTCAATCGGAGACTCCCTTGAAGAAAAGCAGATTTACCGAAAACCAGATCGTTGCGGTGCTCAAAGAAGGCGAAGCCGGCATCCCGGTCGTCGAGTTGTGCCGCAAGCACGGCATCAGCAACGCCACGTACTATCAGTGGAAGAGCAAGTACTCGGGTGTGCAGGTGTCCGAGCTGCATCGCCTGCGCGAGCTTGAGGCGGAGAACGCCAAGCTCAAACGCATGTACGCGGATCTGGCCCTGGAGAACTCAGCCATCAAGGATGTGCTCAACCGAAAATCCTGACGCCGTCAGCCAGGCGCGAGGTCGTCGAGCAGTTGGTGGAATCAAAGCTCTCGGTCACACGTGCCTGTCAGATTGCTGGCCTATCGCGGGCGGCGTACTACAAGAGGCCAACTCCGGCAGAGCAACGCGATGCCGAGGTCATTGATGCGCTCAATGCGATCGTGACCCGGCATGGGCGCTGGGGGTTCTGGAAGTGCTTCACGCGGCTGCGGCTCGATGGCCGTTGCTGGAACAAAAAGCGGGTTCACCGGGTGTACTGCGAGATGGGATTGAATGTGCCTCGACGCTGCAAGAAACGGCTGACCGACCGGCCTCGTCAGCCGCTGGACCATTCCCTGGAACCAAACCGCTGCTGGGCATTGGACTTCATGCACGATGCCTTGTATTGCGGCCGACGCTTCCGGACGTTGAACGTGATCGACGAGGCCAACCGGGAATGCCTGGCCATCGAGGTTGGTACATCCATCCCCTCAGCGCGCCTGATTCGTGTGCTCAACCGCTTGATCAATTGCTATGGGACTCCTGAGGCTATACGGCTGGACAACGGGCCGGAAATGGTCTCGTTGGCCTTTACCGAATGGGCTGGCGCCCGGGGAATCGCCGTGCGTTATATCCAGCCAGGCAAACCGAATCAGAATGCGTTCATCGAGCGCTTCAACAAGACGTATCGCACTGAAGTGCTCGACGCTCACCTGTTCGCCAATCTGCAGCAGGTGCAGGCCATCACCGAACAATGGCTGATCGATTACAACGAATACCGCCCACATGAATCACTGGGCGACATCCCGCCGGTGCAGTTTATGCCCCGGCTAACCCTTGCTCCGAATCTCTACCAACCGTTGTCTACTTGACGGGGGATCCTACGGGTCGGCATATCCAGGGCTGCTTCTGGAAATCAGTCCCCGGGGCGGCCTGCACAGCAAGCATCACCCCAAGGGCTATGCATCATGCTGATTCTCGAACAGCAGGACAAGCCCGACGATTTCATGGCCCTGCGTACCGTCACCTACACCGGCCTGACGTACCAGACGCTGCTGCGCGGCCAGGACATCCGTCTGCCCTTGCCGCCGGTGCTGCCGGTGGTGCTCTACAGTGGGCGGCGGCGCTGGCGGGCGGTTCTGGATCTGGATGGCTTGATCGGCGACATTCCGGACGCTCTGCGCCCCTATCAGCCGCAGATGCGCTATCTGCTGGTGCATGAGCAGGATCTGCTCAAAAGCATCGGTCGGCCAGGGCACAACCTGGCGACACTGCTGTTCCGTCTGGGTCGCAGCCGCGATGTTGAACAGTGGCGCGGTTTGTTGCACACTCTGATCCAGGCAATGCGCACCGAGCCCGGCTACGAAGAACTGAACCGCAGCCTGACGGCCTGGCTGTATATCGTGGCCCAACGCAATGCCAACCCAGCAGAAGATCTTCCGCGCGTGAAGACCTTACAGGAGCTCGACATGATGATCGCTGAAAAACCCGGCATCTGGGCCCGGCAATGGCTCCGGGAAGGCCGCAAGGAAGGTCGCGCTGAAGGTCAGGCTGAACTGTTGCTTGAACAGATTCGGCACCGCTTCGGATCTGTCTCCGACGACGTCGTCCAACGCATCCAGTCGGCGCGAGTCCCGCAATTGAAAGCCTGGGCGTTGAATTTCGTGGACGCCACGACGCTGGACGACGTATTCCGGGATTGAGGCGCCTACGCCAGGCAGCTGCCTGCTGATTGCGGTTTTTCCAACCGTCGCGGGCGTTGCCGCCCGGTCCACGATCTCTGCCCTTGGGGGCGAGTGCCCCTCCTCTTGCATCCCCCATTGTCTTTAACGCCAATGTCAAGACGCGCGTTGCACCGGTAGTATCCTTGCGACAAACGTGGAATTGTTGCATCGCCTCTTTTCTATTGCACCTATTTGTATCAAAATCCGTGCATGTCCTATTGCCAGCCGACCGCTGCCAGGGTCCGTGCCCTGTCCAGGGGGTTGACGGTACTGGTCCTGTTCCTGGCGCTGGCCTGGGGGCCGGCGCCGGCGGTGACGTTCGACCCGGGGGCGCTGGTGTCCTATGCACGCCAGCACTACGGCGCCAAGGCCAGCCGCGCGGTGGAGTCCTGGCAGGCCATGCTGGCCCAGGCCGCAGGGCTGGACGAGCAGGAAAAGCTGCGCATGGTCAACAGCTTCTGGAACAACACCCTGATCGGCAGCGAGGACATTACGGTCTGGGGCCAGGTGGATTACTGGGCCACGCCGCTGCAATCGCTGTCCAAGGGCGCGGGGGACTGCGAAGACTACGTGATCGGCAAATATTTTTCTCTGCTGTACCTGGGCGTGGCGCCCGAAAAGCTGCGCTTCGTCTATGTGCGCGCCCAGATCGGCAGCCAGAGCATCGCCCACATGGTGCTGGGCTATTATCCACAGCCTCAGGCCGAGCCCCTGGTGCTCGACAGTCTGGTGGATCGGATGCAGCCCGCACACAATCGGCCGGACTTGACGCCGGTGTTCAGTTTCAATGCCCAGGGGGTGTACATGCCCGGTGGGAAGCGGTCTTCGGTGGATGGCATCGGCCGGTGGCGGGATCTGTTGTCCCGCATGCGGACCGAAGGTTTTCAGCCGTGATGGAATGAAAGGAATGTCATGTCCCTGTTGAGACAACTGCTGTTGAGTGTGACCCTGGCGATCCTGGTGATTCTGGCCGGGGCGACCTGGTTCAGTATCGGCTCGGCGCGTCAGTATCTGGACGCCCAGCTTCAGGGGCAGAGCGATTCCACTGCGACATCCCTGGCGCTGACGCTGTCGCAGCCGTCCAACCAGGACCCGACGGTGCGCGAACTGCTGATTTCCGTGCTGTTCGACAGCGGCCAGTTCCAGGTGGTGGAATTTCTGGATCCCACGGGCCGGATTCTGATCCGCCGCGAGATCGAGGACGGCCGTGACGACCGGGTCACCGCCCCCGACTGGTTCAGTCATCTGCTGCCACTGGAACGGCACGAGGCCCAGCGCCAGGTGACCAATGGCTGGTCCCAACTGGGCGTCGTGCGGCTGCAGGCGAACGATGCCTATGCGCGCAATGCGCTGTGGGACAGCACGGTGCGGATCGTGTCGCTGACGGTAGGGGCCGGCTTCCTGTGGGGGCTGTTCGTGGCCATGCTGATGCGCTGGCTGCGTCGGGCGCTGCAGGAGGATGTGACGGCGCGCGTCCAGGCCATGGCGCAGGCGTCGGCGGGCGAAGACCTGCCGCCGGTGCGCCATCCCGCGATGCTGGAACTGCGCGAGGTCGCCCAGATCATCACGCGCACGCACGAGCGGGTGCGGGCGACGGCGGCCGAGCACCAGTCGCGCATCGAATCGCTGGAACTCGAACTGAACCAGGATACGGTGACGGGCCTGGCCAATCGCAAATATTTCATCAACGAGCTGCGCCGGCTGCTGGAGCAAACCACGCCCGGGCAGGGCGAAGGCGGCCACGTGATGCTGTTCCGCCAGTGCGATCTGCAGTCGATCAACCAGACCATGAGCCGACAGGTGGTGGATCAGTGGCTGCGCAATATGGGCCAGTTGGTGCTGGAGGTGCTGCGTGAACGGCTGGGGCAGCAGGCCTGGCTGGCGCGCCTGAATGGGTCGGACTTCGCCTTCATCATGCCGATGGTGCCCGGCCCGGTGGCGGTGCGCGTGGCGCAGATCGTGGGCGAAATCCTGCAGGCTCAGCGTATCCAGTTGGGGCAGGCGGGGCTGTGCCGCTGGCGCATGGTGTTGACGGATTTCGAATCCGGCGAGGGGCTCAGCGATGTGCTGTCGCGCCTGGACGAGGCCTTGATGCGCGCCGAAAGTGCCGGACATACGAATGTGGAATACGTGCCGGGCGAGGATCTGCGCAGCGTGACGGGTGCCCGTGGCGGCGGCGAGCAGGCCTGGCGCGTGTTGCTGCGCAATGCGCTGGACGAGGGCTGGTTTGCCCTGGTGACCCAGCGCGATGTGTCCTCGGCTTCCGAGGACCGCCTGCAGGGGTTGTTGACCTTGCATGAGCCCGGTGCCTCGGAGCCTTTGTCGGGGTACTTGTTCATGCCGCCGGCCGTGCGTCTGGGGCTGTCCGCAGACTGTGACGTTCAGGCCGTCAGCCTGGGCCTGAACTGGCTGCGCACGCATCCGGGCGATCTGGTGTTGCGTGTGTCGCTGGCTTCGATCCTGCACGAGGAATTCCGCGGCGAGGTCGCCAGCCTGCTGGCCGAGATGCCTGACCAGAGCGCCCGCCTGCTGATGGATCTGGATTCGTACGGACTGGTCGCGCATCGCGCCCCGGTGGTGGCGTTTGCGACGATGCTGCGCGAACACGGTGTGCGCCTGGGCCTGCGGCGCTTTGCCGAGCAGCCCGAGGCGTTGCTGTATCTGCACGAGATCCGGCCTGAATACATCCGTGTGTCGGGCAGTCTGCTGGCCGCCCAGGCCGACAGTCCGGGCGCCCGCCGCCTGCTGGCGGCCGTCCAGGAAACAGCCCGCGAGATTGGCACGGTGGTGGATCTGGCGGCGGGGTCGTAGCGCGTTGGGGGCCAGGGCGTAGACTATAATCGCCAGCTTGTGTCGGATAGGCCAGCCCCGCCCGGGGTCTGCAGCCGATCCTGTTCCGGTAGCCGGTTTTTGAAGCCGCGCTTCTCTGGCGCCTCGTCTCCTTAGTTAAATGGATATAACTTTCCCCTCCTAAGGGAAGATTGCAGGTTCGATTCCTGCAGGAGACGCCATTAATTTTATGTAATACGATGATTTATAAGAATTGTCTTTTATTACATATTTTTTGCCCCATACACAGGTCCACACTAAAGATTTAGTGGCCATGGACTTCCACCGGAATAGTGGACCGTTCAGTGTTTCACGTGGTGGTGCGTAGGCGGCACGCCCTCAGTCCTCATCCCCCAAAGCCACCGTCACGGGCTTGGCGCCTAACGCTACGCTGAGCACGCTGGACGCCACGCTGATCAGATAGCCCCGCCGTCCGCCGTTCAGGTATACCGTGTCGTAGTCCAGCAGGCCGGCCTCGACCCAGACGGGCATGCGCTTGCGCGTCGCAAAGGGCGAGGTGCCGCCGACCTGATAGCCCGAATGGCGCTGCGCCGTGTCGGGCGAACAGGGCGCGATTTTCTTGGCCCCGGTCTGACGGGCCAGGTTCTTGGTGGAGACTTCGCAGTCGCCGTGCATCAGCACGACCAGCGGCCGGGCCTGCTCGTCTTCCATGATCAGGGTCTTGGCCACCTGATGCAGCGGTACGCCCAACTGGTGCGCGGCTTCGCGTGCGCCGCCGTGGTCGACGTAATCGTAGGGGTGCTCGCCAAAGGGGATCTTCTGCTGCCGCAGCCAGTGAGTGGCGGGGGTCTCGGAGGTGTGTCTGGTCTTGGTCATGGCGGGATGTATGCGTGCGGCCCCTCACGCGCGCGGATGGTGCTGCGCGTGCAGGGTCTTGAGCCGTTCGCGGGCGACGTGGGTGTAGATCTGGGTGGTGGAGATGTCCGCGTGGCCCAGCAGCATCTGTACGACGCGCAGGTCGGCGCCGTGATTCAGCAGGTGGGTGGCGAAGGCGTGGCGCAGAACGTGGGGCGACAGGGGTACGCGGATGTCGGCCTGCAGGGCGTATTTCTTGATCAGCAGCCAGAAGGCCTGGCGCGTCATGGCGGCCCCCCGGGTGGTGACGAACAGGGCGTCACAGGGGCGTGCGCCCAGGATGGCGGGCCGGCTCTCGCGCAGGTGACGCTCGATCCAGTGGAGGGCCTCGGCGCCCAGGGGCACCAGGCGGTCCTTGCCGCCCTTGCCCATGACGACGCGCACCACGCCGTCGCTCAGGCTCAGATCCTGGACGGCCAGGCCGACCAGTTCGCTGACGCGCAGGCCGGTGGCGTACAGGGTTTCCAGCATGGCGCGGTCACGCAGGCCCAGGGTGGCATCCACGTCCGGTGCGGCCAGCAGGGCCTCGACCTGCGTTTCGGACAGGGTCTTGGGAAAGCGGGCGGGCTGGCGGGCGCTGCGCAGGCCCAGGCAGGGGTCCTCGGCGCACAGACCGCGCCGCAGCGCCCATAGAAAGAAGCGCCGCAGGGCGGCCAGACGGCGGTTGGCGGTGCTGGCCTTGGTCTGCAGGTGCTGGGCCGCCAGCCAGGCCTGGATGTCTTCTTGCCGTGCGGCTTCGGGCGGGCGGCCGTGCTCGGCGCGCAGCCAGGTGCCGAAGGCGCTCAGGTCGCGCCGGTAGGCGGCCAGGGTGTTGTCCGCCAGACCGTCCTCCAGCCACAGGGCGTCCAGGAAAGTGTCGATCGTCGGAAAGGGGGAGGGCTGCGCCCTGTTCGCCAGGGCGTCCGTCTTGGGCATGGAAGGATTTTACCTGCCCCAATGATCATCATCACGCAGCCGGAATAGCGGAATATACCTATATATATTACGATGTTCGAAAACTGAAGGAGCCCTGCATGAAGATTCGTACCTGGGTGGCTGCGTGCGTCCTGACCGGCGTGGCGATGCCGGCTGTCGCCGGTGAAGTCCTGGTGTCGGCGGCGGCCAGTCTGACTAATGCGTTCAAGGAACTGGCGGCACAGTACGAAGCCGCTCATCCGGATGCCAAAGTGCTGACGACCTTCGGTGCGTCGGATGTGGTGTTGCGCCAGATCACCGAAGGCGCGCCCGCCGACGTGTTTGCCTCGGCGGACCAGAAGGCCATGGACAAGGCCGAGGCCGCCAAGGCCGTGGACCCCGCGACCCGGGTGAATTTCGTGCGCAACGAGGTCGTGCTGGTGGTGCCGGCCGACAATCCGCGCGGGATCGCGTCGCTGGCCGACCTGAAGAAGGCAGGCGTGACGCGCATCGCCCTGGGCAATCCGGCCTCCGTGCCTGTGGGCCGCTACACCCGGGCCGCCCTGGAAAAGGCCGGCGCCTGGGATACGGTCGAGGCGCATGAAATCCTGGGCGAGAACGTGCGTCAGGTGCTCAGCTATGTGGAACGCGGCGAGGTGGACGCCGGCTTCGTCTTTGCCACCGATGCCGCGATCATGAAGGACAAGGTCAAGGTCGTCCAGGTGGTCGAGACGCCCACGCCGGTGGTCTATCCGATCGCCCTGGTCCAGCGCGATGGCCGTGCGCCGGAGGCTGCGGACTTCCTGAAGTTCGTGATGTCGTCCGATGGTCAGGCCGTGCTGGCGCGCTATGGCTTCGCCAGGCCGTAAGCAGGCCGGCCCAAGTCTGATCTGAAACAGAGCGGGTCGTTTCAATGGACGGCATCTGGGTCCCGTTGCTGCTGTCGCTGAAGGTCGCCGGCTGGGCGACCATGCTGGCGACGGTCGGCGGGATCGCCGTGGCCTGGGGGCTGTCGCGCTGGTCCTCGCGCTGGTGCGATGTGGTCGACGCTTTTCTGACGCTGCCCATGGTGCTGCCGCCCACCGTGACCGGCTATTACCTGCTGGTGCTGTTCGGCCGGCGCGGCTGGCTGGGCGAATGGCTGCAGTCGCATGGGATCGAGCTGGTCTTCACCTGGCAGGGCGCCGTGGTGGCCGCCGCCGTGGTGGCGTTTCCCATGGTGTTGAAGGC
>NZ_JBASAD010000036.1:0-89490 GCF_049650445.1 Castellaniella sp. | reverse complement strand
GGCCGAAGCCGGGCACGACGCGCCCCCCCTCGCGACGACCCCGACCACGACGGCCTGCGCAGCCACCCCCTCGCCCGGCGGCCGCTGGCACGCCCTGACCGCCCGCTGGTTTCAGCGTTTCGGCCCGCCCGCGCTGCTGCTGTCCTGGCTGCCCGTCGTCGGCGACCCGCTGTGCGCCGTGGCCGGCTGGCTGCGCCTGCCCTTCTGGCCCTGCGTCATTTACATGGCGGTGGGCAAGCTCCTGCGCTACATCCTCATGACGGCCGCCCTGCTGCACGCCTGGCCGTGGATCAGCGGGTGGCTTTGAGCGGCCGTCCCCGCGCCGCTCATTACTTCTCGATATAAGCTCATCCCGAATCAGGGGCGCTTTGCCCTTAAACTAGACAATTGCCCCTCCGGTCCCAGGGGCGCCGCCGATCTCTCGACATCCTCATGAACGCCCCCGTCGCTCGCGAACTGCTCGCATCGCCCCAGGCACCGCGCCTGCGTGAAATCCCCTACAACTACACATCCTGGTCCGACCGCGAAATCGTCTGTCGGCTGTTGGGCGAGGATGCCTGGCGGGTGCTGTCCGAACTGCGCTCACAACGGCGCACCGGCCGCTCGGCCCGGATGCTGTTCGAGGTGCTGGGCGACATCTGGGTCGTGCTGCGCAATCCCTATCTGCAGGACGATCTGCTGGACGACCCCAAGCGCCGCCATCTGCTGATCGAGGCCCTGAATCACCGCCTGTCGGAAATCGACCACCGCCGCGACGACGATCACGGCCCGCGCGACGCCCAGGTCCAGAAACTGCTGGCAGCCGCCCGGACCGCAGTCGCCGAATTCGAGGCCCGCTTCGTGGAAACCGCCGACCTGCGGCAGGCGGCCCTGAAGAAACTGTCCCGCCTGACGCGCCGCGACAACATCCGCTTTGATGGCCTGTCACGCGTCTCGCACGTCACCGACGCCACCGACTGGCGCGTCGAATATCCCTTCGTCGTGCTGATGCCCGACACCGAGGACGAGATCGCCGCCCTGGTGCGCGCCTGTATCCACCTGGGTCTGACCATCATTCCGCGCGGGGGCGGCACCGGCTACACCGGCGGCGCCATCCCGCTGTCCTGGCGCTCGGTGGTCATCAACACCGAAAAGCTCGACGCCATCGGGCAGGTCGAGGCCGTCACCCTGCCGGGTGTCGAATCCCCCGTCCACACGGTCCTGACCGGCGCCGGCGTGGTGACGCGCCGCGTGGCCGAGGCCGCCGAGGCCGCCGGGCGCGTCTTCGCCGTCGACCCGACCTCGGCCGATGCGTCCTGCGTGGGCGGCAACGTCGCCATGAACGCCGGCGGCAAGAAAGCCGTGCTCTGGGGCACGGCGCTGGACAATCTGGCCTGGTGGCGCATGGTGGACCCCCAGGGCCACTGGCTGGAAGTCACCCGCCTGGACCACAACCTGGGCAAGATCCACGAAGTGGACGCAGTCCGCTTCGAACTCAAGTGGTTCGATGGCGCCAAGCGCCCCGGGCAGACCCTGCTGAAGACCGAGATCCTGACCATCGAAGGCCAGCGCTTTCGCAAGGCCGGCCTGGGCAAGGACGTGACCGACAAATTCCTCGCCGGCCTGCCCGGCGTGCAAAAAGAAGGCTGCGACGGCCTGATCACCGCTGCGCGCTGGATTCTGCACCGCATGCCCGCGCACACGCGCACCGTCTGCATGGAATTCTTCGGCCAGGCCAAACTGGCCGTGCCCTCCATCGTCGAAGTCAAGCACTACCTGGACACCCAGGGCCATACCCAGGGCGTGCTGCTGGCCGGCCTGGAGCACCTGGACGAACGTTACCTGCGCGCCGTGGGCTACGCCACCAAGAGCAAACGCGGCGTGCTGCCCAAGATGGTCCTGATCGGCGACATCGTCGGCGACGACGAGCACGCCGTGGCGCTGGCTGCCAGCGAGGTCGTGCGTATCGCCAATTCACGCCACGGCGAAGGTTTCATCGCCGCCAGCCCCGAGGCGCGCAAGAAGTTCTGGCTGGACCGTGCCCGCACCGCCGCCATCGCCCGCCACACCAACGCCTTCAAGATCAACGAAGACGTGGTGATCCCGCTGCCGCGCATGGGCGAATACACCGACGCCATCGAGCGCATCAACATCGAGCTGTCCACCCGCAACAAGCTGCGCCTGGCGGACGCCCTGGAAACCTATCTGGACGGCGACCTGCCGATCGGCAAGGCCGAGGACCCCGACGACGCCGAGCACACGCGCGACACCATCCTGTCCGCCCGCCGCCGCGACGCCTTGGATACCCTGGCCGCCGTACGCCGCCGCTGGGCCTGGCTGCTGGATCACCTGGACGCGCCGCTGGCCGACAGTCTGGACACCCTGTCTTCCCTGGGCCTGGACGCGCGCCGGCCCGAACTGGCCGAGCGCCTGACCGCCCAGCCCGACGCGCGCATCATCGATCTGGTCCAGGATCACACCCTGCGGATTTCCTGGAAGACCGACATCCGCAGCGCCATGGAACGCCATTTCGCGGGCGCCGAATGCGCAGCCGTCCTGGCCGGCCTGCAGGCCACCCACGACCGCATCCTGAAAAGCCGGGTCTTCGTCGCCCTGCACATGCACGCGGGCGACGGCAACGTCCACACCAACATCCCCGTCAACTCCGACGACTACGAGATGCTGCGCGAGGCCAACGACGCTGTGGCCCGCATCATGGGCATCGCGCGCGATCTGGACGGCGTGATCTCGGGCGAGCACGGCATCGGCCTGACGAAATACGAATTTCTCAGCGAGGCCGAACTGGCGCCCTTCCAGGACTACAAGCGCCGCATCGACCCGGAGGGCCGCTTCAACGCCGGCAAGCTGATGCCCGGCGCCGATCTGTCACGCGCCTGGACGCCCAGCTTCAACCTGCTGGGCTACGAATCGCTGATCATGCAGCGCACCGAGATCGGCGCCATCTCCAACGCCATCAAGGACTGCCTGCGCTGCGGCAAGTGCAAGCCGGTCTGCGCCACCCACGTGCCGCGCGCCAACCTGCTCTATTCGCCGCGCAACAAGATCCTGGCGACCTCGCTGCTGATCGAAGCCTTTCTCTACGAAGAACAGACCCGGCGCGGCGTCAGCATCCGCCACTGGGAAGAATTCGAGGACGTCGGCGACCACTGCACGCTGTGCCACAAGTGCTTCAACCCCTGTCCGGTGGACATCGACTTCGGCGACGTGTCCATGGAAATGCGTGCCCTGCTGCGCCGCATGGGGAAAAAATCCTTCAACCCCGGCACGGCAGCGTCCATGTTCTTCCTGAACGCCAAGGATCCGCGCGTCATCAAGGCGACCCGCGCCGCCATGATCGGCATGGGCTACAAGGCCCAGCGCCTGGCCCACGACCTGCTGGCACCCGCCACGAAGAAACAGGTGGCCCACCCTCCGGCCACCGTGGGCAAGGCCCCGGTGCGCGAGCAGGTGATCCACTTCATCAACAAGAAAATGCCCGGCAACCTGCCCAAGCAGACTGCCCGCAAGCTGCTGGACATCGAAGACCCGAACATCGTCCCGATCATCCGCAACCCGACGACCACCGCCCCCGATACCGAAGCCGTGTTCTATTTCCCGGGCTGCGGCTCCGAGCGCCTGTTTTCCCAGGTGGGTCTGGCGACCCAGGCCATGCTGTGGCACGTGGGCGTGCAAACGGTGCTGCCGCCCGGCTACCTGTGCTGCGGCTATCCGCAGCGCGGCAACGGCCTGGCCGACAAGGCCGAGCAGATGGTCACGGACAACCGCGTGCTGTTCCACCGCATGGCCACGACGCTGAACTACCTGGACATCAAGACGGTGGTGGTCAGTTGCGGCACCTGCTACGACCAGCTCGAAAGCTACCAGTTCGACAAGATCTTCCCGGGCTGCCGATTGATCGACATCCACGAATACCTGCTGGAAAAAGGCGTGGACATCTCCGGCGTGCAAGGCGTGCGCTACATCTACCACGACCCCTGCCACACGCCCATGAAGCAGCAGGACCCGATGAAGACGGTGAAATCCCTGCTGGGCGCGGACAATGCGATCAAGACCGACCGCTGCTGCGGCGAGTCCGGCACGCTGGCGGTCTCGCGACCGGACGTGTCCACCCAGATCCGTTTCCGCAAGCAGGAAGAACTGGCGAAGAACACCGCCGCCATCCGCGCCGACGGCTTCCAGGGCGAGGTGAAGATGGTCACGTCCTGTCCGTCCTGCCTGCAGGGCCTGGCGCGCTACGAACAGGACACGGGACTGTCGGCCGATTACATCGTGGTGGAAATGGCCAAGCACCTGCTGGGCGAAAACTGGATGCCGGATTATGTGAAGGCCGCCAACGCGGGCGGCATCGAGCGGGTGCTGGTATAGGGAACCTCTGAACAAAACCTCGCGCCGCGTGCATCTGCGGTCTCGGGCCCTGCCGCGGCGCAGGGCGCTACTTGATATCCACACTCCATAGAGGGGTATTGGCAAATCCCCCGAATTGATCTACATTTGTTTTATTCTGAATTTTCAGTAAATACTGAATTTGATGTAACAAACCAGGATCATGCTTCTCTCACCTCAATCCGAACGGTTCATCCTGCACTTCGGCGAAATGGGCAGCCGTTGGGGCGTGAATCGTACCGTCGGCCAGATATATGCCCTGCTGTTCATCGCCCCGCACCCCGTGCACGCGGACGAAATCGCCGAGACATTGAAATTCTCGCGGTCCAATGTCAGCATGGGCCTCAAGGAACTGCAGTCATGGCGCCTGGTCCGCCAGGCGCCCCGGGTCGGCGACCGGCGCGATTACTACGAGTCGCTGGGCGATGTCTGGGAAATCTTTCGCACGCTCATGGAAGAGAAACGCAGGCGGGAGATCGACCCGACCCTCAGCCTGTTGCGCGACATTCTCCTTGAAACACCCAAGGACGAGGCCGAGACACACGCCCGCCAGCGCATGCAGACCATGCTGGAGCTGATCGAACTGTCCTCCGACTGGTTCGATGAAATCCAGCGTCTGCCGCCGGAAACCCTGCAAAGCCTGATGCAGCTCGGCGTCCGGGTCCAGAAAGTGCTCGATTTCGCCGGCAAGCTTCGCAGTCCCAAACCCTCGGGGAATTCATCATGATCGACTTCGACGTCGTCAACCTGTCGCGGTTCCAGTTCGCCGCCACGGCCCTGTACCATTTCCTGTTCGTGCCGCTCACGCTGGGCTTGTCCTTCCTGCTGGCGATCATGGAAAGCGTCTACGTCATGACCGGCCGCACGATCTGGAAGCGCATGACGATATTCTGGGGCTCGCTGTTCGGCATCAATTTCGCGCTCGGCGTGGCAACGGGCATCGTCATGGAGTTCCAGTTCGGCATGAACTGGGCCTACTACAGCCACTACGTCGGCGACATCTTCGGCGCGCCGCTGGCCATCGAAGGACTCATGGCGTTCTTCCTCGAGGCCACGTTCGTCGGCCTGTTCTTTTTCGGCTGGGACAGACTGTCCAGAATCGGCCACCTCATCGTGACCTGGCTGGTCGCTTTGGGCACGAATCTTTCGGCCCTCTGGATACTGATCGCCAACGGCTGGATGCAGAATCCCGTCGGCGCAGTATTCAATCCCGACACCATGCGCATGGAGATGACCGACTTCGCCGCCGTGCTGTTCAACCCTGTGGCGCAAGCCAAGTTCGTGCATACCGTCAGCGCCGGCTACACGGCGGGCGCCATGTTCGTCATGGCGATCAGCGCCTGGTATCTGCTGCGCAAGCGGCACATCGACCTGGCCAAGCGCTCAATGGTCGTGGCCGCCAGCTTCGGGCTGGCCGCCTCGCTATCCGTGGTGGTGCTGGGCGACGAGAGCGGCTACCTGACCACGGAACACCAGAAGATGAAGATCGCGGCCATCGAATCGATGTGGCAGACCGAACCTCCGCCCGCCAACTTCAATTTGATCGCCGTGCCCAACCAGGCGGAACGCAAGAACGATTTCGCGCTGGAAATCCCCTACGTGATGGGCCTCATCGGCACGCGTTCGCTCACGACGCCCATGCAGGGCATCAACGAACTGGTCGCGCATGCCGAAACGCGCATACGCAACGGCATCACCGCCTATGAAACCCTGCGCCACATCCGCGCCCATCCGGACGATCAGGCAGCCCGCAAGCATTTCGCCGAAATCTGGCCCGATCTCGGCTACGGACTGCTGCTCAAGCGCTACACGCAGGACCTCTCCAAAGCGACGGACGCCCAGATCAGCCAGGCCGCACTCGACACCGTACCGAGCGTGACGCCGCTGTTCTGGACGTTCCGCATCATGGTGGCCGTCGGCTTCTATCTGATCCTGTTCTTCGCCATCGCCTTCCTGCGCGCTTCGCGCGGGCGTCTGGACAGCAATCCCCGCCTGCTGAAAATCGCCCTCTGGAGCCTGCCCCTGCCCTGGGTGGCCATCGAATGCGGCTGGTTCGTGGCCGAATACGGCCGCCAGCCCTGGGTCATCGAAGGCGTACTGCCGACCTACTACGCAGCTTCCGGCCTGACGCTCACGGATCTGGTCATCAGCCTGACGATTTTCCTGGTGCTGTATACCGCCTTGCTGGTGATCGGCGTGCGCGTCATGCTGCATGCCGTCCGGAAGGGCCCCAAAGACGCGCCCCACCCTCAGGACCCGACGGCTTCCGGCATGGCCACGCGGATTCCCTGGCAGGCTTGAACAGGAGAGAGCAATGGAAACCTTGATTCCTCTGGACTACGGCACGCTGCGCATGATCTGGTGGGGCCTGCTGGGTGCCCTGCTGATCGGCTTCGCAATCATGGATGGCTTCGATCTGGGCGTAGCGGCGCTGCTGCCCCTCGTCGCGCGCACCGATGTCGAACGGCGCGTCGCGCTGAATCTCGTCGGTCCGGTCTGGGAAGGCAACCAGGTCTGGCTGATCACGGCAGGCGGGGCCATCTTCGCCGCCTGGCCGCTTCTGTATGCGGCGTCCTTCTCGGGCTTCTACCTTGCCATGATGCTGGCTCTGCTGGCGCTGATCCTGCGGCCCGTCGGCTTCAAATACCGCAGCAAGCTCGAAAGCCCGCGCTGGCGCGGCAATTGGGATGCCGCACTATGCTTTTCGGGGACCATCGCCGCGCTGGTATTCGGCGTGGCCATGGGCAACGTGATCCTGGGCGTGCCCGCAAGCCTCGACCCGGACACCCTGCGCCCCGTCTACACCGGCCACTTCTTCCAACTGTTTTCCCCCTTCGCCCTGCTGTCGGGCATCCTCAGCGTCGCGCTGGTGGCCATGCACGGCGCCGTGCTGCTCGCCTGGCGCACGGATGGAATGGTGGCAGCCCGAGCCCGCCGCTGGGGAGCGGTGGCGGCCCTGCTGTCGATCACGCTGTTCGTGCTCGGAGGATTCTGGGTGGCCTACGGCATCCAGGGCCATGCCATCACAAGCGCCATCGATCCCGCTGCGCCCTCCAATCCGCTTGCCAAGAGCGTCGCTCTCCAGGCCGGCGGCTGGATGCGCAATTTCACGACCTGGCCCGCGATGTGGCTCGCCCCGGCCGCCGGCGTGGGCGGGGCGCTGCTCGCCTCGCTGCTGATGTCCATCGGCCGGGTCGGCCCTCTGGCGTTCCTGGCCTCGTCCGCCTCGTTCGCCGGCGTGATCCTGACGGCAGGCTTCGCGCTGTTCCCCTTCATCCTGCCTTCATCGAGCGAGCCGGCGGCGGGGCTGACCATCTGGGACGCCTCATCCAGCCACCTCACCCTGTGGATCATGCTGCTCGTGACCCTGATCCTGCTGCCCATCGTCACTGCCTATACCGCCTGGGTCTACCGCGTAATGCGCGGCAAGGTCACCGCAGAGTCGATCGACGCTTCCCCCCACGCCTATTGAGGAGTCCGGCATGTGGTATTTTTCATGGATTCTCGGCCTGGGCCTGGCCTGCACGTTCGGCATCCTGAACGCGATGTGGTTCGAACTGCGCGAGGATCGCGCGCAGACTCCGCCATCGGCCCCTGCGGACGCTGAGTGAACAGTCGCTCCAGCCTGGAATATGATCCCGCCATACTCCGGCCCGCGACACCGGACCAGACCCGATGGCTGCGGGATCTGGCACACCTGGCCCGCCTCCCCCTGGCCCTGGCCACAGCCGCCCCGCTACTGGCCGGCGGCCTGCTGGTCCTCCAGTCCTGGCTGCTGGCGCATGCCCTGGAAGCCGGTTTCGTCCAGGGAATCGCTCCCGACGAGCTGTTGGGACCGCTCGCTGCAATCGCCCTGCTGATCCTGACCCGCGCAGCGCTGGCCTGGGCGGCGGAGCGGGCGGGCACTCTGGCGGCGGAACGCATCAAGCATGCCGTCCGCCGGACACTGATGCACACTTTGCTGACGGCCGGTCCCGCATGGACGCGCCGTCAGGTATCCGGTGAACTGGCGGGCGTCGTGGTCGAGCAGACCGAAGCCCTGGACGGTTATTTTTCTCGCTACCTGCCTTATGGGGCTGCCGCCGCCATTCTGCCGGTCGCATTTTCGCTCATCATCCTGCCCGTCGATCTCGTCGCCGGCCTGCTGCTGCTGACGACTGCCCCCCTGATTCCGCTCTTCATGGCCCTGGTCGGCTGGGGTGCGGAAGCGGCCAGCCGGCATCATCTCAAGACGTTCGCCCGCTTGTCGGGGTTTTTTGCCGACCGCTTGCGCGGTCTGTCCACCCTGAAACTGCACGGTCGCGCAGAGGCCGAGAGCGAAGCGGTCGCCGAGGCCAGCGACATCCTGCGCACCCGCACCCTGGCTGTCCTGCGTATCGCGTTCCTGTCCTCCGCCGTGCTGGAGTTCTTCGCTGCGCTCGGCGTGGCGGGCGTCGCCGTCTACATCGGCCTGAGCTACCTGGGCTACCTGGACCTGCGTGGACAGGCCCTGTCGCTCCAGGCGGGGTTCTTCTGCCTGCTGATGGCGCCCGAAGTCTATGCGCCCCTGCGGCAGTTCGCCGCCTACTACCACGACCGCGCCGCCGCACGAGCCGCCGTTGCCCAGATCGAAGAATCCTTCGGCACCCTGCCCGCCATCGACGGGGTCCCGCTGGAACAGCAGATCGGCTCACCCGATGTGCGGCACCCGCCCGGACCGGCCGCCGGCATCGCCATACACGCCGGCCCATTGCGGCTGAGCCTGCCGGATCGAACCGGACCGATCCTGGACGGCCTGGCGCTGTCGATCCAGGCGGGCGAACACGTCGCCCTGCTGGGCAGCAGCGGCGCAGGCAAGACCACCCTGCTCGAAATTCTGGCGCGGCTCCGGACGGCCGAAGGCCCCCTGAAACTCGACGAGCGCCCCCTGGCGGAATGGCCGGAGGCACACCTGCGCGACCAGGTCGTCCTGATTGGCCAACGCCCCTTTCTGCTTCAGGGGACGATTGCCGACAACATCCGGCTCGGATGCCCTGACGCAAGCCCTGCGGAAGTCGCCGACGCCGCACGACGCGCCTGCGTGACCCCATTCGCCGACCGCCTGCCGCGCGGCCTGGACAGCAGGATCGACCCTCGCGGCCATGGCCTGTCCGGAGGACAGGCACAGCGCGTCGCCCTGGCGCGGCTGTACCTGCGCAACCCAGGCCTGATCCTGCTCGACGAGCCGACCGCCCATCTGGACGACGACACTCGCGCAGCCGTTCTGGACGGCCTCCTTTCCTTCGCGCGCGGGCGCACCTTGCTGCTGGTCACGCACTCTCCCGCAGTCGCACGAACACTGCCCCGCCGCATCCTGCTTGCCAACGGCCGCATCGAGGCAACGGCATGAATCCACCCTCTCAATCGGGGCGCCTGTCTCCGGAAGCCCATCCAGGCGATCACCCGATGAGCCGCCAGCACCTCTTGCGCCAACTCTACCGCCGTCATTGGCCGAGCCTGGCCGCCACCATCGCCCTGGCCCTGCTGACCGCCGCGGCCGGGGCAGGCCTGCTGGGTGTGGCTGGCTGGTTCCTGACCGGTGCAGCCCTGGCCGGCGCCGCCTCGGCAAGCGCCGCCCAGGCCTTCAACCTGTTCGTGCCATCGGCTCTGGTGCGTGGATTCTCGTTCATCCGCATCGGTGCCCGCTATGCGGAGCGCCTGGCCGGCCATACGGCGACCTTGCACCTGCTCGCGGAACTGCGCGGCACACTCTTTCGATCCTTGGCCCGCCTGTCGCCGCGCCAGCTCGCACGCTATCGCGCCGGCGATCTGGTGGCACGCCTGACATCGGACGTGGACGCGCTCGATACACTATTCCTGTCTCTGATGGCCCCGCTGCTGACCGCCCTGACGGCGGGGTTGGTCATGACGATCTGCCTGGTCTGGCAACTGCCGGCCGCCGCCTGGATCGTCGCCACGGCCTTCCTGGCCGCCTGCCTGCTGGTTCCAGCCGTCCTGCTGTACCAGGCCAAGGCGCCGGGCCGGACGGCGCAGGACAGCGCGGCTCAATTGCGAGCCGCGGTACAGGAAGCCGTCGAAGGCCATGCGGACATCCTCGCTCTGTCGCTCTCCGCGTCCGTCCGCCTGCATTTCGACGCCGCCTGCAGCCAGGCATCCCGCGCCCGCAACACCCAGGCCGGCCTGAGCGCCATCGGTCAGAGCGCGATCCACGCAGCCACCGGCGCCGCCATGCTGGCCATCCTGTGGACAGGTCTGGATGCCGTCGAACACGGCCTGCTGCAGCCCCCCCTGCTGGCCGGATTGCTGCTGGCCGCGCTGGGCCTGTTCGAGACCATAGGCCCCGTCGTACGCGGTGCGACCCGGATGGGCGCGACACTTGCGGCGCTGACCCGTATCGAGGCCATCACGGGCGCGGAATCCGATCTGCACGACCCGCCGAAACCCGTCAAGCTGCCGCAGACAGGCACACTGCAAGTCCGGGGCGTACGCTTTGCCTACCCGGAGGCTCCGGACAGAGTGATCCTGGACGGCATCGATCTCGACTTCCCCCCTGGCAGCCGCACCGCCCTGACCGGGATCAGCGGCTCAGGCAAGTCCACCCTGCTTCACCTGCTGCTGCGCATCGACGACCCCCAGGCAGGCAGTATCTGCTTCGGCGGCATCGACGTACGCAACTGCGCCCAGGGCGACTTGCATCGCCGCATCGCCCTGCTGGCTCAGGACGCGCCGCTATTCCTCGGCACGATACGGACCAACCTGCTGATCGGCGATCCGCACGCCGATGGCGGAGCCCTGTGGAACGCCCTCGAAGCCGCTCGCCTGTGCAGCTTCGTCCGCAGCCTGCCGCACGGCCTGGATACCTGGATCGGGGAGACGGGCGCCGGGCTTTCTGTCGGTCAGGCACGCCGGCTGGCCCTGGCACGGGTCCTGCTATCGCCTGCGGACGTTCTGTTGCTGGATGAACCGACTGCGGGTCTGGACGCCGGCACGGAAGCAGAATTCCTGGCCGATCTGCCCCGGGCGACCCGAGGCCGCACCGTCGTCCTGGCCACACATGCGGCCCTGCCGGCCGGTGCCGTCGAACGATCGATTTCCCTGGATGCCCCGTCCGAAGCCCCGGCCTGAGTCCCGATGGTCTGGAGGCTCAGACCTCGGAACCTGTTTCGAATTCGCAGACCGTATAGACCGGCAGGCCCGAGGCCTGGACGGCCTTCGAGCCGCCCAGGTCGGGCAGGTCGATGATGGCGGCGGCCTCGGCCACGTTGGCACCCAGGCGTTGCAGCAGGCGAGACGCCGCCAGCATCGTGCCGCCGGTGGCGATCAGGTCGTCGATCAGCAGCACGCGCTGGCCCGGCCGCACCGCGTCCGTGTGCATTTCCACCGCCGCGTTGCCGTATTCCAGGGCGTATTCCTCGGCCACGGTGCGATACGGCAGCTTGCCCTGCTTGCGCACCGGCACGAAGCCCAGGTTCAATTCGTAGGCCAGCACCGAACCGACGATGAAGCCGCGCGCGTCGATGCCCGCCACCAGATCCAGGCGCTGGCGCATGTAGCGGTAGACGAACAGATCGATCAGTACCCGGAACGAACGCGGGTCCTGCAGCACCGGGGTGATGTCCCGGAACTGCACGCCGGGTTTCGGCCAATCGGGCACGGTACGGATCGTGTCTCGGATGTACTGGGCCGGATCGGTTTGCATGGCGGGGTCCTGTGGCAAGGCATGGGGGCGGGCACAGTTTAACAAGCCATCCACGCGGCGGCGCGCCGGACGGACTTATTTCTGGAGATGATCGTGCACAGCATCCCAGTCTGCGGGCAGGCTGGCCGGGTCGATGTCCGCCATGCGGCCAAGATAGACCGCATACAGCGCCCCACTCTCCGGATCTTCGGCGCACAGCCTGGTCAGCGCCGACTGCGCCTGCGCCCAGCGGCGCGCGCGGTAATCCTCGATCGCCTGCTCAAAGCGCGCCAGGCGATCCTGCAGTTCCGGTCCGGCGCGACCGGCTTCACACACCGGTTCGCTGGCCTCGACGACGTCGCGCCGCCCCTTGACGCGGATACGGTCCACCGTGCGATACACGAAGCCCGGCGCCTGTGCGCGCGTGCTGTCGCTGACCAGAATGGGCACCCCGTAATAAGCGGTCAGGCTCTCCAGGCGCGAGCCCAGGTTCACGGCATCGCCCAGCACGGTATAGGCGCGCCGGTAGCGCGACCCCATGTCGCCCACATTCATCGATCCGGTATTCAGGCCGACTCCGATCCGGAACACCGGCAAGCCTGCCGCCTCGAATTCCAGCCGCACGCGTGCCATGCACGCCTGCATGTCCAGCGCCGTCTGCACGGCATGCGCCGCATGATCCTCATCGTCCAGCGGCGCATTCCAGAAGGCCATGACCATATCGCCCACGTATTTGTCGATCGTGCCCTGATGCTGGAAGATCACCTCGGTGACCGCAGACAGGTAGCGGTTGAGCAGGTCTTTGAGTGCGCCCGCCGACAGGGGTTCGGACAAGGCCGTGAAATTGCGGATGTCGGCGAACAGCACCGTCATCGGGCGCTGTTCGCCGGACGGAGTGACGCTGTCGGGACTGGCCACCATGCGCTCGACATAGGCGGCGGGCACGTATTCGCCGAACAGCGACTGAATGGCGCGTCTCTGCCGATTGGTCGAAATATAACCGCTGATGATGTTCAACAGCGCCAGCAGCACGACCAGCAAGACGGGCGCGGCCAGCGGCAAAGCCAGGAGCAGGCGGTCCCAGGCCCAGCCATTGGCGGCGACCAGGACCAGCAGGCACGCGGCGGCGCAGCCCATCATCAGGCGCGGGCTGCGCCCGGGCAGGCCCAGCGCCAGCAGCAGACCCAGTACCAGCATCAAGGCCAGCACCGCACCCGGCGTCCAGTCAGGCTGCACGTACAAGGTTTCCTCGCCCAGAGAGGCCTGCAACACGGCATCCAGCACATTGGCATGGGTTTCCACCCCCGGATAGCCGGTCTGTAACGGCGTGGTGCGCAGATCGGCCAGACCGAGCGCCGAGGTGCCGACCAGCACGAATGCGTCCCGCAAGGCGGCCAGCGATTCGGCAGGCGCGTCTCCGCGCAGCACCCCCGTGGCCGGGATCGTCAGAAAGCTGCCCGCGCGGCCCCGGTACGGCACCAGCAGATCACCGCGCTCATCGACCGGCACACGCACGCCGCGCCCGATGTGAATCCCCGTGACCACCTGCTGGCCGCCGCGATCGGCCTGTTCCAGCTTCAGCCAGGGGGCGCCCAGCGCCAGCCGCGCCATCTCCAGGGACAGCGCCGGATAGACGTCCGCGCCATGGCGCAACACCATAGGGACACGGCGCACGATGCCGTCCGGATCGGGCACTGCCACGACAAATCCGCCGCTGGCGCCGGCCTCGGTCAGTTGCGGCAGGCTGGCGGTGTAGTCGGGCAACGCCCGGATCGTGGTCGCGGCCTGCACCTCGGGCGGCAGCACCATGAAGGGCGCGGGCAACTGCCCCGCATCGCCGCCATCGGCATGCATGAAAAAACCCAGCAGCACATAGGGGTCCAGCGTCTGCGCCAGGATCGCATCGCCATCGAACGCCGCCGCATGCCCGGCCAGCGCCGCGCCCAATTCGGCGGGCAGGGCATCGGCCTGCAGCAACTGGCGCACTGGATTGGGGCCCGGTTCCGAAAACACCACATCAAAACCGATCAGGGCCGTCCCCTGGGCGCGCAGCGCCTGGATCAGCGCGGCCACCTTGGCGCGGTCCCAGGGCCAGCGCCCCTCGCGCTGCTGCGTGGCCTCGTCCAGATCGACGATCACGATGGGCAGGTCGGCTTCACGCTGCGGCGGCAGCAGTTGAAAACGCCAGTCATACAGCACCGCGTCCAGGCGGTCCAGCGGCCCGCCGTGGCCCGGTTCGCGAAATGCCGCCGCCTGCCAGAGCATGAGCAGGGCCATGAGCAGCAGGCCTGCAGCCTGCAAACCTCGCTTGCCGTGCAAGGCCCGAGTCATCACGCTGACTCCCGGGATGCTTTAGTTCGGCACCAGGGGTGCGACACCGGTGATGACGGTGGTGTTGTCCTGCAGCAAGTAGCTCACGCCGGCGCTGCCGCTGGTGGTCACGAAGCCCGTTGCATTCAACGTGCAATTCGTGGAGCATGTTCCTCCAGTGACGGGATTATGGCTGAGGCTGAAGGACGGAGCCGTAAGACTGTTCAGCACGCCCGCTCCCCCCGCGATGCCATAGGTTGCGGTCGGCATAGCCAGGCTCATGTCCAGCGTATAGGCCTGCGTTGCCACGGTGATCCCCAGATCGAACTGCGTCAGCGTGCCGATATCGCCATTATTCGCATAGGCGGACGGCGCCACGCCTGCGGGCAGGCTGAAGCTCAGCGTACCCGCCAGGGGCGCAGTCGCGCCCAACCCGATGATGTACGGCAGGGGCTGCGAGGTCGGAGACAAGGTAACGTTGTTGGCGTTCACGGACAAAGTACCGGCGCCCAATACCCCCCAGTTCAGGCCAGCGACCGTCGACTGAGAAATTGCAGTCGCCGCGCCCGCCCCGCCCAGATTGATCAGAGCGGAACCGGTATTTCCGAACGAGAGCAACGCCCCTGTACCCGTATCGAATACGGCATCACCAGGCCCGTCCGTGGGATACCCAACAGTATTGTCGACGGAAACCCCCATGTAATACCCCGGCCCCGAGACCAGGAACGGGTTGCGAACCGGCTCCACGGTCGCGAACAAAGGCAGTTCCAGATTGTAGGGATCGGCACGCACCATGCCGACAGGCGTCTTCAGGTCACCCTGCGGACCGGTCGCCATGAACACCGGGCCTTCCTCGGTCAGCCGGGGCGCCTCGCCCTCCGTCATGATCGCGTTGTAGCCCTCGGGCACTTCCAGCGTCCCGTACCGATTCGTCAGCACCACCTTGCCCCGCCCCACGTGTACACGCAGGGTGCCGGGCGGATCGATGATCGCGATGAACTCCGTGCCCCGGATGCCCAGCGTGCCGACCGGCGTCTTCAACTGATAGTTGTCCGGCTTGCCCTTGCCGATCGCGCCCGTGACCGTGCGCAGGCCGCCGCGCAGCAGGCCAAAGACCAGCGATCCGTCCTCGCCGCCCGCATCGCCCAGGCGATATTCTTCGACCGAGAATGTGGTTTCGGGCAACAGCGACACCAGCCCGCCGTCGCTGAAACGCAGTTGCGCCCGTGCGCCCTGGGCCGTGTCGACACGGTCGTGGTCGAATATTTCGCCCCCTTTGACCAGGGAGCGCCCGGCCTGGCCGGCTTCGGTCGCCGTCACCAGACCATGGACGAAATCCGCGCGGGCGGCGACTTCGGCCAGGGCAACGGCCGTACCCAGACACCAGAACACCACCGCACACAGGCCCGCGCCCAAGGCGCGCCGCACCAAGTCAGAACAGTTCATAACGCAGGCTCACCGAAAAAATGTGACGCTGATAGTCGCGCAGCGGAATGTTCGAGTTGCTGTCGATGTAGCGGTATTCCGGACGAATCGAGAGCTTGCGATTCAGGGCGTGGCTCAGGTTCACGTAGCCGTCGTACTGAGTGTCGCGGCGCGCCTTGCCGAACAGGATTTCCTTGCCCCCGTAATCACGCCATTCCACGCCCACCCCCGCCTCGACCTGGGTGCGCGGCGACAGCAACATCATGCCGCC
Organism: Castellaniella sp.; assembly: GCF_049650445.1. Taxonomy (GTDB): domain Bacteria; phylum Pseudomonadota; class Gammaproteobacteria; order Burkholderiales; family Burkholderiaceae_B; genus Castellaniella. The sequence continues at coordinate 73,444 of NZ_JBASAD010000036.1, read as the reverse complement.
GACGCGCAGGCCGCTGAAATCGTATTCCACAGTCTCGGGGGCATTGCTGTGCACACCGACTTCGCGCCCGCCGTAGGCGCTGGCATAGTAGATGGCCCGCCCATTGCCCAGCGCCTGCGACCACGACACCCCGCCCGCATAACGCGTAGCGTCGTTCAGGCTGTACTTCGGATAGCGCATCTGGGTCACGTGCGCGAAACCGTTGACCTCGGCGCGATCCGTCACCGAATAGGCATACTGGCCCAGCAGGCTGGCCATATCCCGATAGCCGTGCCCGCCCAGGTTGTAATGCTGCCCCTGGGCCTTGACGGTGAAGCGGTGCGGCCCCTCGGTGCGCATCAGGCCCAGCGCCCCATCGACGATGGCGGCGTCGTAGCTGTGCGCCGACCAGTACTGATTGGCCGTGGCGGTGCCTTCGGCCAGCAGACGCCAGTGCTCATTGAGCGGTGTGGAATAACGGATGTTGAACTGCGTCAGGTTGAAGCCGGTTTCCTGGGGCCGGCCATCCGGCGACATCCGGAACACCAGGTTGCCCAGGGCCGGCAGCGCCAGACTGCCCTGCGACATGGCGGTATTGGGATTGCTGTCGTAGCCCACGCCCGCCTGGATATAAGCATTCAGGCGCGTATCCTGGCCAGCCGATTCCTTGCCGGTCAGCAGGCGCAGGTACTCGTCGAGGATGGCTTGCACTTCCGGCGGGGGCGCGCTGCTCGAGAGAATCTCGATCTCGTTGCGCGCTGCCTGGACCTCGGTCAGCATCACGTGCGCGCGCAACATCCCCAGCCGGCACAGTCCATCGCGCGGGCTGACGGCCAGGCAGCGTTCGAAAGCGAACGCGGCTTGCGAGGGTTGGTCGGCCGCCAAGGCCGCCTGACCGAACACCCGGTCGAACCCGGGGTCGCCCGCCAGCCAGGCGACATGAGGCGACAAGGCGCGATAGGCCTGGGCACCCTGACCGGCCCGCACCTGCTCGGCCCCTTGGGCAATGATCCGTGCGGCATCCGGCGCGCCGGATGCCTGGCTGATCGAGACCACCGCCAAAAGTGCCAGGCAGGCCGCTGCAGAGCGTGCGAACACCCCTTGAGCTCCTCTGATCCAGCACCGCGCATCAAAACCATATCGCATGCTTTGCCTCACCCCGGCGTCACGGTGCGGTATCTCTGAGTGACACCCGCTCCGCTTCCGTCCGCCGCCTCGGAATGTTTAAATATTATTAATATCGTAATAATATGTTATTTCAGCCAAAAATAACCAAAACCAACACCGGATACTGGCTGACACGGAAATCGCGCGCACACTGTGTACCCCTGAACGCATATTCCTGAACGCATTCCGAACGGACCGCCGACCATGCCTTCGTCCTCCCCGCCCCCCCGGCCGATCGTGCTGGCCCACCTGACGGACATGCATCTGTTCGCCCGCAGCGGCGACACCTTGCTGGGCGTGGATACCGAGGCCTCGTTCCAGGGCGTGCTGCAACACCTGATCGATGCCGGCGACACCCCCGACCTGGTGCTGGCCACGGGCGATCTGTCACAAGACGGCCGCCCCGAGTCCTACACCCGGTTCCTGGACATGGTGACGCCCCTGGGGGCCCCCGTGCACGTCCTGCCGGGCAACCACGACGTGCGCGCCCCTTTTCATGCCATGCTGGCCGCTCACGCCGTCCCGGTGATCGACCAAGGCCCCTGGCGCATCATTTTGCTGGACTCCACCCTGCCCGACGACGAGAGCGGCTGGCTGGCCCCGGAACAGCTCGAACTGCTGCGCACAGCAGGCCAGGTCGAGGATGGACGTCACGTCCTGGTGGCCATGCACCACAACCCTGTACCCATGCACAGCGCCTGGCTCGACCCCATGCGCATCGGCAACGCCGATGCGCTTTTCACCGTCCTCGATACGCTGCCACGCGTGCGCGCCCTTTTGTGGGGACATGTCCACCAGGCGGGCGACAGCCTGCACGACCTGGACCCGCCCCCCGGACGCCTGCCGTTACGCATGCTGTCCACGCCGTCCACCTGCTTCCAGTTCACGCCACGCAGCGTCCGTTTCAGCATCGATCCCGTGGCCCCAGGCTATCGCTGGATCACTTTGCACCCGGATGGACGGCTCGACACCCATGTCGTGCGCGTCACGACGCTGGCGCCGGGACCCGATCACCCCAGCCACGACAGCACCGGCTATTGATCCCGCTCCGCCCTCGCGCACGGCTGATTGCCCCACACGGGAACAACACGTAACATCGGTTACCGGTTTTTTCAAACCCCTACTCCAGGACTCCCGCCATGACCCTGTCCAGCAGTCCAGGCGCCATCGACCCGGCCATCTTCCAGAAACTGCTCGACATCACCCTGTCGTTGTCAGCCGAACGCCACCTGCCGCGCCTGTACGAGCAGATCATCATCGCCGCCCAGGATTTCACCCATGCCGACGGCGGCACGCTGTACATTCTGGAAGGCCAGGGCACCGAACAGCGACTGCGCTTCGAAGTCATGCGCACGCTCAGCCTGGACATCCATTCCGGCGGCACCTCGGGGCAGGAGATCAGCCTGCGGCCCATCCCCTTGTGGCTCGAAGACGGCCAGGCCAATCACCAGAACGTCTGCGCCCACGTCTGGCACCGGGGCACGCCGGTCAATATCCCCGATGCCTACGAAGTCAAGGATTTCGACTTTTCCGGCACCCGGGCCTTTGACCGGGCCATGAATTACCGGACCACCTCGCTGCTGACCCTGCCACTGCAGAACCACGCCGGCGACATCATCGGCATCCTGCAACTGGTCAATGCCCGCGACCCCGGCACCGTTCTGGTGCAGGCCTTCAATCCCGCGCTCGAACCGCTGGCGCTGGCGCTGGCTTCGTCGGCCGCCGTCACGCTGGACAAGCAGCAACTTCTCCAAGGCCACAAGGACCTGCTCGACGCCTTCATTCGCACCATCGCCCAGGCCATCGACGCCAAGTCGGCCCACACCTCGGCCCACTGCCAGCGCGTCCCCGTGCTGACCGAACTGATCGCCCAGGCGGCCTGCCGCGCACAAGACGGCCCGCTCAAGGACTTCGCGCTGGACGAAGAAGACTGGTACGAACTGCGCGTGGCGGCCTGGCTGCACGACTGCGGCAAGCTCGCCACACCGGACTCGCTGCTGGACAAGTCCACCAAACTGCATGCTCTGAGCGACCGGATCGAGACCATCCAGGCCCGCTACGCCGCCCTGATCGCCCAGGAAACCCTGGCGGCCAGCGACCGGACCGACGACGGGTTCCAAGCCCGGATCGACCAATGGCGCAAAGACTGTGACTTCCTGGCGCGCGTCAACATCGGCGGCGAATTCATGCGACCCGAGGACCAGCAACGCGTGCGCGACATCGCCCTCCAGACCTGGACGGACCACACCGGCGCCACCCAGCCGCTGCTCTCCACCGAAGAAGCCGACATGCTGTGCATTGCGCGCGGCACACTCAACAACGAAGAGCGGCTGCGCATCAACCAGCATATCGACGTCACCCTGCAAATGCTCGAGGTGATGCCGTTTCCCAAGACGCTGGCGCGCGTGCCCGAATACGCAGGCGGTCACCACGAGAAAATCGACGGCACCGGCTTTCCGCGCGGCCTGACCGGTGAGCAGATGTCGTGGCCTGCCCGCATGATGGCGATCGCCGACATCTTCGAGGCCCTGACCGCGCGCGACCGGCCATACAAACCGCCCATGCCGCTCTCGCAGGCCCTGTCCATCCTGCGCGACATGCGCGACCGCCGCCACATCGACGCCGACCTGTACGCGCTGTTTCTCGATGCCCGCGTCTGGGAAACCTATGCGCGCGAACACCTGCTGCCGGCTCAGCTCGACGTGCAGGACCCGGCCGTCTACTACTGAACACAGTAAAATCGCGGGATGCATGCCCACCCTCAGCCCAGCCCGGAGGCGATCCGCGCCAGCGCCGACCATACTTTCGGCATCGAAATCCAGGCCCTGCAAGCCCTGCAAGGCCGCATCGACGCACGCTTCGCCCAGGCGGTCAGCCTCATCCTGGACTGTCCGGGCCGCGTCGTCGTCACCGGTATCGGCAAGTCCGGACATATCGCCCGCAAGATCGCCGCCACCCTGGCGTCCACCGGCACGCCCGCCTTCTTCATGCACGCCGCCGAGGCGATCCACGGCGATCTGGGCATGCTCACCGGCCAGGACATCCTGCTGGCGATCTCTTACTCCGGCTCGGCCCAAGAACTGATCACCATCATTTCCGTGGCCAAGCGCATGGGCACGCGCATCATCGCCCTGACCGGCAACACCGATTCCGAACTGGCCCGCAACGCCGATCTGGCGCTGGACGCCGCCGTGGACCAGGAAGCCTGCCCTCTGAATCTGGCGCCCACCGCCAGCACCACGGCCGCCCTGGTGCTGGGCGACGCCATCGCCGTCGCCTGCCTGGAAGCGCGTGGTTTCAACCGCGAGGATTTCGCCCGTTCGCATCCTGGCGGCGCCCTGGGCCGGCGCTTGCTGACCTCCGTGGCCGACGTCATGCGCAGCGGCGCAGCCCTGCCGCGCGTCGCGCCCGGCACCCTGATCCCCGATGCCCTGCCCGAAATGTCCTCCAAGGGCATGGGCATGGTCATCGTCATGGAGGGCAAACGCCCCGCAGGCCTGTTCACCGACGGCGACCTGCGCCGCATGATCGCCCAGCACGGCGACGTCCGCGGCCTGCCGGTTTCGGCCGGCATGAGCCGCCACCCGCGCTCGATCGCGGCCGACGCGCCCGCCATCGAAGCCGCCTCGACCATGGATGCGCACAAGCTCAACCAGATGCTGGTGCTGGACGGCGACGGGCTATTATTGGGGGCTCTGCACATGCACGACCTCCTTGCTGCAAAGGTCATCTGATGAACGAATTGCCCGGTTTCTCCCACCCCGCCGAAGCCCAGATCCTGGCCCGCGTCCCGGAAGCCATCCGCGACCGGGCTCGTGCCGTGCGCATGATGGTGTTCGACGTCGACGGCATCCTCACCGACGGCAGCCTCTGGTACGGAGAACAAGGCGAGGCCGTCAAGCCCTTCAACGCGCTGGACGGCCACGGCCTGCGGCTGCTGCGTGAACAAGGCATCCGCGTCGCCTGGGTCAGCGGCCGCAAAAGCGCCATCACGGCCCGCCGGGCCGCGGAACTGGGCATTTCGCCCGCGCTCCAGGGCGTCCACGACAAGATCACCACGGTCGAAGACCTGGCCCGCGAGGCCGGCCTCTCTCTGGAAGCCGTGGGCTACATGGGCGACGACATCATCGATCTGCCCGTCCTGCGGCGGGTCGGGTTTGCCGCCAGCGTGCCCAATGCGCCTTTCTATATCGGTCAGGCCGCCCATTGGATCAGCACCCTGCGCGGCGGCGCGGGCGCCGTGCGCGAATGCTGCGACCTGATCCTGGCGGCCCAGGGCCGTCTGGGCGCCTGCTTCACGGCGTCCCTGTCCACGCTGGGCGGGGCCATCCAGTGAAAGAACGTCTGCCCAGTCTCGTGGCCGTGCTGCTGCTCGGCCTGCTGGTGCTGGGCACCTGGTGGGCGTCCGACTATGCCCTGCGCTCGATCGAGATCGACCCGCCCCGGCGCGTGACCCACGAGCGCGACTCCTGGTCCGATCAGTTCACGATGGTACGCACCGATGCCGACGGACGCGCCGTCAACCGCCTGGAAGGCACCTCCATGGAGCACTTCCCGGACACGCGCGCCTACGAAATCACCGCACCACGCGCAGTGGGCCACCAGCCCAACGCGCCCATCACCGAAGGCACCGCCGACCACGGCACGCTGGACGAGCACGGCGACCGCATCGTGCTGGACGGCAATGCCCACCTCAAGCGCCTGCCCGATGCCGAACACAAGCTGCTGGACGTACGCAGTTCCCAACTGATCATCGAGCCCGACCTGGACGTGGTCCACACGGACCGCCCCGCGCTGGTCATCAACGGGAATTCCACCCTGCGGGGCAAGGGCATGCGCTACGATAACCGCACCCGCCAACTGACCGTCACGGCGTCCAGTGACGTCAAAATCTCGGGCGAGGATCAGGCCGCCCGCAACGCCGAACCGAAAAAGAACGCACAACCATGAAAACTCCGTCTCATGCCCTGATTGCATCGATCAGCGCCTGCGCCCTGGCCCTGGCCACCCAGGCGGCCACCGCACAGACCAAACCGGCACCCCAGGACGAACCTGACACGGTGATCCTGTCCGACACCCTGCACTACGACGACATCAACAAGACCAGCACCTTTACCGGCAACGTGATCCTGACCCGGGGCGCGATGACCCTGCGCGGCGACAAGCTCGTCACGCACGAGGACGCCCAGGGCAAGCAATTCGGCACCGCCACGGCCGCCAAGGGCGAGGTCGTCACCATCCGCCAGGAAAACCCCGAAAAATTCGAGACGCTGATCGCCACCGGCCTGCAGGCCGATTACGCGGGCGCCTCGGGCGACATCACCCTGACGGGCCAGGCCATCGTGATCCGCCAGATCTGCGGCCAGACCTTCGACAATGTCCGCGGCGCGCGCATCATCTACCACGAAAAAACCGGCACCTACGAGGCGTTCGGCGGGCAGAATTCGGCCGCCGCCGGCGGGCGCGTCCGCTCGCTGGCCCAGCCGCAATCCCGCATCGACCAGGCCATCGCCCAGTGCAAGGCCAAGAAGGGCCGCCCGTAATTCCCATGTCCGCACACGAATCCCATTCCACCACGGCCGGCGCCGTGCGTGCGTCCGGCAGCCTGCAGGCCGTGGGCCTGGGCAAGACCTTCGGCCGCCGTGCCGTTGTTCAGGACGTGTCCCTGTCGGTAGACAGCGGCGAAGTCGTCGGCCTGCTCGGCCCCAACGGCGCCGGCAAGACCACCAGCTTCTACATGATCGTGGGACTGATCCCGGCCGACACGGGCCGCATCCTGATCGACCACCATGAGATCACCGGCATCCCCATGCACCAGCGCGCCCGGCTGGGCCTGTCCTACCTGCCCCAGGACGCCTCGGTCTTTCGCCGTCTGACGGTGGAACAGAACATCCGCGCGGTCCTTGAACTGCAACGCGACCCCCAGGGCAACACCCTGTCGGCCGCCGCCCTGGAAGAACGCCTGGAGTCGCTGATCGACGAACTGCAGATCGAGCACATCCGCCGCAATATGGCGATTTCATTGTCGGGCGGAGAGCGCCGCCGGGTGGAAATCGCCCGCGCCCTGGCCACTCACCCGCGCTTCATCCTGCTGGACGAGCCCTTTGCAGGCGTGGATCCGATCGCCGTGATCGAAATCCAGCGCATCGTGCAGTTCCTGAAGGGCCGCAACATCGGCGTGCTGATCACCGACCACAACGTGCGCGAAACCCTGGGGATCTGTGACCGTGCCTACATCATCAGCGAAGGCCGGGTTCTGACCAGCGGCCATCCGAATGAGATCGTGGACAACGAGGCGGTGCGGCAGGTGTATCTGGGGAAGAACTTCAGGATGTAATCCGACTATCCTACACCGAAAGCAGGCCCTTGATGTGGCGGGTGCAATGGGTACACTGGACTTGTCATCGAACTGTCAGAAAAGGAGGTCTAGTCCATTCGTACCCGGTTCTCCCTGGAACCCTCCCCGTTTTTCGCAAGGAGTCTGCATATGAGCCTGACAATCACCGGTCGCAATCTGGAAATCACCCCGGCTATCCGCGAATACGTCCACACCAAGACGGCGCGCGTCCTGCGGCACTTCGATCAGGTCATCGACACTCAGATCATGCTGTCGATCGAACCCCAGAAGCACATCGCTGAAATCACCATGCGCCTGCGCGGCAAGGATCTGCACTGCGAAGCCTCGGATGACAACCTGTATGCGGCCATCGATCTGCTGGTCGACAAGGCCGACCGCCAGGTCATCAAGTACAAGACCAAGGCTCAGAACCACGTTCACGAACCTCCCAAGCGTCAGGAAATACCCGCCTGATCACGCAGCATCGGGCTGACTCCTTCGGCCCGAAACGACACATGGCCTCGAGACGCCCGTCCGGGGCCATATTGTTGTCTGTTTACCTATAATGGTCGCCATGACTCTCACTCCCCGCATCCTGCCGCCCGGCAACATCGTCCTGGACCTGGCTGCCACCAGCAAGAAGCGCGCCTTCGAGCACGCCGGACTGCTGTTTGAAAACCACCAGGGCGTCGCGCGCACGGCGGTCTTCCACAGCCTGCTGGCGCGCGAGCGGCTGGGTTCGACCGCGCTGGGCCACGAGGTCGCGATTCCCCACGGACGGCTCAAGGATCTGCGCGAACCGCACGCCGCCTTCATCCGGCTGGCCGAACCCGTCCGGTTCGATACCAACGACGGGCGCACCGCCCGCCTGCTGTTCTTCCTGTTGATCCCGGAAACCGCCACCCAGACCCACCTGGACCTGCTGGCCGGCATCGCCCGCCTGATGTCGGACGCCGGTATCCGCCAGGCCCTGACGCACTCCACAGACCCCCAGGAAGTCCATCAACTCATCCTGACCGGCGCGAGCGCCCCGACCCCTGAACATGCTGACCATCCAAGAGCTGATTCGTGACAACGCCGAGAAGATCGTCTTCACCTGGATCGCCGGCAAGGACGCTGCGGATCAGCACCTGATCCCCGACACCAGCGGTGCCGCTGCCGACCTGATCGGCCACCTGAACCTGATCCACCCGGGACGCATCCAGGTTTTCGGCACCGAGGAAATCTCCTATTACCTGCGGCTCGAACCGCGCCGCCGCCAGCACCATCTGAACGACCTGGTGACCGGGGGCGTACCGGCCATCGTCCTGGCGAACAACACCCAGGCACCCGACGACCTCCTGGCCTACTGCCTGGAACACGACATCCCGCTGCTGGCCACACCCACCGACGCCGCCCTGCTGATCGACCTGCTGCGCATCTACCTGGGCAAGCGCATGGCGCCCAAGACCACCGTGCACGGCGTCTTCATGGACGTGCTGGGCCTGGGGGTCCTGATCACCGGCGAATCGGGGTTGGGCAAAAGCGAACTGGCGCTGGAACTGATTTCCCGGGGCCACGGGCTGGTGGCCGACGACGCCGTCGAACTCTCGCGCACCGCGCCGAACTTCATCGAAGGCCAGTGCCCTCCCCTGCTGCAAAATCTGCTGGAAGTCCGCGGCCTGGGGCTGCTGGACATCCGCACGATCTTTGGCGAAACCTCGGTGCGGCGCAAGATGAAGATCAAGCTGATCGTCCATCTGGTGCGCCTTTCTCCTGAAAATTTCGAACGCTTGCCGACCCAGGACGAATACCAGGACATCCTGGGCATCCCGATCCGCCGGGTGATGCTGCAGGTTGCAGCCGGCCGCAACCTGGCCGTGCTGGTCGAGGCCGCCGTCCGCAACACCATCCTCAGCCTGCGCGGCATCGATACCATGGGCGAATTCATCGAACGCCAGGCCCTGGCCATCATGGAAAGTTCCCGGGAGGCCCGATCATGATCCCCTGTCGTCCGACACTGCAGCCCCTGCTGGCGCCTGCGCCGCACACACCATGCTGAACATCGTCCTCATCACCGGCATTTCCGGCTCCGGCAAGTCCGTGGCCCTGCGCATGCTGGAAGACACCGGCTACACCTGCATCGACAATCTGCCGGTGCGCTTCCTGCACGAATTCATCGCCAGCACCCGGGACAGCGGCCTGGAACGGGTGGCGGTCGCCATCGACGTCCGCACCCCGGGCGACCTGGACGACCTGCCCGGCATCCTGACCAGCCTGCGCGCCATGGGCACGGCGCTGCACGTGATCTTCCTGGACGCCGACGACCACACCCTGATGCAGCGCTATTCCGAATCCCGGCGCCGCCACCCTCTGACCGACCGCCTGCGGCAAGAGGGCCTGGACGCCTCTCTGCAGGACTGCATCACCCGCGAACGGGAACTCCTGGGCCCATTGCGCAATCAGGAACACGTCATCGACACCTCGAACCTGGCACCCGGACAATTACGTGCCTGGGTGCGCGATCTGGTCCAGACGGATCGGCCCGCAGTGATTCTGACCTTCGAATCCTTTGCCTACAAGCGCGGGGTGCCACACGACGCCGACCTGGTGTTCGACGTGCGCTGCCTGCCCAACCCCCACTACGACGCGCAGTTGCGCTCCCTGACGGGCCGCGACGCCCCGGTCGCCGACTGGCTGGCGCAGTTCGGCAGCGTCGAGAACATGATCGACGACATCGCCGCTTTCATCCGCAAATGGCTGCCCCTGTACATGCAGGACACGCGCAACTACCTGACGGTGGCCATCGGCTGCACCGGCGGCCAGCACCGCTCGGTCTACGTCACCGAACAGCTCGCCCGGCGCTTTGCGGATCATTCGCCCCTGCTGGTGCGCCACCGCAACCCCATGCTGCAGGAGCCCCGGCCATGAGACGAGCCCTGGCCCTCGTCCTGCTGGGCGCCACGCTGGCCGTCCTCGCGGGCTGCGCCTCGCGCTCGGGCGGTTACTACAAGGACGACGGCCCTGGCCGCGACATCCCGGCCGACATCGCCGCCATTCCCGACGCCGTGCCGCGCATCGAGCGGCACGCCCCGGCCAATTTCCGTCCCTACGAAGTCTTTGGCGTGCGCTACCTCCCCATCGGAGAAAACCAGCCCTACCGCCAGGAAGGCGTAGCCTCGTGGTACGGGCGCAAATTCCACGGTGAAAAGACCGCCAACGGCGAAACCTACGACATGTACGCCATGACGGCGGCGCATCCGACCCTGCCGATCCCCAGCTACGCGCGGGTGACCCGGGCGGGCACCAACCGCTCGGTGGTCGTGCGCGTCAACGACCGGGGGCCCTTCCACCCCGGGCGCATCATCGACCTGTCCTACGTGGCCGCCGCCAAGCTGGGCCTGATCGGCCCGGGCAGCGGGCGCGTGATCGTGCAGGCCATCACCAACGCCGACATCCGCGCCGGACGCGCCCCGGGGACGCCGATCCTGGCCTCGGCCCCACCCGCCGACACCGCCCGGGCGCAGCCGGTCAACCTGCCCGCCGCCCCCCTCGCGCCGCCGGCCCCCGTCCCTGCGGTTTTCGAGGGCCCCCAGCCGGGCGGCATCTATCTGCAATTCGGTGCCTTCTCCTCGGCCCAGAACGCCCAGTCACTGGCCCAGCGCGTCAACATCGAGGCCGCCGGTCAGGCCGGTCCCGCCACCGTCGCTCACCACCCGCCGCTCTACAAGGTCCGCATGGGGCCCTACCTGTCGCGCGACGAAGCCGCCCACACCGCCGCGCGGCTGGCGGAATCCGCCGGCCTGAACCCCGTGATCGCACTGGACCAGGGGCTTTAGGGCCTGTTCACCCTAATCGAGGGGATCGCGCCAGCGCCCAGGCATACAGCCGGTCGCGCGCCAGCCCGGTCGCACGGGCGCCGATCCGCGCCGCGTCGCGCACCGACAGGTCTTCCAGCAACGCCTCCATGATCCGGCGCTGTTCGGGCGACAGATCCTCGTCGGGCGCCTCCTCCCGTTCGTCGGCGTGCACCACCAGCACGAATTCGCCCTGTTCCCGATGGGCGTCCTCGTCCAGCCAGGCCAGCGCCTCTCCCGCCGGCAGAGTCCGGATCTCCTCGAACCGCTTGCTCAGTTCGCGCGCCACGGTCAACCGCCGATCCGGCCCGGCCGCCGCCGACAGATCCTGGAGCGCCGCCCGCAAGCGATGCGGCGTCTCGAACATCACGACCGGCACCGGCCAGGCGAGCCACCGGTCCAGCCATTTGCGGCGCGCCTGGGCCTTGGACGGCATGAAGCCGGCGAAAGCAAAGCCGGGCTCCTCATCGCGAGTGGCGCCGCTGGCCATCAGCGCAGCAATGACCGCGCTGGGACCCGGCAGCGGCACAACCCGATGGCCGGCCGCCTGGACCTCGCGCACCACGCGCGCGCCCGGATCGCTGACAGCGGGCGCGCCGGCGTCGGACACCAGCGCGATACGCTCACCCTGGGCCAGCCGCCGGATCACGGCTTCGGCCGCCTCGCGCTCGTTGTGGCGATGGGCGGCCAGCAGCGGCGTGGCGATTCCCCAGGCGTCCAGCAGCGCACGGGTGGTGCGGGTATCCTCGGCCGCGATCGCATCGCAGCGGCGCAGGGCCTCCCAGGCGCGCAGGCTCAGATCCCCCAGATTGCCGATCGGCGTGGCCACCACATACAGGGCACCCGCCGGCCAGGACTGGCCCGCCACCCCTTCAGCGTGACGTTTCCACGTCGGTCCGATCTGTTCCCAGTCTGCACTGTCCGTCATACTCATATCCTGTTCATTTGAATGTGCCGCCATGCCCGCCGATCCCTACGAAGCCGCCCGGCAGGCCCAGCGCGGGGCCGTGGCGCGCCGCCGTCGGCGCCTGCGTCGATCCCATCCGGCATCCGTGCCTGCCGATGCGTCCGCCAACGCCACCGCCGGCGAACCGCCAGCCGGATCCCCGACTCAACGCCAAGGCCGCGCGGCCGAGGCGCGGGCGGCGCACCACCTGGAAACCCACGGCGCGCACATCCTGGCGGCCAATCTGCGCTGCCGCGCCGGGGAAATCGATCTGGTGGCCCGCGAAGGCGCCCTGCTGCTGTTCATCGAGGTGCGGGAGCGCCGGAATCCGGCCTTCGGCGGTGCCGCCGCCAGTGTAAACCGCCCCAAGCAGGCCCGGTTGATCCGGGCCGCGCGCCATTTCCTGCCCCGGCTCGTCCAACGGCATTTCGGCGGCACGGCGCCGGCCTGCCGCTTCGACGTGGTGGCCTTCGAGGCGGACGGCCCGCACTGGATCCGCGACGCCTTTCAGGCGTAAAACACCCGGACAGGCACGAAATGGTCCGCAAACTGTTACGTTCATGTGTAACAGCGGTGGTGCTCTCATGCGATAATCGGCCCTATGGACATGACCTCCCGCATGACGTCACATTTCGACGACGCCGTCGACGCATTTCGCGCCAGCGCCCGCGAACTGGCCCCCGCTCTGGCGGCCGGGGTCGATCTGCTGTTCGGCGCGCTGACCAGCAACGCGCGCATCCTCGCCTGCGGCAATGGCGGCTCGGCCGCCGACGCCCAGCACTTCGTCGCCGAACTCGTCGGCCGCTTCGAGCGCGACCGCCTGCCCCTGGCCGGCATCGCCCTGAACACCGACACCTCGATCATGACCGCCGTCGGCAACGACTACGGCTTCAATGCCGTGTTCGAGCGCCAGGTGGCCGCCCTGGGGCAACCGGGCGACATTCTGGTGGCCATCACCACCAGCGGCAATTCGCCCAATGTCGTACGCGCCATCGAGGCCGCGCACGAACGCGACATGCAAGTCATCGCACTGACGGGCAAGGGCGGCGGCCAGGTCAACACCCTGCTCTACGAGACCGACATCCACCTCTGCGTCCCGCACGACCGCACCATGCGCATCCAGGAAGTTCACATCCTGCTGCTGCATGCGCTGTGCGACGGCATTGACGCCCTGCTTCTGGGAGATCCCCTCTGATGCCCGTTTTCGAACGCCCTCTCGCCCGCCTCCTGATCAGCCTGGCCTGCCTGGCTCCCCTGTCGGGCTGCGGCCTGTTCATCGTGGGCGGCGCAGCCGCCGGCTCCGCCGCCGTGGCCACGGACCGGCGCACCGCCGGCGAACAGGTCGACGACCAGACGATCGAACTGCGCGTCTCCAGCGAAATGAACAAGGCCTTCGGCGACAAGGCCCGCATCCTGGGCACATCCTATGCGGGCCGGCTCCTGCTGGTGGGTGACGTCCCCACCGACGCCGACCGGCAGCAGGCCGAGACCATCGCCCGGGGCATCACCAAGGTCCGTTCGGTGGACAACTACATCCGGGTCGGTGACATCACGCCGCTCAGCGTACGCACCAATGACACCTGGCTGACCTCCAAGGTCAAGAGCCAACTGGTCGCCACCGAAAACGTGCCCTTCCGCACCATCAAGGTCACGACCGAGCGCGGCATCGTCTACCTGATGGGCAAGGTCACTGCGGACGAGGGCCAGCGCGCCGCGACCACCGTCTCCGGCATCTCGGGGGTCAATAAAGTCGTAAAATTATTCACGATCGTGGCGCGCGAGACCCTGCTCGTCGAACCCGGCCAGCAAGGGACCGCCGCGCCCGTCACCGATGACTCCAGTTCCTCCGGCGCCTCCACGTCGTCGCCCGCAGGCGATGACGGCGGCGTCCAGACCATGCCCATCAAATGATGAAAAAGTTTCTTCTCGCCCTGGTGGCCGTCGTGGCGATCGGCGGTGCCGCTCTCTGGCAATTCCAGGGGTCCGCCCAGGCGGCACCCGACGTCGCCTTCACCGACCTGAACGGCAAAACCGTCACCATGCAAGACCTGCGCGGCAAGGTCGTCCTGGTCAAGTTCTGGGCCACCAGCTGCACCACTTGCGTGGCGCAGATGCCCGACACCATCCGCCACTACCAGGAACTGAAATCCCGGGGCTTCGACACCATCGGCGTGGCCATGCAGTACGACCCGCCCAACTACGTCAAGAACTTCACTGACACGCGCCAGTTGCCCTTTCCGGTGGTCATCGACGCTCAGGGCAAGATCGCCCAGGCCTTCGGCGACGTGCGCCTGACCCCCACGGCCTTCCTGATCGACAAGCAGGGCCACATCATCAAACGCTATCTCGGCAACTACGACGAAAAGGCCTTCATGGCCACAGTCGAACAGGCACTGGCTTCCTGACATGACGAATACCTCCCAGGACATCCCCTCCCAGACATCGGCCGCCCTCAAGGCCGAAGTCCTCTCCGAGGCTCTGCCCTACATTCGCCGCTTCCATGGCAAGACCGTCGTCATCAAGTACGGCGGCAACGCCATGACCGACGAAAGCCTGCAACGCAGCTTCGCCCACGACGTGGTGCTGCTGAAGCTCGTCGGCCTGAATCCGGTGGTGGTGCACGGCGGCGGCCCGCAGATCAACAGCGCGCTCAAGCGCATCGGCAAGGAAGGCACCTTCATCCAGGGCATGCGCGTCACCGACGCCGAGACCATGGAAGTCGTCGAATGGGTGCTGGCCGGCCAGGTCCAGCAGGACATCGTCATGATGGTCAACGAGGCCGGCGGCAAGGCCGTGGGCCTGACCGGCAAGGACGGCTGCCTGATCCAGGCGCGCAAAAAGCTCATGCCCGACCCCGACCATCCCGGCCAGACCCTGGACATCGGTTTCGTGGGCGACATCGAACGCATCGAACCGGCCGTGGTCAAGGCCCTGCAGGACGATCAGTTCATCCCCATCATCTCGTCCATCGGCTACGGCGAGGACGGCCAGGCCTACAACATCAACGCCGACGTCGTCGCCGGCAAGATGGCCGAGGTTCTGGGTGCGGAAAAACTCGTCATGCTGACCAACACCCCCGGGGTACTGGACAAGGACGGCCAGTTGCTGCGCAGCCTGTCGGCCCAGACCATCGATGCGCTGTTCCAGGACGGCACCCTGTCGGGCGGCATGCTGCCGAAGATCTCCTCGGCGCTGGACGCCGCCCGCTACGGCGTGAACTCGGTCCACGTCATCGACGGCCGCGTGCCGCACTGCCTGCTGCTCGAAATCCTGACGGATCGCGGCGTGGGCACCATGATCAGTTCGCATTGACACCGCCGCGAGCGCCGGACCGTCCCCAGGGGGCTCCATGAAGGCGCCCAGCCCCCTGCGGCGCCGGCGGGCCATCGGCCCCGACGATCCCGTCTGGCTGTTCGACCTGGACAACACCCTGCACGATGCTTCGCGCGGCATCTTCGGCGCCATCGACCGGCGCATGGGCGCAGCCGTCGCCCAGGCCCTGGACCTGCCCCCCGACCAGGCCAACGCCCTGCGCCTGCGCTACTGGAAACGCTACGGCGCCACCGCCATCGGCCTGGCGCGCCACCACGGCGTGAACCTGCACCAGTTTCTGGCAACCTGCCACGATTTCGACGTCGCCCCGCTGGTCCATTCGGAAACCGGCCTGGCCGCCCGCCTGCGCGATCTGCCGGGCACGCGCATCGTGCTGACCAATGCCCCGGCCCACTACGCCCGCCGCGTGCTGGACGCGCTGGGGATTCTGCACGAATTCGATGGCCTGTGGGCCATCGACCACATGATGCCCATGGGGCTGGCGCGACCCAAGCCGTCGCTGGGCCTGATGCGCATGGTGGTCGCCCGGCTGGGCGTACCCGCCCACCGCATCATTCTGGTCGAAGACACCGAACGCAATCTGAAATCCGCCCGTCAGGTCGGCATGCGCACCGTGTGGCTGTACCACCCCGGCACGCCGTTTTCCCGCCAGCGCAACGGCCGCGATCTATACGTGGATACGCGGATCAACCGCCTGGGGGCGCTGCTGACGCAGGCTCGCGCCGGGCGCATACCGGGCAGTCGGGATCGCGCCTGAAGCGGATCGTGTGCCACTGCATCCGCAGGGCATCGACCGACAGCAGCCGCCCGACCAGCGGCTCGCCCATGCCGGTGATCACCTTGATGGCCTCGGCCGCCTGGACGCTGCCCACCATCCCGACCAGAGGCCCCAGGACCCCGGTGGTGGCGCAACGCAATTCCTCGACGTCATCGGCCTCGGGAAACAGACAGTGATAACAGGGCGCCTCGTCGTCACGCAGATCATAGACGCTGATCTGGCCTGAGAACTTGATCGCCGCCCCCGACACCAGGGGCTTGCGAGCCGCCACACAGGCGCGATTGATGGCATGCCGGGTGGCGAAATTGTCGCAGCAATCCAGCACCACGTCGGCGTCCAGCGCCAATGCGCGCAGCCGGGCTTCGTCCAGCCGCTCGACCAGCGCCCGCACCTGCACGTCCGGATTCAGGGCCTGCAAGGCATCCCGGCCCGATTCGGCCTTGGGGCGTCCCAGGCCGGCCATGTCATGCAGGATCTGGCGCTGCAGATTGCTGAGTTCGACGAGATCGTCGTCCACCAGCGTCATCCGGCCCACGCCCGCAGCGGCCAGATACAAGGCCGCCGGAGACCCCAGGCCGCCGGCACCGACGATGAGCACCCGCGACGCCAGCAGACGTTCCTGTCCCTCGATGCCCAGTTCATCGAGCAGGATGTGCCGGGCATAGCGCGTCAGCCGCGCATCGTCCAGGACGGATGCGCGCTCCATCACGGAATCCGGATCAGACCTTCCGGGGTGACACGATAGCGTTCAACCCCGTCGCCGGCATTATTCAGGGTTTTTTTTTCCGCATCGGCGGGTTTGCCGGCCGCATTGTTCGCCGGTTTGGCCGCTGCGTCCTCGGCCTGAGCCTGGGCACGCGCCTGCTTCACCTGGGCGGGGTCGGACTTCTGGACCGGGCGGCCCTGCAGGACGTTGATGGCCTGCCGCAACTGCCAGTCGTCGGCGCCGCCGAATTCGAACATCTTGATCTCGCCCTGGACGAAATCGCCATCATCCGCGTCGTCCGCACCCGCCGCGCCGGCCTGGTTTTCCAGGTGGTGCTGCAGATCGACCTCGCGCTGCATGCGGAACAGGTTGCCGGCGGCACTGTCGTCCACGACGTCATCGGGGGCCACGCCGGTATTCTGGATCGAACGACCGCTGGGGGTGTAATAGCGCGCCGTGGTGAGCTTGATGCCCGTGTCCTTGCCCAGTTGCAGAACGGACTGCACCGAGCCCTTGCCGAAGGTGCGATTGCCGATGATGCGGGCGCGCTTGTAGTCCTGCAGGGCGCCGGCCACGATTTCCGAAGCCGAAGCCGAGCCGACATTGA
This sequence comes from Castellaniella sp., assembly GCF_049650445.1. GTDB lineage: Bacteria > Pseudomonadota > Gammaproteobacteria > Burkholderiales > Burkholderiaceae_B > Castellaniella. The sequence goes on along the minus strand of NZ_JBASAD010000036.1, from coordinate 55,755 downwards.
CCAGCACCACCATGGGCACCGTGTGCGTCCAGGCGGGCAACTGCCCGCCGTCCTCGACGCCATGGCTGCCATTCAGGGGACGGGCATAGAACTCTTCGTTCGAGGACGGAATGCGACCCTTGGTGGACACCACCAGCTTGCCGGGCTCGATGAAGGCGGAAGTCACGCCGATGGCACCGTCCAGCAAACCGCCCGGATCGTTGCGCAGGTCCAGCACCAGCCCCTTGGGCGCCTGCTTTTTCGACAGGGAAGCCAGCATCCGCACCATGTCGGACGTGGTGCGGTCCTGGAACTGGCTGATGCGTATGTAGGCAATGTCGTTGTCGAGCATCTTGCCGCGCACGCTGCGGGTCTTGATCATTTCCCGCACGATGTGGAATTTCAGGGGCTTGGGGCTGCCGGCGCGCTGGATCGTCAGGTCGATCGGGGTGCCGGGTTCGCCGCGCATCTTCTTCACGGCGTCGTTCAGGCTGACGCCCTTGGTGGGCTCGCCGTTGATGTGGGTGATCAGGTCACCCGTCAGAATGCCGGCGCGCGCCGCCGGGGTGTCCTCGATCGGCGCGATGACCTTGGGCATGCCGTCCTGGGTGCCGATCTCGATCCCCAGGCCGCCAAAGCCGCCCCGGGTGATGTCCTGCATCTGCTTGTAGGCTTCCTCGTCCAGATACACAGAGTGCGGATCCAGGTCGGCGAACAGGCCCTTGATCGCATCGTCGATCAGGGTCTGGTCGGGCACCGGCTCGACGTAGCTGGATTTGATCGCGCCATAGACGTTGGCGAACTGCTGCAAGGCCTTGAGCGGCAGGGGCTCGCCCTTCTGGGCAGCCGCCGAGATGCCGAGGCTGACCAGGATGCCTCCCAGAAAACCTGCCAGAACCCAGATCAACGAGCGTTTGTTTCGAGTGCTCATGCACGTTCCTAAGCGATGATTGGACCGCCATCGCGGTGCCCAAAGGCGCCTCGGAGGGCGAAGGATACATAGTACAGAAAGTTAAGTCCGCACGGGACAGCCCTATTTCAACCACATTTCCGGATTGATGGGCGCCCCCTGGTGCCGCAATTCGAAGTACAGGCCGGGTTCGACCTGGCCGCCCGTGGCGCCGACCCGGGCGATCTCGTCACCGCGTGCCACCACGTCGCCGACCTGGCGCATCAGGGTCTGGTTGTAAGCGTAGATGCTGAGATACTGCTTGCCGTGATCGATGATCAGCAGGTTGCCAAAACCGCTGAGCCAATGGGCGAACACCACACGGCCCGGGGCTACGGCGTGCACGGGCGTTCCCGCCGCCGCCCGCAGCACGACGCCGCGCCACAACCCGCCTTCCGGACGTTGCGCGCCGAACCGGCCCTGAACGTCGCCCGGGACAGGGCGCGGCAGGCCCTTGCTCAAACCGGGGAAGCCGCCTTCGGGCTCGGTGCGCGCGGCCGCCTCGCCCCTGGGTGCTGCCTGACCGGAGGATTCGCCCTGGGCCGATTCTTCCCGGACCGTCCCGGCTGCGGGCGGCGCCCGATCCGGGGTCTGCGCCGGCGCGGTCTCCTCGGCACGCGGTGCCTGCGCATCTGCCTCGCGCACGTGGCGTTCGGCCTGCTCACGCACCTGGCGCGCCTCTTCGGCGGCGCGCGCGCGTTCCTGCTCCTGCCGGACCTTTTCAGCCTGGGCGCGGGCGGCCTGTTCACGCGCGCGGCGCTCGGCCTCGGCCTTCAGGGCCGCCTGGCGCCGGGCCTCGGCCCGGGCAATCTCGGCATCCAGATCTTTGATCAGATTGCCCAGGCGCGCATCACGCGCCTGAAGCTGTTTCGCCTGACCGCGCTCATCGTCCAGCCGGGACCGGATCTTGTCCAGCACCTCGCGGCGCTGCGCCTGCTGGGCCTGCAGGTCCTGGCGACGTTTCTGGACGTCGTCCCGCACCGTGTCGAGATCCCGACGGCCTTCGTCGGTCTGCCGCCGCAGATCGGCCAGCCGGTCCAGCGTCTTGCGCAAGTCGTCGAGCGCCTGCGTGCGGGACCGGGTGACGTAGGCCAGCCAGGCCAGTTCGCGGCCGATTTCCTGCGGGTCGCGGCCCGAGAGCAGCGCGGTCCACGGCGACAGGCCACTGGCGTACTGAGCGCGCAACTGATCCGCCAGGGCCTGCTGCTGGCGCTCCAGCTCTTTGGACTGCTGGTCACGGGTGGTGTCCAGCCGGCGCAGACTGTCCTGCAACGCGACCTGGCGCCGGTCCAGTTCGGCCAGTTCGCGGCTGATGTCGGAAATCGCCTGTTCGGAGGCCTGCAGCGCACGGCTGGCATCCTCGCGCGAGGACTCCGAGGACTCGATGCGCTTTTGCAGCGCATCGATCTGCTCGCGCAGGGCAGTCTGGTCTTCGCGCGCGCGCGCCTGACGGGTTTCGGGGCTGGATTGTGCTCCGGCCGTCTGGCAGGCCAGGGCCATGGCAAGGCCCAGCAGGCCCAGCGCCCGCCACAGCCACCCGCGATCGAGCGCGCGGCGAGCGCGCGCACCCGGGCGCATGCACGCCCCGCCAATGAAGTCCATGTTCAGGCCCGGAACTGGTCGAATCGTCAGACCGCCTTCGCCTTGCCCTGGTTGGCGACCGCCTGCATGGCGGCGCGGATCTGTTCCTCGTCGCCCAGGTAATAGTGGCGCAGGGGACGCAGATCGTCGTCCAGCTCGTACACCAGCGGCTGACCGGTCGGGATGTTCAGGGCGATGATGTCCTCGTCCGAAATGCCGTCCAGATGCTTGATCAGGGCGCGCAGGCTGTTGCCGTGGGCCGAGACCAGCACCCGCCGCCCGGAGCGGATGGCGGGCGCGATGGACTCATTCCAGAAAGGGACGACGCGGTCCACCGTGTCGCGCAGGCATTCCGTGGCCGGCAGTTCGCCGGCCGGCACGCGACGGTAGCGGGTATCGAAGCGCGGATGGCGCGGATCGTCCTCGGCCAGGGCGTCGGGGGCGATTGCGTAGGCGCGGCGCCATTGCAGCACCTGGGCTTCGCCGTAGCGGGCGGCTGTTTCGGCCTTGTTCAGGCCCTGCAAGGCCCCGTAGTGGCGCTCGTTCAGCCGCCAGTGCAGGCCGATGGGGGTATGCATGGCATCCATGGCGTCCAGCGCGATCCACAAGGTGCGGATCGCGCGCTTGAGGACCGAAGCATAGGCCAGATCGAACTCATAACCCTGCTCGCGCAGCAGTTCTCCCGCCCTGCGCGCCTGTTCGCGGCCGGTGTCGGTGAGGTCCACGTCGGTCCAGCCGGTGAAGCGGTTTTCGAGATTCCATTGGCTTTCGCCATGGCGCATGAGTACCAGTTTGTGCATGATCCGCAAGCCTGTAAAGTCCAAAACTGCCGACCATTTTATAATCCCCGAGCATTGATTTTTTGCCGATGGGCCAATCCCGGGCAAAAACGCTAGCCGTCACACCGTTACAGGAACCGCCGTGGACTTCTTACTCAGCCAGAACAACCTCTGGATTCTGCTCATCGCCCTGGCTTCCGGAGGCCTGCTGCTATGGCCCAGCCTGTCCAAAGGCCGCTCGACCGGACGCGTCGCCCTGGCCGAAGCCATCCGCCAGGTCAACCAGGAACATGGCCAGTTCGTGGACGTGCGTCCTGCCGATCAGTTCAAGACCGGCGCCATCCCCCAGGCCCGCAACATCCCCCTGGACACGCTGGAATCGCACATCAACAGCCTGCCCAAGGACAAGCCCATCGTGCTGGTCGACGCCCACGGGCGCGACGCCACCAAGGCCGTCGCCCAGTTGCGCAAGCAGGGCTTCGATCGGGTATCCTGCCTCGACGGCGGGCTGAATGCCTGGACCGAAGGCGGCCTGCCTCTGAAAAAATCCTGACCGGAACCCATCCGCCATGGCTCAAATCACCATGTATTGCACCTCTGTGTGCCCCTATTGCACACGTGCCGAAATGCTGCTCAAGCAGCGCGGCGTGACCGAGATCAACAAGATCTTCATCGACCGCGATCCCGAGCAGCGCACGGCCATGATGGAACGCACGGGTCGCCGCACCGTACCGCAGATCTACATCGACGAGCGCCACATCGGCGGCTTCGACGACCTTTCAGCCCTGGACCGCGCCGCCGGCCTGCTGCCCCTGCTGCAAGCCTGACACCGGCCAGTCCCGGCCGCCTCCCCACCCTACTCACCGGAACCTCTCATGTCCGACGAAAACCAAACCCAGAACGACCAGTCCCCCAGCTTCGGCCTGCAGCGCACCTATGTGAAGGATCTGTCGCTGGAAATGCCCAACGCCCCGGAAATCTTCCTCGAACAGGAAGGCCCGACCGTCGAGGTCTCCATCCAGGTCGGTGGCCGGCAACTGGCGGAAACCGTGTTCGAATCCTCGGTGACCGCCACGGTGACCACGCGCATCGGCGACAAGGTCCTGTATCTGGTCGAACTCTGCCAGGCCGGCATCTTCGAGGCCGCCAACATCCCGGCCGAACAGCTCGATCCGCTGCTGGGCATCGTCTGCCCGACCATGCTCTATCCCTATCTGCGCGCCAACGTCGCCGACGCCATCACCCGTACCTCGATGCCGCCGCTGCACCTCAGCGAAATGAATTTCCAGGCACTGTACGAGCAGCGGCTGGCGCAGCAGGCGGGTGCCTCGGCTCCGGGCGAGGACTCCGGCCTGATCCTGCCCCCCGGCGCACGCAACTGATCGACGGGGCCTGCACGCCATGGCGCCGGTCCGGCTTTGCGTCCTGGGGGCGGGCAGTTGGGGCACCGCCCTGGCGGCCCTGGCCAGCGCCCGCTCCGACGCCCTGATCTGGGCCCGTGATCCCGAACAGGCGCGGGCCATTGACCAGCAACACCTCAATCCGCGCCACCTACCCGACATCGCCCTGCCGCCCGCCCTGCGGGCGACGGACGATTTCGACGCTGCACTGGCGCACGTGCTGGACGGCTCCGATCCGACCGAACGGCTGATCGTGCTGGGCGTGCCCATGGCGGGCCTGGCCGAGGTCTGCCAACGCATTGCGGCCGCGCTGCCGGCCCGCACCCCTGACACCCCGCCGGTCCACCTCCTGTGGACGTGCAAGGGCATCAGTCCCGACACCTACGAATGGCCGCACCAGATCGTCGCCCGGGCGCTGACCGGCATCGCCGGGGTGCACACGGGCGTGCTGTCCGGCCCCTCCTTCGCCCGCGAAGTGGCCCAAGGCCTGCCGGTCGCCCTGACGGTCGCCGGCCGCGACCCGGGCACCGGCCGCGCCGCCCAGGCAGCCTTCCACGGCACCCGGGCGCGCATCTACGGCACCCGCGACGTCATGGGGGTGGAAGTCGGCGGCGCACTGAAAAACGTCATGGCCATCGCCTGCGGCATCAGCGACGGTCTGCGGCTGGGCACCAATGCCCGCGCCGCCCTGATCACGCGCGGCCTGGCGGAAATCCAGCGCCTGGGCGTCGCCCTGGGCGGCCAGGCGGACACGTTCACCGGCCTGACGGGGCTGGGTGATCTGGTCCTGACTGCCACCGGCGAACTGTCCCGCAACCGCCAGGTCGGCATCGCCATCGGCCAGGGCCGCACATTGGACGACATCCTGGCAGGCGGCATGACCGCCGAAGGGGTGCGCTGCGCACGCGCAGCCCTGGTCCTGGGCCAACGACACGGACTGGACCTGCCCATCACCGACGCCGTCTGCGGCGTGCTGTTCGACGGTGTGGCTCCGCCTCAGGCCGTCGCTGCGTTGCTGGCGCGCGATCCGCGCGACGAGTAACTAAATCCCGCCCACGTAGCCGGTCTGCCGCCAGGCCTCGAAAACCGTGACCGCCACGGCGTTGGACAGGTTCAGGCTGCGCTGTTCCGGCCGCATCGGCAGGCGGATGCGTTGCGCCGCGGGAAAGCAGGCCAACTGCTCGGCCGACAGGCCGGCCGTTTCCCGACCGAACACGAACACGTCTCCCGGCTGGAACGCCTGTCCGCCGATCAACGACGAGCCGCGTGTGGTCAGGGCAAAGCGCCGCGACGCATCCCCGCCGATCGCCGCCAGCGCCTCGCCCAATCCGTCATGCACCCGCATGCGCGCCCACTCGTGGTAATCCAGCCCCGCACGCCGCATGCGTGCGTCATCCAGGGTGAAGCCCAGCGGCCGCACCAGGTGCAGAAAGGCGCCGGTATTGGCCGCCAGGCGGATCACATTACCCGTATTGGGGGGGATTTCGGGTTCGACGAGGACGATGTGGAACATGGAGCGGGATCAGAAAGGCCGGTCGGCGGGCCCTATTGTAAGACCCGGCCGCCGGACGAATCGCAGGCACGGTGATCCACGGCGCGGGCCAGCACCCAGCCTTCGACCCGCGCGGCGCCGGCCTCTTTCAATACCCGCGCCACCGCCTGCAGCGTGGCGCCTGTGGTCAGCACGTCGTCCACCACCGCGATCCGCTGACCGGCCAAACTGCCCGCGACACCGCACGCAAAAGCGCCCGTCTGCGCCTGCAATCGCCGCACGCGGTCCCGTCCGACCTGCCGATCGCCTTCACGCAGCCGCCGCACCCCGTCCAGGCGATGGCGCAGCCCCAACTGCCGGGCCAGCAGACGGGCCACCTCGGCGGGCGGGCTGAAACCACGCTGATGCAGCGCCGCGCGCCGGGCCGGTACCGGGACGATCCAGTCCGGCCCATCCACCGACCCGGCGGCGCGCACCGACTGCGCCAGCAAGTCCGCCAGCAAGCGCGCCAGGGACAGGCGGCAGCGGATCTTGTAATTCCGGACCAGGTCCCTGCCCAAGCCGGCATAGTCGAACGCGGCCACCACGCGATCGTAGGCAGGCGTCCCGGGACCGCAGTCCGGACAATGGCCGGCATCGTTCAGCGGATGCGCGCAACGCCGGCAGCGCGGCCGCGCCGCGTCCGGCCGCAGGCACGTCAGGCAATCGGGGCACAAGCCCTGGCAGCCCACGCGCCGGCCGCAGCCCGGGCAATCAGACGGAATCCAGTCACGCCAGCGGTCCATCGGCAGATGCAGCATAATGGCATGTCCCTCCGCAGGAAACCTCCATCACAGCACGCTTCGGGCCGCTCCGGAGCCGGTCTTGATCGTTTATGCCACAGCTTCCCCGTCTGCCCATCGACTCCCAGGCCGTGGCGCGCCAGTTTGCCCGGCGCGCGCCCCTGGACGCCCCACAATTCCTGTACGGTGAAATCGCCCAGCGCATGCTGCGCCGCCTGAGCTACATCCGCATCGCCCCGCGCGACATTCTGGATGCGGGCTGCGGTGCCGCCCACGCGCTGGACCCGCTGCGCGCCCGCTACCCCGACCAGCATTACACCGGCCTGGACGCCTGTGGCGCGCTGCTGGACACGGCGCGCGAACGCTACGCGGCCAAACCCGGCTTCTGGCATCGGCTACGCAACAAGCCCACGCCGGCCGTCGATTTCCGGCAGGCGGACCTGGCCGAAACCGGCCTGCCGGACGAAAGCCTGGATCTGGTCTGGTCGAATCTGGCGCTGCACTGGCACCCGGAACCCCATCTGGTGCTGCAGGAATGGCGCCGCATCCTGCGCAACGACGCCCTGGCGATGTATTCCAGCCTGGGGCCCGGCACCTTCCGCGAGCTGCGCGAGGCCCTGGCCGAGGCCGATCCGGATACGCGCCCCATGGAATTCGTGGACATGCACGATTTCGGTGATCTGATGCTGCAGGTCGGCTTCGCCGATCCCGTCATGGATCAGGAAACCATCACCCTGACCTACAAGACGGCCGACAAACTGCTGGAAGACGTGCACGTCCTGGGCGGCAACCCTCACCCCGAACGCCGGCGGGGCCTGCCAGGCCGAGCCTGGCGCGAACGCCTGATCCATGCACTGGAACGCCGCCGCCACGTCGACGGCACGATTCATCTCAGCCTGGAAGTCGCCTACGGCCACGCCTGGCGCGTCCCCGCGCGGCGCGGCGTGTTCGGCGACCTGCCCGTGACCACGTTCAAGCGCGCCCAGCCTCTGGAAGCAGGCAAGCCGCCCCCGCGCGTGGTGCCGCGCAAACCGGAGGGCGAGGACTAGCCCCGCCCCCATCGGCCGTCAGGCCAGACCTGGCTCAGACCGGCACGCCGTACAGATCGTACTCATCCGCGTCCTCGATGCGGACCTGGATCAGGTCGCCCGAGGCATGGCCGGCGGCATCGCGCAGCAGCACGCTGCCGTCGATTTCGGGGGCGTCGGCCATGGAGCGCGCAGTGGCGCCGCCTTCGGCATCGACCTCATCCACCAGCACCGTCAAGGTGCGGCCGACCTTGGCCGCCAGGCGCTGCGTGGAAATCGCCTGCTGATGCGCCATGAAACGTTCCCAGCGCTCGGCCTTGACCTCGTCGGGCACAGGGTCGGCCAGTTCGTTGGCGCGCGCGCCTTCGACCGGGGAATACTGGAAACAGCCGACACGGTCGAGCTGGGCTTCCGTCATCCAGTCCAGCAGGTACTGGAAGTCTTCCTCCGTTTCGCCGGGGAAGCCGACGATGAAGGTGGAGCGCAGCGTCAGGTCCGGACAGGCCTCGCGCCATTGGCGGATGCGGGCCAGGGTGCGGTCCTCGAAGGCGGGGCGCTTCATGGCTTTCAGGATGCGCGGGCTGGCGTGCTGGAAGGGGATGTCCAGATACGGCAGGATGCGACCTTCGGCCATCAGGGGGATCAGCTCATCCACGTGGGGATAGGGGTACACGTAGTGCATACGCACCCAGACGCCAAATTCACCCAGCGCATTCGCCAGCGCGGTCAGTTGCGTCTTGACTGGACGGCCATCCCAGAAACCGGTGCGATATTTGACGTCCACCCCGTAGGCGCTGGTGTCCTGGGAGATCACCAGCAGTTCCTTCACCCCCGCATCGACCAGGCGGCGGGCCTCGCCCAGCACGTCGCCGATCGGACGACTGACCAGCCGCCCGCGCATGGACGGGATGATGCAGAAACTGCAGTTATGGTTGCAGCCTTCGGAAATCTTCAGATAAGCATAGTGGCGCGGCGTCAGGCGGATGCCCTGGGGCGGCACCAGATCCACGTAGGGATCGTGCGAGCGTTCGTGCGGCGCAGCCTCGTGCACGGCGCGCACCACCTGCTCGTACTGCTGCGGGCCGGTGACGGCCAGCACCGCCGGATGCACGTCGCGGATCATGTCGGCTTCGACGCCCAGGCAGCCGGTGACGATGACCTTGCCGTTTTCCGTGATGGCCTCGCCGATGGCGTCCAGGGACTCGGCCTTGGCGCTGTCGATGAAGCCACAGGTGTTCACCACGACGACGTCGGCGCCCTCGTAGTCGGGGCTGATGGTGTAGCCGTCGGTGCGCAACTGGGTCAGGATACGCTCGGAATCGACCAGGGCCTTGGGGCAACCAAGACTGACGAAACCGACACGGGGGGATTGGCTCATGGGAATACTCGGAGGAATGCGACAGGGAAGAAACCTCTGAATAAGTCGAGCGGAAAGCGGGCGCTATGGGTCGGGATGGGATGCAAGGCGCGAACCGCAGCCATAGCCGTAGCGATGGCGAGGATGAGTCCGGACACGGCGCGAGGACTTGTTCAGAGGTTCCGTAACCCTTGATTTTAGCCAATCGGTGCTAAAGTCCCCGAAATCCACCTCCCAATCCTTCATTCTGGATCTTGTTCGTGCCGGAATCGCCACACTCCACTGCCCTGTCCGACCAGTTGCTAGCTGCCGCCCGCGCCATCCGGGCGGTGCTGGGCGGCCAGTCCCTGTCGGAGGCGCTGGAAGCAACCCCCGCCACGCTGCGCCCTGCCGCCCAGGCCCTGTCCTTCCACGCCATGCGCCGGCTGGGCCATGCCCGCGCCGCATGCGAACGGCTGGTGCCACGCCGCCCGCCGGAACGCCTGGTCGAGGCCCTGATCCTGCTGGGCCTGAGCCTGCTGGAAGCCAGCCTGCGTCAGGCCGAAGGCGCTGAACAGCCGCCCGGCACGCCGATCTACCACGAACACACGCTGGTCCATCAACTGGTCGAGGCAGCAGCAGCCGACCGCCGTGCCCGGCCGGCCAAGGGCCTGATCAATGCCGTGCTGCGCCGCTACGGCCGCGAGCGCGCGGCGCTGCACACCGCGCTGGCCAAGCAGCCCGAAGCTGCCTGGAACCATCCCGACTGGTGGATCGCCACCGTGCGCGAGGCCTGGCCGGACGACTGGCAGACGATCCTGGCGTCTGCCGACCAGCCGCCGCCCATGGCCCTGCGCGCCAATGTCCGGCGCATCGGCCGGGACGCGCTGCGGGCACGCCTGGGAGAAGCCGGCCTGGACGCCCGCCCCGTGGGCGAAGACGGACTGATCCTGGACGCGCCCCGACCGGTGCGCGACATCCCCGGCTACGCCGAGGGCTGGTGGTCGGTACAGGACCCATCGGCCCAGCGGGCCGCCCGGTTGCTGCCGCTGCAAGACGACATGCGGGTGCTGGACGCCTGCGCGGCACCCGGCGGCAAGACGGCCCATCTGCTGGAACACCACAGGCTGCGCCTGACGGCCCTGGACAGCGATGCCCAACGCCTGGAGCGCGTGGGCGACAATCTGCGGCGGCTGGGCCTGGAATCCGCCGACGTGTCCCTGCGCTGCGCCGACGCGGCCCGACCCGCCGACTGGTGGGATGGTCAGCCTTACGACGCCATCCTGGCCGATGTGCCCTGCACCGCGTCGGGCGTAGTGCGCCGCCATCCGGACATCCGCTGGCTGCGCCGCGCAGACGATCTGGCGCGCACGGCAGCCTTGCAAGCCCGCATCGCCGACGCACTGTGGCCGCTGCTGACCCCTGGCGGCCACTTGCTGTACGCCACCTGCTCGATCTTCCCCCAGGAAGGCGAGTCGCAGGTCCGGGCATTCATGGATCGGCACCCCGAGGCGCAGCGGCTGCCGGCCCCCGGCCACATCCTGCCCGGCGGGCCCGACGACGGCGACGGTTTCTACTATGCGCTGCTGCGCAAACCAGCGTAAGCCCGGAGCACACAGCTTGCACTTTGGCGCAGGCTCAACAATACTGCGACTGTCCGTGACCTTCCGCTCCACCGCCGCCAGCGCATGCCACGCCTCCTGATCCTCCTGGTCTTCAGCCTCCTGTTCCTGGCGTCTCCGGCCGCCCGGGCCGATGACGGCCAGGTCGTGCGCATCGAGCCGGTGCTGCGCCAGGGGCAACTCCTGCTGAACGCGGACGTCGACTTCACGCTCAGCGAAGAACTGCACGATGCCGCCCGCAAAGGCGTTCCGCTGTACTTCACGGCGGACCTGAACATCGAACACCCGCGCTGGTGGTGGTTCAACGAGACGATCCTGTCGCTCAGCCAGACCTGGCGCATCCAGTACAACGCGCTGACGCGCCAATGGCGGGTCGGCACCGGCGACCTGTCCCTGCCGGCCACATCCCTGGACGAGGCCCTGAATTTGGTGCGCCACATCCGCGACTGGCCTCTGGGCAACGCCGATCAATTCACGCCGGACCTGACCTACCAGGGACGGCTGCGGCTGCGGCTGGACACGTCCCGCCTGGCCCGCCCCTTCCAGGTCGATGCGCTCAACAGCGCAGCCTGGACCTTGACGACTCCATGGAAAGCATTCACCTTTTCAATTTCCGCCGCCACGCCCCGCGGCTGATCCGCTGGGCGCTGCGCTCCGCGCTGGGGGTCGCCGCCGCCAGCGCAATCGCGCTGCTGGGCCTGCTGGTCTGGTCCACCGGCAACGCTTCACGCTACGCGCAGCAGTACGACATGCTGCTGCTGCTCAACGGCGTGCTGGCGATCGCCCTGATGTCCTGGGTTGCCATGCTCTCGATCCGGCTGGTGCGCCAGATCCGGCGGCGCCAGTTCGGCGCCCGGCTGACCGCCCGCTTCACGCTGTACTTCACCCTGATCGGCATCCTGCCCGGCGTGCTGATCTACGTACTGTCGGTGCAGTTCATGTCGCGTTCGATCGAGTCCTGGTTCAACGTGCGCGTGGACACCGCCCTGGAGGCGGGCCTGAACCTGGGACGCGCCGCTCTGGACGCCCAACTCACCGAACTCGGCGGCCGGGCGCGCAACATGGCCCTGCGATTGAACACCGCCAGCGACGCCGAAACCGCCCTGCTGATCACTTCGCTGCGCACGACCAACGAAATCGACGAAGCCATGGTCTTCACCGGCAACGGCCGCCTGGTCGCGTTTTCCTCGTCCGCCTTCGGGCAGTTGCTGCCGGACCTGCCCCCCAGCAGCGTCATGAACCAGTTGCGGGTCGCCCAGGGTTACGCCGCAGCCGAGGCCGACGCCACCTCCGGCGACGGCCCGACCAGCGACGGCCTGCACCTGCGCGTCATCATCCCGCTGAGTTCGGCCACCTCGGACCGGCTGGGCAACCCCATGAGCCTGGGCGGCGATTCGCGCTGGCTGCAGGTGATCCAGACCGTGCCCGAACGCATCGCCCACAACGCCAGCCAGGTCCAGCAGGGGTTCCGCGACTATCAGGAACTAGCCCTGTCGCGCCTGGGGCTACGCAAGCTCTACGGCATCACCCTGACCCTGGCCCTGATCCTGGCCGTCTTCGCCGCCGTGGTCGTGGCACTGGCCGTCTCGCGGCGCCTGGTGCGGCCCCTGCTGAGCCTGGCCTCGGGCACCCAGGCCGTCGGGGTCGGCGACTACCGGCCCCTGCCCGAACCGCCTGCGCGCGACGAGGTCGGCCAGTTGACGCGGTCCTTCAACGCCATGACGCGCCAGCTCGACGAAGCCCGCCGGATGGTCGATCGCCACCGGCGCCAACTGGAGCAAAGCAATCTGTACCTGGAGTCGGTGCTCAGCAACCTGTCCTCGGGGGTGCTGGTGTTCGACCACGCCTTCCGGCTGACGCTGTTCAACCAGGGCGCCCAGACCATCCTGCACGTCGACCTGCGCACCGTCCAGGGCCGTCCGCTGGAAACCGCCGATGGCGCCCCGCCGCTCGCCCATCTGATCCGGCAGGCTTTCTCTGCCCACGACGCGGTCGAATCCACACGGCCCTACTGGCAGCAGCAGTTCGAAATCGAGCTCCAGGAAGCATCGGACAACGAGCGCAAGAAACACGTCATCACCCTGCTGGCCCGGGGCACCCGGCTGCTCATGGACGGTCACGAAGACGGCTATCTGGTGGTGTTCGACGACATCAGCGAGGTGATCTCCGCCAACCGCACGGTCGCCTGGGGCGAGGTCGCCCGGCGTCTGGCCCACGAGATCAAGAACCCGCTCACCCCCATCCAGTTGTCGGCCGAGCGGCTGGCCATGAAGCTGGCCGACCGGCTGGCACCGGACGATGCCGCCATGCTGCAACGGTCCACCCAGACCATCGTCAATCAAGTCGCGTCCCTGAAGCGCATGGTGGACGATTTCCGTGAATACGCCCGCACGCCGCCGGCACAGATGCAGGACATCGACCTGAACGCCCTGCTGACCGAGGTCCTGATCCTGTACGGCTGGGACCCCGCCGAGTCCGCGCCGGCTGCGGCGGGTGCAGCCCGCTTCGACGCCCTGCTGGCGACCGACCTGCCGCTGATCGAGGGAGATCCGGCCCAGTTGCGCCAGGTGATCCATAATCTGCTGGCCAACGCCCGCGACGCCGCCTGCCAGCACGCCGCGCCCGGCACGGCCGAGGTCCGCGTGCAGACCCGCCTGATCCGTCCGGAGGACGACCCCGGACACGCCCATGTCCGGCTGACCGTCTCGGACAACGGCCCGGGTTTCGCGCCCGAGGTCCTGCATCGCGTCTTCGAGCCCTACGTGACGACCAAGACCACCGGAACCGGACTGGGGCTGGCCATCGTCAAGAAAATCGTCGAGGAACATGCCGCCCAGGTGGACATTTCCAACCGGACCGAAGGCGGCGCACGCATCTCCATCCTGTTTTCCAGACTGGCGGAAGCGCCAACCCGGCTGGACGCGCCCCGGCAAGCACACGATAATACGCAGAACACAAGGTGAGGTGATATGGCCAGAATTCTGGTGGTGGATGACGAAATCGGCATCCGCGAACTGTTGTCCGAAATTCTCTACGACGAAGGCCACACGGTCGAACTCGCGGAAAATGCGGCGCAGGCCCGTGAATCCCGTCTCCGCCAACGTCCCGATCTGGTACTGCTGGACATCTGGATGCCCGACATCGACGGCGTCAGCCTGCTCAAGGAATGGTCCAGCCAGGGGCTGCTGAACATGCCCGTCATCATGATGAGCGGCCACGCCACCGTGGACACCGCCGTCGAGGCCACCCGCATCGGTGCCGTCGATTTCCTGGAAAAACCCATCACGCTGCAAAAGCTGCTGAAGACCGTCGCCGCCGGCCTGGCACGCCCGGTGATCCCGGCCTCGATGCGCAGCCGCACCGAACGCCCGGTGGCGTCTGCCGATCCGATCTTCACCCAGCCGCCTGCACTGGCAGGCGGCCCCGCCGCCGTACAGCCCGCAGGCGTGGTGCCCGCTGCCGCCCCCGTCCACGACGATTCGCACCTGGGGCGGATCTCACTGAACCAGCCCCTGCGCGAGGCCCGTGACGAATTCGAACGGATCTATTTCGAATACCACCTGCTGCACGAAAATCACAGCATGACGCGGGTGTCCGAGCGCACCGGCCTGGAACGCACCCACCTGTACCGCAAGCTGAAACAGCTCGGCATCGATACGTCGCGCAAGAAACCGTCCGGAAGCTGAACGGCGGGCTATCGCTATCCGCGATACGAACGCATGAATTCAGCCACCGGCTGACGCCGCCCGCCGGGCTTTTGCAGCGCCGTCACACGCAGCACGCCGTCTGCCGTCGCCACGTCGATGCCATCCGGCCCCATGCCCACGATCACACCAGGGGCCGGCGTCGCAGCCCCGGCCGGCATGGCCTGGGCGCCCCAGACCTTCACCGGCTGATCGAAGCCGGGCAGCGCCATTGTCGTGCCGGGAAAGGGGTCGAAAGCCCGCACCCGACGCGCCAGTTCCGCTGCGGGGCGGAAAAAATCCAGCGCCGATTCGGACTTCAGCAGCTTGTCCGCATAGCACACGCCCGCCTCCGGCTGGGGGACCGGCGTCGGTACATCCCCGGCTTCCAGCCGGACCAGAACGTCGACGATGGCGCGGGCGCCGTCGGCCGCCAGTCCATCGTGCAGGCTGGCGCCGGTCTCGTCCGCCGCCAGAGGGCGTTCCACCCGGTGCAGCATGCCGCCCGTGTCCAGGCCCGCGTCCATCTGCATGATGGTCACGCCGCTGGCCGCATCGCCCGCCTCGATCGCGCGCTGTATGGGCGCCGCCCCGCGCCAGCGCGGCAGCAGGCTGGCGTGGATGTTCAGACATCCGTGACGCGGCAGGTCCAGCACCCACTGGGGCAGGATCAGCCCGTAGGCCGCCACCACCATGACCTCCGGCGTCAGGTCCCGCAGCGCAGTCTCAGCCGCCCGGGCGTCTTCCGGGTATTTGCCGTCCAGCCGCAGGCTGCGCGGCTGCAACACCGGGATATCGGCATCGAGGGCTGCCTGCTTGACCGGGCTGGGTACGAGCTTCATGCCGCGCCCCGAAGGGCGATCCGGCTGAGTCAGCACGCAGACGACCTGATGCCCGGCCGCGATCAACGCGTCCAGCGCCTGCCGGGCGAATTCCGGGGTTCCCGCAAAGGCGATCCGCATTCAAGCCCCGGCGGATTCACGCTGAGATTCGCGCTGCTGCTTGCGCAAGCGCGTGCGGATACGGTTCTGCTTGAGGACGGACAGGTATTCGACGAAGACCTTGCCCAGCAGGTGATCGAGTTCGTGCTGCACGCACACGGCCAGCAGACCCTCGGCATCGAATTCGTAGGGTTCGCCGCGCTCGTCCAGCGCGCGCACGTGGATGCGGGCGGAGCGTTCGACCTCGTCGTAGACGCCGGGCACCGACAGGCAGCCTTCCTCGTAGACCTGGCGTTCTTCGCTCTTCCAGGTGATTTCGGGGTTGATCAGCACGTGCAGGTCGTTGCCGTCCTCTGAGACATCGATGACCACGATGCGCTCGTGGACGTCCACCTGGGTCGCAGCCAGACCGACGCCGGGCGCCGCGTACATGGTTTCCGCCATGTCGCGCACCAATTGGCGGATGCGGTCGTCCACCTGCTGGACCGGCGCGGCGACCGTGTGCAGCCGGGGATCCGGGTATTTGAGAATGGGAAGCAGGGCCATGAGAAAACCGTGACGATGATGCCAAAGCTCCATCATAAATCAGGTACCTCCAATGCACGACAGGATGCGTGACCTGAGGCGGGACAGGAACATCCCGCCCGCCGCAAGTCCGGCCCACATTCGTGGCACACTGGCGCGATCCCCCGACCTGAACGCCCCGCTTCAACCCGACCGACCCGATGCCCCTGAATGCCTCTGAAACCGAACTGCGCGCCTGGATCCGCCTGAGCCTGGAGCCCGATCTGGGCGCGGCCCGGATCCGCCTGCTGCTGTCGGTCTTTGGCCTGCCGCAGCACATCGTCGAGGCCACCACCAGCAACCTGGCCCGCTACCTGGACCCGGCATTGGCGGCACGCCTGCGCCAGGCGCCCGCACCGGAAACCCAGGCTGCCATCGACCAGGCACTGGAATGGCTGCGGGCCGACGGCCACCACCTGCTGACCCTGGCCGACCCTCACTATCCACGTGCGCTGTACGCGCTGACCGACCCGCCGCCGATCCTGTACGCCCACGGCCGGCTGGACATCCTGACCCGGCCCATGCTGGCCATCGTCGGCGCACGCCATGCCACGGCGGACGGCGAACGCAACGCCCATGCCTTTGCACGCCACCTGGCGCAGCAGGGCTGGTGCGTGGTCAGCGGCCTGGCCAGCGGCATCGACGGCGCGGCCCACGACGGCGCCCTGGACGCGGGCGAAGCAGGCGGGGGCACCCTGGCCGTCCTGGGCACCGGCATCGACCGGGTCTATCCATCCAGCCATCATGCCCTGGCCCACCGCATCGCCACCCACGGCCTGCTGCTGTCGGAATTCCCCCTGGGAACGCCCGGACTGCCCTTCCATTTCCCGCAGCGCAACCGCATCGTCGCCGCCCTGAGCCAGGGCGTGCTGGTGGTCGAAGCCGCCACACGCAGCGGTTCGCTGATCACCGCCCGGCTGGCGGGCGAACTGGGGCGCGAGGTCTTCGCCATCCCCGGTTCCATCCATTCCCCCCTGTCACGCGGCTGCCATGCCCTGATCCGCCAGGGCGCCAAGCTGGTCGAGTCCGGACAGGACATCATCGAGGAACTCCGGCAAGGCGAACTGCCGGGCATGCCGGTGCCGCCCTCCTTGGCGGCAGCCCCCTTGGCCGATCCCGATGCCGACGCGCCCTCTGACGCGGACACCGACCCGGATGATGCCGCCCTGCTGCGGCGGCTCGGCCTCGACCCGATTGCCCTCGATACCTTGCTGGCGGACCTGGGCTGGTCCCTCGACCGCTTGATGGGCCGGCTGACGCTGCTGGAAATCACCGGACGGATCGAACGCTGCGCCGATGGCCGTTACCGGCGCAGCGCCTGAGGGATCTCAGTCCGGCTGCGCTATGATGATTCCTTCCCCCAATTGAGCCTTCCCACCGGATGACCGCCATGGCCGAACACATCAAGATCGTCGAAGTCGGACCGCGAGACGGCCTGCAGAATGAAAAGCAGTTCGTCGATACCGCCATCAAGATCGAACTCGTCGACCGTCTGGCAGCCGCCGGCTTCGCCAATGTGGAGTCCGCATCCTTCGTCTCCCCGAAATGGGTGCCGCAGATGGCCGACGGCGCGGAAGTCATGGCCGGCATCACCCGCCACGCGGACACCCTCTATTCCGCCCTGGTGCCCAATCTGCGGGGCTTCGAGGGCGCTCTGGCCGCCCGCGCCGACGAGGTCGTGATCTTCGGCGCCGCCAGCGAGGCCTTCTCCCAGCGCAACATCAACTGCTCCATCGCCGAATCCATCGCTCGTTTCGAACCCGTGGCCGCCGCCGCCAAAGCGGCCGGGCTGCGCCTGCGCGGCAGCATCAGTTGTGCGCTGGGCTGCCCCTACCAGGGCGAGACCCCGGTGGCCGCCGTGGTCGATGTGGCCGAACGTTTTCTGCGCCTGGGCTGCGACGAGATCGACGTGGCCGACACCATCGGCGTGGGCACGGCCGCCCAGGTCGGACGTGTGCTGCGCGCCGTCGGCCAGGTCGCCGACCTGGGCACCCGGGTCTCGGGGCATTTCCATGACACCTACGGCCAGGCCCTGGCCAACATCCTGTCGGCGCTGGACTGCGGCGTGCGCATCTTCCACAGTTCGGTCGCCGGGCTGGGCGGCTGCCCTTACGCCAAGGGCGCCACCGGCAACGTCGCCACGGAAGACGTACTCTACCTGCTGCACGGCCAGGGACTGCACACGGGGGTGGACCTGGACGCCGTCGTGGATATCGGCCAGTGGATCTCCGAACGCATCGGCCGCCCCACCTCCAGCCGCGCAGGCCGCGCCCTGGCACTGAAGAAAGCCTGACGCATCCCGCCCCGCCATGCCCCGGCCCGGCCGGGGTGCCCGAACCGAGCCTTTCGCATGAATCTATCCCCCTTCGGCCGCCCCTCCCCCGAGGAACACCAGGCCCTCATGGCCCAGATCGAGCCGCTGCCCTTGCGCGGCCGCGCCTGGCCGCGCTGGATCGCCGCCATCGCCTGGATCATCATGGCCGTGATTGCCGTGCGCCTGATCATCGTGCTGCAACTCGCGGCCGGACAGGCCCTGCCCATGCCGGTCATCGCCAGCCTCGTGGTGTGTTTCGGCGCCCTGCTCTGGATGAGCGTCCACATGTGGACTTCGGTCACCGAAGTCTCCGACTGGGGCATCCGCCAGTCCTGGATCACGCGCCGCGAGGTGCCCTGGACCGAGATCCAGTCCACCAAGTTCATCCCCCTGCTCGCCTCGAAGAAACTGGTGTGCTTCGTACAAAAAGGCCGCCCCGTGACCTTCCAGGCCGGTACGCCGGAACTGCAGGCGGCTTTTGCGCGGATCAGTCTGGTGTATCGGAAAAGGACTTGAAAAAACCCTGCGTCCTTTTCGGAGGCAGGGTTTCTGTATTGCAGCGCCGGTTTACCGGATCGGCAGCGGATACATCAGACCGCCGTCCTTCCAGAGGGCGTTCTGGCCGCGCTGAATCTGCAGCGGGCTGCCCATGCCCACGTTGCGGTCGAACGATTCACCGTAGTTGCCGACCTGCTTGACGATACGATAGGCCCACTGTTCGTCCAGGCCCATGTTCTTGCCGGCGCTGCCGGTCACACCCAGCAGGCGCTGCACGTTGGGATCGGTGCTGCTTTTCGCCTGCTCGTCGACGTTGGCGGAGGTCAGGCCGAGCTCTTCGGCGCCGGCCATGGCGTGGAAGCTCCATTTGACGATGTTCAGCCAGGCGTCGTCGCCCTGGCGCACGAAGGGGCCGAGGGGTTCCTTGGAGATGATTTCCGGCAGGATCACGTAATCATCAGGCTTGGTCAGCTTGGCGATGCGGATCGAGGCCAGGCCCGAGGCGTCGGTGGTGAACACGTCGCAGCGGCCAGCGGCGAAGGCGTTGACGACCTCGTTGAACTGTTCGATCACGACGGGCTTGTACTGCACCTTGTGGGCACGCGCCCAGTCGGCCATGGTCTGTTCGTTGGACGTGCCGGTCTGCATGCAGACCGTAGCGCCGTTCAGGTCGCGAGCGGACATGATGCCCAGGGACTTGGGCACCATGAACCCCTGGCCATCATAGAAGTTGATGGCGGCATGGATGGCGCCCAGCGCGGTGTCGCGCGACTGCGTCACGGTGGTGTTGCGCGCCAGCACGTCGATTTCGCCCGACTGCAGTGCGGTGAAGCGCTGCTGCGCGTTCAGAGGCACGATCTTGACCTTGGACGCGTCACCCAGCACGGCGGCGGCGACGGCGCGGCACATGTCCACGTCCAGGCCCTTCCAATCGCCCTGAGTGTCGGGCGCCGAAAACCCGGCAAACCCGGTCGTCACACCGCACTGCACGGCGCCGCGTTCCTTCACCACGGACAGGGTATCGGCCTGGGCCAGGGGCATGCCGGCGCCCAGCAGGACGGCCAGGCCGGCGATCGTTTTGAATCCACGCATGGAAGAGTCTCCCTCAGTCTGCTTCACGGATTTGAACATAGTAACTGAGGGGGCGCTTCAATCGTAGCGCCGCGCGTCCTCGATCACCTTGCCGTCGTTGGGCAGGCTACCGGGCGCCACGACCTCGACCACGGCCCGCAGCTTGGTCTGCTCGCGCACCGTGGCGGCCACGGCTTCGGTATCGAGCGCGGCATCGGCCTCGACCCGCAGGGTCATGACGTCATGGCCTGTTTCCCCCGACACCACCAGGCGGGCGCGCCCGATCCCCGCATGCCGTTCCAGCACGGCGGCGATCTGCTCGGGGTGCACGAACATGCCGCGCACCTTGGTCGTCTGGTCGGCCCGGCCCAGCCAGCCGCGGATACGCCGATTGGTCCGTCCGCAGGGCGAGGCCCCCGGCATCAAGGCCGACAGGTCACCGGTGCCAAAGCGCAGCAGCGGATAGTCCGCATTCAGGGTCGTGACCACCAGTTCGCCGACTTCGCCCTCGGGCACGGGCTGACCGGTGCCGGGCCGGACGATTTCCAGGATCAGGTCCTCATTGACGACCAGGCCCTCGCGCGCAGGGGTCTCGAAGGCCACCATGCCCAGATCGGCACTGCCATAGGCCTGGAACCCCTGGATGCCGCGCCCCTTGAACCAGGCCTGCAGGGACGGTGGGTAAGCCTCGCCGGAAAACAGCGCCCGTTGCAGCGAGGGCAGCGCCACCCCCATCTCGTCGGCCTTTTCCAGGATGATGCGCAAAAAACTGGGCGTGCCGGTGTAGGCGTGCGGCGCCAGGTCCGCCATGGCACGCACCTGTTGTTCGGTCTGCCCGACGCCGCCCGGAAACACCGTGCAGCCCAGCGCGTGTGCGGCGGTCTCCATCATGGAACCGGCCGGGGTGAAATGATAGGAAAAACCATTGTGCACCAGCATGCCGGCCCGCACCCCCGCCGCATGCAGGGCGCGGGCAAAACCCCAGTAATCCGGGCGCGGGCCTTCGGGTTCGTAGATGGGCCCCGGCGAGGCATACACCCGCCGCGCCGCACCCCAGCCGACGGCCGAGAAGCCGCCGAACACGCGCAGGCGCTGGGCCTCGGCAGTGCCGTCGGCCCAGGCGATGCGGGCGGCATGCTGGGTCTGCAGCAATTCGCTCTTGCGCAATACCGGCACGCGGGCCAGGGCCTCTCGCGAGCCCAGAGCTGCCGGGTCGATCCCCTGGAGCTGCCGGGCGATGGCCGGCGCGCGCGCCCCGGCCCGCTCCAGGGCGGCGGGCAGGCGCTCGAACAGCCGCCGTTCGCGCTCGTCGGCGGGCAGGGTTTCGCGCGCATCGTAGTATGCCTGCATGCCATTCCCCCGTGTCAGGCCAGCCAGCGTTTGCGCCGGCGGTAGAACTTGGTGTCGCGGAAGCTGGTGCGGCCCGCCCCCGAAACACCCAGATAGAATTCCTTCACGTCCTCGTTCTCGGCCAGCGCGCGGGCGGCACCGTCCATCATCACGCGGCCGTTTTCCAGGATGTAGCCGTAGTCCGCGTAGCGCAGGGCCACGTTGGTGTTCTGCTCCGCCAACAGAAAGCTGACGCCTTCGCGCTGGTTCAGGTCGCGCACGATCTCGAAAATTTCCTCGACGATCTGCGGCGCCAGGCCCATCGAGGGCTCGTCCAGCAGGATCATGCGCGGATCGGCCATCAGCGCCCGGCCGATGGCGGCCATCTGCTGCTCGCCGCCGGACGTATAGCCCGCCTGGCTCTTGCGCCGCTGCTTCAGGCGCGGAAAATAACGGTAGACCCGCTCCAGCGCGGCGTCCTGGTCGGCACGCCCCAGGCGCCGCGTATAGGCGCCCGTCAGCAGGTTTTCCTCGATGCTCAGGTGGGCGAAGCAATGGCGGCCCTCCATGACCTGGACCACTCCGCGCTGCACCAGGTCGGCCGGCGACAGGGACTCGATGCGTTCCCCGCGATATTCGATCCCGCCCTTGGTGACCTCGCCGCGCTCGCCGCGCAGCAGATTGGAGATCGCCCGCAGCGTGGTGGTCTTGCCCGCTCCGTTGGCGCCCAGCAGCGCCACGATCCGGCCTTCCGGCACGGTCAGGGACACGCCCTTGAGCACCAGGATGACGTGGTTGTAGATGACCTCGATACCGTTGACGTTCAACAGCACCGTGGGTTCGGACGCCTGTGCGCTATCCATCGATTCCTCTCCCAGGGGCCGGGCGCGGCCCGGCCCCGGCACGGCTTACTCGGCGGCGCAGTCGCGCATCGGCAGTTTCTTCTCGGCGGCGTATTTGTCGCCCAGGGACTTCACCAGCGGCTGCACGTACTTCGGGTTGGACTGATACCAGTCGGACACGACGTCGAACTTCTTGCCGTCCCACTGGATGATGCGCGCCCAGTCGTCGCCCATATGGTTTTCGCACGAGGTCTTCACGGGACGCATCAGCTTGGCGAAGCCCAGTTGCTCCAGGCGGGCCTGGTCCAGGTTCAGGTTTTCATAGCCCCAGCGCACCTGCTCGGGCGTCATGTGCTTGCCCTTGCCGAACTTTTCCTGGGCCGTACGGATGGCCTCGACCTGCAGCATGGAAATCATCATGCCGCGCGTGTAGGCCAGCGAACCGAAGGTGCTGCCATCCTTGTCGGCGCCCTCGCCCTTGTCGTAGACGTATTTCTTCACGTCCTCGTGCACCCGGCCATGTTCCGCGCTGTTCTGGATGGTGATGCCGTTGTAGCCCTTGGCCACGTCGCCCAGATCCTTGACGTCGGTCTCGGAACTGGCCCACCAGATGCCGTACATCTTGTCGCGCGGATAGCCGACCCCCTGGGCCTCGCGGATGGCGGTCGGCGTCATGATCCCGGCGCTCCACAGGATGACGTAGTCGGGACGGTTCTTGCGAATCTGCAGCCAGGTGGATTTCTGCTCGACCCCCGGCGCGGCGACCGGATAGAGCTGCAGATCGAAGCCGTTGTCTTTGGCGCGTTCCTGGAGCAGCGGGATGGGCTCCTTGCCGAAGGGCGAGTCGTGATAGATCAGGGCGATCTTCTTGCCCTTGAGTTTGTCTTCACCGCCCAGCTTCTTGGCGATGTCCTGGATCATGACGTCGGCCGCCGTCCAGTACGTGCCCAGCAGCGGAAAGTTCCACTTGAACACCCGGCCATCGGCGGACTGCGACAGGCCGTAGCCCACCGTGACCACGACCTGGCCGTCGACGATCGCCTTGTCGGTCACGGCGAAGGTGATGCCCGTGGACTGGGTATCGAAGCCCGACGCCCCGCCGTTCTTGTTCTTCAGGCGCTCGTAGCACTCCACGCCTTTATCGGTGGAGTAGGCGGTCTCGCATTCCTCGTAGGAAATCTTGACGCCGTTGACGCCCCCGTCGCGCGCGTTGACGAGCTTGAGGTAGTCGATCTTGCCGTTGGCCCAGGGGATGCCCAGCGGGGCGAACGAACCGGTCCGGTAGACCAGCAGGGGAATGAACTGTTCCTCGGCGGCCTGCGCCGTGCTGGCGACACCCGCCAGCCCGATGACGGCCAGCAGGGCGGTGGCGGCGGTCTTCGTCAGTGCATGCTTCATCTGTAGCTCCTCCTGGTGCGTGTGGCACCTATCGTGTCAACAAAGAACGGGTCCGATCGAACGCCGCCCCAAAGGCCCCCCTTGATCGCTCAATGGGGGAACGGCCAGATCCTGAGTTTTTCCTTGGCGATGCTCCACAGCCTGGCCAGACCATGCGGCTCCACGATCAGAAAGAAGACGATCAGGAAGCCGAAAATCATGTGTTCGATGTGCGAGGCCACGTCCACCGGCAGGTCCAGGCCCAGCCAATGCGGTACGTTGGTCAGCAGCACCGGCACCAGCACCATGAAGGCCGCGCCGAAGAAGCTGCCGATGATGGAGCCCAGGCCGCCGATGATGATGATGAACAGCAGTTGCAGCGAACGGTTCAGGTCGAAGGCCAGGGGTTCCCAGGAGCCCAGGTGGATGTAGGCCCAGAGCGCCCCCGCGACACCGATGATGAAGGAACTGACGGCGAAGGCGGTGAGCTTGGCGTACACCGGCCGAATGCCGATGACGGCGGCGGCCACGTCCATGTCGCGGATCGCCATCCACTGCCGGCCGATGGCGCCGCGCACCAGGTTCTTGGCCAGCAGGCCGATGACCGCCACGAAGCACAGCACGAACAGGTATTTCTGCGCGGGCGTGGTCACCGGCAGGCCGAAGGCCTGGAGCGCCGGCACGGACACATTGCCCGAGGACGAATAGTTGGTGAAATAGGGAATGCGCAGAAAGGCCCAGTCCATGAAGAACTGCGCCGCCAGCGTCGTCACCGCCAGGTACAGGCCGCGAATGCGCAGGCTGGGTATGCCGAACGCCACACCCGCCAGGGTGGCGAACACGCCGCCCAGCAGGATCTGGATCACCAGCGGCGGGTCCAGCCGCACGCCGAAGTTCCAGGCGGCGTAGGCACCCACCGCCATGAAAGCCCCGGAGCCGATGGAGATCTGGCCGCAGTAGCCGACCAGGATGTTCAGACCGATGGCCGCCAGCGACAGGATCAGGAAGGGGGTGAGAATCGCCTGCAGGAAATAGTCCGTCGCCCCCAGGGGAATGCCGACGAAGGCGAGCAGCAGCAGGCCGGAGATGAACCAGCGGTCCTGGCGGATCGGGAAGATCTGCTGGTCCGACCGGTAGGTGCTCTTGAACTGGCCGTTTTCACGATAGAACATGGGCAGGGTTTCCTGTCAGACGCGGTCGATGATTTTTTCGCCGAACAGGCCCTGGGGCCGGAACAGCAGGAACACCAGGGACAGCACGTAGGCGAACCAGATCTCGATGCCGCCGCCCACGAAGGGCCCCAGGTAGACCTCGGACAGTTTTTCGCCCACCCCGATGATGAGACCGCCGACGATGGCGCCGGGCACCGAGGTCAGGCCGCCCAGGATCACCACCGGCAGGGCCCGCAAGGCCGCCGTGGACAGGGTGAACTGCACGCCGAACTTCGAGCCCCAGACGATGCCCGTGACCAGTGCCACCAGGCCGGCCACTGTCCAGACCACCACCCAGATGCGGTTCAGCGGAATGCCCACCGACTGCGCCGCCTGGTGATCGTCGGCCACGGCGCGCAGCGCCCGGCCCACCGTGGTGTACTGGAAGAAGAAGGCCAGCACCGCCACCAGCACGGCGGCAACGACGGCGGCCGTCAGGTCTTCCAGGCTGACCAGTACGCCGCCGTCGAACATCGTGTCCAGGATGATGACGGGATCCTTGGGCATGCCGACGTCGATCGAATACACCGAACTGCCGAACAGGATCTGGCCGATGCCGTCCAGAAAATAGCTGATGCCGATGGTGGCCATCAGCAGCGTGGTGGCCTCCTGGTTGACCAGGTGGCGCAGCACCAGGCGCTCGACCAGCACGGCGATCAGCCACATGAACAGAGCGGCCAGCACGAAGGCCAGCAGGTTGGCCAGCACGGGAGAGCCGCCGCCCAGCCAGCCATCGATCCAGCCAGACAGGCGGGCCATGGCCAGCGCCGCGATCAGCACCATGGCGCCCTGGGCGAAATTGAACACCCCCGATGCCTTGAAGATCAGCACGAAGCCCAGGGCCACCAGGGCATAGAGCATGCCGCTCATCAACCCGCCGATCACCGTTTCCAGTAAGAATCCCATTGCGACTCCTTGAATGGCGCTGCCGGCCTCAGTGGCTGGCGCCCAGGTAAGCCCGGACGACCTCGGGGTTGCTGCGCACCTCGTCGGGCGCGCCGTCGCCGATCTTGCGGCCATAGTCCAGCACCACCACCCGGTCGGAGATGTCCATGACTACCCCCATGTCGTGTTCGATCAGCACGATCGTGGTGCCGTATTCGTCGTTCACGTCGAGGATGTAGCGGCTCATGTCCTGCTTTTCCTCGACGTTCATGCCCGCCATGGGCTCGTCGAGCAGCAGGATGCGCGGCTCCATGGCCAGCGCGCGGCCCAGGTCCACGCGCTTCTGCAGGCCGTAAGGCAGGCGCCCGACCGGGGTCTTGCGCCAGGCCTGGATTTCCAGGAAGTCGATGATGTTCTCCACGACCTCGCGATGGGCGATTTCCTCGCGTTCGGCCGAACCGAGCCGCAGCGCCTGGGCCAGCACGCCGCTTTTCATGCGCAGGTTGCGGCCCGTCATGATGTTGTCCAGCACGCTCATGCCCTTGAACAGGGCCAGGTTCTGGAAGGTGCGGGCGATGCCCATTTCGGCGGCCCGGCGCGGATTCATCCGGGCGAACTGCCGGCCCTGCAGCAGGATGCTGCCTTCCTGGGGCGTGTAGACGCCGTTGATGACGTTCAGCATCGAACTTTTGCCCGCGCCGTTGGGACCGATGATGGCGCGGATCTCGTGCTCGCGCACGTCGAAGGAAATATCAGTCAGCGCCTTGACCCCGCCGAAGGACAGGGAAATGTTCTGCAGGTCCAGGATGACTTCGCCGATGCGTCCGGCGCGGTCCACAGCGCCGTCTGGCGCGTCCTGCGGAGTCTGCTCTGTCGCCGACTGGATCATTTCAAGCTACCTTCTTCAAGGGTTCGGGCCGCGAGACGGCTGCGGGCTCGATGCGCAGGTCGGCGGAGATCCGGCCCGTGCGGCCGTCCTCGAATTTGACCTCGGTCTCGATGAACTGGCGGTCTCGGCCCTCGAACAGGGCCTCGACCAGCACGGCGTATTTCTGGGCGATGAAGGCGCGGCGGACCTTGCGGGTGCGGGTCAACTCGTCGTCGTCGGGGTCCAGCTCTTTGTGCAGGATCAGGAAGCGGCTGACCTGCGAGGCCGCCAGCCTGGGGTCCTGGGCCAGGTCGGCGTTGACCTGTTCGACGCATTCCCGGATCAGGGTGTAGACCTCGTCCTTGCCGGCCAGATCGGTGTAACCGGCGTAGGGCAGGCCACGGCGCTCGGCCCAATTGCCGA
Organism: Castellaniella sp.; assembly: GCF_049650445.1. Classification (GTDB taxonomy): domain Bacteria; phylum Pseudomonadota; class Gammaproteobacteria; order Burkholderiales; family Burkholderiaceae_B; genus Castellaniella. Next base: position 28,801 of record NZ_JBASAD010000036.1, on the reverse strand, counting down.
CAGCCTCCAGGTCGATGTTGATGAAGGCGCAGACCTCGGCACGGTCCGCCCCGAAAGCCACGGCTTCTTTGACGAAGGGGAAGAACTTGAGCTTGTTCTCGATGTATTTCGGCGCGAACAGGCTGCCATCGGACAGATGGCCGACGTCCTTGGCGCGATCGATGATCTTGAGCTGGCCGTCGGTGTCCAGATAGCCCGCGTCGCCTGTGTGGTACCAGCCGTCGGCCGTGTAGGATTCGCCCGTCGCCTTGGGATTGCGGTAGTAGCCGGAGAACAGACCCGGGCTGCGCAACTGGATCTCGCCGTTGTCGGCCACGCGAATGTCCACGCCCTCGCAGGGCGGGCCGACCGTGTCGTCGCGCACCTGGCCGTTGGCCTGGACGCAGACGAAAACCGAGGTCTCGGTGGATCCGTAGAGCTGTTTCAGGTTGATGCCGATGGAACGATAGAAGACGAACAGGTCGGGGCCGATGGCCTCGCCCGCCGTGTAGGCCACGCGCACCCGGCTCATGCCCAGGGTGTTGCGCAGGGGACCGTAGATCAGCAGATCGCCCAGGGCATATTTCAGGCGGTCGAACAGGCCGACGCCCGCGCCGCCGTCCAGGACCCGGTCGCCCACCCGCCGCGCCAGGCCCATCGCCCGGCGGTACAACCAGCGCTTGAAACGGCCGGCGTCCTCCATCCGGATCGTGACGTGGGTCAGCAGGCCTTCCAGCACACGCGGCGGCGCGAAATAATAGGTGGGGCCGATGTCGCGCATGTCGATCGACACGGTCTCGGGCGATTCAGGATGGTTCACGGTAAAGCCCGTGGTCAGAAACTGGGTGTAGGAAAACATGTTCTGACCGATCCAGGCGGGCGGCAGGTAGGCCAGCACGTCCTCGCGGTCGGTCAGGCCCTCGAAACGCTCGATGGCCCGCGCCCGGTCGATGAGCGCGTGGTGGCTGAGCACCACGCCCTTGGGCTTGCCGGTGGTCCCGGAGGTATAGAACATCGCTGCGGTGTCGTCAGGGCCGATCGCTGCGATCCGGTCATCGATCTCGTCCGGCCGCCCCTGCGCGCGCTCGTCGCCGCGCGCCAGCAGGGATTCCCAGGCCAGCAGGCGCGGATCGTCGTAATGGCGCAGGCCTCGCGGGTCGTCGTAGACGACGTGGCGCAGCGCCGGGCAGCGGCCCGAGACCTCCAGCATCTTGTCGACCTGTTCCTGGTCCTCGGCCACCACCACACCGACCTCGGCATCCTGCAGCACGAAGGCCATTTCCTCGGCCACGGCATCCTGATAGAGCGGCACGGGGATCGCCCCCAGACACTGGGCCGCCATCATTGCCATGTAGAGCCGGGGGCGGTTTTCGCCCACGACGGCCACGTGCTCACCCGTCCCGACGCCCAGGTCGGCCAGCCCGCAGGCCACGCGCCGGACCTCGGCCGCCACCTCGCGCCAGGTCAGCGTCTGCCAGATGCCCAGATCCTTTTCGCGGATCGCGGGCCGTGCGCCGCGTACCTGCGCATGGTGCATCAGCAGGGCGGGGAACGTCGTCGCAGCAGTGGTTTCCTGTACCATGATGTCTCCTTGGCCTTGCGCAGATTCTGCGACGCGCGAAGCCTTCAGTGCGCCTCTGATGGGCGGTGTGTCAGACTTAAGGTACAGGCTGCGCCCCGCCCTCGACTGTCGCACGTATGACATTCGATCTCGATCTAGGGTAAGTCCCCATGAACCTGACACAGGCTTTGCCGGCACGCGCCGCCTGGTTCGACCTGCTCGACGACGCACAGCAGGCCCGTGTCCTGCAGGACACCGCTGTGGCGCACGTCGAAGCCGGCACCATCGTCGAGCACAAGGGCGCGGTCGCCTATGCCTGGATCGGCGTGCTCGACGGACTGGTGAAGGTCTCGGTCGGCAACGCCGACGGCAAGCTGGCATCCCTGACCGGGGTGCCGGCCGGCGGCTGGATCGGCGAAGGCTCTTTGCTGAAACGCGAAGCCCGCAAATACGACATCATCGCCCTGCGCCGCAGCACCATCGCCCGGCTGCGCGGCGACACGTTCTACTGGCTGCTGGACACCAGCATCCCCTTCAATCGCTATCTGCTGCACCAGTTGAACGAACGCGTGGCGCAGTTCATCGGCAAGGCCGAATACGACCGCCTGCTGGCCCCCGACGCGCGCGTGGCGCGCTGCCTGGCGGAACTGTTCAACCCGCTGCTGTACCCGGGCAATTCGATGCGCCTGGAAATCACGCAGGAAGAGATCGGCTTTCTGGCGCGGATTTCCCGCCAGCGCACCAACCAGGCCCTGCGCGCGCTGGAAGCCGCGCAATTGCTGAAGATCGAATACGGCGCCGTCCAGGTGCTGGACCTGGACGGACTGAAGCACTACGGACTGTAGGACGGTCCGCAGTCAGCGCCGGATCAGTCCCGCCGCCGCTGTCTGGTGGGTGGCGGTGTCGATCAGAATGAAGGCGCCCGTGGCCCGTTGCGCGTCGTAGTCGTCCAGGACCAATGGGTCGCGGGCACGCAACCGCACGCGGCCGATGTCGTTCATGGCCAGGGTGCCGTTCCATTCCACCGAGCGCAGCTCATGGATGTCGCGCCGGGTGCGCACGGCCTGGATGCGGACCTGGGTCAGGCGGGTGCCCTGCTTCAGCCAGTACAGCCGCGCAGGATTCAGCGCCTGCTGATCCAGCCAGCACAGGTCCGCCTCGAAGTCCCTGTCCAGCGCCGGCTGCGCCTGGGCATCGACCAGCACGTCGCCCCGGGACAGGTCGACGTCGCGGTCCAGCACCACCGTGATGCTGTCGCCCGGCACCGCCTGATCGACGGCCTGCGCGCCACGCAGCAGGCCCGTGATGCGGACGGACTCACGGCTCGGCAACACCTGGACGGCGTCGCCGACCCGCCAGGAGCCGCCCTGCAACTGTCCGGCGTAGCCCCGGAAGGCGTCGGGGCCGCTGCCATTGTGGCGAATCACCCATTGGACGAAGAAACGCGCCTGCTCGTCCCCGCGGACCGGATCGACCGGCAGGTTCTCCAGCAGGGTCAGCAGCGGCGGTCCCTGATACCAGGGAGTGCGTTCGCTGTGCCGCACCACGTTGTCGCCCGACAGGGCCGACAGCGGCACGATGTGGAAGGCCGGGATGTCCAGGCGCTCGGCCAGATCCCTGTAAGCCGCGTGGATGCGCTCGAACACGGCGGGATCCCAGTCGACCAGATCCATCTTGTTGACCGCCACCACGAGGTGACGCAGCCCCAGCAGGCGCGCCAGAGTGCTGTGGCGCTTGGTCTGCGGCAACAGTCGGCCGTCGCGCGCCCGGCTTGCGTCGATCAGGATCACGGCGGCATCGGCGGTCGAGGCGCCCGTGACCATGTTGCGCGTGTACTGTTCGTGGCCGGGGGCGTCGGCGACGATGAACTTGCGCGCCGGCGTGGCGAAATACCGGTAGGCCACGTCGATGGTGATGCCCTGCTCGCGCTCGGCCTCCAGGCCGTCGGTCAGCAGCGCCAGATCCAGTTCGCTATTGGGCGCACGGGTGTATTTCGAGCCTGCGATGGCCTGGAGCTGATCGGCGAACACCCCTTTGCTGTCGACCAGCAGGCGACCGATCAGCGTGGATTTGCCGTCGTCCACGGACCCCGCAGTGATCAGGCGCAGCACACTGGTTTCGGGCGCGAGCGGCCATTGTTCATTGATTGCGTTCATTGTGATTCCTTGATCCGATTTGGATGCTCAAGTTCGGATGCATGGGCTTGTCAGGCCAGGCGCTCAGAAATAGCCTTGTTTCTTGCGCCGTTCCATCGACGCCTCACTGGTCTGGTCGTCCATGCGCGTAGCGCCGCGCTCAGTGATGGTGGTGACGGCCGTCTCGGCGATGATGTCGGCCGGCGTGGCTGCGGTGGACGCCACCGGGCAGGTGCAGGACACGTCCCCCACCGTGCGAAAGCGCACGCTCAGGTGTTCGGGGCGTTCGCCTTCGCGCGGCGGCGTCAGCGGCGTGATGGGGACCAGCAGACCGTTGCGGCGCACGACTTCGCGCTCGTGGGTGTAGTAGATCGAGGGCAGTTCCAGACCTTCGCGCTCGATGTACTGCCAGACGTCCAGTTCGGTCCAGTTCGAGATCGGGAAGACGCGGATGTTCTCGCCCGGATGCACGCGGGTGTTGTACAGATTCCAGAGCTCCGGACGCTGGGCCTTGGGGTCCCACTGACCGAACTCGTCGCGAAACGAGCAGATGCGTTCTTTGGCGCGGGCCTTTTCCTCGTCCCGGCGGGCGCCGCCGATGCAGGCGTCAAAGCCGAATTCCGCGATCGATTCCAGCAGTGTCGTGGCCTGGGCCGCGTTGCGCGAATCGTTGGCGTGGCGCAAAACCACCGTACCGCGCGCGATGGAATCCTCGACGCTGCGCACGATCAGTTCCTCGCCCAGCTCCGCCGCGCGACGGTCGCGAAAGGCAATCACCTCGGGGAAGTTGTGACCGGTGTCGATGTGCATCAGGGGAAAGGGAAAGCGCCCCGGGCGGAAGGCTTTTTCCGCCAGGCGCAGCAGCACGCAGGAATCCTTGCCGCCGGAAAACAGCAGCACGGGCCGCGCGCATTCGGCGGCGACTTCGCGCAGGATGTGGATGGCTTCGGATTCCAGCCAGTCGAGGTGCGTGCGAGTGAGTACGGCAGTGCTCATGATGTCGATGTTTCCGTGAAGTCCGTGGAAAGAGGGGTGCGCGGGCGCACGCCCGGTGTTCCCGCCGTGCGCAAATTACCGGCATGCAGGCCGCATTCGCGGCTGTCGCGCTGTTCCCACCACCAGCGCCCGGCGCGCGCATCCTCGCCGGGGCGCACGGCGCGTGTACAGGGTTCGCAACCGATGGAGGGATATCCCCGGTCGTGCAGCGGGTTGTAGGGCACGTCCAGCGCGCGCGCCACGCCCCAGACTTCGTCGGTCGTCCAGAACGCCAGGGGATTGAATTTCTGCAGGCCGAACGTGTCGTCCCACTGCGTGTCGGGCAATTCGACCCGGGTCAGGGACTGCTCGCGCCGCTGGCCGGTGATCCAGGCCGTATGGCCCGCCAGCGCGCGGCGCAGCGGTTCGACCTTGCGAATGCCGCAGCAGGCCTGGCGCAATTCCACACTTTCATAAAAGGCGAACTCGCCGTGCGCGGCCACGTGGTCCTGCACGGCCTGCGGATCGGGCTGCATCACGCGCGTCTCGATACCATAGCGATCCCGTATGACGTCCACCATGCCCAGTGTTGCCGCGTGCAGGCGGCCGGTGTCCAGCATGAAAACCTCCAACGGCCGGGGCAGTTGCGCCACGGCGTGGATCAGCAAGGTGTCCTCGATCCCCATGGACGAGGCCAGCAGCGCATCCGGGTGGATGTCCACAATGCGCGCGAGACCCGCCAGCAGGGCCTCCCAGCGCGCCGCCTGCGGCGGGGACAGCGTCATCGACACGATTTTTTCTCCATGGCGCAAAGCCGGCTTTGCGCCGACGGAAGTACCCAGTGTGCCCGCCCACTGTTCCGGGCGGAACGAAAAAAACGTTGATTCGATATAACCGCCAGAGAGCCCTAGCCCCCGCCCGGACACAGAACGCCCTTGCGGCACTAAAATGGGGTCAATCGCATGTCTCTGACTGCCCTGCACTCACACCAAAGGCTGCCCATCATGTCCGAACCGCTTCCCCAAGTCCTGCCCTCCTATCTGGACCCCGCCCATCCCGGTCCCTGGGGCATCTACCTGGAACAGGTCGACCGTGTCACGCCCTACCTGGGCTCTCTGGCGCGCTGGGTCGAAACCCTGAAGCGCCCCAAACGCATCCTGATCGTGGACGTGCCGGTGGAACTGGATGACGGTTCCGTCGCCCACTTTGAAGGCTATCGGGTGCAGCACAACACCTCGCGCGGGCCCGGCAAGGGCGGCGTGCGCTACCATCAGGACGTGACCCTGTCCGAAGTCATGGCCCTGTCGGCCTGGATGTCGGTCAAGTCCGCCGCCGTGAACCTGCCCTTCGGCGGCGCCAAGGGCGGCATCCGCATCGACCCGCGCAAGCACTCCCTGGGCGAACTGGAACGCATCACGCGCCGCTACACCAGCGAAATCCATGACATCATCGGCCCCAACAAGGACATCCCCGCGCCGGACGTGAACACCAACGGTCAGATCATGGCCTGGATGATGGACACCTACTCCATGAACGAAGGCGCCACCACCACCGGCGTGGTGACGGGCAAGCCGATCGCACTGGGCGGCAGCCTGGGCCGCGTCGAAGCCACCGGCCGCGGCGTCTACGTGGCCGCCTGCGAAGCCGCACGCGAGTCCGGCATCGACATCAAGGGCGCACGCATCGCCATCCAGGGCTTCGGCAACGTGGGCGGCACCGCTGCGCGTCTGTTTCACGAAGCCGGCGCCAAGGTCATCGCGGTGTACGACCACACCGGCATCATCCACAACGCCCGCGGCCTGAACGTCCTGGCCCTGTTCGATCACGTGCGCGAAAGCGGCGGCGTGGGCGGCGCCCCCGACTCCGAGACGCTCACGCCCCAGGAATTCTGGTCGCTGGAAACCGAAATCCTGATTCCGGCCGCCCTGGAAGGCCAGATCACCCACGACAACGCCGACCTGATCCATACCCGCATCCTGGTCGAAGGCGCCAACGGCCCGACCACCCCCGAAGCCGACGACATCATCTCGGCCAAGGGCACGATCATCGTCCCGGACGTGGTCGCCAACGCGGGCGGCGTCACGGTCAGCTACTTCGAGTGGGTGCAGGACTTCTCCAGCTTCTTCTGGACGGAGCAGGAAATCAACCACCGTCTGGAAGCCATGATGCGGGCCGCCTACGCGGCCGTGTCGGGGGTCGCCCGCCAGCACGGCGTGTCGCTGCGCACGGCATCCTTCATCGTGGCCTGCACCCGCATCCTCGAAGCCCGTCAGGTGCGCGGCCTGTACCCCTGATGCCCCGCCCGCGCGCCTCCAGGACGAACCCGTCGGGACCGATGCGACCGCGTCTGGTCCTGATCGGCACGGGCGGCACCATCGCCGCCACGGCAGGCGACGCCCGCACACTGACCGGCTACCAGGTCACCCAGGGGATCGAAGCCATGCTGGCGGCGATCCCCGGCGCCCGCGACGTGGCCGAGATCCGCTGCGAACAGCCGTTCAACGTGGACAGCCGGAATCTGGGCACCGCCCAGGTCCTGCGGCTGGCGCGCCTGATAGAGCGCCACCTGCGCGCGCCGGACGTGGACGCGGTGGTCGTGACCCACGGGACCGACAGCCTGGAAGAAACCGCCTTCTTCCTGCACCTGACGGTGCGCAGCCCCAAGCCCGTCGTGCTGGTCGGCGCGATGCGCCCGGCCTCGGCCCTGAGCGCCGACGGGCCGCTGAATCTGGTGAACGCCCTGTTGACGGCAGCCGATCCGGCCAGCCGCGACCGGGGCGTGCTGGTGGTCCTGAACGACTGCATCGTCGCGGCACGGCACGCGGCCAAGCGCCACACCACGCGGGTGGACGCCTTCGGGGCGGACGGCACGGGCGTGCTGGGCGCGGTCACCGACGGCCAGGCGCGCTATTCAGTCCGACCCGATCTGCCGGCTACGGCCCCCTTCGCCCTGTCCGGCCTGCGGACGCTGCCCCCGGTGGACGTCATTCTCGATTACCAGGATGCGCCCGCATACCCCTACGCCGCCGCGATTCAGGCCGGATCGCGCGGCCTGGTGGTCGCCGCCATGGGCAACGGCAGCCTCAGTCCCGCCGCTGTGCGGGGCTGCGCTCAGGCGATCCGCCGGGGCCTGGTGTGCGTGCGCGCCAGCCGGGTGCCGGACGGCCTGGTCACCGACGACGCGGCACAGGCCGGCGGCTCGCTGGCCGCCCATGCGCTCAATCCACTGCAAGCGCGCATCGCCCTGCGGCTGGCGCTGGCACGCGGGATGGGGCGAGCGGAAATCGACGGATTGCTGCGGCGGCTGTAGCGCTTAATTCCAATTCAGGATGACCTTGCCGCTCTGGCCTGACAGCATCGCCTCGAAGCCCTGGCGGAAGTCAGCCACCGGGTAGTGGTGGGTCAGGATGGGGGACAGATCCAGGCCGCTTTGCAACATGGCGACCATCTTGTACCAGGTCTCGAACATCTGGCGGCCGTAGATCCCCTTGATCTCCAGCCCCTTGAAGATGACCTGGCTCCAGTCGATGCCCACGCCGTCGGGCAGGATGCCCAGCATGGCGATCTTGCCGCCATGATTCATCTGACCCAGCATCGAGGCAAAGGCACTGGGCACGCCGGACATTTCCAGGCCCACGTCGAAGCCCTCGGTCATGCCCAGTTCACGCATCACGTCGCGCAGGTCCTCGCGGGCCACGTTCACCGTTCGGCTGGCACCCATGCGGGCAGCCAGATCCAGGCGGTAATCGTTGACGTCGGTGATGACGACGTTGCGCGCGCCCACGTGGCGGGCAATCGCCGCCGCCATGGCGCCGATCGGACCGGCCCCTGTGATCAGCACATCCTCGCCCACCAGATCGAAGGCCAGCGCCGTGTGGGTGGCGTTGCCGTAGGGATCGAAGATCGCAGCCAGATCGTCGGACACGTCATCCGGAATGCGGAAGGCGTTGAAGGCCGGGATCACCAGATAGTCGGCGAAAGCGCCGGGACGGTTGACGCCCACACCCTGAGTGTTGCGGCACAGATGGCGACGGCCGGCACGGCAGTTGCGGCAATGGCCGCAGGTGATGTGCCCTTCGCCGGAAACGCGGTCGCCGATCCGGAAGCCCTGGACTTCCTGACCGATTTCGACGACTTCGCCCACGTATTCATGGCCGACGTGCATGGGCACGGGGATGGTGCGCGCGGCCCAGTCGTCCCATTTCCAGATGTGGATGTCGGTGCCGCAGATGGCGGTCTTGCGGATGCGGATCAACAGGTCGTTGTGCCCGATGACGGGCTTCGGGACATCCACCATTTCCAGCCCGACGGCAGGCTGCATTTTGGCCAAGGCTCTCATGACAATCTCCGGGAAGTGGCCGTCAGGCAATAACGCCCAGGTCTCGTCCGACGCGGGCGAAGGCCTGGACGGCGCGGCCGATGTCCTCGGGCGTGTGGGCCGCGCTCATCTGGGTGCGGATGCGGGCACGCCCCTTGGGCACCACGGGATAGGAAAAGCCGATCACGTAAATGCCCTGCGCCAGCAGGGCGTCGGCCATGCGACCAGCCAGCGCGGCGTCGCCCAGCATCACCGGAATGATCGGATGTTCGCCGGGCACCAGATCGAAGCCCAGCGCCTGCATCTCGCGGCGGAAATGCGCGCCGTTGCGGTGGACGCGGGCGCGCAGATCGGCGCCTTCGGCGTCCTGCAGCAGTTCGATCACCCGCCGCGACGCCGCCACGATGGCGGGGGCAAGCGTATTGGAAAACAGATAGGGCCGCGAGCGCTGGCGCAGCAGCTCGACGATCACGGGATCGGCCGCGACGTAGCCGCCCGAGGCCCCGCCCAGCGCCTTGCCCAGCGTCCCGGTCAGGATGTGGACCCGGTTCGCGACGCCGCAGTGTTCCGGCGTGCCACGACCGCCCGCACCCATGAAGCCCACGGCATGGGAATCGTCCACCATCACCAGGGCGTCGAATTCATCGGCCAGATCGCAGATCGACGCCAGGTCGGCGATGATGCCGTCCATGGAGAACACGCCATCGGTAGCGATCATGATGTGCCGCGCCCCGCCGTCACGGGCGGCCTGAAGCTGCGCGCGCAGGTCGGCCATGTCGTTGTTGGCGTAGCGGTAGCGGCGCGCCTTGCTCAGGCGGATGCCGTCGATGATGCTGGCGTGGTTCAGTGCGTCGCTGACGATGGCGTCCTGCTCGTCCAGCAGGGCCTCGAACAGACCGCCGTTGGCGTCGAAGCAACTGGAATACAGGATCGCGTCGCCCATCCCCAGCCAATGAGCCAGTTCGGATTCCAGTGCCTTGTGTCCCGTCTGGGTGCCACAGATGAAACGCACCGACGCCAGACCGAAACCGTCGGCCGCCAGGCCATCGGCAGCGGCCTGGATCAGGCGCGGATCGTTGGCCAGTCCCAGGTAGTTGTTGGCGCAAAAATTCAGCACGCTGGCGCCGTCAGACAGGCGCACACGAGCAGACTGCTGGCTGGCGATGACACGCTCGGACTTGTAGAAGCCTTCTTCGCGCAACTGCCCGATCCGGGCGCGCGCATCCGCAAGAAATCGCTGGGACATGATCCACCTTTTGGGGGAATGCAATGGAAATGCGTGCCGGCATTGTACGCCGCCCACGCACCTGCGGCGCCCTAACCCCGACACTGGGTCAGACGAGCAAAGGTTCACGACGCGGTTTTCATATTGGTTCACAATCCGTACAACTGATGACAATCCTGCGGACTGTGCGCCATTTTGATTTGTTCCGCCTCGCACTATGATGTTCTCTTTTGGATTCGTGCCAGCGCGCCATAGGCACCGCCCCGCCTGCGGGGGACCGGGCGCCGCTCATCCGGTCCCCGGACCGAACCCTTATGGCCTTTCGCGCTCGCCTGCACCGCGTGTATTGCAGCATCCTCTTGCCAGCCTTGGTGCTGTGCCTGGGGCTGTTCGCACCGCACGCGCGCGCCGCCCTGACCCTGGACGTCGGCATCTACGACCAGAAACCCGACATCTACATCGCCCGGGACGGCCGCCCGGCGGGCATCCTCGGCGAACTGCTGAACGAAATCGCCCGCCAGGAGGGCTGGACGATCCGGACCCAGGCCTGCCACTGGGCGCAGTGCATGCAGTTGCTGGCGGAGGGCAAGATCGACCTGTTGCCCGACGTCTTCTACACTCTGGAACGGGCCCAGACGTTCAATCTGCATCACGTCCCGGCACTGCATAGCTGGTCTCAGGTCTATGCCCGGCCGGACCATACCCTGCGCTCGATCGAGGACCTGAAGAATCACGCTATCGCGGTCCTGGAAGGCTCACTCCAGCAGGACTACCTGAAAACCGCCCTGCCCAGCCTGGGCATCAACGCCCGCATCGACCCGGTCCTGAACCTGGACGCCGGTTTCCGGCGCGTGCTGGCCGGCCAGGACGACGCCGTGGTGGCCGATTTCTACGCCGGCGAACTGCTGGCGCAAGAACACAAGCTCGTCGCCACACCCATCATCTTTCAACCCACTCAGGCCTACTTCGCCGCCCCGAAGGGCCGCTTCCCCACAGTCCTTGCGGCCATCGACCGCCACCTCAGCGCCTGGCAGGCCTCCCCGGGCTCGTTCTACTATCACACCCTGGACAACTGGCGCCTGCCGCGTTCCCAATCCCTGCTGAGCCTATACGGCCGCTGGATCGTCGGCGGCCTGAGCGGACTGCTGATCCTGACCCTGATCGTGACCCTGGTGCTGCGCACCCAGCTTCGCCACCAGCGGCGGCGTCTGCGGCGCAGCGAGCGCCGCCTGGGAGCCATCCTGGACGCCATCGACGCCGCTGTCGGCATCAAGAACCTGGACTTCCGCTATACCTTCGCCAACGACAAACACGAAGCATTCCTGGGCCTGAACGAAGGCCAGCTCATCGGCCTGCGAGACGAAGACGTCCTGGACGACGCCGAATCCCTGTCCCGCATCCGCAGCAGCGACCAGGCCGTGATCGATTCCCACGAACGCAGCGTGTCGCAGATGACCCTGCAACCGCGTCAGGGCGAGCCACGCACCTTCCTGACGATCAAGGCGCCCATGCGCGACCCGGACGGAACCCTGGAAGCCATCTGCACGGTCGCCACCGACATCACCGAACGGCTGCGCGCCGAGGAGACCGCTCACCACCTGGCCGTCTACGACGCGCTGACCGGCCTGCCCAACCGGCGCACGGCACTGAGCCATCTGACGCAGATGCTCGAATCGGCCAGACCGGGCCGGCCCATCGGCGCACTGCTGCTGATTGATCTGGACGGCTTCAAGCGAATCAACGACATGCATGGACATGACACCGGCGACCAGGTGCTGTGCGGCATTGCGGACCGCTTGCGGACCAGCGTGCGCGACCAGGATATGGTGTCGCGCGTCAGCGCCGACGAGTTCATCGTGCTGCTCGACGATCTGAGCAGCAAAGTCAACGATGCTGCCCGCAATGCCATGCATGTGGCCGAGAAACTGCGGATCGCCGTCTGCAACAGCGCATTCTCCGTCCAGGGCAAGCCCATCTATGTCACCGGCAGCATCGGCCTGACCCTGATCCAGGCGGACAGCCAGACCATCGACTCCGTGATGCGCGAGGCCGACATGGCCACCCACCGCGCCAAGCAGCACGGCGGCAACCAGGTCACGTTCTACGAGCAGAGCCTGCAATCCGAGGTCGAGCAGCGACTCTGGCTGGAACATGATCTGCTGCAGACCATCGGCACACCGCACCTCACCCTGTACATCCAGCCTCAGTTCGGCCACGACGGGCGCGTCACCGGCGGCGAACTGCTGGCCCGCTGGACCCACCCCACCCGAGGGCCGGTCTCACCCGCCCTGTTCATCCCCATCGCAGAGGAAACCGGCCTGATCAGCCTGCTGGGGAGCTGGTCCCTGCAATTCGCCTGCGACGCCCTGGTGACGCTGCAGGAAGAAGGCGAGACCTACCCCCTGTCCCTGAACGTCAGCCCCCGGCAGTTGATGGAACCCCAGTTCGTCGAAACCGTGCGCGACACGCTGGCAAACAAGAACATCCCGGGCAATCGGCTGATCTTCGAGATCACCGAAGGCGTGCTGATCCAGGATATACAGGCCGTCACCCGGCGCATGCAGGCACTGGCCCTGCTGGGAATCCGTTTTTCCATCGACGATTTCGGCACCGGTTATTCCAACCTGGCCTACCTGAAGCGCCTGCCGCTGTACGAACTGAAGATCGACAAAAGCCTGGTCCAGGACATCCCGGGCGACAGCGACAGCCTCGCCATCGTCCAACTGATCCTGGCGATGGCCGACAAGCTCGATCTGCGCGTGGTCGCAGAGGGCGTGGAAACCGAAGCGCAATCCCGGTTCCTGTTCGAACACGACTGCCACGCCCAGCAAGGCTATCTGCTGGCCCGCCCCATGCCACTGGCGGCATGGGTGGACATGATCCGCGCGCGCCGGCCCCGCTGAGGCGGGGCCGGACGCGACACAGGCCCTACTTGAACATACTGTTGTAGTCCTGATCCGAGGGCTCGCTCGCCTGGCCCCCGGTATCGGCACCATAGCCACCGAAGTTGCCCATATCGAGCTTGACGTCCTCGATGTTCACCTGGGGCCGGTCCGCCTTGTAGTGCGTGACCATGCCGGGATACAACAGCACCAGGATCACCATGGCGATCTGGATCACGATGAAGGGGATCGAGCCCCAATAGATATCGCCGGTGGTGACCTTGGCGATGGTCTTGCCGGTGATCCGATCCTGGTAGTCTTCCTTGGGCGCCACCGACCGCAGATAGAACAGCGCGAAACCGAACGGCGGGTGCATGAAAGACGTCTGCATGTTCACGGCCAGCAGGATGCCCAGCCAGATCAGGTCGATGCCCATCTTGTCGGCCACCGGCCCGATCAGCGGCACGATGATGAAGGCCAGCTCGAAGAAGTCCAGGAAGAAGGCCAGAACAAAGGTCAGCAGGCTGACCACGATCAGGAAGCCCATCTCGCCGCCCGGCAGGCCCGTGAGCAGATGCTCGACCCACAGGTCGCCGTTCACGCCACGGAAGGTCAGGCTGAACACCGAGGAGCCGATCAGGATGAACACCACGAAGCAGGTCAGCGTCGTGGTGGTGTCCATGGCCTGGCGCAGCAGCGTGAAATTCAGCCGTCGCTTGATCATGGCCATCACCAGCGCACCGACCGCGCCCATGGCGCCGCCTTCGGTCGGCGTGGCCACGCCGATGAAGATCGTGCCCAGCACCAGGAAGATCAGTGCCAGCGGCGGAATCATGACGAAGGTCACGCGCTCGGCGATCTGCGAGAGCAGCCCCAGACGCAGGATCTTGTTGACCCCGGCCATGACGAAAGCCGCCACGCCCCAGAGAAGGATGCTGGTGACGATCAGTTCGTCCACGTGCGTCCCGTCGTCCAGCAGCAGTTCCACACCCACGACGGAAATACCGACGGACAGGGCCATCAGCACCAGCAGCGAAGGGATGCCGTGCCCGCCGCTGGGCTCGATGAAGGTGCGCGCCTCGGGCGGGATGGCGGGTGCCGATTTCGGCCTGAACAAGGCGATCGCAACGACGTACAAGATGTACAGCCCCGTCAGGGCGAAGCCCGGCAGGAAGGCACCCTTGTACATGTCGCCAATGGAGCGGCCCAACTGGTCGGCCAGCACGATCAGCACCAACGAGGGCGGGATGATCTGCGACAGTGTGCCGGAGGCCGCGATCACGCCGGCCGCCAGCTTGCGGTCATAGCCGTAGCGCAGCATGATGGGCAGCGAGATCAGCCCCATCGAAATCACCGAGGCAGACACCACGCCAGTCGTCGCCGCCAGCATCGCACCCACCAGAACGACCGCGATCGCCAGGCCGCCGCGCAGCGGACCGAACAACTGGCCGACAGTCTCCAGCAGATCCTCGGCCATGCCGGAGCGTTCCAGGATCAAGCCCATGAAGGTGAAGAACGGCACCGCCAGCAGGGACTCGTTGCCCATCACGCCGAACACGCGCTGGGGCAGGGCCTGGAACAGCGCCGGAGACAGCAGACCCAGGTCGATCCCGATCAGGCCGAACAAAATCCCGTTGGCTGCCAGGGAAAAAGCCACCGGAAACCCCAGCAACAGCAGGACCACCAGCATGCCGAACATGATCGGCGCCATATAAGCCAGTAACAATGCTTCCATGGTCAGTGCCCCTCATGCGAGGAGGACTCGCGCTGTTGCGCCTCGCGGGCGATTTCTTCGGCGAGCAGTTCCTCGGCGGACTTGCCCGTGTGCACGTCGCGGGGATCAGGGCAGCGGCCAAGCAGACAACCGATGCTCTTGATCATGTGCGACACGCCGGCAGCCACCAGCAGGGCAAAGCCGATGGGAATCAGCAGCTTGGCCGGCCAGCGGATCAGGCCGCCCGCGTTCGAGGATTGCTCGTGGTTCACGTAGGCGTCCATGAAGAACGGCCAGGACAGCCACATGATGAGCCCGCAGGCGGGCAGCAGGAAGAACAGCACGCCGAAGACTTCGATCCAGAGTTGGGTGCGCCGCGAAAAGCGCGAGGCCAGGACGTCGACGCGGACGTGTTCGTTCTTGAGCAGGGTATAGCCGGCCGCCAACAGGAAGATGGCGCCGAACAGATACCACTGCAATTCGAGCCAGGCATTGGAACTGACGTTGAACAGCTTGCGGACCGTCGCATTGATGGAACTGACGAGAACGGCAAGCAGGATCAACCAGGTCACGGCCCGGCCCACGCGGCGATTGACGGCGTCAATCGCTCGCGACAGGGCGAGAAGTGCATTCATGGTGAGAGCCGATGAAAAAGGGGTTGCACCCGGACACGCGCAAGCCCCCTCGAGGGGGGCTAGCGCGTGAACCGGTCATGAGCGGCCTTGAAAGAAGGCCGGCACGAGGCGTCGATTACTTGGCGGCCGTGGCCATGTATTGGTCGAAGCTGCCTTCAGCAATGCGGAACCACGGGATTTCATGGTCGCGGAAGCCCATGTAAGCGTCATGGATCTTCTTGAATCCCGCATCCTTGGCGGACAGCTCCGCGTAGGTTTCCTGGGCGGCCTTGTAGCAGGCGTCCATGACGGGCTTCGGGAAAGCGCGCAGCTTGGCGCCTTCGGCGATCAGGCGCTTGAGGGCGTTGGGGTTCTCGGCGTCGTAGGTCGCGATCATGGTGTTGGTCGCCAGGGCGGAAGCCTGGTCCAGCACAGCCTGATAGTGCTTGGGCAGGGCTTCGTACTTGTCCTTGTTGACGTACAGGGACACCTGCAGCGTGCCTTCCCACCAGCCGGGGAAGTAGTAGAACGGCGCCACGCGGTGGAAGCCGAGTTTTTCATCATCATAGGGGCCGATCCATTCGGCCGCGTCGATGGTGCCCTTTTCCAGGGACGGGTAGATGTCGCCGCCGGCAATCTGCTGCGGCACCACGCCGAGCTTCATCAACACCGCGCCGGCGAAGGCCGCCGTGCGGAACTTCAGGCCCTTGAGATCATCGACCGTCTTGATTTCCTTGCGGAACCAGCCACCCATCTGGGTGCCGGTGTAGCCGCAGGGGAAGTTCACGATGTTGAACTTGGCGAACATCTCGCGCAGCACCTGCAGGCCGCCGGCGTGACGCACCCAGGCGTTGTACTGGCGGGTGTTCAGGCCGAAGGGCACGGCGCCGTCGAAGCACAGGGCCGGATCCTTGCCGAAATAGTAGTAGGACGCGGTATGGCCGCATTCGACCGTGCCGTTCTGCACGCCGTCGAGCACACCCAGCGCGGGCAGGATTTCGCCACCAGGAAAGGCGCGGATCTGGAACTTGCCCCCAGTCGCCTCGGAGACGAACTTGGCGACGTTTTCGCCACCGGAATAGATGGCGTCGGCGCTGCGGGGGAAACTGGAAGCCAGACGCCACGTGAGGGTGGGCGATTCCTGGGCGAAGACGGGAGCGGCCAGGGTGGCGCCGCCAGCGGCCGCACCGAGGGCAGCCTTCTTGAGGAAGGAACGACGTTGCATGAGAGAGAGCCCCTAAGTTGGTTGGTAAACCGGTTAAATGTGCCGCTTTGTAAACGGCTGAGAGCGCGTGCATGATGCACGAAACTTGAAGCCTCTCGCAATCGGTAATAACGCCTAATCTGATCTCTGATTGAATCTGCCAATTTCCATGAAGGGAATAGGGAAACTCACCCACTGCGCCGCATCCGGGTCGCATTCGGGTCGCATTCGGACACAGCCGCGCCTACCGTATGCGACAATGCCGATTTGGTCATCACGACCCTTCCGGCGTGCCTCCCTCCTCCGATTCCTTCAGCCTGGCGCGGATCGCCCTGCCGGCATTTGGTCCTTCCCTGCTTTTCGGCCTGGGCGAAGGCGCCATCTACCCCGTCCTCGCCCTCAGCGCCCGCGAACTGGGTGCCAGTTCCGCACAAGCCGGCCTGATCGTCGCCCTGATCGGCATCGGCTCGATGCTCGCCAACCTGCCGGCCGCTGCGCTGACCAACCGCTACGGCGAACGCCGCGCCATGATCGGCGCCGCCGCTTTCAGCCTGGCCGCGCTGGTGCTGTGCCTGATTGCCCGTACCCCCTGGACCTTCGGCCTGGGCGTCCTGATGGTCGGCCTGGCCAGTTCCGTCTTTCTGCTGGCTCGCCAGACCTACCTGATCGAGGCCGTACCGCCCCACATGCGCGCGCGCGCCATGTCCACACTGGGAGGCACCATGCGGGTGGGGCTGTTCGCAGGCCCCTTCATGGCTGCCGGCTTCATCCACCTGCTGGGGCTGCAAGGGGCCTACTGGGCCGCCATTCTGGCCCTCTTGGGCGCCGGCATCCTGGCCTTCAGCGTCCCGGATCTCGAACCCCGCGACCGCACCGCGCACCGCAACGCCCCGCCACTGTCCCTGGCGGACCTGGCTCGCGCACACGCAGGCGTCCTCCTGACACTGGGGGTGGCCACCGCGCTGGTTGCGGCGATCCGCGCCTGCCGCCAGATCGTCATCCCGCTCTGGGCCGATCAGATCGGCCTGGACGCCACGCAGACCGCCCTGATCTACGGCATCATGGGTGGCGTGGACATGCTGCTGTTCTATCCCGCGGGCCGGATCATGGACCTGCACGGCCGCCACTGGGTCGCCCTGCCCTGCATGCTGATCATGGGTGCCAGCCTGATCGCCATTCCCTGGACGGCGGGATTCGTCGGCCTGCTGATGGTCAGCATGGTGCTGGGCGTAGGCAACGGCATCGGCTCGGGCATCATCATGACCATCGGCGCCGACGCCTCCCCGCCTGGCGACCGCACCCGGTTCCTGGGCCTCTGGCGGCTGATCACCGACCTCGGCGGCGGCGGCGGCCCCTTGCTGATGTCCGCCGTCACTGCGGCGCTGTCACTCGCCAGCGGCATCACCGCCATCGGCGCCCTGGGCTTCGTCGCCGCCTGGATGTTCTGGCACTGGCTGCCCCGTAAAACCGCTTCTCCCTGACCCTCTCTGATCGCCCATGCCGCTACACGCCGACCCTGAATCCCGCACTGCACCCGAGATCCATGCCGCCGTGCGCGCGGCCCTGTTTCTGGTGCTGGTCGGCATGTGCGCCGCACTGCACATCTGGAAAGTGCCCCCGGCCCTGCCCCAGTTGCAAGCCGAATTTCATCTCAGCCTGGTGGAATCGGGCTTCCTGCTGTCGGCCGTGCAGCTCGGCGGGTTGATCCTGGGCCTGCCGATCGCGCTGGTGGCCGAACGCATCGGCCTGCGCCGCTGCGTTCTGATCGGCCTGGCCATCCTGGCGGCCACCTCGATGCTGGGCGCCCTGCTGGACACCAGCCTGCTGGTGCTGCTATGCCGCGCCGCCGAGGGCCTCGGCGTGCTGATGGTGGCCATGCCGACTCCCGCGCTGATCCGCCGCCTCGTGCCGCCGGACCGGCTGAGCCGCATCATGGGCCTGTGGGGCAGTTACATGCCGCTGGGCACCGTAGTCATCCTGCTGACGGGGTCCTGGGTGCTCAGTGTGGGCAGTTGGCAGTTGCTGTGGTCGCTGCTGGCGGCGCTGACGCTGTGCTGCCTGCTGCTCACCGCACACCTCGTGCCGCCGGACCCCGTTGCCGCCTCCGATCAGCCACGGCATTCCCCGGTGCAGTTGACCCGGACGACGCTGGGTTCGTTGAACGTCTGGCTGCTGGCCCTGACCTTCGGCCTGTATGCGGGCCAGTGGATCGCGGTGATCGGTTTCCTGCCAACGATCTACGCCGTCCAGGGCGTCGGCGGCACCACGGCGGGGCTGCTGACGGCCATCGTCGCGGGCGTCAACGCGATCGGCAATCTAGCCGCCGGCCGCCTGCTGCATCGCGGAGTACCCGGCTGGCAACTGCTGGTGGCCGGGCTGGCCACCATGATTCTGTGCGCCTGGGCTGCGTTTGGCGCCGGTCTGCCCGCATCAGGCCAGTTCGTGGCCGTGTTGATGTTTTCCATGGTGGGCGGCCTGGTGCCGGCCACGCTGTTCGTGCTGGGGCTGACCCTGGCGCCCAGCCCGCAGACGACCTCCACGACCATCGGCTGGATGCAGCAAGGCTCGTCCCTGGGTCAGTTCGCCGGACCGCCCGTGGTGGCCTGGGTAGTCAACCGGGCAGGCGGCGACTGGCAATGGACCTGGACCGCCACAGGCACCTTCGCCGCCACGGGCATCGTCCTGGCGGTGCTGATCGGCTTGCGTGCACGACCCCGGACAGCCGGAGCCGGTTCGCCTCCGTCCAGATCCTAGAGAATGGACGGCACGGGCAAGCCTGATTGGGCCCAGTCCACCGGCGCGACCACGGGCAGGACGCGGCTGGGGCAGTCGGGATCGGCCAGATTCACCCGGCGCTCCGGGATGGCGTGGCTCCAGCGGATGGAATAGAAGATCTTGACCACGGGCAGTTCCGGCGTGTCCGGGTTCTGCTCCACCACCAGACCCAGCTCGCTCTGCGTCAGACTGATGATGGACCCCAGCGGATAGCGCCCCACCGTACGCACGAAGGCGCCCAGCACGTCCATGTCGAACTGGCCCGAAGACTTCAGCATCTTGAACAGCGCGAAGGCGGGGTCCCAGCCTTTCTTGAAAGGCCGCGTCGAGGTGACTTCGTCGTAGTAATTGCAAATGGCGGCCATCCGGGCCAGCAGGCTGGTGTTCTCGCCAAGCAGCCCGTCGGGGAAACCCTTGCCGTCGGCACGCTCGTGGTGGTGCAGACAGACGTCGATGACCTCGGGGGGTACGCTCGAGTCCTGGCTCAGCACCGCGGCACCGCTGCCCGGATGCTTGCGCAGCAGTTCCTGCGGCGGCTGGATCGGGCGGCCGAGCTTGCCGGGCACCTCGTCGGGATCACGAATCTTTCCGATGTCGTGCAGCAGGCCGGCCATGCCGGCCAGACGCACCTGTTCGTCGGACAGCTCCAGGGTCCGCGCCAGCGCGGTCATCAGCGCCGACACCGCCACGGAGTGCGCGTAGAGATACTGGTCGGCGCGCTTGATGCGGGCCAGACTGGTCAAGGCGTCCGGATGGCCTTCGATGGAATCGGCCATGTCCTGAACCAGGCCCTCGATCTGGCGCAGGTCGATCTTGCCCTCCAGTTCCGCATCGGCGAACAATTGCTTTACTTGTTCACGCGAGCCATCGATGATGTCCTTGGCGTCGTCAAAGGCCTGTTGTTCGGGTGTGAGCGGCTGCGACGGAGATTCAGCGGCATGCGACTTCGCGGCGGAATGCGCCGCGCCGGGCGCCGGAGACGCAGACTGAGGCTCAGGCGCGACGGCGTCCGGCCCACCGGAGCGCAGGTCGATGCCCCGGTTGGTGTCGATCAGCACCCACTCCAGCCGGGACGTCTGCAGCCTTTTCAGCTTGCGTTCGTTCTGGATCAGAAAGCGCGAACGCCAGAAGGAATGATCCAGGAAAGAGCCACCCAGGTCATGCACGTACATGCCGACGCACAATTGGGACACAGGGACTTTTTTGATCATGCTCACATTCCGGGAAACAGGTGGGGGCGGCACATCAAGCAGCCCCGGCACCCTGCGAGTGGCGGATGCCCGGCTCATCGAGACCTTCCCAACGCGGTCCAGGCACGAAAATATCGAAAAACTCCAGCACACGGCAGGCAGTGTGGTCGATCAGATCGTCCAGCGTGGCCGGGCGCAGGTAGAACGCCGGCAAGGGCGGGAAAATCACCCCGCCCATCTCGGTCACCGCCGTCATGTTGCGCAGATGCGCCAGATTGAAGGGGGTTTCACGCACCATCAGCACCAGCCGACGGCGTTCCTTGAGGGTCACGTCCGCCGCCCGCGTGATGAGGTTGTCCGACAGGCCGTGCGCCACGGCCGCCAACGTCCGCATGGAACAGGGCGCCACCACCATGCCGGCCGTGCGGAAACTGCCACTGGCCAGCACCGCACCCACGTCGCGGAAACTATGGACGTGATCGGCCAGGGCATGCACGGCCTGACGATCCAGACCCAGCTCGTGACGGACGTTCAGCACGCCGGACGGCGACATGACGAGATGGGTTTCCACCCCACCGTGCGCCCGCGCGATTTCCAGCAGCCGCGTGGCGTACCGGACGCCGGTCGCACCGCTGATGCCGACGACCAGACGCTTGACCGGATCAGAGGCCCCCGCAGGGGAACTCACTCGATCGCCCCGGCGTCCTTCAGCAGTTGAGCCAGTTCACCGTTCTGATGCATCTCGTTCATGATGTCGGTGCCACCGATGAACTCGCCCTTGACGTAGAGCTGGGGAATCGTCGGCCAGTTGGCATAGTCCTTGATGCCCTGACGGACTTCGGGATCTTCGAGCACGTTGAAGGTCACCAGCTTGGTGACGCCGATTTCCTTCAGGACCTGGATCGCGCGGCCCGAAAAGCCGCATTGCGGAAACTGGGCCGTACCCTTCATGAACAGGACGACCGGATGGCCGGTGACCGTTTCACGGATGAAATTCTGGACTTCGGACTGGACTGCTTCGCTCATGGTGGTCTCGCTTAAAATCAAAAATGCCCCCGGGTGACGCGTTCGATGCCAGACAGGTCCCGCTCGCTGGCGACGTCGGCGAATCCCCGGTTCAAAAACAGGGACCGGACGGCCGCCGCCTGGTCCCAACCGTGTTCCACACACAGGGCTCCGCCCGGAGACAGATGATCCGGCGCCCCCTGCACGATGTCGCGCAGGGCCTGCAGGCCATCGGCCCCATCGGTCAGGGCACCCGCGGGTTCGAAGCGCAGATCGCCCAGCCCCAGATGCGCGTCCTGCGCGTCGATGTATGGAGGGTTCGAGACGATCAGATCGAAACGCGCCGAACCCAGTTCTGTATCGTACCAATTCCCGTGTGAAAACCATAGTTGCGCCCCCAGGGCGCGTGCGTTCTTTCGCGCCACGTCCAGAGCTTCGGCGCTGCAGTCGGTCGCCCGCACGCGCGCGTCGGGCCGCTCCAACGCCAGCGTCACGGCCACGATGCCGCTGCCCGTACCCAGGTCCAGTACGCGAGGTTCACGCACGGACCGGATCGCCCGCAGGCCGCATTCGACCAGCAGTTCGGTGTCCGGCCGGGGGATCAGCACCGCCGGGGTGACCTGGAAATCGCGGCCGAAAAACTCCCGGCTGCCCAGGATGTAGGCGATCGGCTCCCCCGCCAGCCGGCGCGCTTCCAGCGCCTGGTAGGCGACGACACGCACCGGATCCAGGGGATCGGCGTCATGCGCGATCAGCCAGGCGCGCGACACGCCCAGCACCCGCTGCCACAGCAGATGCGCCTCCAGGCGCGGCAGCGGGCTGGCTGCCAGAGCGGCGCGCAGGGTCGTCGGCGCGCTCATGGCCGACGGATACCGGGCGCGGCCGCAACGCGCCCGCCCCCAGGGCTTGAGCGTGGTTTCATGATGTTCAGTCCAGCGCCAGCGCGGCGAGCTGTTCGGCCTGGTGCTCGGCCAGCAGGGCGTCGGTCAATTCACCCAGGTCGCCGTCCATCGTCTGCGCCAGCTTGTACAAGGTCAGATTGATGCGATGATCGGTGACCCGCCCCTGCGGGAAGTTGTAGGTGCGGATGCGCTCGGACCGGTCGCCGGAGCCCACCAGGCTCTTGCGCTGGGCCGCCTCGCGGGCATGGACTTCCTGCTGCTGACGATCCTTCAGCCGCGCGGCCAGCACCTGCATGGCCTTGTCCTTGTTGCGGTGCTGCGAACGGTCGTCCTGGCACTCCACCACCAGGCCGGTCGGCAAGTGCGTGATCCGCACCGCCGAATCGGTCTTGTTGATGTGCTGCCCCCCCGCCCCACTGGCGCGGAAGGTATCGATGCGCAGATCATTGGCATTGATCTGGATGTCGGCCTGAGGATCGGCCTCGGGCATCACCGCCACCGTGCAGGCCGAGGTATGCACCCGCCCCTGGGATTCGGTCTCGGGCACGCGCTGGACGCGGTGGGCGCCGGACTCGAACTTGAGCCGGCCGTAGACGCCGTCGCCTTCGATATGGGCAATGACTTCCTTGTAACCGCCCAGTTCGGATTCGCTCTCGGACATCAGTTCCACCCGCCAGCCGCGCAGTTCCGCGTAGCGGGTGTACATGCGCAACAGGTCGCCTGCGAACAGGGCGCTTTCGTCTCCCCCCGTGCCGGCGCGGATTTCCAGGAAGATGCTGCGGTCATCGTCCGGGTTCTTCGGCAGCAGCAGGATCTGCAGCTCGTCCTCCAGCGCCTCGATGCGCGCATCGGCGCCCGCCAGCTCTTCTTCGGCCAGCGCCTTCATGTCGGGGTCGGACAGCATGTCCCGCGCCGCGTCCCGGTCATCACACGCGCGCTGCCAGGATTCGAAGACCCGCACCACCGGCTCCAGCTCGGCGCGTTCGCGTGTCCATTTGCGAAAACGGTCCATGTCATCGGCGCTGTCCGGCTCGGCCAGCAGGGCATCGATCTCGGCCAGGCGGTGGCCGAGCTGTTCCAGTCGGCTGCGCATCGAACTTTTCATGGGGGAAGTTCCGGGGAATCACAAGAAAGCCGGCACCCGGCCCGCGCGGGACCGGATCGGCACGAAGAAAAGGAGATCGCCGCTACCGGCGACGCGCGCCGGATTCGGGCAGCAGGCGGGGCAACAGCGACAACATCTGGTCGCGCTCGGCGCCCTCGCTGCGGTTCAGCGCAGCCAACGGGCCGTGCATGTATTTGTGCGTCAGGCTGTGCGCCAGCAGTTCGAGCACGGCTTGAGGATCGTCACCCCGCGCCAGCAGCCGCCGGGCACGGTCCAGTTCGGCCAGACGCAAGGCGTCGGCGCTTTGCTGGTAGTCGATGATCGCCGGCACGATTTCGCGGTTGCTGAGCCAGTGCATGAAATGCCGCACCCGCGCCTCGATGATGGCTTCGGCCTGGACCACGGCGGCGCGGCGAGCGTCGGTGCCGGACTGCACCATGCGCCCCAGATCGTCGACCGTGTACAGATAGACGTCGGCCAGACGACCGACCTCGGGTTCGATGTCGCGCGGCACGGCCAGATCGACCATCACCATGGGACGGTGGCGCCGTGCGCGCGCAGCCCTTTCCACCATCCCCAGGCCGAGGATGGGCAGGGATGAGGCCGTACAGGAGACGATCACGTCGAATTCGGCCAGGTGATCCGGCAGTTCCGACAGCTTCAGGGTGCGGGCGTCGAACTGGGCGGCCAGGGTCTCGGCGCGCTCCAGCGTGCGGTTGGCCACCGCGATCTGACGCGGGCGCACCGCAGCGAAGTGGGTGGCGCAGAGTTCGATCATCTCGCCCGCGCCGATGAACAGCACGTTGCTACAGGACAGGTCCCCCAGCACGCGTTCGGTCAGGCGCACGGCGGCGGCGGCCATGGACACCGAATGCGCGCCGATGGCCGTCTGCGAGCGGACTTCTTTGGCGACGGAGAAGGTGCGCTGGAACAACTGGTGCAACAAGGTGCCCAGCGTGCCGGCCTGTTCGGCCGTGCGCACGGCGTCCTTCATCTGGCCCAGGATCTGCGGTTCGCCCAGCACCATGGAATCCAGGCCGCTGGCTACGCGGAAGGCATGGCGTACGGCGTCGTTCTTCTGGTACTGATACAGATGGGGCGTCAGCAGGCCGGCTTCCAGCCGGTTGAACTCTGCCAGCCAGGCCGGCAGTTCCGGCGCAACGCCGGGATCGGCCGCACAGTAGATTTCCGTGCGGTTACAGGTGGACAGAATGGCGGCTTCGCGCACGCCGCTGCCAAACGTGGAACGCAGGGCCGCCAGCGCGGGCTGAACCAGATCGAGCGGAAACGACACGCGTTCCCGCACCGAAACCGGAGCGGAAACGTGGTTCAAGCCAAAGGTCAGGACGTCGACGGACATGCCCGCAAGAAGTAGTTGCACACGATGATGGACTGTATTATAGGACGCCACGCGCGGTCATGGAACGCCGACCGTCTCGTTTACGCCTCGTTGTCTGCACAGGATCAATTTTTCATGTATGATTCTGCGTCTTGGCCCGGTAGCTCAGTCGGTAGAGCAGAGGATTGAAAATCCTTGTGTCGGTGGTTCGATTCCGCCCCGGGCCACCAAATACATGAAGCCCTTGATTCCGAATGGAATTGAGGGCTTTTTGTTCTGGGCACAGCACCTGTTGCATTCAGTGCTTAGCATTCACCACGCTCACCGACCAACCACCAGCGCTTTCCTTGTGGACGGCAAGCAGGTCATACGTTTTCAACATTTCCAGCAAGCCTGTGTATCCGTAGGTCTTAGGGGAAAAGGCGGGGTCAGTGCGCTTAAGATATTGCCCGAGCTGGCCAAGGTGGACCTTGTCGTCCACCGACTCACTCGCAAGCAAGGTGACCGCCTTTACAACAAAGATTGGCCGTTGCTGGGGTTTTGTCTTGTTATTTGCAGTGCCTTTGGTATCCACCGCCTTTTGCCTGGTGTCTTCTGAACCTGCCTCGCCAAGCGGGGTGGCTGTACCATCCTCTCGAATCCATTCAAAGAATTGATCACTGGCATTGCGAAGCGCGCTTGGGGTTTTAGGCTCACCGATGATGTAGACCATAGACCCACGTTCGCGCAACTTGCGGCAAAGATAGGCAAAGTCCGAATCGCTGGTGACCAGGCAAAACACATCAGCCCGCTCGTCAAACAGGGCCTCCAGCGCATCCAGCGCCAAGGCAAGATCGGCAGTGTTCTTGCCAGAAGCATACTGATATTGCAGGCAAGGGGAAAAGGCAGAAGAGACCAGCACATCGCGCCACCTATCAGCCAGGGTTCTCTGGTTGCCATAACCACGTCGGATCGTGGCACGTCCAAACTGAGCCGATATCAATAGTGCATATTCGAGGATTTCTGGGGGAACATTGTCACAATCGATCAAAATAGCGACACGAGATTCTTCATCTGCCTGTATGTGGTTCACGGTAATCTCCCCCCATTTTTAGCGATTGTCAGAAGCAGGAACGCTATGCGGCCATACAGGTAGCGCAGCCCAAATCCCCAGTTGCGATGGTGACCAGCCTCGCTTTCTCTGAGCACCACGACGATCTGGCTTTCGGCAAATCTGCTTTTCTCCAAGGGCGCTTACGATGCGAGGGCTCCGGCCACCTGCCGCAACGCACGCTCGAAGACCTCGGGGGTTTGCCCGCCCTGGATGAGATGCCGGTCATTCAGGATGATGGAAGGCACGGAAGTGATGCCTTGCTGTGCATAGAAATGCTCACGTTCGCGCACATCCGCCGCGAACTCGTCAGAATCCAGGATCGCGCGCGCGCGTCCGGCATCCAGCCCCGACTCGCCGCACAACCTGACCAGCACATCATGCGCGCTGGGATTCTCGCCATCCGTGAAGTACGCCTTCAAGAGCGCATGCTTCAATGCCAGCTGATGCCCTTCAAAGCCGGCCCAATGCAAAAGCCGATGTGCATCGAAGGTGTTGTACGTGTGCGTGCGCTTGTCCATATTGAACGTAAAACCGACTTCAAGACCACGCGCCGTGATGAGCTCGCCGTTGTGCCGCACCTGTTCAGGCGTCATTCCGTACTTGCGCGACAGGCGCTCCACAGTATCCTGCCCCTCGGGCGGCATGTCCGGATTCAACTCGAAGGGCTGAAAATGAATCTCCGCCTCGATCTCGCCCTGGAGCCTGGACAAGGCGCTTTCCAGCGAGCCGAGTCCCACCGCGCACCATGGACAGGACACATCCGAGACGAAATCGATCTTGATCCGGGCGGTCATGTGCGACTCCTGCAAAGACGGATGGCGGTGTCTCCATTCTATCCGACGGCGGCCTCGGGAACAGGGCTTTGGACGCCGGCACACTCGCTTTTCAAAAGACTCGGCATGCATGCCGGTTTGCGTCCCTTTCGGGATCGTACCCCCGGCCACCAAGTATCATGAAGCCCTTGATCCCAGATGGAATCAAGGGCTTTTTGTTTTGGGCAGATACCTATGGCCACACACGCCCATGCCCCAGGAAGGCTCACATGACTGATGGAACCCCGCCGCGACGTCCCCAACCCGGCGGTGCACGCCGGACACCCCGGAAACCGCCTGCGCGGTCTCGTCTGCTGGTGCTCAACAAGCCTTTCGACGTGCTGACCCAGTTCAGCGACGACCAGGGCCGCGCCACGCTCAAGGACTTCGTCGATGTCCCTGACGTCTACCCGGCCGGGCGTCTGGACCGCGACAGCGAGGGCCTGCTCCTGCTGACCAACGACGGCCGTCTGCAGGCACGCATCGCCGATCCCCGGCACCGGATGGCGAAAACCTACTGGGTGCAGGTCGAGGGGGAGCCGACCGAGGCCCAACTGCAGCACCTGCGGACCGGCGTAACGCTGAAGGACGGCCCCACCCTGCCCGCCCAGGCCCGCCGGCTGCCGGAACCACAGCTCTGGCCGCGCAATCCGCCGGTGCGTTTTCGCAAAAGCATCCCGACCGCATGGCTGGAAATCACCATTCACGAAGGCCGCAATCGCCAGGTCCGGCGCATGACGGCCGCCGTGGGACTGCCCACCTTGCGCCTGGTGCGCATCCGCATCGGCCCCTGGGGCCTGGAAGACCTGCCCCCCGGCGCATGGCGCGAGGTCGATTCCCGTGTCAGTCCTTCCCCGTGACGCCCTCCACGCTGGCGTAGGCTTCAATCTGCTGGCCACGGAGGGATTCGACCAGCTTTTGCACCGCGATGGTGGCACCCTTGCCTGCTGTGTTGCCATAGATCAGCCGTGCCAGTTGACCGCCCAGGTAGGGGTGAAAGCCCAGATCGTACAGCGCCCGAAAATCACGTTGCTCGATGGCCTGGCGCTCTTCGGGGCGCATGGGGTAGCGATCCAGCACGTCTGATTCGTGGGTGGCAAAGCGCGCCCGGAGTTGAGGGTCCCATTTCAGATCCTGCACCAGATCATGCGAGGCGAGGCTGGGATCAAAGGCCGTCAGCAGCGTAGGTGCCGTGGTGACCGGGCCGGGATCGCGTACGGGCAGCGGCTGGTCGACCGTGCGGCTCAGATCCCATAGAACGGCCCCGATCCCGCACTTGAAGTTGCTATGCAGGACATAGTCGGACTGCGCGCCGTAGCGCGGGCCCGTCAGGCCGGCCACCACCACCCAGGCCAGTACCTCCATGGTGCCCCCGGAGCCGGCCTGCTCCATGCGGGCGACCGTCAGTTCTTTGAGCAGCATGTCGTGGTCGCCACTGGCCATCAGTTCCATGAACCAGAGGTCGAATTCCTTGTCGATGTACCAGTAGCGCGCACCGCCCGGCTCATGGCTCAAGCCACCCGAACCCAGCACCGCCACGCGCAGGTCGGCGGGCATGTCATGGGCAATCACGTCAGCCAGGGACTGGCCCAGCGCATAGCATTGGTGCGTATCGGGCAGGGGCGGAACAGTACAGTTCTGCAGAATCGGGACCACGGTGATGTCACCCTCGTCGAGCTTCATGTGCAGCGCCGGGATCGAGAGGTTATCGTCAAAACGCAGATTGTCGCGTTCGGCATGCATGCGGTGGCCGCGCCGGTTCAGTCCGCGCAACACGGCCTCAGCGACCGCAGGGTTGCCCTTGACCTGATAGTCGCGACAGCCCAGCCACTCTTTGTACCATTCGTAGGGGCCGACATGCATCGGTGCCATACCAATCAGAAAATCCGGGTAAGCACGCGTGCGGCTGTTGGCCAGGTGATCGTTGCCGATGACGATGAGGACATCGGGTTTGGCTGCGAGCAGGCTGGTAC